>NZ_JBIRJA010000023.1:0-132272 GCF_044329325.1 Streptomyces sp. NPDC017676 | reverse complement strand
CGGTGACCACAGCGGCCGTGCCACCGGCCACGACAACTCTCCAGAGCTTCTTCCCCACTTGATCCCCGATCTCTGTACCGAAAGGCGCCGGAGACCACTCATCCTCCGGAGACCACTCATCCTCCGGCGCGTTCTCAGACAGCCGTGATGCACACGGGGTTGTACACCCGTGGATCACGATCGGGCATCGGACGACCTTCGCCTCGCGCGAGGTGGTGCGCCGGGCATCGGAGGGGCGCGATCTCGTCCAGGTCCAGCTGCCCGGACGGTTCACCTACGAGTGCTCAGGACGCGGCTTGGCCTTGGCAGCGTGACGGGCGGCCTTGTACGTCTCGGGCAGGAAGCGGTGTTCGATGGCGGTGCGCTTGGTGGCGGCGTCACCTCCGACGACCTCGGGACGTCCGTTCATCAGGGCGAGAAACCCCTGCCGGGCGACTTGCTCACGGTTGTTCTTCTTCATGCCGGGGCCGAAGGCGGTGTTGTTCATGCCTGCGCGGGCGTGGAAGTCGCTGTCGGTGGCTCCGGGCATGAGGCAGGTGACGGTGACACCGTGTTCCTTGAGTTCCTCGCGCAGCCCGAGGGCGAACATGCGGGTGAAGGCGCGGGAGGGCCCGTACACGGTCTCGTAGGGGGTGGGCAGGGTCGCCGACAGCGACGAGGTGATCAGGATGCGGCCGCGACCGTTGCCGGCCATGTGCCGGGCGACGTGCTTGGCCAGGTGGACGACGGAGGCCACGTTCAGCTGGATCAGGGAGAGTTCGTCGTCGAGGTCGGTGTCCAGGAAGGCGCCGCCGATGCTGCGGCCGGCGTTGAGGACCGCGGCGTCGAGCGGCCGGCCGGTCTCCTGCACCGCTCGCCACACCGTCTCGACACCCTCATTCTGGGAGAGGTCGGCGCGCACGGGTGTGACGTGGACGCCGTGCCGCGCGAGGTCGGCCGCTGCCTGGTCGGTGTGCTCGCCGCGGCCGGTGGCGATCAGGTCGAAGCCGTTGATGGCGAACAGCGTCGCGAGTTCGTAGCCGATGCCCGCGGAGGCCCCGGTCACCAGGGCGAGCGGGCGGGGGGAGGCGGTGCTGCTCATGCGTGTGCTCCGTTTCCGTGTGGGGCTGGGGGTGGGTTCACCAGTGCTGGCGGGTGGGGTGGATGACGATGCCGTCGACGGTGACGTCGGCTGGCTGGTCGAGG
Source organism: Streptomyces sp. NPDC017676 (assembly GCF_044329325.1). Taxonomy (NCBI): domain Bacteria; kingdom Bacillati; phylum Actinomycetota; class Actinomycetes; order Kitasatosporales; family Streptomycetaceae; genus Streptomyces; species Streptomyces sp. NPDC017676. The sequence continues at coordinate 131,087 of NZ_JBIRJA010000023.1, read as the reverse complement.
CGCCCAGGGTGCCGGGGTGCTGCGCGCCGAGGCCGGCCGCAACCCCCACGACCCGCGGATCGCCGAATTCGTCGCCGAACTGCGCTCGGTGTCCCCCGAGTTCCGCACCTGGTGGGCCGAGCGGACCGTCGTCGAACGCACCTGGGGCAGCAAACGGTTCGACCACCCCGTCGTCGGCCGCCTCGACATCACCTACGAAGCCCTCTCCCTGCCCGGCGACCCCGACCAGATCCTCTTCGTCTACGCCGGCAAAACGGACGACGACCTCGAAAAACTGCGCATCCTCGCCAGCTGGTACGCCCAGTCCGCCCCCGTCGGCAAGGACGCAGCCCAGCCGCGACCGGACCAGGCGGCCGGACAGGACTCCCCCCACGCGTAGGCCACCGCGGCGTTCCGCCCGGGCCGGCGGCCCCGCCGCCTCCCCTCGCACAGCTCATGGACGAGGAGTGATCGTGCCTGCCACGCCCGCGAACCGGCCCCTCGCATCCGTCACCGGCGCCTCCAAGGGCATCGGCACCGAGATCGCCCGCCGGCTCGCCTCCCGCGGCCACGACGTCATCGGCACCGGCCGCGGCGACTCCATCGACACCGTCGCCGAGCGCCTGCGCGGCCAGGGTGCCGGCGTCTGTCCGCTCCGCGCCGACCTCTTCTGTCCCTTGCCGATGGCGGACTTGTGGCGCCATCCCCACCCCACCAGGACCTACCGGAACGGAGCATCATGTCCCCGCAGGAATCTCTTCGCGTCGCCGTGACCGGCTGCAACGGCAAGGTCGGCAGGCACGCCGTCGACGCTCTGGTGGCCGCCGGGCACGAGGTGGTCGGCATCGACCGGCAGCCGCCCGGCCGTGACGACATCCTCTCCATCGTTGCCGACCTCACCGACTACGGACAGACCTTCGACGCTCCCGGCTCGGTCGGCTGGGACATCCGCGGCGACACCGTCGACCGCGCCTTCGACGTCGTCGTCCACCTCGCCGCGATCCCCCACCCCCGCATGTACAGCAACGCGGAGACTTCAAGAACAACGTCACCGCCGCCTACGACGTCTTCGAGGCGTGCCACCGGCTCGGGCTCCGCGACATCGTCGTAGCCTCCAGCGAGACCGTCCTGGGCGTACCCTTCGACGAGTCGATCACCTGTCTGCCGCTGGACGAGGACTCTCCGCGCCGCGGCCGCGACGCCTACGGCCTCAGCAAAGTGGTCATCGAGCAGATCGCCGAGGAGTACGCCAAGAACGACCCCGAGCTGCGGGTGAGCGCGCTGCGCCTGTCCTACGTCCAGAACGAGGACGAGTGCGCCGATTACCCGGGCTTCGCCGACGACATCGACGAGCGCAGCTGGGACCTGTGGCCCTACATCGACGGCCGTGACACCGGCGCCGCGATCGAAAAGGCCCTGCACTACCAGCCCCGCGGGTTCGAGACCTTCCTCATCGTCGCCGACGACACCGTCATGCCATCCCCACCCCCGACCTGATCAAGGCGCGTTTTCCCCACGTGCCGGTCAGGAGCGACCTCGGTGCCCGCACCCCCCTGCTCTCCAACGCCGCCGCCAAGGAGCGTCTGGGCCTCACCCCCCGGCACAGCTGGCGCGACCACGTCCCCACCGATTCCTGACGGAGATGTCAAGCGCGCGAGCGCTTGCGGTCACAGAAACGGCGGGACTCGTCGCAGCACTGGCCGCGCGAAGATCCGGCCGGCCAGGACATCGAGACAGGTGGGGGCGGCGCCGGCCAGTCGCCCGGGCTGTCGCTGGGCGGAAGTCCTCTGCCGGGCAACGGGTTCGAGTTCAGGGACGGATGAGGGCCTTGAGGACCTGACGGCCGGCCATGGCCCGGTACGCATCCGGTGTCCGGTCGAGGGGGAAGGTGTGATCGAAGACGCGGCCGGGGGCGATGGTGCCGTCCAGGACGTCGGGCAGCAGTTCCGGGATGTGGGCGCGGGCGGGGCTGGCACCGCCGGTCAGGGTGATGTTGCGCATGAACTCGGCCGGTCCCATCGGACCCTGTTCGTACTGGGGGACGCCCAGGCGGCTGATGGTGCCTCCGTCGAGTACCGCGCCGAGCGCGGTGTCGAGGGCCGGGCGGGTGCCGACGGCCTCGATGACCTTGTCCACGCCGCCGGTCAGCTCGCGGATGCGGGCGATGCCCTCTTCGCCGCGCTCGGCGACCACATCGGTGGCCCCGAAGCTGCGGCCCAGATCGGTGCGGGCTTCGTGGCGTCCGGCGAGCACGATCCGTTCGGCGCCGAGCCGCTTGGCGGCGATGACCGCGCACAGGCCGACCGCACCGTCGCCCACGACCAGCACCGCGTCACCGCGGCCTATCCCTGCGGTCACGGCGCCGTGGTGGCCGGTGGTCATCACATCGGACAGCGCCAGCAGCGAGGGCAGCAGCGTGGAGTCGTCGGCGGCCACCGGCAGCTTCACGAGGGTGCCGTCCGCATACGGGACGCGGACGGCTTCGCCCTGACCACCGTCGACACCGTCGAAGCCGTACCGGCCGCCGTTGCGGCACGAGATGTGCAGGCCCTTGGCGCAGTAGTCGCAGGTGTTGTCACTGTAGGTGAACGGTGCGACGACAAGGTCCCCCGTCCTGAGGCGGGTCACGTCCGTGCCGGTCTCCTCGACGACGCCGAGGAACTCATGGCCCATCGGGCGGCCGGTGTCGGTGGCGGGCATGGACCCGTAGGGCCACAGGTCGCTGCCGCACACGCAGGAGGCGACCACGCGGACCACCGCGTCGGTCGGCTGGACGATCTTGGGATCGGGCCGGTCCTCGACGCGGACGTCGCCGGCTCCGTACATCACTGCTGCACGCATGAGAGGGATCGCTCCAAAAGAGGGGTGGGCCGGGGCTGCAACGGGCGGTGTCAGCGTTCGAGCATCCGGGCCTGGGCCTCGGTGTGAGTGGCGCCGGCGGCAGGCGGCAGGCTGGAGAGCCGGTCGAGCTGCTCGGCGGTGAGGGTGACGGCGTCGGCGGCGGTGTTCTCCTCGACCCGGGCCACGCGCTTGGTGCCGGGGATCGGGGCGATGTCGTCGCCCTGGGCCAGCAGCCAGGCCAGCGCCACCTGCCCGGGCGTGGCACCGGCCTCGTCGGCCAGGGCCTTGACCTCGTCGGCGAGCGCCAGATTGTGCTGGAAGTTCTCGCCGGTGAAACGGGGGTTGCCGCGGCGGAAGTCGTCCTCGTCGAACTGGTCGGTGGAGCGCACGGTGCCGGTCAGAATGCCCCGGCCGAGCGGGGAGAACGGCACCAGGCCGATGTTCAGCTCCCGCAGCACCGGCAGGATCCGCTCCTCGATACCGCGGGTGAACAGGGAGTACTCGGACTGGACGGCGGTGACCGGCTGGACGGCGTGGGCGCGACGGATCGTGTCCGGGCCGGCCTCCGAGAGTCCGAAGGCGCGCACCTTGCCCTCGTCGATCAGCTCCTTCACGGCGCCGGCAGTCTCTTCGATCGGCGTGTTCGGGTCGACCCGGTGCTGGTAGTACAGGTCGATGTGGTCGGTGCCCAGCCGCTTCAGGGAGCCCTCGACCGCGGTTCGGATGTTGGCCGGGCTGGAGTCGAGGTTCCAGGGGCCGTCGCCGCCGTGCGAGACGAGGCCGAACTTCGTGGCCAGCACGACCCGCTCCCGGCGGCCCTTCAGCGCCTTGCCCAGCAGGTCCTCGTTGGTGTAGGGGCCGTAGATCTCAGCGGTGTCGATCAGGGTGACGCCCAGCTCCAGCGCCCGGTGCACGGCCCTGATCGACTCCGCGTCGTCCGTGCCCGATCCGGTGTAGCCGTGGGACATGCCCATGGCGCCCAGCCCGATCCGGGAAACCTCAAGGTCACGCAGCTTGATGTACCGCATCTCGCCCTCTTCGCGTCGTGGCGTCGCACGGCACCCCCATCGTCGTCCAGGCAGGCAGGCTGTGCCTGCGCTGACCACTCGTGCCGCTCGGGGTGCCGGCGTCTTGCTCCTTCACCTTGGCCCGGATCGCGCCGGTGTGGCAGGGCGAGGTCTTCGGGGGTAATGACAGGGCCCCCCTCCTGGCTGCGCGGCGGATCCGCGACACGTGAGACTGGAGTCATGGCATCCCAGAGTGCGCACAGCGAAGGCGCCGAGCTGGGCCGCTACCTGCGCGCCCGCCGGACCCAGACCAGCCCGGAGCACGTCGGCCTGACCGTCGGCGCCGGCATACGCCGCACTCCCGGCCTGCGCCGCGAGGAGCTGGCCACCCTTGCCGGCATCAGCATCGACTACTACGTACGTCTGGAACGCGGCAAGGAGACCCGCCCCAGCCCGGCCGTGCTGGATTCCCTGGCGCGCGCCCTGCGCATGGACGACCAGGAGCACCAGCACCTGCGCGAGCTCGCCGCCCGTGCCGCCCGCTACGTCTCCGAACCACCGCCCGCGCCCAGCCGCACCGTGCGTCCCCACCTCAAGCTGCTGCTGGAGTCGCTGCGTCCGAACCCGGCCTACGTCATCAGCCGCAGCATGGACGTGCTCGCCTCGAACCCCGGCGGCCTCGCCCTGTACGCGGGCCTGGACGACTGGCCCGTCAGGCACCGCAACCTCGCCCGCTACCTCTTCCTGCACCCCGCGGCCCGCGACCTGCTCCCCGACTGGGACCGTCAGATCACCGCCTGCGTCGCCCGTCTGCGAGCCGTCGCCGGCACCGCCCCAGACGCCCCCGACCTCACCAACCTCGTCGGCGAACTCCTCCTCAAAAGCCCCGACTTCGCCGGACTGTGGGAACGCTACGAGGTCACCGGACGCAAACCCGCTCACAAGACGTTCCAGCACCCGCAGGTCGGCACCCTCACCCTCACGTCCCAGTCCCTGCACGTGGAAGGCACCCCCGGCCAGCGCATCGGCGTCTACACCGCCGAACCCGGCACCCCCGACCACGACGCCCTGCTCCTCCTCGACCTGACCGCACCACGGCAGACGGAACAATCGGCCCCCAAGACCACCGGACCGCAGTCGCAGTCCCCGAGCCGCTGAGGGAGCCACGCTCCTGAGACCGCGTGACCTGGCCCCCCGACGTGAGACGGGTGAAGGAATGCCGGTCGGATGCATGCCGTATGCCTTGGCCCGTGAGACCCGCGCCCAGCCTCTGGACATGACACGCGGCCCGCACCGTCTCAGCACACCAGCGCCCCGCCCACGCGGTATACGCAGACGGCCAGTGATCAGGTCACCCGTTCGGCTCCGTGTGCGTGCGCAGGCAGGGCCACCCCGCGGTATGCGTTCAGGGCCGGCCGACCCCTCTGGAGGAATGCCATGTGCCGTCTTTTCGGCCTCAGCAGCGCCCCGCGCCGTACCCGCGCCACCTTCTGGCTCCTGGACGCCCCCGACAGTCTCAGCCGACAGAGCCACCGCGAGCCCGACGGCACCGGCCTCGGCTACTTCACCGCCGAAGGCACCCCGCGCATCGACAAGTCCCCCGTCGCCGCCTACGACGACCGTGCCTTCGCCGAGGCGGCCCGCGAGGTTGAGTCGGCAACCTTCATCGCCCACGTGCGCTTCGCCTCCACCGGCAGCCTGGACGTACGCAACACCCATCCCTTCGAGCAGGACGAGCGTCTCTTCGCCCACAACGGGGTCATCGAAGGCCTGGACAAGCTCGACGAGCACCTGGGCGAGGACCGGTCACTCGTGAAAGGCGACACCGACTCCGAGCGGTTCTTCGCCCTGGTCACCCGGGAGACACGGCGGCACGGCGGTGACGTCACCGAGGGCATCCGGCACGCCGCCCAATGGATCGCCGGCAACCTGCCCGTCTACGCCATCAACCTGATCCTCATCACCCGCGAGGAACTGTGGGCGCTGCGCTACCCGAACACCCACCACCTCTACGTCCTCCAGCGCCAGGCGGGCGGGCAGCACGGCAACCGGCATCTCGACCACAGCGGCACCCACGGCCGCATGCGCATCCACTCGTCTCACCTTGCCGAGCACCCCGCCGTGGTCGTCGCCAGCGAGCGTATGGACGACAACCCGCACTGGCGCGAGATGGAGCCCGGCGAACTGCTCCACGTCGGCCCCGACCTCCGCCTCACCCGGCAGGTCGTCCTCCCCGATCCCCCGGCGCACCAGCTCACCCTCGGCGACCTGCACCCCGACGCAGCCGCCTCCCAGAAACCCGCCTGAGGGTGCCCGCGCCGCAGCCACCAGGGGCCTGGCCGGCCACCGGGCTGCAACTGCGGAAGTCACCATGCGACTCCGGGCGGACGCGGGCAGCTTCACGTTTCCCGGGCCGAAGCAGAAGTCCGCGAGACGAGTGAGGCTGTCGTCGGCGCGGTCACCGGTTCCCTGACGGCCCCGCGGACGCTGCCGCTCGGCCGGTGCGACGAGAAGGGCCGCTTCACGTACGTAGGTCGCACCACCGCCCTCACCCGTGCGGCAGGCGCCACGGTCGCCCGCCCGCTGACTGCCGGGCGGCGCGGGCATCCATGGACGGGCTGGTCGTTCTCCGCCGGACGGGGCAGCCGGGAGCGGCTGGAGGTCACGCTGGTGGAATGCGAGCCGGCGGTGGAAGTCAGCGTCGACATCGCCCGGGACCGCTCCGGCCGGCGGCGCCACCCCGCACGCCGGCACCGCGCCCGCCCCGACCTGTCCCCCACCCACGTTCCCCACCCGACGTCACCGCCGGGCTGACGGCGGCTTGGCGTAGCGGCTCGGGCCGACGCGCAACCGGCTGAGCGCGCCCGGCCCCCGGCCGCGGCCGCGACGCCCACCGGCGTTCGCCGGAGTGACCGGGGCGAAGGGGTCAATAGGCCGCGAGCAACTGCTCAAGCAGAGCCGCGGTGGCTGCGCCGGTCGAGGTCCGCGTCACGACGTTGAAGTCCCAGGTGATGCGTTCGTTCAGAGGGAGGACTGCGATGCCTTCGCTCGGCGGGATCAGCAGTTCGGGAAGCAGTGCGATGCCGAGGCCGCCCGCGACGAAGACCGGGATCGAGTGGGTCTCGGTGACCTCGGCCCTGATGTCGCGCACAACCCCGCGTGCGCTGAGCGCGGCGTCGAGGACGTCCCGGTTGCCGAAACCGACGGGCGCGTCCACGAAGCGCTCTTCGGCGAGGTCTCGCAGCGCCAGTGCCGGGCGCGAGGCGAGGTGATGGTCGGCCGCGACGAGGACCGCGTAGGGCGTTGTGGCGAGCCGGTGCACGGCAAGGTCCGGGGCGGTGGCCGCCGGAAGCCCGTACAGGCTGAGGTCGAGCCGCCCTCGCCGGACGGCGTCGGCGAGCTCCGCCGAGCCGGACGAAGACGCGCGCAGCCGGAGGTCGACGAGCGGGTGTTCGCGGTGGAAGGCGCCGATGACGCGCGGGATCGCGAGGTAGCTCACGCTGGAGAACACCCCGATGCGCAGTTCGCCCCGCAGTTCGCCTCGCGGATCGGCCGCGGTGCGGGCGCGCGCCTCGGCGTCGGCGAGTGTGCGGAGCGCGGGCAGCACCGCCTCTCCGGCGGCGGTGATCCGCACCCCTCGCTGGTCCCGCTCGAAGAGCGTGGTGCCGAGTTCTCGTTCCAGCGCCCGAACGCCGGCGGAGACGGTCGACTGTGCCGCGTAGACCCGTTGCGCGGCACGGGTGAAGCTCAGCTCGTCGGCGACCGCGATCGCGTACTCGACCAGTCGGGTTTCCATCTCCGTGCCTACCCGCTCCATCGTCCGCATCGATGACTGTGACCAAGAGTATGCGTTGGACGCGATGGGAGGAGGTGTCGAGCATGGAGGAATGACGACAACAGCGGCTCCCGCCCGGACCGGAGCCACCGCACGACTCCCGCATGGGGCGGGGTTCTGGATCATCGCGCTCGCCTTCGGCACCGAGCTCGCGTTCTGCGCCGTCCCGACGCCCCTCTACGCGATCTACCAGCAGCGCGACGGCTTCCCCACGATGGTCCTCACCATCGTCTTCGCCGCATACGCGGTCGGGGTCATGCTGAGCCTGTATCTCGCGGGCCATGTCTCCGACTGGCTCGGGCGCCGACGCGTGATCCTCGGCTCGCTGCTCATCAACCTGCTGGCCGCGATCGTCTTCCTCGTCTGGAACGACGTCGCCGGCCTCCTCGTCGCCCGCTTCGTCAGCGGACTCGGCGTCGGCGTCCTCACCGCCACGGCGACTGCGCACCTCTCCGAGCTCGGCGCGGCGGCCGACCACGCCAAAGGCCGCGTCGCCCTCGTGTCGACGTTCGCGAACCTCGGCGGGATCGGCCTCGGTCCCCTGATCGGCGGGCTCATCGCGACATGGTCCACGCGCCCCCTCGTCGCGCCCTACGTGGTCTTCGCCGTCCTCCTGGTCGTCGAAGGGATCCTGGTCGCCTTCGTGCCCGAGACGGTCGAGCGCCGCGAGGAGCGCCCCGCCTACCGGCCGCAGCGGGTCGCGGTGCCGGCGGCCGGGAGGGGCGCGTTCTGGGCGGCCGGAGCGGCGGCGTTCGGGGCGTTCGCGGTGTTCGGCACCTTCATGGGACTGTCCTCGACCTTCCTCGTGGGTCTCCTCGGGCTGAACTCGCACCTGCTCGCCGGCCTGGCGCCGTTCGTCGTCTTCATGGCGGCAGCCCTCGCGCAGGCCGTCACCGTGCGGCTGGCGACACGCCCTCAGATCGGGCACGCCGTCGCGCTCGCCGCGCTCGGGCTCGGGAGCATCGGCGTCGCCGCCATCGTCGCCTCGCTTGCGCTCTTCCTCATCGGCGGCGGGGTCGCGGGCGCAGGGATCGGCATCCTGTTCCGAGCCGCCCTCAACACCGTCGCAGCGGTCGCGGACGCGGAGCGTCGAGGCGAGGCGCTCGCCGGCGTCTTCCTCATCGCCTACGCCGGCATGACCATCCCGCCGCTGCTCACCGCCGCCGCGCTCAGGGTCTGGCCCACGGTCGCCGTGCTTGTCGGCCTTGTCACCCTCGCCGCGGTCCTCGTCGCGATCTCCGGCTCCCGGATGCTTCGCCGCTGAAACACCTGTCGCACTCCTCGAAGTTCTCAGCCGGTTCGCCCTCCCCTTCGTACGCCGACTCATCCAGCGGGATGTCGCGGAGGGCGATCCCCAGGGCGCCTGCGCGGCTCTGCTCCGCCGGGAGTGGGAGAAGCGGACGGGCCGACCGGGTACTCAACCACCCCGTGTGCGGGCGCCGATCGGTGGACGGCAGGGCGGCGTCAGGCAACGTTCGCCTCGTCTGTCAGACTGCTCGGGTGATCGTCAGACTCGCGCGAGAACAGGACTTCCCCCGTTTTCTCGACCTGGCAGCCCAGGTCGAGCACTGGTTCGGCCCGATGGTCGAGGACCCTGGTTTCCACAGCGCCGTGGACACGCACATTCGCCAGTCTGCGGCGCTCGTCGCCCTCTCCTCGGAATCGGCGCTCCTCGGCGGCCTGCTCTTCGGTGCGGAGCCCCCGGTTTACCACGTCCATTGGCTCGTCGTCTCCGAGAAGGCACGCGGACAGGGCGTCGGCAGGGCGCTGATGGCCGACGCGACACGCAGGTTCGTACTCGGCCCAGGCAGCATCGAGGTGATCACCTTCGGGGCCGACCACCCGGGCGCTGCCGCCAGCGGGGCACGCGCCTTCTACGAAGGTCTCGGTTTCACGCCGGCCGAAGCCACTGATCCGGGCCCGGAAGGCGGCTCACGGCAGATCTATCGCCGGGCAGTCACCTGATTCAGGCGACATGTGCCCCGGCGACGCCCCCGCGTGAACGCTCACCGGTGACGTGTGTCCGCAGTCTCCTTCCGGCGGGCCCCGCGCACCAGCCTCGTCCCCGATCCGGACACGTCGTCCTCCCGGTGCTCCCGGGCCGCCGAGGAGGCACTGGAGGCCGACACCGTCCGGAGCCCCGCTGCCCCACGATGTCCCTCCCGTCCAACCTCCGGCACCGGGGCGGCGGATCGGATCGCCGAAACCCTCGCCACCCCGCATCCGGCCACGTGCGGCGGGCGGCAGACCGGCACCTGGTCCAACACGACCAGGCGACGGCCCGCCGAACCAGGATGCGGCGAGCCGTCGAGGATCAGCGGGCTCCGGGCTCAGCGCGGAGGGCTCCGCACAGGCAGGGATCCGTCTCCCAGCCGAGGCCCGCTACGTCCGTGTCCCGCAGTGCACCGGAGTAGGCCTGGACCTCGTCCACGTCACCGTGGAGGTACTCGCCCCAGCCGTCACCGGCTCTGCCCCTACCGATCTGGAGGGCACCGGTGCTGTGCCAGCCGTTGGGGAGGCTCGCAGTGGCCTCGGCGTTCGTCTGACCGTCGAGGTAGAGCCTGATCGTGTCGGTACCGTCGTCGTAGGTCACGGCGAGACGGTGGCCCGCCCCCTCGCCACCGTCCGCGCCCTCGATCTGGGACACCACCGTCTCGTGGGCTCCGGCCTCGTCCTTCTCCGGCATCACCAGCTGCCAGGTGTGCGAGGACGGCTCGTAACGCACCTTGAACGCGTCCGTGTGTTCACCGGCCTGCGACAGCACGGTCATCGGGTGGGCCGGTTCGGAGTCCGCGAGGCGTACGACGACACCGAGGGTGAAACTGTCCCCGGTGTCCACGACGGGTCCGTCGGCAGCGGCGTATCCGGACTCGCCGTCCAGGTGCAGATGCCCCTCGCCGACGAGGGCCGGCGGCTCGTAGGTGCAGTCGGGGTCGGCCTCCGGGAGACAGGCGTCGTCGGATGCGCGGTGGATCGAGGCTCCCCCGCCGAGCCGCAGCGGTGCGCCGCCCGACTGCTCGGGGCTCGCGCCGTCCGCCTCGGTCTCCAGCGACCAGTGGCCGAGCGACTCCGGCTTTCGCCGCGCCAGTTCGGCCGCCTCGCCCGGTACGACGACCCGGTCGTGAACCTGTACGTCACCGATGTCGCCCTGCCACCGGTCGCGGTATCCGGTGGCACCCTGCGCCCGTCCGATCTGGAACGCGCCGGACGTCGCGGCGGGAGTCGCCTCAGCCGGGCTGCCGACCTCATGACCGTTGACGTACAGGTGTGCGCGACCCGTCTCGGCGTCGTACAGCCCGAGCAGATGGGCCCATTCTCCGGTCTCGGGCGCGCCGCCGGACACCGTCGCGCCCCCGATCGTGAACGACCAGGCCGGCCCGCTGCCCGGGGTGCGCAGCCCGAGGGTGAAGCCGGGCCGCTCGTCCGCGTCCTGGCTGGCGACGGTCATGGTCCGACTGGTTCCCGCGGGGCGCGCCCAGGCGCTGACCGCGAAGGACCTGCTGGTGTCGGCGGCCGCGGCGTCCGGGGTGAGGAAGCCGTGGCCGCTGCCGTCGAGGCGCACTGTGGCGGTGGTCCGGGTCCCCGGGGGCGCCGGAACGCCGAAGGTGACTCCGGTGCCGGCCCGGGCGGGGGCGCCCGTTTCGGCGGAGGCCGTGCGCGAACCTGCCGGGTCGTCCAGCTTCCAGCGGGCGACAGGGGGACGCCCGGACTTCACGTTGAAGTTGTACCGCGACTCTCCACTGCTGCGGCCGGACCGGTCGATCGCGCGGACCGTCAGGTCCTTGGGCCCTGACGTGAGCGGCAAATAGGGGATGGTCACGGCAGCGCCCGGCCGCTCGGGGGACACGGTGCCATGAGGGCCGTCCAGAAAGCTGTACGTGTACGACACCACGTCGTCGGAGGGCGAGTCCATGGTGAAGTGCCCGTAGACGCCGACCCCGTCCACCCAGAACACTTCCTCGGGCGTGGGGTATTCGGGGGAGCTGATCGCCGCCTTCTCAGGGTTCGTGTCGTCGTACACGAACGAGCAGACCGAGCCGTCGCCCTCATCGCTCCATGCGGACTTCGCCTGGCCGTCGTTTGCGCGGACATGCCAGGAGACGACCGTGTTCGCGGGTATGTCGTCCGGCAACGTCCAGTAATGCCGCGAGCCCGACGGCAAGGTGGTGGTCGTGTAGGTACGGCGTTGCTCCGCCCCTGCCGGGTCCGTCCACCAGGCTTCGAACTCGCCCTGCACCGGGCTGAACTCGGAGGGCTGGTTGTCCTCCTCCGGGTCGTACAGCAGGGCACTGAGCCTGGGCGGCGCCGACACGTACGGCGTGTCGTCACCGGTGGCGCAGGCCTTGCCCTGTGACTGGAGGTCCTGGACCAGCGGTTGCTTCGGCGGCAGGTTGTCCGCCGCGTTCGCAGTACCGGAAGCGATGGCCAGCAGTGCCGCCGCACAGCCCCCCACCACCGTCCGTCTGCTCCTGCCTGTCCTTGCGAACCTGGTCACGTAGGTCTCCTCCGTGAGCGATCGACGCTCGTTGTCGACACGAACCGCATGAAGCTAACAGCCGCCACTGACAGTGCCGAAAGGGTTTTCCGTTCGCTCGATGTGACGAAGCGCCTTGCAGGTGGCAGGTGTTCACGCGGCCGGCGCGCGCACGCCAGCCGTGCGGCCGGGTCCTGACGTGGGCCCGCCCTGGCCAACGTCGGCTCGCTGCGATCCAGTTGGGGCTGTGGATATGAGCCGTCGGCATGGCCGTCGGTGGGCAGGCGATGCATCATGGAGCGATGAGGTTCCGTCGGCGGGGCGCCCAGGAACGTGGTCAGGAGGTGCTGGCCGCTGCCGTCTATGAGGGCAACAGCCGGGCCCGTCAGCGGATCGACCGGTGGTGGGCGGCCGGCGGAGCCCAGCGTGACGAGGTGTGGCGCGGCGCGTGGTTCCTGCTGTCGGTGGCGCACTTCAGGTTCGGCAACCACGAGCGGACGGAGCGGGTCGTTCCGGTGCTGGAGTTCCTGCTTGAGGACGACCCCACGTCCCCGTACCGGCCGCAGGTCCGGCTGACCGCCTGTCTTCCGCAGACCGCCGCCGACCCACCGAACGGCGTGCGCATGGGCGGCGATCCAAACGTTCCGGGGCTGGTTGAAGCCGCGTTGAGGTTACCCGAGCTCAGCTTGCGCCAACGGTTGGCCGACCTGTTGTCCGTCACCGACCAGCCCGGCCTGCTGGACGCACTGGAAGCCGACTTCCGGCAGCGTGCGCGGCTGGGTCCTTCCTACATCGGCGCGGCACCGCCCGGCCGCGACACCCGGTGCGACCTGTGGCTCGGGGGCGAGCCGAATGAGTTCCTGAAGATCGTCTCCGCCAACCCGAACCTGCCTCGGCCGCCGGCCCAGCCCGAGGACATCGACCTGGCCCTGCTCGCGCTTCTGAAGGACCGGCCCGATCTGCTGCCCGCGTTCGAACAAGGCGCCCTGGCCGTACGGCTGCTGGAGTATCTCGGCACCTGGCTGCCGGAACACCTCCACGACCGATGCCGCCGCGCGTTGCGCAACCTGTCGGCCCGAGAGGGTGTCACGGCGGTGTGCGACCAGGCCATGCTCGGTGACGCCGAGGCGATCGCCGCGGCCCGTGACGCCGGGTACCGGCCGGCCGACCCCGCCTGCACACCCCTCTTCCTGCTGCTCACCCGGCAGTTCTCCGCCTATCGCGAGGCCGATCCGCACGGGCGGGTCCTCCAACTGGCGTGCTCCGTCGACGAGTCCAGGATCAGGGAGGACGCCATCATCAAGCGCGTCCTGGCGACGCTGAACACGGACCTGCCGGACGACGTGGCCGCGGCTGTACGGCGGTCCCTGCGCGACCTCGGTCCGTTGAACAGCCCTTCGGTCGAGGACCTCCGACGCCTGGGTATGCGCAGGGCCGTCCTGGCCCGCGCGATCAAGCTCAAGCCGGAGGCGGTCGCGGCCGTGGTCGACGCCGGTTACCTGCCCGAGGACGACGACCGGGAACTGCTCCCGCTGCTCTTCCTCACCGAGCAGTTCGAGCGGTACGACCGCGAAGACCCGAACGGCACGAAGCTGCGCGCCGTCCTCGCCGAGCATCGTTACCGGTACAAGCACAAACACTTCCGGACGGTCGCGAAGCGAGCGGGACGCCCGGATCCCTGGCCGCCCGAGGAGCCGTCGCCGTCGAGTGGCCGGACGTCCACCCCGCACGTCACCACGTGGCCGAGCAGCTTCGGCATCGGCGGCCACTTCTGAGCCGGGAGTTCCGGCATCGACACCTCGCGCCGATCGGCCCGAGCCGCTGTCACTGCGGCTCGGCCAGGGTTCCCCTCGGGTGCGCTCGTACCACGTCGCTCAGACATGCGGGGCCGGTGAGCGCCACGAGGGGGCAGCGTGGGGCGAAGAGCCGTGCCGCGTGGCGCAGGACGTACCGTGCGACGTCCGTGCCGAGCGTGAGCCCCGCCTCGTCGGCCGACCGGGTGTGGATGCCGGAGAAGACCCGGGCGTCGGCGTCTCGTCCGAGAGCTGCTTCCAGCTGGTGTAGGTCCGGGTGACCCCGGGCGCGGTGGGGCTGGTCAGTTCGAACGGGGCGGTGCGCGGTCCGACGAGCGCCGACAGGACGGTCTGCGCGGCGCCGGCGCGGCAGGGCGGACGCGCGCGTCGCCTCACCACCACGCCCGGACGCGGGCTGGCCGGCGGCGAGGGAAGGATGCGGGGCGGAAGGAGAAGGGCGGGATAGCGAGCCGTCGAACGGCGATCAGCAACAGACCTGGTCGAACTGGTCGGCTCGGCGGCTCACCCAGAACGGGTCGAGCAGCACCGTGTGCGCCGGGCCAGTGGTCTCCATGGTCGGATGAAAGCACACCCGGAAGGAGGCGTCCACCATGCGTCCCAGCCGGTGAGACGCCCACCTGCCAGGGGCGACCTTGACATTCACCCGGGCCGACGACGTACGTTGAACGGGAAAGTTCCTGACGGGCGGAGGCTCTGATGCACGTACTGGGCGCGGCACCGCGCGGTGCGTGCACCGGTGCGCGGCTCATCATCCGGCGGCACGTCGACTACTGCCGCACCTCTTCCGCCGTCTGTCCTTCCGTACACACCTGACCCCTGCCGGCCGCCCCGCCGGCCGTCTCGTCGCGGCCCTGTGCCGCGAGTCATCGTGCGTGTTCCCCGGAAGGAACCCCATTGTCCGGCCCTGCCCTGCACCTGGCCGTCGAGATCGACGGTGACGGCGCCCACCCCGCGGCATGGCGCCGCGCCGCCCACTCCCCCGATCGGCTGCTCACCCCGCGCCGCGTGGCCGAGGTCGCCGCCATCGCCGAGAACGCCGGGTTCACCCTGATCACCCTGGACGACGGTGTGCTGCCGCCCGGCACCTCGCCGGATCCGGTGGGCCGCATCGGCGCGGTGGAGCGGGCGGCTTTCGTCGCGGCGTCCACGAGCACCATCGGTATCGCGCCCGCCGTTCCGCTGACGTATGCCGAACCCTTTCACGTGTCCGGTCAGTTGGCGTCCCTGGACCACATCTCCGCCGGTCGCGCCGGGTGGGTGGTGACGGAGGAGGAGCGTCCGGAGGCGGCCCGTGCCTGGGGGCGCCCGCTGGTCGCCGACGCCGGGGCACGGGCCCGGGAGTCGGCCGACGGGATCGAGGTGGCCCGCGCGCTGTGGGACTCGTGGGAGGACGACGCGGTCATCCGGTCCGTGGCCACCAGCCGCTACCTCGACCGCGAGCGGCTGCACTACATCGACTTCACCGGTGAGACGTACACCGTCAAGGGCCCGGCGATCGTGCCGCGCCCGCCCCAGGGCCAGCTCGTCGTGCTGGGGCGGCCGGACCGGGTTCCCCCCGCACAGCTCGACATCGCCCTCGTCGAAGGGCACGACCTCGCGTCGGTCGCCGCGGCCGCCGCCGGCGCCGGGACGCCCCGCGTCTTCGCCGAGGTCGAGGTGGCGCTGGACACCCCGGAGGCCACGGCCGCCGAGCGGGTCGCCGACCTGGAACGGCACGCGGCCTGGCGCGACCGGGGACGGCTGCGGCACATCGGTTCCGCGGAGCGGCTGGTCGGCCTCCTGGCCGAGCTGAGCCGTCACGTCGACGGCGTACGGCTGCGTCCGCTGGTGCTGGACGAGGATCTGCCCGTCCTCTCCCGCCTCGTCCTGCCCGCCCTGTCCGGTCAGCGGCTCGTCGCCCGTCCGCTGCCCGGTACGTCCCTGCGCTCGACCCTGGGTCTGGAGCGCCCCGGCAATCGCTTCGCCACCGCGGCCCCGGCCGCCCAGGAGGACGCCCGATGACCCGCACCGATCCCCTCGACGTCCCCCTGCCGCACGCCCGGCTCCACTTCGGGGTGTTCTTCCAGGGCGTCAACCACTGGACCGTCTGGTCCGCCCCCGACAGCGGCTCCCAGATCGACCCCGCCTCCTTCCGCCGTGTCGCCCAGACCGCGGAACGGGGCCTGTTCGACGCGTTCTTCCTCGGTGAGGGGCTCCGGCTGCGCGAGGTCGACGGCAAGATCCACGACCTGGACGTGGCCGGGCGGCCGGACGCCATCACCCAGCTCGCCGCACTGGCCGCCGTCACCCGCCGCATCGGTCTGGTCTCGACCTCCAACTCCACCTTCAACGAGCCCGCCGATCTGGCCCGCCGTCTGTCCGGCCTCGACCTCCTCTCCGAGGGCCGCGCCGGCTGGAACGTGGTGACCACGGACAACGCCTGGACCGGTGCGAACTTCCGCCGCGGCGGCTACCTCGACCACGCCGACCGCTACCGGCGCGCCGAGGAGTTCCTCACCGTGGCCCGCGCCCTGTGGGACGGCTGGGAGGACGGCGCCGTCGCCGGCTCCGCGGGCGCGCCGGCCTGGTCGACGCCCGGCGCCGTGCACCAAGTGCGCCACAAGGGACCGCAGTTCGACGTCGACCTCGCTCCGACCTTGCCGCGCAGCGCCCAGGGCCACCCCGTGATCTTCCAGGCCGGTGACTCGGGCGAGGGACGCGACTTCGCCGCCCGCAACGCCGACGTCATCTTCTCCGCGCACGGCACCGACTTCGACGACGCGCTGGCCTTCGCCGACGACATCCGGCGCCGGCTGCGGGCGGCCGGGCGCCCCGAGGACGATCTGCGGATCCTGCCCGGCACCGAGATCATCCTCGGCGCGACCGAGGAGGAGGCCCAGGAGAAGAAGCGCTGGGTCCGGCTGCAACAGGTCACCCCGGCAACGGCCTTGGGGATCGCGGGGCTGCTGTGGGGCATCGACCTGTCCGACCGCGACGCCGACGGGCCACTGCCCGAGGAGGATCCGGTCGTCGGTGAGAACGACGGCTCCTTCGGGGCCCGGCGCGTCGCCGACCCGCGCGCGGTCGTGGCCGAGTGGCGTGCGAAGGCGGAGGCGTACGGCTGGTCGCTGCGTGAGACCGTCATCGCGCTCGGCCCGCAGCGCGGGCACGTCGGCACCCCGTCCGCCCTGGCCGACAAGTTCGCCCACTTCGTGCGGCACGGCGCGATCGACGGCTTCAATGTCACGCCCTACCTGATCCCCGACGGCCTCGACGACATCGTCGACCTGCTCGTCCCGGAACTCCAGGAACGCGGGGTCTACCGCACCGAGTACACCGGCAGCACACTCCGCGAACACCTCGGCCTGCGCGAACCCCTCACCCACCGCTGCGCGCCGGACCGGCGGCAGGCGAGCTGAGCCACGGACGGGACCCCGTACACATGACTGACAAGAAGCTGTCACACCCGGACCGGAATGCGGGTCCGACCGGCACCCGTTCTGGACTGACATGACTGTTGGAGTAGCGCTCAACGCGTCCGACGCGCCGAACCAGGTCGACGCCACCGTTCAACTGGCTCGCGAGGCCGCCGAGTTCGGGCTCACGTCGGCCTGGTTCGGCCAGACCTTCGGCGCGGACTCACCCCAGCTCGCGGCGATCGTCGGGCGTGAAGTGCCCGGACTGCACGTCGGCACCTCCGCGATCCCCGTCTTCGGCCGCCACCCGCTGCTGGTCTCCAGCCAGGCCCAGACCGCCCAGGCCGCCACGCACGGCCGCTACCACCTCGGTCTGGCCCTGGGCACGAAACTCCTGACGGAGGCCGGCTTCGGCCTGCCCTTCGAGCGCCCCGTCGCCCGCCTGCGTGAATTCCTCACCGCGCTGCGTCAGTTGACCGAGACCGGCACGGCCGACTTCCACGGTGAACTGCTCACCGCCGCCACCCCGGTCCCGGCGCGGGTACCGGGCGCCGAGAACGGTGTCCCCCTGCTGGTCGCCGCGATGGGGCCGCAGGCGCTGCGGGTCAGCGGTGAGCTGGCGGACGGGATCCTGCCCTACCTGGCGGGACCACGCGCCCTGGCCGACCACATCGTCCCCGCCCTGACCGCCGCCGCCGAGGCCGCCGGCCGCCCCTCGCCCCGGATCGTGGCCCTCGTGCCCGGCGTGGTCACCGACGACGTCGACGCGGTGCGGGCCAAGGCCACCGAGAACCTCGCGTTCTACGAACAGATCCCGTCCTACGCCCGGGTCATCGAACTCTCCGGCGGCCGACGGGCCGCCGACCTGGCCGTGATCGGTGACGAGAAGACCGTCGAGGCCGAGGTACGCCGTTACCGCGACGCCGGGGCCACCGAGGTCGTGTTCTCGGGCACCGAGATCGCCGGAGAGGCCGACCGCCGACGCACCTGGCGGCTCCTCGGCGAACTGGCCCGCTGAGCACGCCGGTCGCGCCGAGGTCCCGGCCGGCCCCGCCCCCGTGCCCCCTCCGCACCCCGTGACGAAGGAGAACCCATGACCACCGAGGCCACCACGACGGACCGCGACGCCTTCACGGAGAACTGGCTGGACTGGTACCGCGCCCAAGAGGCCCGGCTCGCCGCCCCGCACGGGTTCCTGGCGATCACCGGCCTGCACTGGCTCGACGACCGGCCGCAGCGCTTCCCCGACGCTCCCGGTACCTGGCGCACCGGCCCCGAGGGCGTCGTCGTGGACCTCGACGACGGCGAGGAACTGGTCGTCGACGGAACGCCGGTGCACGGTGAACACCACTTCGGCGTGCTTCCCGAGCGCGGCGGCGTCGACGCGGTCTGGGGGGACGCCGTCATCGAGATCGCCCGGCGCGGCGGGCACGACATCGTACGCCCCCGGCACCCGGACGCACCGCTGCGCACCGCCTTCACGGGAACGCCCGCCTACTCCCCCGATCCGCGCTGGGCGGTGACGGGCCGCTACATCCCCTTCGACACGCCACGGCCGACCACCGTGGGCGCCGCGGTCGAGGGCCTTGAGCACGTGTACGACGCCCCGGGCAGGATCGAGTTCGAGCTGGACGGGCACCCGCTGTCGCTGACCGCGTTCCCCGGCCATGGTGCGGGCCGGCTGATGGTGCTGTTCACCGACGCGACCTCCGGGGTCACCACCTACGCCGCCAACCGGGCCCTGACCCTGGAGCCGCCCGCCGCCGACGGTACGGTCGTCCTGGACTTCAACCGTGCCGCGAACCTGCCGTGCGCCTACACGGACCTGGCCACCTGCCCGCTGCCCCCGGCCGAGAACCGGCTGCCGGTGGCGATCGAGGCCGGCCACAAGATCCCCCGCGAGCGCGGCGGTTCCTGAGTCGCACCCGGTTCGACGCCGACGGGCACCCCTCCCTCGCGGCGGGGTGCTCCGGGTGCGGGGGCGGCGCGCTCAGCGGCGATCCCGGACGCGCCACCTCGTCGGCCGGGCGTGACGGGCGCGGTCCCGCGCGGCCGCCCCACCGCGGCGGTCAGCTCGCGGAGCCAGGGCCGGGCGGGATGTGCACCGTCATGATCAGGTGGCAGGTCCCGGTGCCCGCGCCACGGTAGGTGTGCGGGGCGTCGCCGTCGAAGGTGGCCGTCTGCCCGGCCTCGACGGCATGCTCGGTGCCGTCGACGACGAGCACCATCCGGCCGGCGGTGACGCTGACCGTCTCCACGACCCCGGGCTGGTGCGGATGGCTGGGGTACTCCTCCCCCGGCTCCAGTCTCCAGCGCCAGACCTCGACCGGGGCCGGTCCCGAGGTGGTGAGCATGAGCCGCGCCTCGCCGCCCTTCTCCCCGGCCCACAAGGGCATGACGGCGTCGGCGGACACGACCCGGACACGGCCCTCGGCAGGGCCTTCCATCAGCGCGGACACCGAGATGCCGAGGGTGTCGGCGAGGCGGACGAGGGTGGCGAAGTTGGGATTGCCCTGGGCCTTCTCCAGGGCGACCAGGGCACCTTTGCTGACCTTGGCGCGCCGGCCGAGTTCGTCCAGGGACAGCCCGGCGCGGGTACGGGCCGCGCGGACGTTGTACGCGAGCGTCCGCAACGCCGCCTCGGTCTCGGCCATCGCCATCACCCTTCCGGCAGTGGATCAGTTCAGTGCACCGCGCGGTCGTTCGGTTGACGACTACCGGTCGGTGCGCTGTACGGTGTAGTCGTTCCATTGATAGTAAGGGATGACCCGTGATCGCTCTGCTGCCGGCCCTGGGCAGTTCCCCGGCCTACGGTGCGGGTGCGCCGGCTTCCTCGGCGGGCCCGGCGCACGCGAGGAGCGCCCGCCCCTCGCGTACCGCGCCGCTGCCGGCCTTCGGCGCCGGCGCCGCCATCGCGCCGCGGCTGATCTTCCTGCACCAGGCGCCCTCCGGCGGTCGCGTCGGCCCGCTGATCACCGGCCGCGCCGTGTCCAGCCCCGTCACCCTGGCCACGGCCGGGCCGGTGTTCCGGCGGCCGGGGCCCGAGAAGCCGGCGTACGCCATGTCGGCGACGGCCGGGGGCTCGACCCGGTCGCCGGCCTGCTGTTCCTGCTCGCCGCCCGCAGCGGTGACCTCGCCGTCGCCGCCGTGACCACCACTCTGTACCCGGCCGGCACGGTCCTGCCCGCCCGCGGTGTCCGCGCCGAGCGGATCCACCGCCGCCGTCGCCGTCGGCCTCCTCGCCCTCACCTGACCTCCCGCACCTCCGCCCCGTAAGGACCCGCACGTGCTCATCCACCCCTGGGACGCCGCCCTGGACGACGCCGAGTGGCAGACCTGGATCGCCGACGGCCACGACTTCGGCATCCTCAGCGTCAACGGCCTGCCCGGACAGGCGCCCGTCGTCGTACCCACCCACTTCGCCGTCGACGGCGGCACCTTGCTGGTCCACCTCGCCCGGCCCAACCCGGTCTGGAAGACGATCGAGGCCGACCCGAACGTCACCTTCACCGTCACCGGCGACTACGCCTTCATCCCCGGCCCTTGGCGCGCCCAGCCCGGCATCCCGCCCACCGACGGCGTTCCGACCAGCTACTACGCGGCTGTCCAGTTCACCTGCCGGGCCACGATCATCGAGGACCCGGCGGCCAAGGCCGAGCTGCTGCGCCGCCAGATGGCCCACTTCCAGCCCGAAGGGGACCACGCCCCCATCGACCCCGGCCGGCCGCCCTACGGGCGGATGCTGTCCGGCATCCGCGGTCTGCGCCTGGACGTCACCGAGGTCCGCGCGAAGTTCAAGTACGACGACCACAAACCCGTGGAGCAGCGCACCGACACCGCCCGCCGGCTCATCGAGCGCGGCACCGGACTCGACGCGCCCACGGCCGCCCAGCAGCGCCGCCGCCTGGACCGCATCGGCCCCTGGAAGGCCTGAACCCGCCGTACCAGCCCACCCCTTCCGAACGGACCCTCCACGATGACGACCTTCCGTCTCTGCCCCGCCGTGGCCGACGCCTTCCCCGACACCCTCATCGCCGTCGTCACCGCCACCGGGCTGCGCGGCCACGAACCGTGGCCCGCCACCACCGCCGCCCTTGAGGAGCTGGAGCGGCAGCTCGCCGACGGCGCCTGGCAGCCCGCTGACGAGAGCGACCCGCGCATCGAGGCGTGGCACACCGCCTACCGTTCCTTCGGCACCAACCCCCGCCGCGTCCGGCCCAGCGTCGACGCCCTCGGACGCCGGTTCGCCAAGAAGGGCACCCTGCCCCGGATCAACCCGGCCGTCGACTCCTACAACGCCGTCTCCGTCCGCCACGGCCTGCCCGCCGGCGCCTTCGACCTCGACCACGTCACCGGGGACGTCGACATCCGCCACGCCGACGGCGGCGAGACCTTCACCCCGCTCGGCGAACCCGGCACCACGGAACACCCCAAGGCCGGCGAGATCATCTACGCCGACACCACCGACGTACTGACCCGCCACTGGAACCACCGCGACGCCCACCGCACCCGCGTCACCGAGGACTCCACCCACGTCGCCTTCGTCCTCGAAACCCTCCACGCCACCCGCGACGGACACCTCCTCATGACGGCCGCCGGCGAACTGCGGGACCTGCTGGCCCCGCACACCGACCGGACCCAGGTGCACCACCTCACCCGCGCACAGCCACACGCCACCACCTGAACTCCCGCCGCCCGCGAGGACGGCCCCGGGCCGGAGCAGTCCCAAGTCGGCCGTGCCGAACTGTCGTTGGCGGATGCGCGCACACTCCATCGACCGCCCTGCCGATCTCGACGCGGTGCGTGAGTCCTGTGACCGCGTGGCCGACAACTACGCCCACATGGTGGTGACCACGGGGGTCGGTGACATCCGTCGCCATCCCTGGCTGAAGGCGTCGATCGACGCCTTCAGCGGACACCGTGAGGGGGCTCGGGCCGGTCCTCGACGTCGGCTGCGGTCCCGGAACGGTGACCGCGTACCTCGCCGAACGGGGACTCGACGTGTCCGGGGTGGGTCTCTCCCCCCCGCATGATCGAGAACGCGCGCCGTCTTCATCCGCACTGCCGCTTCACTGTCGCCTCCGCCACCGACCTGGACCTCGGTGAAGCCTCCCTCGGCGGCGTGCTCGCGTGGTGGTCACCGTTCAACCTCCCCCGTGACGTCCTCCCCCGCGTCCTGGCCCTGTTCGCACGCGCGTTGAATCCGGGCGGGCACCTCATCACCGGGACACACGTCGGGGACGAGGACGCGGTGCGCACCGAGGCATACGGGGGCGTCCCCGTTCGGTGGACGACGTACCAGTGGCGGCCGGAACGACTCGTGGAGCTGTTGGAGAAGGCGGGGCTGCACCCGGTCGCCGAACTCCGGCTCCCTCCGCAGGAGTACAGCGGGCCGGGTGTGGTCGTCATGGCCAGGCGCCCCGGCCGGTGACCGGCGGTCCGCTCGCGGGCCTCCCGGTCCGGCCCGAGGACCGGCTCACCCGGGGCCCTGGCGCCTGGTTCATCCTGGACCGGGCACGGCCGGGGGCGTGGATGGTCCTCGCCGCCTCGGTCGCCGCCGAACCCGCCCGTGCCCGGCCCACGACACGAAAGGACACCCGTAGATGACCCCGGAGCAGTGGGAGACCATCGGCCGCCTGGTCGACTGGCTCGACAGGGAGAACGGCCGCGACGAGCACGAGCGGGCGCTGCGCCTGATCAAGCTCACGGAGGAGGTCGGCGAGGCCGGGCAGGCGTACGTCGGTCTGACCGGGCAGAACCCCCGCAAGGGCGTCACCCACACGTCGGCCGATGTCGCCGACGAGCTGTGCGACGTGATCGTCACCGCCGCCGTGGCGCTGCACAGCTTCAGCCCCGATCCGGCCGCCACGTTCGCCGCGAAGCTGGACGCGATCGCCACCCGCACCTTCGGCCCCCCGTCCGCCACGCGGTGAACCCCCGACGAGGCCCCCGGCCGCCCCCGGTGACGAGGGGCGTGGCCGAGGGCGCCCCTGTGCGTGCGGTGCCGTCCACCTGATGCGCCACAGGGCACGAGGACGCGTCTCCCAGGTCTCCTGCTGTTCAGGGGCGGGCGGCCGCGTAGAGGACGTCGCGCAGTTCGGGCAGGGTCTCGCGGTCCTTGCGCCACACGAGGCGCAGGCTGAGGTCGGGTACGGGCAGGGCCAGTTCGACGAGGGTGCCGGCGCGGAGGCTGTCGGTGACGGCGAAGCGGGGCAGCAGGGTGACGCCGAGGCCGTGTTCGGCCCAGGCGCGCATCACGGGGACGCCGCCGGCTCGGACGCGTCGGGGGCCGGTGCCGAGGAGGTGCTGTCCGGCCAGCCAGAAGGAGCATTCCGGGACGTTGACCAGGAGCCGTTCGTCGTCGAGGTCGGCGGGGGTCAGCGCGGGCCGGGTGGCCAGGGAGTGGGCCGGGGCCGCGACGAGGGCCAGGGGCACGGGGTCGAGGTCGAGGAAGGCCAGGGGTTCGTCGGGGGCGGGGAAGCCGAGCCCGCCGAGCGCTTCCCCGGCGTCCAGCAGGAGGGCCGCGTCGAGGCGCCCGTCGGCGACGTCGGTGAGCAGCCCCTGGCGGGTGCGGTCGGAGTGGACGTCGACCGTGATGTCGGGGCGGCGTTCGGCCAGCCGGTCGAGGACGAGGGGAACGTGGGAGCCCGCGAGGGTCTCCAGGGCTCCGAGCCGTAGCCGCAAGCGCTCGCCGCGGACGTCGTGGACGGCCTGTTCGGCGGTGTCGAGCAGCGTGCGTGCCCAGCCGCGCAGCCGCTCCCCGGCGGGGGTCGGTTCCATTCCTCTGGGGCCGCGCGTGAACAAGGAGACGCCGAGACCGGCTTCGAGGGTGCGGATCTGCTGCGAGACGGAGGAGGGGGCGAGACCGAGGGCGACGGCGGCGTCCGTGACCGTCCGGTGCCGCATCACGGCCTCGAAGGTGACGAGTTGGCGTAGTTCCACGTACGCGCCCAACACCGTTGGAGCGTACGGAAATTCCGAACGCGGTGTACGGCTGCGCCGGTGGAGGGCCCCACCCGGTCGGACCGAGGGTGGGCGGCGTGACCGATCTGGCTGCTCACCGGAGGCTTCCTCTTCCATGACTGCTGTGAACCCTGTCGCCCCCGCGGTGCCCGCGCCGTCCCGGGCGAGGCGCGCGGCCGCGCTGACCGGCGTGTCGCTGGGCTACTTCATGGTGCTGCTCGACACCACCGTGCTGTCCGTCGCCGAACCCGACCTGGCCGCGTCGCTGCACACGTCGATGGCCGGTCTGCAGTGGGCCACCACCGGGTACACCGTGGTGTTCGCGGCTCTGCTGCTGTCGGCGGGGGCGGCGGCCGACCGGTTCGGTGCCCACCGGGTCTTCCGGACCGGCACGGCCGTGTTCGCGCTCGCGTCCCTGCTCAGCTCCCTGGCCCCGAACCTGGGGGCGCTGCTGGTGCTGCGGGCCGTGTCCGGGGCGGCGGCGGCCGCCTGCGTCCCGGCCTCGACGGCACTGATCGCCCGTCTCTACCCGCGGCCTGCGGCACGGGCCCGCGCGATCTCGGTGTGGGCCGCGGTCAGCGGGGCGGCCGTCGCGGCCGGCCCGATCGCCGGCGGCGCCCTGGTGGAGGCCGCCGGATGGCGGGCCGTGTTCCTGGTCAACGTGCCTCTCGGGCTGCTGGTACTGGCCCTGGCCCGGGGGCGGGCGGTGCGCTGCCCGCGCGGCGCCGACCGCGTCGACTGGCCGGCCCAGGCCGCGGCCGTCGTGGTGCTGGCACTGCTCACGGACGTCCTGATCGCCGCCGGCGCGGGGGCATGGGTCCACACCGCGTGGTCGGCGGGCGGGCTCGGCATCGCGGTGACCGTGTTCACCCTGCTCGAACGACGCAGCCAGGCCCCGGTCGTGAACCGGACACTGCTGCGGTCGGCACCGGTGCGGGCCGGGCTGCTGGCGGGCGCGGTCACCAACTTCGCCCTGTCCGGCGCCCTGTTCGTGCTGCCGTTGCTGCTCCAGCGCGAACGCCACCTGAGCGCCCTGGAAACGGGCCTGGCGTTCCTGCCGCTGACCGTCCCCTTCGCCGTGAACCCGCCGCTGACCGGCAGGATCGTCGCCCGCACCGGCCCGCGGCTCCCGATCCTCGCCGGCCTGGCACTCCTGACCGCCGGAGGCACCGTCCTGGCCGGCACGGTCTTCGCGGCAGGCGCCTACGTCTGGCTCGGGACGGGTCTGCTGCTCACCGGCTTCGGCATCT
Organism: Streptomyces sp. NPDC017676; assembly: GCF_044329325.1. Taxonomy (NCBI): domain Bacteria; kingdom Bacillati; phylum Actinomycetota; class Actinomycetes; order Kitasatosporales; family Streptomycetaceae; genus Streptomyces; species Streptomyces sp. NPDC017676. The sequence continues at coordinate 105,529 of NZ_JBIRJA010000023.1, read as the reverse complement.
CCTTCGTCCTGCCGGCCCTCGTCGCGGCCGTCATCGGCGCCGCTCCGCCGGGCACGGCCGGTTCGGTCGGCGGCCTGCTCAACGCCGTCCGCCAGGTCGGCGCCACCCTCGGGGTCGCCCTCATGGGCGCCGCCGCGGCCGCCGGCACGGGGTGGTCACTGCTGCTGTCGGGCGGCCTCTGCGCCCTCGCCTGGCCGGCCTTCGCGCTGACGCCTGGGAGGGGAACACCCCGGTGACGGGCCCGAGTTCGGAACGGCGGTGAGGCGGCCGAGCGGGTCGGGTTCCTTCCGGTGGATCGTCCGGTGTGGGGGGTGCCCGCGCTCGTACGGGCCGGAATACGCGCCGGCGGTCGCCGGTTGCCGCGGAACATGCACCAGTCTCCGGAGCCGCCCAGCGGCATACACCCACTGCTCGCCGGGCGCTTCAGCCCCTACCGGTTCGATCCGTCGGCGGTTGTCGACGACCACGCCGTCGAGCTGCTGCTGGAAGCCGCGCGGTGGGCACCGTCGGCGGGGAACTCCCAGCCCTGGGGCTTCTTCACCGGCCGGCCGGGTGAGCCGGAGCACGACCGGGTGCTCCCCCACCTCGCGCCGAGCTCGGCCCGCTGGGCGACGGACGCGGGCCTGCTCGTCGTCACGCTGGCGCGCCGGCACGTCGACGACTCGCGGTTGCTCTACTCCGAGTTCGCGGACCACGACCTCGGCCAGGCCGTCGCCCACATGACTGTGCAGGCCCAGGCCATGGGACTGGCCGCGCACCAGTTCCGGGCCTTCGACCTGGAAGGGCTCACCAAGGAGCTGGACCCGAACCCGGGCTGGGCGATCGTCTCCATGGTCGCGGTGGGCAAGGCGGCCGGCGGACCTCCGCAGGGCCGGGAGCGGCGCAGCGTCGCGGACCTGCGCTCCGCTCCCTGGTCACCGGCGGAGTGACAGCGGAACCGTGATCAGCCGAACAGCCGGGAGCCCAGCGGGTGTCGCCGGTCGAAGCCGGGGAGGATGAGGAACGTCGCGCTCGCGGTCGTGGTGGTGAAGGGCAGCAGCGCGTCGGAGGCGTCCATGTGGGTGAGGGTGGCCGTGAAGGTCCGCAGATCGTTCTGGAAGCTGATGAAGAGCAGGCCGGGGGCGGGCTGGTCGGTGCTGTAGGAGCGGCGGAGCATCAGGCCGACCCCGACCGCGGTGGCGTGCGCTCTGCGCACGTGGGCGTCCGCGGGGACGAGATAGCGTCCGTCCGGTGTCTTGGCCCCGAGTTCCGGGCCCGAGGCGGCGGTGCCGCCGGAGAGGGGGACGCCGCTGGCCCGGCGCCGCCCGAAGACCGCCTCCTGTTCGGCCACGGACAGGGCGGCGAACCGCGGCAGGTCGAGTTCCATCCGCCGCAGCACGGCAAGGGTGCCGCCGGCGACCGCGGGGGGCCCGGCCAGCCACAGGTCGCGTTCTTGTTCGGCGGTCGTGTGCGGGCCCACGATGCCGTCGAGGAAACCGAGCGGATTGCGTGACGCGGTGAGGCCGTTGCCGACCGACACGTTGGTACCGCGGCGTCCGGACTGGCGCCAGCGTTCGTGGACACGGTCACCGGCGTGGTCCAGGAGCGCGGCGGCGACGACCGGCAGGAGCACCGCGTCGCTGGCGCAGATCTGTATCAGCAGGTCACCGCCGCGTGCGTGCGGGGCGATCCGCTCGCGGGAGAACCGCGGGAGGTCGGCGGCGCCGGGCAGCGAGGCGCCGGCCGCGCGCACCAGCCGGGGGCCCACGCCGACGGTCACGGTGAGGTCGCCCGGCGGCAGGCCCAGCAGCCGCGTGTCGGTCCCCGCTGTCAACGCCTTGATGGCTTGGCCGAGTTCGGCCAGTAACGGGCCGGGGGCCGCGGTGGCGTCGAGGTCGGCCACCACGGCGAGCAGGTGCGGCTGGGCAGCCTGGGGAAGTGTGATGCCGGCCTGATGGCGGCCCGTCGCCGGGACCGGCATCGGCGTGGCCCCCGGGGCAGGGGCGTGCCGGCCTGGCCGGGCGGAGTCCGATGTGCACCCGGCGGTCAGACCGGCGGCCATCATGGCGCCCGTGACATCGAGGAACGTGCGGCGTGACGGGTGCTGGTCGGCTCGGCGCATGGGGTGCAGAGTGCCACACCCGTGTCGTGGGTGCTGGTCAACCTGGCGATTCTGGCGTGGGATCGGGCCTCGTGCCAGACTGGGATCATGCCTCGATTAGCTCTTCGCGTGTTGGCGGCGGTGGTGGGGACGCTGACACTGGTGGCAGGCTGCGGCGGTGACGGCGGATCAGGCAGAGGCCGGCGTCCGGCCGGTGCGCACGTGACGATCCGCGTACCCTCCGACGCCCCGACGATCTCGGATGCGGTGTCCTTGGCCAGGCCCGGTGACCTGGTGCTGGTCGCGCCGGGTGTGTACCACGAGTCGGTGCGGATCGGCACGGAGCGCATCACCCTGCGCGGTCTGTCCCGGGACAAGGTCGTCATCGACGGGCGGTTGCGGCAGCCGAACGGCGTCGTCGTCTCGGCGCCCGGGGTGGCCGTGGAGAACCTGACCGTGCGGAACAACACGCAGAACGGGGTCCTGGTCACCGGTTCGGCGAAGGCGGCCGCCGGACTGCCGGGGGCGAGCGGCGGCTACGACACCGGCGACGAGCCCGTCACCTTCCTGAAGTCGTTCCTGGTCTCCCATGTGACCGCGACCCGCAACGGTCTGTACGGCATCTACGCGTTCTCCGCCCAGAACGGTGTCATCGAGCACTCGTACGCGTCGGGCGGCGCCGACTCGGGGATCTACGTCGGCCAGTGCAAGCCCTGCAACATCGTGGTGCGGGACAACGTCGCCGAACTCAACGCGGTCGGGTACGAGGGCACCAACGCCAGCGAGCACATGTACGTGGTCGGCAACCGCCTGGTCGGCAACCGGGTGGGGCTCACCACCAACTCCGACCACCAGGAGAAGCTGCTCCCGCAGAAGGGCGCCGTGATCGCGGGCAATCTGATCGCCGCCAACCAGCAGACGGCCACCCCGGAGCAGGCCGACGGCGGGTGGGGCACCGGCGTCGGTGTCGACGGCGGCAGCGACAACCGGTTCGTCCGCAACCGCATCGCCGGCAACACCAACGCCGGGCTGGTGATCACCGCGACCGCCGACATACCTCCGGTCGGCAACCAGATCGTGGACAACACGTTCACCGGCAACGGCGTCGACGTCGGCTGGACGTTCCCCACCGCCACGCGGGGACGGGCCAACTGCCTGCGGGGCAACGATCTGCGCACCACCGTGCCCGCCCGGCTCGCGACGACCGCGGACTGCCCGGCTCCGGCCCGGTCGTCCTCGCCGGCCGGCACGTGGGCGGCGCCGACGGCACCCGGGGGCATCCCGTTCTCCGAGGTGGCGGCGCCCGCTCCGCAGCCGCAGTTCCCCGACGCCGCCACCGCGGGCCCCACCGCCGTCCCGCCGGTCCCGGCCCTGCCGAGGATGGAGGGCGTCCGGCTGCCGCCGGTGTCGCTGCTCGCCGCGCACGCGCGGGTGCGGACCTCCTGATCAGCGGTTACCGGGTCGGGGTGGTTCCGGGCACCGGCTCGACCGGAACGTACGTGTGGGTGTCGAAGTCGATGACCACCGGCTCCGGCTGCGAGCCCACGCTGAAGCGGACCCGGTACATGGTGCCGTCGGAGCCGATCCAGTAGCGCACGTTGCCCGCCGTACCGGAGCGGCCGGGGGAGGACGGCCCGGTCATGACGTCCACCGAGCGCCCGTCCACCCGCTCCCGCCCCCACCAGGCGGCGCCGTTCTGCGGCAGCAGTTCGGCGTTGTCCGGCCGGTCGCCGCCGAGACCGAGCGTGATGGACAGGGAGGTGTCCAGCGCGCTGCCGGACGCCAGCAGCGGCCGGTCGTACCAGCCCGTACGGGGCGGCGACGCGGGTGCGTGCGCCGGGGCGTCCGCCATCGGGTGGACGTGCACCGAGGTGGGCGTCCACTGGATCAGCCCGTCGCTGGACCGGTCGCGTCCGGTGCCGTGCACCACGCCGTACCCCACCTTGCGCCGATAGTCGACGGACCCGGTGACGGTCAGCCCGCCGGCGGTGCCCGGTACGGTGATCGTCACCGCGCGGCCGTGCGCCTGGTAGTTGCGGAACCGCGTGATCGCGAGCCTGCTCGCCTCATCCGTCGTCAGCGAGCGCGGACCGCCGGCGTCGGAGCCGTCGTCGGCGAGCAGGAACGCGGCCAGGGCGGCCACCGCGGCCAGGGCGACGGCCGCGATGCCGATGACGGCCGCGTTCCGGCGCGACCGCGGCCATCGGCGCCGGTCGGCCGGACGGCCCGGTGGGGCTTGCCGGGTCCTCACGCCGCGCACGCGGTTCGACGCTGACACTCTCCGCTCCATCCTTTCGATCACCAGCCGTCCGGCCGCCGCGGACTGGCGGCGGCACTCGGCAGTCCGGTGGCGGACCACGCCAGGGCCGGCCCTCCTGGACCGGCCGAGACGTGATCCGCCCGTCCGCGCCGTCCGGATCGCGGACGGCCGGATCACCGTTGTGCGGTGTGTTCAGTGGTGCCGGGCGCGACGATTCCGGGTCACGAACGCGATGACCAGGCCCGCACCCACCAGCAGACCGACGATGCCGATCATCTCCGCCAGCCCGGAGGTACCGGTGCTCGCCAGCGAACCCCCGTCTCCGCCGGCCGGGGCCGGGTGGTTGGCGGGCGGCGCGGCCGACGGCGGCGTGGAGGCCGTGGGCGGCGTCGGAGTCGGTTCCGGTGTGGAGGACGACGTCGCTGTGGGAGTCGGCGTCGGGGCCGGCGTCTTCTTCGGGATGTACACCCCGGCGTCGATCGTGTGATCGACCCCGCCCGCCTTGACCGGAGCCGTGACGGGCGCGTAGCCGTTGCACAGCGGCCCGGTGGTCGGCGGGGTCACATTGGAGTCGTGCACACGGTCGGTACCGGCCCGCGGGAGCGTGAACCTCAGCCTGCTCGCCGGGGGTTGCCCGGGCACCTGGCTGGTGTCCGCGGTGCACACGTCGAACTGCACCGTGTACTTCGCGCCCGGTGTGAGCTCGTACGCGGCGCCCACACCACCGAAGTAGTACTCGCCGGCGGCGTTGGTCCTGGTCGTGGCGACCTGTTTGCCGTCCTTGTCCAGCAGGTTGATCGTCGCCCCCGGCAGCAGCACGTGCCCCGGGTCCTGGATCCCGTTGTGATCGCCGTCGAACCACACGACGTTGCCGATCTGGATCGGCGCGTTCGCCGCCGCGTACGCGATGTCACCGAGCCCGCCGGCCTTGCCGAACCCGCCTTGTGCCTGGCTGACGAACTGGAACCCGTTGGCAGTCGGGTTGTTGCCCGGGCCCTCACCGGTCGTGATGTCGTGGTACCCGGTCCCGGAGGTCGCGACGTTGACGACCGGGTCGAACTCCGTGCTGACGACCCACTGCTGCTGCGGGATGTAGGCCACCGACCCCAGCGCGGTCTCCTGGTGCGCGCCGGCGTAGGAGTCACCCGGGAAGTACTCGACGACACCGGCGGGCTGGCCGCCGCTGTTGGCGGGGGTGGCGTGGTTGGGACAGCTGCCGGTGCCTTCCCACTGGTATTCACCGGTGGGAGTGGCGCAGACCATGGTGATGTCACCACCGGACATGCCGTTCTCCGCCGTGTCGTTCCCGGGGCGGGGGTCCAGCCCGCCCCAGCTGAGCACGTCCATGAACCGGTCGCGGAAGCCCAGGATCATCGAGCCGTCGCGGCCGAAGGCGAGGGAGGACAGCTCCGGTTGGGGATCGATGAAGACGTTGCCCGCCTTCCGGTCGTCCCACGTGTCCAGGCTGGTGTTCCACGGGTTCCAGTGGGTGGCCTTGTCGCCGGTACCGAAGACGCTGCCGCGTTCGTAGGTGAGCGGGTGGCTCAGCACCGTGGTGAACCGGTCGCCGTCGTAGGTGGAGACGACGGCCTTCAGGTCCGCGCGCTGCTGCGTGCTCTCCGCGCTGCACACGCCGCCGACGTACAGCGTGTTGTTGTGGACCTGGAGACCGAACGGCCGCCAGTCGCCGGGGCTCGCGCACCCCGGGTCCGGGATCGGGACCGTCGACTTGGGCGCCGCGGCGGTGGTCCCTGTCGCGTCGAAGCTCACCAGGCTGCGGGTCCGCAGGTTCACCGCGTACAGCGTGGAGCCGTCCTCCGACAGGGCCAGGCCACCGATGCTCTCCTTGCCCGGCGCGTCGGTGAATCCGGCGTCCTTGATCATGTTGGCGGTGTCGTGCCGCGTCACCGCGGCGTCGGGCACCCGCGCGAACAGCTCCGGCGCGGCCGAGCCGTTGACGGGCACCGTGTAGATCGCGCCCCCGCCCTGCGGTCCGTAGGGGGCGTAGCGCCGGGCGAACGCGCTCTGGAACAGCCGGGTCCGGTGCGTGTCGTACGCCAGCCCGAACGTCGTGCCCACCTGGTCCTGTGTGGCCAGCGTGGCCGGGCACGCGACATCGGTGGGACATGTGCCCCGGGTCTTCGTCCCGAAGGCCACCAACGCCCGGTTGTCGGTGCTGTTGGCGCCGCTGTGGACCGGTACGAAGTACCGTGAGTCCGGCAGCGCGTAGTCGGCCGGGTCCCACACCCCCGCCACCACCGAGGCGTTCTTCCCGTCCGACACGTCCACGAACGACGTGAAGCTGTCGAAGTGGTTCTCGCCCGTCGACGCGGGCGCCGCCCGCAGATAGCCGTCGTACGGCGCGGGGACGCTGACGTCGACGCGGTACCGGCCGCCGCTCAGCACGGTCGACGGCGACACCACGACCTTTCCGGTGGCGTCCGTGACGCCGGTGACGACGTGCCCCGCGGGGTCGGAGATCTTCACTTTCATGCCCCGCTGCGGCACGTCCATCGTCGTGTTGATCACGCCGGTGCCGAAGAAGTCGCGCAGCACCTGGACCGTCAGCGTGCCGTCGGCGGCCGAAGCGGCGGCGGGTCCGGCCGTCGCTCCGACGGCGCCGCCCGCGAGCAGGAGAACGGATAACGCTATGCGCGCCGGCGGCTCCGCGAGCCTCCAGGGTAACCGGCGCGGGTCTCTGCCGAGTCGGTTCATGGCATCACTCTCCACACTTCTCTTGTCGTGAGAACGCAGCGAACGGCACGGAAGAAAAAAGGGCCCACTGTTGGTGCGTGGACCGCTCCGCGGTGATCAGATGGGGAAATTGTGGGTGAGTTGTAAGCGTCGCAGGTCGCGTGTTCTCGCAGCTCAATCACGGTGCCTTCCCCCCACCCCCGACCTCACCGACCGCCGTCGCGTGCAGCGCGCGATATCCTATCCCCTGGAGTCTCGTCGCAACCACCAGAACCCGGAATCCCTCGCATCCAGCGGGATCCGCGATATTCCCCGAGCGCCCGGGGAATGGCGACCGGAAGAATGTGCGACAACGAAATGGCCGAATCTGGTCCCGTCGGGTCCGTGCCGTCCGGGCTTACTCGTCCCGGGAGACGGCGAGTTTCCGCGCCGACGGCGGATTCCGCGCACCGTCCCGGAGAATCCACGAAGAACCGGCGTCATCGCTGGACGGGCGGCCCGGGACGGTCACGGGGTGTCGCCGGCCCAGTCGAAACGGGCCGGGTCGCCGGGGCGCGGGTCGTACACCGCGCGGCCGCCGGCGCCGAACTGCCCCAGCTCGGTGGGCAGCGCGACGCCGGTGCCGACTTCGTCATGTTTCCGGCCGGTGACGTCGAGCAGCAGCCCGTCCAGCGGCCCGCCGACCAGTTCGGCGTAGCGCCGGTCCGGCCGCGGGCCGGGGTGATCGTGGTCGGCGCCGTAGACCCGGCGGCGTAGCAGCTCCTCCTCATAACGGTCCATCCGGTCAGCCTCGCATCCGCCACTGACAGCGGGGGTCCGCCGAGCCTGGTACGGCTCTCGGTGCCCGGGCTCGACTTCGTGTCGGGCGGTGACGGCTCCCCGCTCGCAGCCGCCCGATCCGGCGCCTGCGCGGGATGCACCGGTGGGCGGTCCGCCGGGGTTCAGCGCTCGGGCTCAGGCGTGACATCGCTGCCGTCGGGGACGGTCGGCGGGACCGGGGTGTCCCCTGGTCCTCCGGCGGCTGCCGCGAGGCTCTGACGCAGGTGTGTGAGACGGGCGATCTCCGCGTCCAGGACGGCCAGGCGCCCGGCCACGACGTCGCTGAACTCGCCGGAGCCGCCGGTGCAGGCTCTCGGCGGGTCCTGGACGAGGAGGTCGAGGCGGTGGGCGCGGCGGCGGAGGTCGTCGAGGGTGAGGCCCAGCGCCAGCAGGTCGCGGATGACGCGGACGCGGGCCACTTCGGCGGGCCCGTACTCGCGTTGGCCGGACAGGGTGCGTGGCGGGGGCCGGAGGAGGCCGCGGGCCTCGTACAGGCGCAGAGCGCGTGGTGTGGTGCCGGCCGCCGCCGCTGCCTCGCCGATCCGCATGCGCTCTCCCGTCCTACGGCTCCACGTCCTACAGCTCCACGATGGTCGCCCCGAAGGAACGGCCTGCGATCAGTTCGGGCAACGCCTCCGGTGCGCGCTCGATTCCGTGGACCGTGGTGTACGGGAACCGGATGCCGCCCGCGCGCAGCCAGTCCCCGAAGCGGGCCTCCCACTCCTCCTCGACATCCGGGTGGTCCACGCCGCTGTACCCGGCGATCGTGATGCCCCTGTTCAGCAGCCGGTACGTGTCGAGCACAGCCGGCGCGCTGCCGCCCGCTCGGTCCGGGGACAGCTGACCGTCCAGTGCGCCCACCAGGGCGAACCGGGCTCCGCGGTTGGCAGCGTGGACGGCGGCCGTCAGTTGTTCCCCGCCCACGGTGTCCAGGACGACGTCGATGCCGTCCGGCGCGGCCTCGGCGAGCTGCGAGGCGATCGGGGCCGCTCCGCGCACAACTGTGGCGTCGTAGCCGAGTTCCCGCTCAAGTCGCAGGGCCTTGTCCGGTGAGCCGGTGCTGCCGACCACGCGTGCGGCACCGAGCAGCCGGGCGATCTGGCCCGCCAGAGTGCCGACGGCGCCGGCGGCCCCGGTCACGAACACGGTGTCGCCCTCATGGACCTCGGCCAGCCGGGTCAACGCGCCGTACGCGGCGGAGCCCTGGGCGAGGTGGGCCACCGGGTCGGGCAGGACGCCCTCCAGCGGCCTGCACTCGGCGGCGGGGGGCGTCGCGTACTCCCGCCACCCTTGAAGGTGCAGCACCAACTGGCCCTTCTCCAGCGGACCGTCGACCACCTCGCCGATCGCGGGGCCGAACAGGGTGTCGCCGGGGTGCAGCGGCGGCAGGGGGACATCGCGGGTCTCGCCTCCGATGAGGGTGCGCAAGCCCGGGAAGACGAGGAAATGGGTGTTGCGGACGAGTACCTGGCCGACCTCCGGACGAGGGACGGGGGCCCGCACCAGGGCGAAGTCCTGGGGAGTCGGCAGTCCGGCGGGGCGGCGGGCCAGACGTACGAGACGGTGAGTCGCGTTCATGTCCGGACGCTAAGCCCTGACCCGTGGGTCAGGGGCAAGACGGCGGGCGTGTGGTCGCGGGCGGGCACCGTGGCATCGGGCCGAGCGAGCCGGGGGACGGCCGACGGAGGTCGGACCGGCGGTACCCTCGGACGATGCCGAATCAGGCGGTGACAACGGGAGTGGGTCTCGCGCGGGTGATGGCGCACTGCGGGGGCAGTCCATCAGCAGCCGTGCACTATCTGGCGGGTGCCGTCGCCTCCGCACCGGAGGACCCCGAGCCCTATGCGGTCCTCGCCGAGTTGTGGAGGGACGAGCCGTCGGAGCTGGCCGAGCTGGTGCGGGGTGCCGACTCCTTGAGGACGGTCCTGGCGCAGTCGTACATCAGCTTCCTTCAGGGCGACATGGACGGCGCGGCACTGGCCATCGGATCGGTCACGGGTGTGCGACCCGACATCGCCTGGAGCCGCGCACCGTGGTTCGGCGATGAACGATTTCTCGGTGTGGTGAGTGCCGACGCGCTGGCCGAGGCCGCCATGCGGACGATGGACCGTGGCCATGATCTGGACACCGAGAGCATGCGGGAACGATTCCGGCCCTGGTTCGAGGCCATCGACGTGGTCTCTGCCCGCCAACCGTTGCCGGAGGCGCTGGCCAAGATGGCGATCCTGCTGCGGGCATGCGGTCTCACCGACGCGTCGTTCGCCCTCTGCGACCAGGCGGACTCCGTTGAGCGGATCATGCTGACGGAAGTCGTGCGTGCCGGCACCTGGCGCAAACTGGGTGATTCCCGGCAGACGGTGGCGGCGTTCGAGCGCGCTCTCGCCCTGGAACCGGCCAACTGGTCGCTCTACCTCGACCTGGCCGATGTGCGTGCCGAGCAGGGCGACTTCGCCTCCGCGGTCCGGCTGGTCGATCAGGGGCTGCGGCACGAGCCGGCGGAGCTCTCACTTCGCGCGGCCGGGGCCGCCTACCGTGCACGACCCACCGGTTCGCGTGCCGATCTGAGCGAACTCATCGAACTGGCGCCGGACCTGCCGAACGACTCGTACCGGGACCTGCTGATCGATCACGCGTGTGCCGGTCCCGCGCTGCCTGCCGAACTCGTGGCCGCGGCCCGGCGCGTGAAGAACAGCTGAGGCCGACGCCGTCGTCCTTCGCCCGCCACCCGATCCGGTCACAGAGTCATCACCGATTCCACACATTGCTTACCTTCCGTTTACGCTCCTCCTCTGCACCACACAGCACCACCCAGGGAGGGGCCCCGTGGCCAACTGGAAGCTCATCGGCGGCATCGCAGGCGGCGTCATCGTCATCGGCGCCATCGGCAACGCCGTCAACGGCGACAACGGCGGCAAGGACAACGCCTCCGCCGCACCGGCCCCGTCGAGCGTCGCCTCCAGCGCCGCGGCCACCCCGACACCCGCCGACGCCGACAGCAAGGCCGGCAGCAAGGCCGACGCGGTGTCACAGGAGGACGAGAAGAAGGCCGTGCCCGACTTCGTCGGCATGGGCCTGCAGTCCGCCCAGGACCACGCCCAGGAGACCGGCTTCTACAGCCTCACCTCGCACGACTCCTCCGGCCGCGCCCGCATGCAGATCCTCGACCGCGACTGGAAGGTCTGCTCCCAGAACATCAAGGCCGGCACGACGACTGCCACCACCACGAAGCTCGACTTCGGCGCGGTCAAGCTGTCGGAGACCTGCCCGGCCGAGGACCAGGACGAGCCGTCGGCCGCCGGCGGGACGATGCCGGACTTCCACGGCAAGAGCGTGAAGGCCGCCCGCCAGGCGCTGGACAGCGGCACGTCCCTCACCGTCAACGACGTCAGCGGCGAGGACCGGTTCGTGCTGTTGGAGTCGAACTGGCGAGTGTGCGGCCAGAAGCCGGCCGCGGGCGCGAAGCTGAACGGGCAGCCGGTCACGCTGAACGCGGTGAAGTACGGGGAGAACTGCCCGTAGACACGGACGAGGCCCGGCGCGCCGCTCCCCCCGGGCCTCCGCCACCCGCGCCGACCGCGCTGGAGGGATCCTCCGGTAGAAACCGCTTCACCACACCACCGCGTCACCAAACCGCCGCGCCACCACACCACCGCTCCCCCGGCGCCCCGGCACCTCGGCGGCCGGCCGCACGGGCAGCCCGGGGCCACCCGTGCGACGTGCGCCGTCCCGTGCGGCTGAGGGTTCGGTGCGTGCCGAACCGTCCGGCCCGTAGCGTGCGGAGTCCTGTGCGGGAGACGCCCGCGATGATGACGCCGGAGGCCCCTCGTGCCGGAGACAGACCTGAAGCAGCAGCTCGTGGAGCGGTTCCGGGAGGTCAACGGCGACCATCCGATGACCGATGCGGATGACGTGTACGTCAGCACGCAGTTCGTGGTCCTGGAGGAACTGTGCGCGGTGCGGGGCCGCGAAGCCGACGAGGTCCGTCGGCTGATGCTGGGGCGGCGTCTGCCGCTTCCGGGGTATCTGCGCTCCGACGGTGCCGAGATGGTGCCGGCCGACCTGTTCGCCCTCGCCGACGAGGCCGGCGGCGTGGATCTGCTCGAAGCGTGGTTCACCGCCCACTGGGCCGACCCGGCCATCGGTAAGGCGGAGTGGGACGCGTATCTCAGCGGGCAGTACGTGTGTCTGCGCTCGGTGACCCCGGCCACCATCCAGCGCAAGGATCACCTGACGGCCGCGATCGGTGCCGCGGCCGACGAGCTGGACGCCGGTTCGGCGCGGTGCTCCGAGCGGCTGCACGCCCTGGTCGACGAACTCGACGCCCTGGAACCGGCCTTCACGGCCTATGACCGTCTCCGGTTCGGCGGACCCACGTCCCGGGACACCTGCATCGACGCCATGCGCGCCCGCTTCCCGCGCACGTGAGCGGACGGCTTCGCCTCGTCCCGGGCGCGTCCGGCGCGTGCGGCCGCGCCGCACGGTGTACGGCGCTGGGCCCGGCCGTCGTCACCGGCCCGTCGGCGAATGCTCCTCGCGCGCCGGGTGCGGGCGGAGGGAGGGAAGGGTCAGCTGCCACCAGTCGGTCAGGCGGTCGGTGACGACGGCCGTGCCTTCGAGCGCCTCGGTGAGGGCGCAGAGGCCGAAGAACGCGCGCACCAGGGTGCGGGCCGTGCGGGCGGGGCGGATGTGCGCGTACAGGTGGCCGGCGAGCCGGGCCTGCGCGAGCAGTCGCGTGGCGGCGGCGGTCCACAGGGCGAAGGGGTCGGGAAGGGGGGCGTTGATGGTGGCGCGCTCGGCCCACAGGCGGGCGCCGGCACGCGTCACCGGGTCCTCGGCGAGGGCTTGGGCGATGTCGTAGCTGAGGGCGACCAGCCGCTCGACCGGGGGGACCGCCTCGTCCGCGTAGCGTGCGGCGAGTTGTGACCACGTGGCGAACCGGTCCTGGACGACCGCGACGGCGATGCCCTCCTTGCCGGCGTAGTGGAAATAGACGGCGCCGCTGGTCCGGCCCGACCGGGCGCTCATGTCGTTGACACTGGTGGCCGCGTACCCCTGTTCGGCGAAGAGCTGGGCAGCCGCTTCCAGCAGTGATCTACGGGTTGCCTTCGCCCGTTCCTGCAACGTCCCGTCCGCCCCCGCTCGTTTCCTCCGCCGGCCACGAATTCAGTGCGCCAGCGTACGCCTGGCGCAGAATAGGTCACACTCGTGCGGTAATTACGCATTTCTTTCGAAAGGGAACGCGGCCGGGTGGTGAGGGGCGTGGGTTCGTGCCGGGTGCGGCACGACCGTGCGCGTGTGCCAACTGGGTTGTCGTGACAGTCGTGTTGACGATGTCGATCGCGAACCTGCCGCTGTCGCCGCCACACGGCCATACGCCCGGATCCCGGTGCCGTCGAGTCACTGAATAGAGTTATTGCCCGATTTGCCCTGACGGAAATAACGTAGCCGTCACTATCTTTCCGTTTGCTGCGGATGGTCGGAAATGTCGTACGCCATGCGTGCGGACACCTAGGAGGCCCTCGTGAGCACCACGGTCAACGCTCTTCTCGACTGGTCACCCGAAGCGGTCGTCTTCGACTGTGACGGCACCCTGATGGACAGCGAACGCCACTGGCGGGAGGCCCGCAACCGGGCCTTCCGGGAGTACGGGCTCCAGCCACCGCCGGGGTTCGCGGAGGAGGCCACGGGCCTGCACTACGAGGACTGCGGCCGGCTGATGGCGCGGTCGGCGCACAAGCCGGAGCTGGCGGAAGCGCTGACGGCCGCGCTCCTCGACCACTTCCTGGAACTCGTCACCGACGACCCGGTGACGATGCCGGGCGCGGCCCGGCTCGTCCGGCTGCTCTCCGCCCGGCTGCCGCTGGCGGTGGCCAGCAACTGCCCGAGAGTGGTGGTGGAGGGCAGCCTCGAACGGGCCGGGCTGCGCTCGCACTTCCAGCACATCGTCGCCCCCGACACCGGGGACGGCCTGCGTCCCAAGCCGCACCCGGACCTCTACGCCACGGCGGCCCGCCTCTGCGGTGTCCGCCCGCACCGGGCGCTGGCCATCGAGGACTCCCTGACCGGTGTGGAAGCGGCCCGCCGTGCCGGACTGCGGGTCCTGGGCGTCGGGCCCCGGCCGTCGGGCGACGGCGCCACCCGGGCCGACCTGTGGTTACCGGCGCTCGACGCCCCCGAACTGCTGGCCTGGGCCGACTCCTCGGACACCCCCGGTCCGGCGCCGGAACCCTGGGGCGCATGACCCTCGCCGTGGGGCGAGCCGATCGTGCGCTTTGGGGTAAGCGATCGTGCACCGGCGAGCAATGTTCCCGAGCCACTGCCGATTAGCATGGCGAACATGCTTCCGAGTGCATCTGACGTCGGCACCCGAAGCTCCCCACAACGCACATCGCGCCCGTTCCCAGGGCAGGAGAGGCCACTCTCGATCATGGTGAATTCCGGTCACGCTTCTCAGGAATTATCCACGGTGGCAGCCGACCACCACACCACGGAACGTTTCAGTGACATCTGCCGGTCGGTCTTCGTGCAGTCCGGCATCTGTATCGCCCATCTGGACCCACAGCTGCGGATCTCGGCGGCGAACGGCCCGTTCTGCAGCCACATCGGTGCGTCATCCGCGGATGTCCTCGGCAGGGACGTCCTGGACTACCTGCACCCGGGTGTGCGGGAGAGGCTGCGTCGCGAGTTCGCCCGGCTCGCCGACGGACGGAGTGCGCGTTTCGCGGACGACGTGATCCTGGTGGACGCCGAGGGCAAGCCGCTGAAGGACGAGTTGACCGGCATCGCCGTGCACGGGAGCGCCAGCGCCCGGGTGGAGGCCATCGTGGTCCTTCTCCGGCCCAGCGGGTCCCGGAGCCCCCTCGTCGCCTCCGCACGGCAGAAGTTGTTCAGCCCCGTGCACGCCCGCGTCCTCGAAGGCGTCGCCGCCGGCGAGTCGACCGTCCAGCTCGCGTCGAGACTCTTCCTCAGCCGCGGCGGAGTCGAGTACCACGTCGCGTCGCTCCTGCGGAAGATGAAGGTGACCAACCGGCCCGCCCTCATCTCCAAGGGCTACGCCCTGGGAGTCTTCGCCGTCGGCGAGTGGCCCCCGCGCGTACAGCCCGAGTTCATCGCTTCCTGACCGCCCCCAGCCACCGCCGCACGCGCGCCGCACGCGGCCGGGCCACCGCGGCCGCGGGCGGCGCACCGGTACGGCCCCTCACCCGCCGCGCACGCTGGCACCGCCGCTCCGGGCGCGGTGCGACTGCCCGGCCGGCAGTTCCACGACGGTGGCACGGTGGCCGGCGAGGAAGAAGTGGCTTCCACCGAAGACCCGCAGGCCGAACGGCCCCAGGGTGTGGGCCTGCCACCCCCGTGCCTCCTCGACGGTCGTTCCGGGGTGCCGGTCGCACGGTTGCGCGTCTTCCGGTACGGCCGGGCCCCGGTGGGCCCGGCTCCACGGGTGAGGCGGGGTGGCGCGTCGCCCCGGTAGTCGGGTGAGGACCGGCCCGCGGGGCACGTCACCGGCCCTCGTGATCCGGTCGTCCTCCGGGGGCGTGCCGGCCGGTCAGTCGCCCACTCCGCCGCCGGCCGCCGTCCGCCCGTCGCCCAGCCGGTGCCTGATCCCCTCCAGCAGGGTGCGGGCGCGCAGCGACAGGAGGCTGAAGGAGCCGGCGTCGCCGAGTCCATGGGTGTTCTCGCACAGGCCGTTGAGGAACAGCGGCGGTCGTGCGCCGGCTCCCGGCCGGGGCGGGACGGAGTAGTCCCGCTCCACGCGGAGCACACCGGTGTCGTCCAGGGCCAGCCCGTCGGCCACCGGGCCGAGGATCTCGGGGTACGGCTCGTCGTGTTCGGCGGGGCCGAGGTCGCGGTAGCCGGTGGCGAGGACCACCAGATCGGCCGTCACCTCCTTCACCTCCCCGGTGTGGCGCTCGCGCAGGGCGAGCCGGACCGGGCCCTCGCCGGTCTCGACGCCGGTGACCTCGTGGTTGCGGTGGAGCAGGATCCGCTCCTCGCCGTCGACGCCGTCCTCGTAGCGCCGTACGTAGAGGCTCTCCAGCACGTCCTGGTCGACGGAGGAGTAGTTGCTGGGCCGCAGTTGGGCGTTCAGGTCGGCCCTGGCCTGAGGCGAGGCGTTGAAGTAGTAGTCGGTGAACTCGGGGAAGTAGGCCTCCTCAGAGAAGGGGCTGGTGTCCTTCAGCCGGTAGCCGAAGCCGCGCATGACGGCGTGGACCCGGTCGCCCGAGGCGGCGGAGTGCAGGTCGAGCGCGATCTCCGCCGCGCTCTGGCTGGCTCCGACGACCGCGACGTCGAGCGGGCCGCCCTTGGCCGCCCGCCGCTTCTCCAGCCGCCAGGTGTACTCGCTGCTGTGGCAGACGCGGTCGCCGAGGTGGGCGCGGAACTCCGCGGGGACGTAGGGGGTCCGGCCGGTGCCGACGACCAGGGCACGCCCCCGGTACGTCCGGCCGCACGCGGTCCCCACGACGTAGTGCGGAACCGGGTCGGAGGCGACGGAGACGGTGGTCGCCCTGCGGTCGTACACGACGGACGAGGACAGTTGTGCCGCCACCCAGCGCACGTAGCGGGCGTAGTCGCGGCGCAGCGGGAAGTGTGCCGGGACGTTGAGGAAGGCCAGCAGCCGGCCGGTCTCGTGCAGGTAGTTGAGGAAGGTGTAGCGGCTGCGCGGGTTGCGCAGGGTGGCGAGGTCGCGGCTGGGGTGGTGCTGGGTGTCGGAGCCGCGCAGCAGCATGCCCGGCTGCCAGGCGGCCTCGCTGCGGCTCTCCAGGAAGAGGCAGTCCATGTCGGGTGCCTCCTCCTCCAGGGCGGCGGCCAGCGCGATGCCGCCCGGGCCGAACCCGACGCCGATGACGTCGTGGATCGTCTCCTGCGCCGTACGGCCGTTGTCGATGGTCACAGTTGGTCCTCGTCCTCGTCCTTGTCGTGTGCGTGCGTGGGAGGTGATGGATCGTCAGGCGGCCTGGTGGACAGCCGTGTCGACGGTCTTGACGACGACATCGCCGATGGTGAGCGCCACCGCCTCCCATTCGGCGACGGGCATCGTCAGCGGCGGCAGGAACTTCAGCACCCGCCCCTCCCCCGCGCTCTCGGCGATGATCCCGGCCTGGAACAGCGCGCGGCGTACGTTCTCTACCGGCTCGGGCCCGGTGAAGCGCAGCCCGCTCATCGCACCGCGTCCGGCGACCTGGGCGACGCCCTCGGGAAGCCGCGCGACGATGTCCTGGAGCGAGGCGCGGATCGCCTCCGTGAGCCGGGCCACCTGGCTCGTGAACCGCGGGTCGGACCAGTACTCCAGCGCCACCGTCCCCGCCACGAAGGCGAGGTTGTGGCCGCGGAACGTGCCGTTGTGCTCGCCCGGTTCCCAGACGTCCTTGTCGCGGCTGATCAGCAGGGCCGCCATGGGCAGGCCCATCCCGCCGAGCGACTTGGACAGGCACACCAGGTCGGGCCGCAGGCCGGGGACGTGCTCGAAGCTGAAGAAGGTCCCGGTACGGCCGCAGCCCGCCTGGATGTCGTCGACGACGACGAGTGCGCCGGCCTCGTCCGCCAGCTCCCGCACCCGGGTCAGCCATGCGGGGCTCGCCACGTTCAGGCCGCCTTCGCCCTGGACGGTCTCCAGCAGCACGGCGGCCGGTGCCTCGGCGCGCGAGGCGGGCCGCAGCGCACGCTCCAGCGCGTCGAGGGAGGTCCGCCCGTCGCGCTCGTCGTCGCGGGGCAGGATCGTCACGTCGCGCAGCGTGGTGCCGGCCGCGGACCGCAGCAGCGGCGAGGAGGTGGCGGCGAGGGAGCCGAGGGAGACGCCGTGGAACCCGTCGCGGAAGGCGATGACCCGTGAGCGTCCGGTCGCCTTGCGGGCCAGCTTCAGGGCCGCCTCGACGGCGAGGGTGCCCGCCGGGCCGGGGAACTGCACGACGTAGTCGTCCATACCGCGCGGTGCCAGCACCGACTCGGCGAGGCGGGTGAGGAACTCGGCCTTCGCGGTGGTGTGCAGGTCCAGGGACTGCACGGGTCCGCCGGCCGCGAGGTGGTCGATCACCCGGACGACCATCTCCGGCGGGTTGTGACCGTAGTTGAGCGCGCCGGCACCGCACAGCAGGTCGGTGTACCGCCGTCCCTCGACGTCCCACAGGTGGTGCCCCGACGCGCGCTCGAACACGGCCGGGAAGCCGCGGCAGTAGCTGCGCACACGGGACTCGTGACGGGTGAACACGGTGGTGGGGTCAGGCTCGGTCATGCTCGGCACTCCCTGTCCTTCGCTGTTCGTCGCTCACTTCACCAGCACGTTTCCGTCGGCCGGCCGGTGGTCCCGGGACCGGCGCAGATCGGTGAAGGCGAATGTCCGCTGGAGCCAGCGGTCCCCTCCGTCGAAGCGCGGGACGAAGGAGGACCGGCCGTGCAGGGTGACCCGGTTGTCCACGACGGCCAGGTCTCCGGCGCGCAGCCGCACACCGTCGTAGCTGCTCCGGATCACCGCGCTCAGTTCCTGGAGCGCGGCGCGGCCGGCGGGGGTCAGGGCCCGGGTGGCCGACTCGTCGTAGCAGAGGTCGGGGTCCTCCGGGTCGCCGGTGAGGACGCCGTGCAGGCTTCCGGCGCCACCGCCGCCGAAGGAGGGCGGGGGGTCGGTGACGAACTCGGGCCGGGCCAGTGCCTCGCGGGTGCGGTCCGTCAGCCGGGGCAGCACCCGGCGCGAGCAGCAGGTGCGCAGCTCCGCCTGTCCCTCGTGGTCGGTGCGCAGGCAGAGCAGCAGGACGTAGTCCGGCCGGTGCGGGTGGAAGGCGTTCTCGGTGTGGAACGTCAGCTCCACCGAGCCCGCGTTGCCCTGGAACTCCTCCTGGCCGGGCACGGGGACGACGTCCTGCACCAGGGCGCCGTTCTTCTCCGCCGCGAACGAGGCGGGATCGCCCAGTCCGTGGGCGATCAGCAGGAGCAGCGCGGCGGGCAGCGTGGGGGTCCGCTGCGCCGAGCCCATGACCGTCGGTGTGCCGGGCAGCCGGTCGGGGCGGATCGGCAGTCCGGTGAGCAGGAGTCTGCCGTCGGCGCCCGAGTCCCGCCGGAACTCCCGTACCCGTGCGCGCAGCCGGGCGGGGGTCTCCTCCCAGGCGCGGCGGGCGTCGGCGACCCAGGCCGGGTCGTCGACCCGGTCCGGCGCCCCTTGCAGCAGGCCGTGTGCGATCCGCGAGAGGTCCGCCAGGTCGGTGCCGGTCAGCTCTGCCGGGCGCTGTTCGGTGGCGGTCACCTCGGTCCTCCCGTCGGGTGTCGACGCGCTGTCATGCGCCCATCGCCTCGATCAGGCTCTGGGGGCGCATGTCGGTCCACTCCCGCTCGATGTACGCCAGGCACTCCGTGCGGCCGTCGGGGCCGAAGCGCGCCTCCCAGCCGTCGGGCACGGCCACGAACTGCGGCCACAGCGAGTGCTGGCCTTCGTCGTTGACCAGGACCAGGTAGGTGGCGTCGGGGTCCTCGAAGGGGTTGGTCATGGTGGTGTTTCCTGTTTCGTGAGGAAGGGGGGTGACGGGGTGGTGCGGTCGCCGGACGGCGTGTGCGATGCCGTCCGGCCGGCGGTCAGGCGACGAGCCGTACGGGCAGCGAGCTGAAGCCGCTGAGCATGGAGGAGTAGACGGGTTCGGGTCTGCCGGTGAGTTCGATCCGGTCGACCTGCTCGCGCAGGGCCTTGAGGAGGCCGGCGATCTCCGCGCGGCCGAGGTAGGCGCCGACGCAGTAGTGCGGTCCGTGTCCGAAGGACAGGTGCTTGTTGGGCGTGCGGCCGAGGTCGAAGCGGTCGGGTTCGGTGAAGGCCGCCTCGTCCCGGTTGGCCGACGCGTTCCACACGGTGACGATGTCGCCGGAGGCGATGGGGACGCCGTTCAGCAGGGTGTCGGCGGTCGCGGTGCGGCCGAAGTGGAGGGCCGGTGTCGTCCACCGCAGCACCTCGTCGACCGCGGAGTCGACGGACACCTCGCCGTTCTTGAACGCCCGCCACTGGGCGGGGTGTTCGGTGAACGCGAGCACGGCGCCGATCATGGACAGCCGGCTGGTCTCGTCGCCGCCGAGGATGAGGCTGTAGCAGTTGGCGACGACCTCGTCCATGGTCAGCGGCCGGCCCTCGGTCTCCGCGGTGGCCAGGACGCTCACGGCGTCGGTGCCCGGTCGCTCCCGGCGGCTCGTCGCCAGCTCGCCGAAGTAGGCGAGGATGTCGTTGCGGGCCTGCCAGACCTCGAAGGGCGACTGGTCGGGCCCGTCCGAGCTGAGCGCGGTCCTGGTGAGGCTCAGGAGGAAGGCGCGGTCCCGCTCCGGGACGTCCAGCAGGTCGCAGATGGCCTTCAGGGGCAGGCGTCCGGCGACGTCCTCGGCGAAGTCGCACTCGGGGCGGCCGACGACCGCGGCGACCAGGTCGCGGCCGGCCTGCTCCACCTTCTCGACCACTGCGGCCAGGGCGCGCGGCGAGAACGCCTTGAGCAGCACGCGCCGCAGTTCCCGGTGGCGCGGCCCGTCGGTGACGGCGGCCATCACTCCGGAGGCCGAGTCGCCGCCCTGGAGGAGCGAGGCGAGGACGTTGCCCCGTTCGGAGGTGAAGCGGTCGGGCGCGCGGTAGACCTCGGTGGCGTCCGCGAACCGCGTCACCACCCAGAAGGCGGGGCCGCCCCCGGCCGGCCGGTGGAGGTGGACCGGGTCCTCGGCGCGGAGCGCGCGCCAGATCTCGGACAGGTCGTGGCGAGCGTGGGTCGCGGGGTCCGCGAGGTCGAGGCCGGGCAGCGCCGACGGCGGCAGCGGGGTGCGGACGGGTGTGGTCGGCGGGGTCATGACGCGTTCTCCTCCTCGCGTGCGGCGTCGAGGGCGCCGAGCAGGCCGGCGAGCAGGTGTCCGACGGCCGCGGCGGGGCGCTCGGCGAGCAGGGTGTTGTGGGTGGCCTCCACGTCGTGGACCTCGATCCGGCCGGTCACGTACGGGGCCCAGAGCGCGGGCAGGCGGCGCGACTCGCCCTCCTCCAGCTCGGTCGCGGCGCAGAACACGACGTCACCCTGGAAGGCGCGGGGCGTGTGCAGGCCCGCGATCGCGCTGTTGTTGAGGAACACCGCCTTCAGGTGGGTGAGTTGGTCCTCGGTGAAGGCGGCGAGCATCTCGTCGGGGACCTGCACCCCTTCGAGCACCTCCTCGGGTGTCGGCTGGGCGGCGCCGAGGTCCCGGGGGAAGGCGTCGAGCAGCACCAGCAGTTCGACCTCCTCGCCCGCGTCCTGGAGCTGGACGGCCATCTCCTGGGCGACCAGCCCGCCGAAGGACCAGCCGAGCAGCCGGTAGGGGCCGGACGGCCGCACCTCGCGCAGCCGGGTGAGGTAGCCGGCCGCCATCTCCGCGATGGTGGACGGCAGCGGCGCTGGTTCGTCGAAGCCGGCCGCCTGGAGCGCGTACACCGGGTGGCGGCCGTCCAGGTGCCCGGTCAGCGCCCGGTAGGCCCAGCCCAGGCCGCCCAGCGGGTGGACGCAGAACAGCGGGGTGCCCGGGCCGCCGGTGCGCAGCGGCAGCAGCACACCGGTGGCTCCGGCGGTGTCGCCGGTGTGCAGGGCCTCGGCGAGCGCGGCCGGGGTCGGGGCCTCGAAGAGGGTGCGCACCGAGACCTCGTGGCCCAGTTCGGCGCGGATCCGGCCGGCCAGCCTCGCCGCCATCAGGGAGTGTCCGCCGAGGGCGAAGAAGTCGTCGTCGACGCCCACCTCGGTGACGCCGAGCAGTTCGGCGAAGAGGGCGCACACGGCGCGTTCCTCCTCGGTGCGCGGGGCCCTCGGGGCCGGCCGGGCGGTGTCCCGGGGCGCGGGCAGGGCCGCGCGGTCGAGCTTGCCGCTGGTGGTCAGCGGGAACTCGGGGAGGACGACCACCGAACGCGGGACGAGGTGCCCGGGGAGGCGGGAGGCCAGTCGGCGGTGGAGTTCGCCGGGGGTGGCGTCTGCGGTGACGTAGGCGACCAGCGTCTCGTCGCGCAGGACGACCGCGGCGCGGGTGACCGCGGGGTGTTCGGTGAGGACGGCTTCGATCTCGCCGGGCTCCACCCGTACGCCGCGCACCTTGAGCTGGTGGTCGGAGCGGCCGACGAAGTCCAGCCGGCCGGCCCTGTCCCAGCGCGCCAGGTCACCGGTGCGGTACATCCGCCCGCCGGGCGTGAACGGGTCCGCCACGAACCGCTCGGCGGTCAGTCCGGGGCGGCCGGCGTAGCCGCGGGCGACCTGGTCGCCGGCGACGTACAACTCGCCGGGGACGCCGGGCGGGACGGGCCGCAGCGTCGCGTCCAGCACGTAGACGCGGGTGTTGTGGACGGGCACGCCGATCGTCACGGGGGGCCGGGCGCCCGGATCGGTCTCCGGGTCCCAGACCGTGGCGTCACAGGTGACCTCGGTGGAGCCGTACTTGTAGTGCAGCGGCACCCCGAACGCGGCGGTGAACCGCTCGTACAGGTCGCGGGTGAGCCCCTCGCCGCCGACGAAGATCCGGCGCAGCCCGGCGAGCCGGGACCGGTCCGCCTCGGCCAGGAGCACTTCGAGCATGGAGGGCACGAAGTGGACGGTGGTGATGCCGTGCGTGGTGAACATGCGGGTGAGGTAGTCCGGGTCGCGGTGGCCGTCGGGCTCGGCGACCACCGTGCAGGCGCCGGTCTGCAGGGGCCAGAACAGCTCCCAGACCGACACGGTGAACCCGATGGGCGTCTTCTGCAGGACGCGGTCGTCCGGGGTCAGCCGGTAGGTGTCCTGGAGCCAGCCCAGGTGGTTGACGACGGACCGCTGGGAGACCACCACCCCCTTGGGGCGGCCGGTGGAGCCGGAGGTGAACATGACGTACGCGGGGTGGTCCGGCAGGAGCGGGGCGGTGCGGTCCCGGTCGGCCGGATCGGTGTCCGGCCGGTCCGCGAGTACGGACGCGGTGTCCGGGTCGTCCAGGAGCAGCGCGGGCAGGGCCGCGGGCAGCCGGCCGCGGTGCCCGGTCGTGGTGACGGCGAGCGCCACGGCGGCGTCCTCGCAGATGCGGGAGATCCGCTCG
Organism: Streptomyces sp. NPDC017676; assembly: GCF_044329325.1. NCBI lineage: Bacteria > Bacillati > Actinomycetota > Actinomycetes > Kitasatosporales > Streptomycetaceae > Streptomyces > Streptomyces sp. NPDC017676. The sequence continues at coordinate 82,658 of NZ_JBIRJA010000023.1, read as the reverse complement.
GCGGGGTCCTCGGGGTCGACGGGGGTGTAGGCGGCGCCGGCCTTGGCCACGGCGTGCGCGGCGACGATGAGGTCGAGGGAGCGGGGCAGGGCCAGCGCCACCACGGACTCCGGGCCGCAGCCGAGGCCGATGAGCTGGTGCGCCAGCCGGTTGGCGCGGGTGTTCAGCTCGCGGTAGGTGAGGTGGGTGCCGTCGGTGCGGACGGCCACGGCGTCGGGAGTGGCCCGCACGGCCTGTTCGAACAGGTCGGCGAGGGTGGCCGTCCGGCGCTCGCGCCCGGTCCTGTTCCACTCGTGGAGCAGCCGTTCCTCCTCGCCCGGCAGCAGGACGTCCAGCGCGCTGAGCGGCCGGTCGGGGTCGTCGCAGGCCTGGTCGAGGAGGAGCAGGAGCCGCCCGGCCAGGGCGCGCACGGTCTCCTCGTCGAAGAGCGCGGAGGCGTACTGCACCTCGCCGCGCACCCCGTCGGGCTCGCCGGCCGGGCCGAAGCCCTCGGTGAGGCTGAACGACAGGTCGAACTTCGCGGTGGGGAGCCTGGTCTGGACCGGTTCGGCGGTGAGTGACGGCAGGGAGAGGTCCGCCCGGGTGTTGTTACGGAACGACAGCATCACCTGGAACAGCGGGTGGCGGGCGGGCGACCGGGCCGGGTTCAGCGCCTCCACGAGCCGCTCGAACGGCACCGCCTGGTGCTCGTAGGCGTCCAGGTCGGTACGGCGGACCCGGGCGAGCAGTTCGCGGAACGACGGGTCGCCCGAGGTGTCGGTGCGCAGTACCAGGGTGTTGAGGAAGAAGCCGACCAGGCCGTCGAGTGCCTCGTCGGCGCGGCCGGCGACCGGCGCGCCGATGGGCAGGTCGGTGCCCGCTCCGAGCCGGGTCAGCAGCGCGGCGAGGGCCGTGTGGAGCACCATGAACACGGTGGCGCCCTCGGCCTCGCCCAGTTCGGCGAGGCGGCGGTGGAGGCCGGCGGGAAGGTCGAGGGGGACCGCGGCGCCCGCGCCGGAGGGCCGGGCGGGCCGGGGCCGGTCGGCGGGGAGTTCCAGTTCCTCGGGGGCGCCCGTGAGGACGGTCAGCCAGTGGGCGAGCTGCTCGCCGCCGGGACCGGCCGGGTCGTCGAGGTCGCCCAGGACGTGCCGCTGCCAGACGGCGTAGTCCGCGTACTGCACGGTCAGCGGTGTCCACCGCGGGGACTCGCCGAACAGCCGGGCCCGGTAGGCGGTGGACAGGTCGTCCGCGAGCGGGCCCATGGACTCGGCGTCCCCGGCGATGTGGTGCATGAGCAGCAGCAGCACCGCTTCCTGCGGACCCTGCCGGAAGACCTCGGCGCGCAGCGGGATCTCGGCGGTGAGGTCGAAGGCGTACCCGACGGCCCGCTCCAGCCGGCCCGGGACCTCGGCGGCGGTCACGTCCGTCACCGTCAGCTCGGGCACGGCCGTCGCCTCGGGCAGCACCACCTGGTACGAGCCGTCGCCGTCCTCGGCGAACACCGTGCGCAGCGACTCGTGCCGCCCGACCAGGTCCCGCAGCGCCGCGCGGAGGGCGTCGGTGTCCAGGGGGCCGTGGAGCCGGAGGGCGAGCGGGATGTTGTACGTCGCCGAGGGACCCTCGAAGCGGTGCAGGAACCACAGCCGCTCCTGCGCGAAGGAGAGCGGGAGACGGTCCGGCCGGGGCAGCACCCGCAGAGCGGCCTGCGCGTCGGCGGCCCGGTCGAGCCGGGCGGCGAGACCCGCCGGTGTCGGGGCCTCGAACACGTCGCGCACCGGCAGTTGCACGCCGAGCACCGAGCGGACCCGGCTGATCAGGCGGGTCACGCGCAGCGAGTGGCCGCCCAGTTCGAAGAAGCCGTCGTCGATCGAGACCGACGGCACGCCGAGGATCTCGGCGAACAGCCGGCACAGGATCTCCTCCTGGGGCCGGCGCGGCCGGCGGCCACGGGGGTGCGCGGCCCGTTCGGGGGCGGGCAGCGCGCGCTGGTCGACCTTGCCGTTGGGGGTGAGCGGCAGCTCGTCGAGGACGACGATGCCCGCGGGGACCATGTAGCCGGGCACGGCGGACTCCAGCAGGGTCCGCAGCTCCTCGCGCTCCGGCCGCCGGTGTCCGGGTGCCGGTACGACGTAGGCGTACAGGGCGCGTTCGCCCCGGGCGTCCTCGCGGGCGGCGGCGACGGCGCGGCCGACGCCGGGGTGGCCCGTGAGGACGGCCTCGATCTCACCCGGTTCGATGCGGAAGCCGCGGATCTTGACCTGGCCGTCGGCACGGCCGGTGAACTCCAGCCGCCCGTCGCGGGTGTACCGGACGACGTCTCCGGTGCGGTACATCCGGCTGCCGGGGGCGCCGAACGGGTCGGCGACGAAGCGCTCGGCGGTGGCGGCCGGCGCGCCGGCGTAGCCGCGGGCCAGACCGAGCCCGGCGAGGTACAGCTCGCCCGGGGCACCGGGCGGCACGGGGGCCAGTGCCGCGTCGAGGACGTAGGCCCGGATACCGCTCATGGCGCGGCCGATGGGGACGGTGCCGGGCAGCGCGTACGGGCGGGGCACCCGGTGGGCGGTGGCGAAGGTGGTCGTCTCGGTCGGCCCGTAGACGTGCACGAAGGTGGTGTCCGGGCAGGACGTGACGGCGCGCCGGAACGCGGCCGGCGAGGCCTGCTCCCCGCCGGTCCACACCTCGCGCAGGGTGGCGAGGCACTCCGGGTCCTCTTCTGCGATGACGTTGAACAGCGCGGTGGTGAGGAACACGGAGGTCACCCCCTCGGCCCGGAGCAGGCCGCGCAGCGCGTCGAGGGTGAGGTCGCCGGGCGGGGCGACGACGACCCGGCCGCCGGTCAGCAGCGGTACCCACAGCTCGTAGGTGGAGGCGTCGAAGGCGTGCGGCGAGCGCATCAGCACCCGCCGGTGCGCCTCGCCCTCCCAGCAGGGGTCGAGTGCCAGGGAGACCACGTCGCGGTGGGTGACGGCGATGCCCTTGGGGGTGCCGGTGGACCCGGAGGTGTACATCACGTAGGCGAGCCGGTCGGGGTGGGCCGCGCCGGCCGGTGCGGCGGTGCCGTCCGCCGCGTCCGTTCCGCCGTCGTCCGGCTCCGGGGCGTCGACGTCGATCAGGGGCAGGCCGTGGTCGACGTCGAGCCGTGCCGCCCGGGAGTGCGTCAGCACGGCGGCGGCTCCGGTGTCGGTGAGGATCCGCCGCAGCCGGGAGGCGGGGTACCGGGTGTCGAGCGGTACGTAGGCACCGCCCGCCTTGAGCACGGCCAGGGTCGCCACCACGAGCGACAGGGACCGCTCCAGGTGCAGGGCGACGGGTGTCTCGGGTCCGACCCCGAGGGCGCGCAGCCTGCGGGCCAGCCGTTCGGCGCGGGCGTCGAGGTCGGCGTACGTCGTCGCGGTGCCGTCCGCCACCACGGCCACGGCCCGCGGGGCGCTGCGGACGCGCTCGGCGAAGAGGGCGGTGATCGTGTCGGTCGGGGCCTGGCGCGGGGTGCCGTTCCAGGTGTGGAGCACGTTGCACCGGTCGGTGTCGGAGAGCACGTCGATCCGGCTGAGCGGGTGGTCGGCCGCGCCGTGGGCGACGGCGGTCAGCAGGCGGACCAGCCGGGCGGTCAGCTCGGCGACGGTGTCCTCGTCGAACAGGTCGACCGCGTACTCCAGGCCGCCGTCCAGGCCGCCGTGGTCCGCGTCCGCGAACGACAGCGAGAGGTCGAACTTGGCTGCGGGCGCGACCGGTTCCTCCGCCCGCACGTCGACGCCGGGCAGGTCGAGCGTGACGGGCCGGACGGTGTTGTTCAGCATGATCGTCGCCTGCACCAGTGGCTGGTGGGCGGTGGAGCGCACCGGGTTGAGGGCCTCCACCACGCGTTCGAACGGCACGTCCTGGTGGGCGTAGGCGTCCAGGTCGACGGCGCGGACCCGGTCGAGCAGTACGCGGAAGGTGGGGTCGCCGCCCAGCGGGGTGCGCAGTACGAGGGTGTTGACGAAGGAGCCGACGAGATCGTGGGCGGCCTCGTCGGTCCGGCCGGCCACCGGGGTGCCGAGCACGACGTCGTCGCCGGCGCCGTGCTTGGCGAGCAGCGCGGCGAACGCGGCGTGCAGCACCATGAACAGGGTCGTACCGGTGTCGCGGGCGAGTCCGGTGAGCGCTTCGTGCAGCGCCCGGGGTATCAGGAACCGTACGGTGCCGCCGCGGTGGGAGGCGATCGCGGGCCGGGGCCGGTCGGTGGGCAGGGCGATCAGTTCCGGGGCACCGGCGAGCGTGGTGGTCCAGTGGCGGAGCTGCCGGGAGATCTCGCTGTCCGGCTCCTGGTCGGAGCCGAGCATCCGGCGTTGCCACAGGCTGAAGTCGGCGTACTGGACGGTCAGCGGCTCCCAGTCGGGAGCGTGGCCGGCGTGCCGGGCCCGGTAGGCCGTGGCGAGGTCGCGGGCGAGGGGCGCCATGGAGACGGCGTCGGCGGCGATGTGGTGCACGACCAGGACGAAGACGGCCTCGTCGGGCGCGGTGCGCAACAGCCGGGCGTGGACCGGGACTTCCCGGCCGAGGTCGAAGCGGTGGCGGACCGCCTCGCGTACGGCCGCCGGCAGGGTGTGCTCGTCCACGTCGGTGACGGCCGGCTCGGGCAGTCCGCGCTCGGGCGGCAGGATGACCTGGTGGCTGCCGCGGGCGTCGGTCGCGTAGACCGTGCGCAGGATCTCGTGCCGTTGTACGAGGTCACCGAGGGCGGCCCGCAGTGCCGCCGGGTCGAGGGCGCCCGACAGCCGCAGCACGACGGGGATGTTGTAGGTGTCGGAGGGGCCGTCGAGGGTGTGCAGGAACCACAGCCGCTCCTGGCCGTAGGACAGGGGGAGCCGGTCGGGGCGCGGGGCCGGGGTGAAGCGCTCGACCGTGCCGCCCGGGGTGAGCCCGGCGGCGAGTCCGGCCACCGTCGGTGTGTCGAACAGGTCGCCGAGCCGGACCGGTGCGCCGAGCGCGTTCCGGGCGCGGTTCACCAGCTGGGTGGCGAGCAGCGAGTGCCCGCCGAGCAGGAAGAAGTCGTCGTCGATCGACACGTCGGCGATGTTGAGCACCTCGGCGAAGAGCGCGCACAGGATCTCCTCCGCGGGCGTGCGCGGGGCCCTGCCGCCGGGGACGGCACCGGTGGTGTCCGGGGCGGGCAGGGCGCGCCGGTCCAGCTTGCCGTTGGGGGTGAGCGGGAGCCGGTCGAGGACCACGAAGGCCGACGGGACCAGGTGCGCGGGCAGGGTCGCGGCGAGCGCCGGGCGGGGGTCGCCGACCGGCACGCCGGGGTCGGCGGCGACCAGGTAGGCGACCAGCCGCGGGTCGCCGGGGCGGTCCTCGCGGGCCACGACCGCCGCCTGGGCGACGGTGTCCAGGGCCGTCAGCGCCGCCTCGGTCTCGCCGGGCTCGACGCGGAAGCCGCGGATCTTGACCTGGTCGTCGGCCCGGCCGCCGTACTCCAGGAGGCCCGAGGCGTTCCAGCGGGCCCGGTCGCCCACCCGGTACATCCTGCTCCCGGCGGGGCCGTAGGGGTCGGCGACGAAGCGCTGCGCGGTCTGCCCGGGTCGTCCGGCGTAGCCGCGGGCCACCTGGTCGCCCGCGAGGTAGAGCTCTCCCCAGACGCCGTCGGGGACGGGCTGGAGGAACGCGTCGAGGACGTACACCCGCGTGCCGCCGGTCGGGCGGCCGATGGGGACGGGTCCGTCGGCGAGCGGTTCGCCGGGTCCGACGCGGTGCACGACGACGCCCACGGTCGTCTCGGTGGGCCCGTACTCGTTGGTCACCACGGCGTCCGGGTGGCGGGCGCGCCAGCGCCCCAGCGGCTCGGCGTCGAGCGCCTCGCCGCCGATGACGAGGTCCGTGGCGGCGCAGGCCCGGTCGGGCAGGGTCTCCAGCAGCCGCAGATGGCTCGGGGTGATCTTGAGCAGGCCGGTGCCCGGGCTGTTCTCGTCCAGCGCGGCGAACCGGACCCGGCCGCCGGTGACGAGCGGGGTGAACAGCACGGTGACCGGCATGTCGAAGGCGACGGAGGAGTGCGCCAGCGCCTCGTCGGCGGCGGCCGGGTACAGGGCGGTCGCCTCGTCCAGGTACGCGGCCAGCGCGGCGTGCTCGACGACGACGCCCTTGGGCTGTCCGGTCGATCCGGAGGTGTAGACGAGGTAGGCGGCGTCCCGCGGATGCGGCCGGACGCCGAGCGGCGTGCCGGGGTGGTGGTCCAGGTCGGCCGGGAAGGTGTCCGGGGTGAGGGTCACCCGCGCGCCGGCGTCCTCGACCAGGAGGTCGACGCGGCCGGCGGGGTAGGTGTCGTCGATCGGCAGGTAGGCGGCTCCGGTCTTGAGGACCGCCAGGAGGGCCACGAGCAGGTCGGGGGTGCGCGGCAGGACGACGGCGACGACCGATCCGCGGCCGACGCCGAGACCGGCCAGGTGCCGGGCCAGCTTGTTGGCCCGCGCGTCGAGTTCGGCGTAGCTGAGCGTCGTGGAGGGGGAGACGACCGCGACGGCGTCCGGGGTGCGGGCGGCCTGCGCCTCGAACCTCTCCGGAAGCGGGGTGCCGGAACCCCGGCGGGGGGTGGCGTTGCGGGTGACGAGCAGTTCGGTCCGCTCGGCGTCGGTCAGCAGCGGCAGGGCGTGGACGGGCCGGACCGGGTCGTCCGTCACCGCGGCGAGCAGCCGCAGGTAGCGGTCGGCGAAGGACCGGACGGTGGCGCGGTCGAAGAGGTCGGTGGAGTACTCCAAGGCCGCGGACCACTGCCCGCCGTGCTCCGACACGGTCAGGGACAGGTCGAACTTGGCCGCGCCGGAGGGGGTCTCGCCCAGCCGCACGGTCAGGCCGGGCAGGGCCGGCGGCGCCGTCTCGGCGTTCAGGGTCAGCATCACCTGGAACAGCGGGTGCCGGGACCGGGACCGCGGCGGGTTGAGCGCCTCCACGAGCTGCTCGAAGGGCACGTCGGCGTGCGCGTAGGCGTCGACGTCGAACCGCCGTACCCGGGCGAGGAGTTCCTCGAAGGTGGGGTCGCCGGAGACGTCGGTGCGCAGCACCAGGGTGTTGGCGAAGAGGCCGACGAGTTCTTCCAGCGCGGCCTCGGGCCGCCCCTCCACCGGGCTGCCGATGACGATGTCGTCGCCCGCCCCGAGGCGGCTGAGCAGGAGCGCGAGGACGGCCTGGAGCACCATGAAGGGGCTCGCGTCACGTTCGCGCCCCAGCCGCTCCACGCGGGCGCGCAGGGCGGCGGGCACGGTGAAGGCGACGGTGTCGCCGCGCGGGGACAGGATCGCGGGCCGTGGCCGGTCGGTGGGCAGGTCGGTCTGTTCGGGGATGCCGGCGAGCGCCGTGGTCCAGAACGGGAGCCGGTCCCCGGGCAGGTCGCGCTGCCACAGGGCGTAGTCCGCGTACTGCACGGGCAGCGGGGCGAGCCCGGAGCCGGTGCCGGTCAGCCGCCCGGCGTAGGCAGTGGCGAGATCGGCCGCCAGGGGGCCCATCGAGCCGCCGTCTCCCGCGATGTGGTGCAGCACCACCAGCAGGGCGTACGTGCCGCCGCCGGTGTCGAACAGGGTGGCGCGGACCGGGAGTTCACGGTCCAGGGCGAAGGGGACCGCGGCGGCGCGGGCGATCTCCGCGTCCAGCCGGCCGGCCGGGCAGGCGGTGACGGTGAACGGGGCCGGGCCGGCCACGACGACCTGGTGCGCGCCGTCGGCGTCCTCGGCGATCAGGGTGCGCAGCGACTCGTGCCGCTCCACCACGTCGGCGAAGGCCGCCCGCAGCGCGTCGATGTCGAGGTCGCCGGTCAGCCGCAGCACGATCGGGATGGTGTACGTGTCGGACGGTCCCTGGAGCCGGTCGAGGATCCACATCCGCTGCTGGGCCGTGGACAGCGGCACCCGTTCGGGGCGCTGCCGGGCGACGAGCGGCGGCCGTGCGTCCCGGGCGGCACCGAGCAGCCGGGCGATCCCCGCGACGGTGGGGTTCTCGAACACGTCCCGGATGGACAGCTCGACGCCGGACTCCGCGCGGATCCGGTTCACCAGCCGTGCGACGAGCAGGGAGTGCCCGCCGAGCAGGAAGAAGCTGTCCTCCGCCCGTGCCTCCGGTACGCCCAGCACCTCGGCGAAGAGTCCCGCGACCCGCTCCTCGGCCGGGTCCGCGGCGGCCCGCTCCCCGGCGAGGTCCGGCGCGGTCCGCCGGGCCGGGTCCGTCGCGGTGTCGTCCGTCGCGTCCGTGGCGGCCGGGCCGGCGGACGGAAGGCTCCGGTCCGGTGCGGGCAGCGCCTTGCGGTCCAGCTTGCCGTTGCCGGTCAGCGGCAGTTCGCCGAGGACGACGAGCGCGGCCGGGACCATGTGGTCGGGCAGGGTGCGGGCCACGCTCGCGCGCAGCGCCCGGGTGTCGGCCCGCGCTCCCGGCTCGGGCACGACGTAGCCGACGAGCCGCCTGTCGCCGGGCTGGTCCTCGCGGACCACCACCGCGGCCCGGGCGATCTCCGGTGCCGCCGCGAGCGCGGCCTCGACCTCGCCGGGTTCGATGCGGAACCCGCGGATCTTCACCTGGTCGTCGACCCGGCCGACGAACTCCAGCAGACCCGCCCTGGTCCAGCGGGCCAGGTCGCCGGTGCGGTACATCCGGGAGCCCGCGGGTCCGTACGGGTTCGCCACGAAGCGGCCGGCGGTGAGGCCGGGCCGGCCGTGGTAGCCGCGGGTGACCAGGTCACCGGCGACGTACAGCTCCCCGGGGGTGCCGACCGGGGCGGGGCGCAGCCGTCCGTCGAGCACGTACACCTGGGTGTTCCACACCGGGGTGCCGATGGTGATGACGCCCGGGGGCAGGCTGTCGCCCGGTGCGATGCGGAAGACCGTGCAGCCGACCGTGGTCTCGGTGGGACCGTACTCGTTGAGCACGGTCACCCCGGGGTGGCCGGCCCGCCAGGTGTCGAGGGCCTCGCCCAGCAGCGACTCCCCGCCGAGGACGAGCTGTCCGCTCGGGGAGTAGCTGTCGGCGACCGCGCCGAGCAGGGTGAGGTGGCTCGGGGTGGCCTTGACGAAGTCGGGGCGGGTGACGCCGTACTCGGTGTCGGGCCCGGCGGCGTTCCAGCGCACGAGTTCCACGCAGCCGCCCGTGACGAGCGGTCCCCACAGGCCGGTGACGGTGAGGTCGAAGGCGATCGGGGAGTGCACCAGGGCACGGCCGCGCAGGCTCCGGTAGGTGTCGGTGGCCCAGGCCAGGTAGGCGGTCAGCGAGCGGTGTTCGACGACGACGGCCTTGGGCCTGCCGGTGGAGCCGGAGGTGAAGATGACGAACGCGGCGTGCCCGGGCAGCGCGGGTACCCCGGTGACCGCGGTGGCCGGCTGCGCGGTCACGGCCGGGTCGTAGGGCAGCACGGCGGGGATCGCGCCGAGCCGGCCGGCCCGGTCGGGGGTGGTCACCACGGCGACGGGGGCGATGTCGCCGAGCATGAACGCGATCCGCTCCTCGGGCAGTGCGGGGTCGAGCGGCAGGTAGGCCGCCCCCGACTTGAGCACGGCGAGCAGGGTGACGGGGAGCTGTTCGGAGGTGGGCAGCAGGACGCCGACGAACCGCTCGGGGCCGGCGCCGAGTTCGATGAGCCGGCGGGCCAGCCGGTTGGCGCGGGCGTCGAGTTCGGCGTACGTCAGCCCGGTGGCGCCGAAGACGACCGCGAGGGCGTCCGGGGTGCGGGCCGCCTGCGCCTCGACGAGCGCGGTGAGCGTGGTCGCGGGCAGCTCGCGGGCGGTGGCGTTCCACTCGGTGAGCAGCTGCCGGCGCTCGGCCGGGCCGACGATGTCGAGGTCGCCGATGGGCGTGCCGGGAGCGGTGACGGCGGCGGTGAGCAGGTCGACGAACCGTTCGGTGATCCGCTGGGCGGTCTCCCGGTCGAACAGGTCCGTGGCGAACTCCAGGAAGCCCGTCAGTCCGCCGCCGCGCCGTTCGTTGACGAAGAACGCCAGGTCGAACTTGGCGGTCGGCGAGGTGAGCGGCAGCACCTTCCCGTCGAGGCCGGGGAGGTGTCCGGCGAGGTCCTCGACCTCTTCCAGTTCGGCGTCCACCCAGTTCAGGTTGGTCTGGAACAGCGGGTGCCGGGCCGTGGAGCGGACCGGGTTGACCGCCTCGACGATCCGCTCGAAGGGCACGTCCTGGTGGGCGTAGGCGGCCAGGTCGGCCGACCGGACCCGGGCGAGGACCTCGGTGAACGCGGGGTTGCCCGCAAGGTCGGTGCGCAGGACGAGGTTGTTGACGAAGAACCCGACCAGGCCGCCCAGGACCTCGTCCGGGCGGCCGGCGACCGGCGAGCCGATGACGATGTCGTCCCCGGCGCCGAGCCGGTGCAGCAGGGTGACCAGAGCGGCCTGGACCGTCATGAACGGTGTGACGTGGTGCTCGCGGGCGAGCGCCGTCAGGGCCGCGTGCACCTCGGCGGGCACGGTGAAGGCGACGGTGTCCCCGCGGTGGCCGGCCACGGCGGGCCGGGGCCGGTCGGTGGGCAGCTCCAGTTGTTCGGGAAGCCCGGCCAGGGCCTCGGTCCAGAAGCGGAGCTGGCGGGAGATCTCGCTGTCCGGGTCGTCGGCCGGGCCCAGCACCGAGCGCTGCCACACGGCGTAGTCGGCGTACTGGACCTCCAGCGGGGTCCAGCGCGGGGCGTGGCCCTCGGACCTCGCGGTGTAGGCGGTGATCAGGTCCTCGGCGAGCGGGGGCATGGAGAAGGCGTCGCCGGCGATGTGGTGCAGCACGACGAGCAGGACGTGCTCGCCGGAGCCGAGCTGGAACAGGGTGGAGCGCATGGGCGGTTCGACGGCCAGGTCGAAGGGGACCTGGACGGCCTCGGCGAGCCGGTCGTCGAGCCCGGCCGCGTCGGTGGCGAGGACGGTCAGCGGCGGCACGGAGTCCCGGACGATCTGGTGCGGGCCCTGCTCGTCCTCGGCGAAGACGGTGCGCAGCGCCTCGTGCCGGGCGGCGACGTCGCCGAGGGCCGCGTCGAGGGCCGCGATGTCGAGGTCACCGGTGAGCCGCAGCGCGACGGGCAGGTTGTAGGTGGCGGAGGGGCCCTCGTAGCGGTGCAGGAACCACAGGCGTTCCTGGGCGTAGGACAGCGGCAGGCGCGCGCCGCGCGGCTGGGCCGTGACGGCGGGCCGGCGCGGGGCGGCGCCGTCGAGGCGGGCGGCGATCCGCGCGGGCGTGGTGGCCTCGAACAGGGTGACCAGTTCGATGTCGGCGCCGAGGACGGTGCGGATGCGGTTGGCCAGCCGGGCCACGGACAGCGAGTGGCCGCCGAGCGCGAAGAAGTCGTCGTCGAGGAAGACCTCGGGGACCCCGGTCACCTCGGCGAACAGCCCGCACAGGAGCTCCTCGCGCGGGGTGCGCGGCACGCGGCCCGCGACCGGTGCGAAGTCGGGTACGGGCAGCGCCTGCCGGTCCAGCTTGCCGCTGGTCAGCTGCGGGAACCGATCGAGTTCCACGAACACGGGCGGGACCATGTACTCGGGCAGCTCGGCCGTGAGCCGGGCCCGCAGTTCCTCGTGGTCGACGGGGGCGGAGGTGATGAGGTAGCCGACCAGCCGCTGGTCGTGGACGGCGGCGGCGGCCTGGGCGACGCCGGGGTGCGCCCGCATCGCGGACTCGATCTCGCCCAGCTCGATCCGCTGGCCGCGCAGCTTGACCTGGTCGTCGGCGCGGCCGAAGTACTCCAGTTCGCCGCCGCGGGTCCAGCGCACCAGGTCGCCGGTGCGGTAGAGCCGGCTGCCGGGCGTGCCGTAGGGGTTGGCCACGAACCGTTCGGCGGTGAGCGCGGGGCGGTCCAGATAGCCGCGGGCGAGCTGGACGCCGCCGAGGTAGAGCTCTCCCGTCACGCCCGGGGGCACGGGGCGCAGGGTGCGGTCGAGCACGTAGGCCTGGGTGTTGAGCACCGGTCCGCCGATGAGGACGGTCCCGGGGTCCTTGGGGGTGGGCCACCGGGTGACGTCCACCGCGGCCTCGGTGGGGCCGTAGGCGTTGGTGAGGACCGGGTCCGGGTGGCGGGAGACCTGGTGGAAGCGGCGGATCAGCTCGGCCGGCATGATCTCGTCCCCGGACTCGATCGCGCGGACCGAGGCGGGCAGTTCGGCCTCGGCGAGGAACGCGGCGAGCCGGGAGGCGCCGAGGTGCAGCACGGTCACGGACTCGTCGTGCATGAGCCGGGAGAGGTAGACCGGGTCGCGGTGGCCGCCGGGCCGCGGTACCACCAGGGCGGCGCCGCGCGACAGCGTCCAGAACACCTCCCAGACCGAGACGTCGAACCCGGTCGGCGTGGCCTGGAGCACCCGGTCCCCGGGGCCGAGGTGCAGGTCCTGCTGCATCCACCAGAACCGGTTGGTCATGCCCTCGTAGGTGTTGAGGGTGCCCTTGGGGCGGCCGGTGGAGCCGGAGGTGTAGATGATGTACGAGGTGTTGCCGCCGTGGGCGGTGATCCCGAGGTTCTCGGCGGACTCGTCCCCGGCGTCGACCGGGATCCGTTCAAAGCCCTCGACGTCGTGCTCGGCCAGGATCAGCCGGGCGCCGGAGTCGCGGAGGATGTAGGCGATCCGGTCGGCCGGATAGCCGGTGTCGATCGGCACGTAGGCGGCGCCGGCCTTGATGACGGCCCAGAGCGCCACGACGAGGTCCACCGAGTACGGCAGCATGACGGCGACCCGGGTCTCGGGGCCGACTCCGCGCCTGCGCAGGGCCCGGGCGAGGCGGTTGACCCGCGCGTTGAAGGCGCCGTAGGTGACGCGCTCCCCTTCGAGGACGACGGCGGGCAGTTGGGGGTCCTGGGACTCCATCAGCTCGACGACGGAGGTCGAGTCCATGGTGCTCGCGGTGTCGTTCCAGCCGTGGAGGATGAGCGCGCGTTCCTCGTCGTCCAGCAGGTCGACCTCGGAGATCCGGCGGGCGGGGTCGCCCGTGACGGTGTCGAGCACGCGCAGGAAACGGGTGACGAGGGCCTCGGCGGTCTCCCGGTCGTACAGGTCGGTGGCGTACTCCAGCCGGCAGTCGAGGCCGCCGTCATGGGCGTCGACGACGCAGTCGAAGTGCGCGTCGAACTTGGAGGTGCCGCTGAGGACCGGGGCCGTGCGGGCGCTGACCCCGGGCAGGGTGAGGCGGGCCTCGGAGAAGTCCAGCCAGGCGACCATGACCTGGAAGAAGGGGTGGCGGGCGCGGGACCGTTCCGGGGCGAGGTCCTCCACCAGCCGTTCGAACGGCACGTCCTGGTGGGCGTAGGCGGCCAGACCGGTGTCGCGTACGCGGGCGAGCAGTTCGGTGAAGGCGGGGTCGCCGGAGGTGTCGAAGCGGTAGACGAGGGTGTTGATGAAGACGCCGACGACACCGTCCAGTGCCGAGTCCGGGCGGCCGGCGATCGCTCCGCCGACGGGGATGTCCTCGCCGGCGCCGTGGGCGGTCAGCAGCAGCGCGACGGCGGCCTGGAGCACCATGTACGGCGTGGTCCGGGTGCGGCGGGCGAGGTCCAGCATCCTCTCGTACAGCTCTCGCTCGACGCGGAACTCGACGTGGTCGCCGCGGTGGGCGGCGACCGCGGGCCGGGGCCGGTCGGCCGGGAAGGTGACCTCCTGGGGCAGTCCGGCGAGTGCCTCGGTCCAGTAGGCGATCTGCCGCGGCAGTTCGGGGGCGAGCGTGTCGCGCTGCCAGAGGGCGTAGTCGGCGTACTCCACGGCCGGCGGCGGGCAGTCGGCCGCCTCGCCGGCGAGGCGGGCGGTGTACGCGGCGGACAGGTACTCGGCCAGCGGCCGCATGGAGGAGCCGTCGGTGGCGATGTGGTGCACCACCAGCAGCAGGGCGTACTCCTCCCCGCCGAGGTCGAAGAGGGTGGCGCGCACCGGGAGTTCGGTGGTGAGGTCGAAGGGGCGGGCGGCCCGGGCGGTCAGGTCGGGGTCACGGTCGCGGACCACCTCCAGGGCGAAGCCCGTGCGGCCGGGCGCCAGGACGACCTGGTGGGGGCCCTGGGCGTCCTCGGGGTAGAGGGTGCGCAGGGCCTCGTGCCGGTCGATGAGATCGGTGAGCGCGGCCTCCAGCGCCGTGGTGTCGAGCGGTCCGCTGAGCCGGATGTCGAGCGGGATGTTGTAGGTGCCGCTGCCGCCCTGGAGACGCTGGAGGAACCACATGCGTTCCTGTGTGAAGGACAGCGGTATCCGCTCGGGCCGCTCCCGAGGCACGATCGTGGCGGAGGCCGACGAGCCGTCCGCCAGGAGCGCGGCGAGGCCCGCCACGGTCGGTGCGGCGAACACGTCGCGCAGGGAGAGGCCGACGCCGAACTCGTCGCGGATCCGGTGCACCAGCCGGATCATCAGGATGGAGGTGCCGCCGAGGGCGAAGAACTCGTCGTCCACGGCGATGTCGTCCAGGCCGAGGACCTCGGCGACGACCGCGCGCAGACGTTCCTCCGTACCGGTGCGCGGTGCCGTCGTGGAGGCGGGAGCGGCGGTGGCGCCGTGCCGGACGGCCGGCTCAGCGGCGCGCTCGCCGCCGGTCACCGTGTGCCGGTCCTCCGGGGTGACCACGGCGAGGTCACCGGCCGGCCGGTCGAGGTCCTCGGCGGCGAGGGCGGCGAGCCGGGCCAGCCGGCCGGTCAGGACCGCCAGGGCGTCGGCGGTGAACGCCCCGGTGCGGTAGGAGAAGCGCAGCCGCAGGGCGGGGCCGGGGAAGAGGGCGACCGACAGCGGGTAGTGGGAGTGCAGGAGGAGGTCGGCGCCGGCGATCCGCAGCCCGCCGGCCTGCGTGCCGCTGTCCATCGGGTAGTTCTCGAAGGCGAGCACGGTGTCGAACAGCTCGTCCACGCCCGCGGCACGGGTGAGGTCGGCGAGGCCGGCGTCCGCGTGCCCGGCCAGGACCGCCTGCCGGGTCTGCACCGAGGCCAGCAGCTCGGCCAGCGGTGCCCGGGGATCGATGCGCACCCGCACCGGCAGTGTGTTGATGAACAGGCCGATCATCGACTCGGCGCCGGGCAGGTCGGCGGGGCGGGTGGAGACCGTCGCACCGAGGACGACGTCGTCACGGCCGGTGAACTCGCGCAGCAGCAGCGCCCACAGGCCCTGCATGACGGTGTTGAGGGTGAGTCCGCGGCGGCGCGCCGCCGCGGTCAGGGCCGCGGTGACGGTCTCGTCGAGGACCAGTTCGTGTTCGGCGTGGCCGTCCGGGGTCCGCCGTCGCGGCGCGAGCAGGGTGGGGCCGGGCAGGCCCGCCAGTTCCTCCTTCCACACGGCGGTGGACGCGGCGCGGTCGCGCCCGGCGAGCCAGGCGGGGTAGGCGCGGTAGGGGGCGGGCGCGGGCAGGTCGGCGCCGCCGTACAGCTCGAACAGCTCCCGGACCAGCAGGGGCAGGGACCAGCCGTCCAGCAGCAGGTGGTGGTGGGTCACCACGAGCCGGGTGCCGAGCGCGGTGAAGCGCAGCAGCGGCGGGCGCAGCACGCTGAAGCCGCGGGCCCGGTCGCGGGCGAGGAAGGCGGCCGGCTCCTCGTCCCGCTCCTCCCAGGGCACGGTGGTCTCGGCGGGCACGACCTGCACGGGCGCGCCGGCGGAGCGGCTGCGGAAGCCGGCGCGCAGCAGCGGGTGGCGGTGCAGCAGGGCGGTGGCGGCCTCGCGCATGCGGGCCGGGTCGAAGCCGCCCTCGATGTCGAGGACGAGCTGGCCGACGTAGGGGTCGTGGTCCTCGTACAGGGCGAGGAAGAGCAGACCTTCCTGGAGCGGGGAGAGCGGCAGCACGTCCTGGGCGCCGGGGTAGCGGTCGAGTTCGCCCTGGTCGATGGTGACGAGGGGGACGTCCGCCGGGGTCAGGCGGGTGCTCGGGCCCGCCGCGGGTGCGGCCGGTGTGCCGGCGGCGGCCGGGACGGCCTCGGCGAGGGCCGCGAGGGCTTCGACGGTGGGGTGGGCGAACACGTCCTGCGGGGTGAGGCCGATCCCGGCGGCGCGGGCACGGGCGGCCAGGCGCAGGGCGTGGATGCTGTCCATGCCCATGGTGAACAGCTGGTCGTCGGCGCCGAGTTCGGGCCGTTCGATCAGCTCGGCGGCGAGGTCGCGCAGGACCCGCTCGGTCTCGGTGCGGGGCGCCCGGCCGGGTGCCGGCGCCGCCGGTTCGGGCAGCGCCTTGCGGTCGACCTTCCCGTTGGGGGTGAGCGGGATCTCCGGGAGGGTCAGCACCGCGGCGGGGACGAGGAAGGCGGGCAGCCGGTCGGCGAGCCAGGCACGCAGGTCGGTCCCGGGCTCTCCGGTGACGTACGCGACGAGCTGGTGGGCGCCGCTGGGGGTGCGCCGGGCCACGACGACGCTCTGCCGGACGCCGGGCGCGCCGTCGAGCAGCGCCTCGACCTCACCGGGTTCGGCGCGCTGGCCGGCGATCTTGACCTGGTCGTCGACCCGGCCGGCGTACTCCAGGGTGCCGTCCGGGCGCAGCCGGGCGAGGTCGCCGGTGCGGTACATCCGGGAGCCCGCGGGGCCGTGCGGGTCGGCGGTGAAGCGTTCGGCGGTCAGCGCGGGGCGGCCGTGGTAGCCGCGGGCGAGCTGGACGCCCGCCAGGTAGAGTTCGCCGGTCGTGCCGGGCGGTACGGGGTTGAGTCCCGAGTCCAGGACGTGTGCGCGGGTGTTGGCGCCCGGCCGTCCGATCGGCACCGTCTCGTCGTCCGGGCCGGTGGCGTACGAGGTCACCTCGATGGCGGCCTCGGTGGGGCCGTAGAGGTTCCACAGCTCGGCGTCGACGCTCTGGTGGAACCGGCGGACCAGCTCGGGCGGCAGGGCCTCGCCGGTGCAGGCGACGAGCCGTACGGAGGGGCCGAACTCGGCCTCGGCGAGGAAGCCGGCGAGCATCGACGGCACGAAGTGGACGATCGTGACGCGCTGTTCGCGGATCAGCTCGGCGAGGTAGGCCGGGTCGCGGTGGCCGTCGGGGCGTGCCACGACGAGGGTGGCGCCCTGGACGAGGGGCCAGAAGAACTCCCACACCGAGATGTCGAAGCCGATCGGCGTCTTCTGCACGATGCGGTCGTCCGGGGTCATCCGGTGGTCGCGCTGGAGCCATGACAGGCGGTTGAGCAGGCCCTCGTGCGGGACGACGACGCCCTTGGGACGGCCGGTGGAGCCGGAGGTGTACATCACGTAGGCGGCGTTGCCGCCCCGGACCCGGATGCCGGGGCCGTCCGCCGGCTCGTCGGCGCCCGCGTCGGGGGCGATCCGCTCGAAGCCGGGTACGTCGTCGGCGGCGATCACCAGCTCGGCGCCGGAGTCGGCGAGGACGTAGGCGATCCGTTCGGCCGGGTAGCCCGTCTCGACGGGGACGAAGGCGGCGCCCGCCTTGAGGACGGCGAGGAGGGCGACGACGAGGTCGGTGGAGCGCGGCAGCAGGACGGCGATCCGGGACTCGACGCCGGCGCCGCGGCGGCGCAGGGCGTGGGCGAGTCGGCCCGCCCGTGCGTTGAGTTCGCCGTAGCTGAGGCTGCGGCCCTCGAAGACCACGGCCTCGGCGGACGGGTCCTGGGCTGCGATCCGTTCCACCAGCGAGCGGGGGTCGAGGGGCTCGGCGGTGTCGTCGAAGCCGGCCAGGAGGCGGTGCTCGTCCGGGCCGAGGAGGTCGAGGGTGCCGATGGGCGCTCCGGGCGACTCGGCGGCGGCCGTGAGGAGCCGGGTGAACCGGTCCCGGTGGGCCGTCACGGCGGCCGGGGTGAACCGGTCGGGGTGGGCGCCCAGGGTGAGGCGGATGCCGTCGGCGGCGGTGTCGTCGGCGACGGCGTTGACGGTGAGGTCGCGGACCGGGCCGGAGGCCACCTGGTGCGCGGTGGCCTCGGCGCCGCCCACCATGAGCCGGCCGGGTGCGAAGGAGAGCACGTTGACGGTGGGTCCGGCCAGGGCACCCTGCCCCTCGGCGCCGAGTTCGCGGCGGATGCGTTCGCCCGGGAAGCGCTGGTGACGGACGGCCTCGGCCAGCCGGGCCCGCACCTGTTCGACGAGTTCGGTGAAGGTGGCCGAGGGCCGGACGGTCAGCCGCAGCGGCAGGTCGTTGACGAGCATCGCCGGTGTGGCGAGGGCGTCCGGGGTCGTCCGTGCCGCCAGGAAGACCCGGAGGACGACGTCCGCCGCACCGGTCGTGCGGTGGGTGTACGCGGCCAGGGCGGCGATCACCGGGAGGGACCAGCGGGCGCCGGGCAGGGCGCGCAGCCGCTCGGCGGTGTCGGCGGGCACCAGCCCCGTCACCGGCGGCAGGCCGCGGGCCAGGGACGAGGGGCCGCTGCCCAGCTCGGTGGAGGCGGGCAGGTCCGCGCACCGGCGGAGCCAGTAGGCGTGGTCCCGTTCGTGGCGCGCGGAGCCGGTGTAGGCGTTCTCCTCGGCGACGAGGTCGGCGAGCGGCGCGAAGGCGGCGGCTGCCGGGCGGTCGCCCGCGGCGAGCGCGTTGTAGACGTCCAGCAGCCTGCGGACGTACAGCGTCTGGCCGTAGGCGTCGAGCAGGATGTGGTGGTAGCGGAAGTACAGCCGGTCGTGGTCCGGGCCGAGCCGCAGCAGCGTGTGGGAGAAGAGCGGACCGTCGGTGAGCGCGGGCGGGGCTTCCGCCTGGCGGGCTTCGGTCCAGGCGGCCGCGGCGGCCCGCGGGTCCGGCTCGCCGCTCAGGTCGACGACGGTGAGCGTGCCCTCGATCGCCGGGTCGACGTGCTGGCGGACCGTGTGTCCGTCGTCGGTGAAGCGGGCCCGCAGTGCCTCGGTCTCCGTCACCGCCTGCCGGATCGCCCGGTCCAGCAGCCGGGGGTCGAAGGGAACCGTGGTGTCGACGTGGACACCGCAGACGAACATGGGGGAGCCGGGTTCGAGGTGCTGGGCCACCCAGACGCCGTGCTGGGCGGCCGTCAGTGCGAGGCCCCCGCTGTTGCCGGTCGCTGCCATCTCCACGGTCAGGCCTTCTCCTCGATGAGGGCGGTGATCGCCACGCCGAGCTGGTCGATGGTGGGGTGGTCCCAGGTCGTCTCGGGCGGCAGTACGAGGCCGAACTCGTCCTCGATGTCGGCGGAGACGGCCAGCGCGGTGAGCGAGTCCAGCCCGTACTCGGACAGCGGCAGGGTGGTGTCGATCTCCTCGGGCGTGCGGCGCAGGTAGGTCGCCACCCGCTCGGTCAGCCAGGCGCGGACGTCTTGGGTGCCAGTACTCATCGTGTGTTCTCTTCTCGGTGGAGCAGCGGGCGGGCGGCGAGGCCGAAGGAGCGGTGATCGCGGTGGCGGGCGAGGAGTTCGTCGAGGAGCGCGTCCTCGACCGGGCCGGGGAGCGGGGAGGGCCGGCGGGTGCGGTGGACGGCGGCCAGCACCCAGGCGGGGTCGGCCAGGAAGGGGTCGGTGGCGTGGCGCTGGACCTGGAGGCAGCAGACGCGGGTGAGCAGCGTGCTGTACCGGTCGGCCAGGTCGTAGGTGGCGGGAGAGGCGTCGACGCCGCATTCCGTCACGGGCAGCGCGGCGCAGGCGCGGGCGAGGTGGCCGAGTTCGGCCAGGTCCGCCTCGAAGGCCGCCCGCAGGGGCCGGCCGGGGCCGTCCCAGGGCCCGTCCAGTGCCGCTGCCAGCGAGGCCGCGAGGGGGTCGCGGCCCCCGGCGTGCAGGGCCAGCCGGTCGTAGCGCAGCGCCGGCAGATCCGCGTCCAGGGCGAACAGTGCGTCCGGGGCGGGGGCGCCGTCGGCCCAGGAGCGTCTGGCGAGCAGCGGGAGCTGGGGCAGCAGGCTCATCTGGCAGGCGGCCCGGGCGATGTGCCCGAAGCCCACCGGCGCCAGGTCGCGCAGCAGCTTCTGGAAGATCGCGCTCGGTCCCTCGCGCAGGTAGAAGTGGGCGCCGAGCAGTTCGGCGAGCCGGTCCACGGCGTCCAGCAGCAGCTTGGACACCGTGTACTTGACCACGGCCGAGTAGACGCTCGCGGACCGCGGCACCAGGTGCAGGGCGCGGGTGCCGACCGCGCCGACCGCCTCGGCCCGCAGCAGGTCGGCCAGGACGCCGGCCAGCACGGAGCGGACGTGCGGGATGCCGATGGCTGCGCCGCCGTACAGGACGCGGGACGAGAGGTGGTCGACGGCGGTCCGCAGGGCGGTGTCCAGCACCCCGGAGGCCATGGCGGGCAGGGTGGTGCGGGTGATCTGGAGTGCCTTGAGAGCGGTCTCCAGTCCGCTGCCGACCGGTCCGAGGACCGCCGGGCGGGGCACGCGCACCCCGTCGAACTCCAGACCGCCGAGCTGGAGACCGCGCATGCCGGTGGTGCCGAACCGGGGCAGGTCGCGGATGCCGTCGCCGGGCAGGGCGGTGCGGTCGACCAGTACGAGGGAGTGGCTGCGGGGGCCCGGCCGGGGGTCGGTCCGGGCGAGGACGACCAGGGCCTGTGCCCGGCTGATGTTGGTGACGACCTCCTTGCGCCCGCTCAGCCGCAGGTGATCGCCGTCGGCCGCCGCGGTGAACTCGGTGCCGGCCATGTCGTTGCCGTGGGCGAGTTCGTGGAAGGCCACCGCGACCTTGTGGCCGCCGAGCAGCAGGTCGGCGACCCGCGCGGCCTGTGCGGTGTCCCCGGCGGTCCAGACGTTGACGCCGGCGATGAACGAGCTGGCGCCGTAGCCGAGTCCGAGCACGGGGTCGCGGCGGTAGACGGTGCGCATCACCTCCACGAGGTGGTCGGCCCGGGTGAGCCGGCCGCCGTACTCGGGCGGTACGAACTCCGCGTTGAGGCCGTAGGCGTCGAGGGCCTGTTCGCCGGCCGCCGGCGTCTCCCCGCGTTCGTCGGCGTCGAGGACCGCGCGGATCCCGACGGGGTTGGCCGGGTCCGCGGGGTCGCCGAGGAGGCGGTCGAGGGCCGCGGTGCGCTCGGGGACGAGAGGGGTCACGGGGCACCGTCCAGGAGGCTGAAGCCGGGTCCGGTCCAGTCGGTGAGGGTCTGGGCCAGCTCGTCGTAGGCCGGGTCGTCCGGCAGGTCGAGCAGGTGGGCGAGGCAGGCGCGCAGGCGGTGGGTGTCCTCGTCCGGGTCCCCGGCGCGGTGGCCGTACCGGCTGAGGAACAGGTGGAGGCAGGCGGAGGCCGCGTACAGGCGCTCGTAGCGTTCGGCGAGGGTGAACGCGGTGCTGGGGAGTCCGCCGCCGACCGGGACGAAGTCCGCGAGTTCCGCCGCCAGTTCGCGGCCGCGTTCCAGCACGGCCTCGGCGAGTGCGGTCAGTCGTGGGTTCCCTCGCGCGCGGATCTCCTCGACGGTGGCGGGCAGGCTCTGTACGACGCTGCACCCGGTGGCCGAGACGAGGGTGAGCCGGGCCGGGTCGAACGGGGCGGGCGCCGCGGCGGGGTCGGCCGCGGCGCGTACTCCCGCGGTGTCGTGAGCGCCCCGCCGCAGCAGCCGTCCGAGCCGGGGCATCTGGGTGAGCAGCGCCGTACGGTTGACGACCGTGCTGCCGTCGAAGATGGCGCAGATGCGGTGGTCGCGCTCCAGCTTGGCGAAGCCGCCGCCGGGCGGGGAAGTGAGGAAGCCGCGCACGCCGAGGACCTCGCCGAGCCGGCCGAGCGTGTCCTGGACGGTGGTGGGCACGTACGCCTTGGCGATGGCGGAGGTGACGGAGAGCTCACCGGGCAGGGCGTGCACCGAGCGGGTGGCCAGGATGCCCACGGCCTCCGCGGTGAGCACGGCGGCGGCGGCCCGGCCGAGGGTCCGGCGGACGTGCGGCAGGGAGCCGAGCCGGCGTCCGTAGAGTTCACGGTGGGTGGTGAAGTCCCGGGCGAGCCGCAGGGCGTGGTCGGCGGCGCCCAGTGAGAGCCCGACGCAGGCGGTGCGGGTGAGCTGGAGGGACTTCAGGACGGTGGCGATGCCGTCGCCGGGGCGGCCGATCAGCGCGTCGGCGGGGACCCGGGCGCCGCGCAGGACGAAGCCGCTGATGTCGGCGCCCCGGATGCCGTGCGTGCGGACCTTGGGGAGCACCTGCCAGGCGTCGGGCGGCAGGTGCGCGCGGTCGACGAGGAAGAGGCTGAAACCGCGGCTGCCGCCGGCGGGGTCGGTGCGCGCGAGCACACAGCCGAACCGGGCCCGGCCGGCGTTGTTGATCAGCCACTTCTCGCCGTCGAGCCGCCAGTCGCCGTTCGCCTCCTCGGTGGCGGCGAGTTCACCCGCCAGGAGGTCGCTGCCGTGGTCGCGTTCGGTCAGCCCCCAGCACACGGGGTCCCCCGCGCGGACCCGCTCCGCGAGCTCGCGGGTCTGCGCGGGCGAGCCGGCGATCCACACGGGTACGGACCCGAGGAAGGTCTTGCCGTGCGCGATGGCCACCGTGAGGTCGCGCCGGGCGACGGTCCGGATCAGTCCGACCAGTGCGGGGAAGTCGCTGCCGGGGGTGAGGACGTAGCCGGCGGACAGCCCGGCGGCGTCCAGCACCGCGACGGCGTCGGCGGGGAACTCCTCGCGGGCGTCGAGCGCTGCCAGCGTCTCCACGTCCCAGGCACCCGACGCGTGCCCGGCGAGGATCTCTTCGAGTGCGGCCGCCCCGATCACCGCGCCTCCTCGGGCGCGCGTGCGGCGAGGGCCGCGGTCAGGTGGGGGTCCTCGCTGAGGAGCAGAGGGTCGAGGGCGCGCTCCAGATAGCGTGCGCGCATCGCCGAACGCTCCACCTTGCCGCTGGTGGTACGGCGGATGCCGCCGGGCCGGAGCAGTAGGACCGCGGCGACCGGTACGCCGAACTCCCGGGCGACGGTCAGCTTCATGGCCGCGGCCAGCCCGGTCATCCGCTCGGTGCCCCAGTGCCCCCTGATCTCGTGCAGGACGACGACCGACTCCCGGGGGCCGGTGCCGTCGTCCCATGCGACGGCGAAGGCGGCACCGTGCAGACCGCCCAGCTCCTCGTGCTGCGCGCGGAGTTCGGCCTCGATGTCCTGCGGGTGGATGTTGCGGCCGTGCAGGACCAGGACGTCCTTGCGGCGGCCGGTGACGAACAGGTCGCCGTCCAGCACTCCGCCGAGGTCGCCGGTGCGCAGGAAGGGGCCCTGTCCGTCGGAGGTGACGGCGCCGAACGCGGCCTTCGTGGCCTCGCTGTTGCCCCAGTAGCCTGCGGTCACGCT
This sequence comes from Streptomyces sp. NPDC017676, assembly GCF_044329325.1. NCBI lineage: Bacteria > Bacillati > Actinomycetota > Actinomycetes > Kitasatosporales > Streptomycetaceae > Streptomyces > Streptomyces sp. NPDC017676. The sequence goes on along the minus strand of NZ_JBIRJA010000023.1, from coordinate 59,623 downwards.
CGGTCCGCGCAGCCAGATCTCCCCGACTCGGCCGTCGGGCAGCACCTCGCGGGTGTCCGGGTCCACGACGCGGACCTGCGGGCCGATGCTCGTGCCGCAGCCCACCAGGTGCCGGGCGGGCACGCCGGGTGCGGCACGCCGCAGGACGTTGCCCTCCAGCGCGGCCGTGTCCGCGCCGGCCACGAACGGCGGGCGACCGCCGCTGCCGGCGACCAGCAGCGTCGACTCGGCGAGCCCGTACATGGGGACGAGCGCGTCGGACGGGAACCCGGCGGCGGCGAAGCGTGCCGCGAAGCCGGTGACGGTGTCGGCGCGGACCGGTTCGGAGCCGTCGACGGCGGCGTGCACCCGGGACAGGTCGAGGCCGGCGAGCTGTTCGTCGGTGACCCGGCGCAGGCACAGGTCGTAGCCGAAGTCGGGTGCGGCGGTGCCGTTGACGTCGTAGGCGTCCAGCATCAGGAGCCACTGGTGCGGGCGGCGCAGGAACGTCATGGGGTCCATCTGGACGTAGCCGGCGCAGCGCAGGACGCCGGGCAGCATCAGGCCGATCAGGCCCATGTCGTGGTAGAGGGGTATCCAGCCGCCGAGGCGGTGGCCCGGCCGCAGTCCGAGCGAGCGCGCCACGGCGTCGGCGTTGGTCAGCAGGTCGCGGTGCCGGACCATGACGCCCTTGGGGCTGCCGGTGGAGCCGGAGGTGTACTGGAGCAGGGCGAGGGCGTCGGGGTCGGTGGGCACCCGGGGACGCCAGGCGCCGGGGGCGCCGTCCGTCCCGTCGGTCGCGTGCGGGAGCAGGTCGGTGAGGCCCTCGTCGGCGGCCCACTTCTCGACCTCCGGCAGCCCGCGCCGGTCGCTCAGCACGACGGTGGCCCGGGCGTCCCGGGCGATCCGGGCGAGCCGCCGGCGCTCGTGCCGGTAGCGTCCGGGCAGCGGGCCGGGGACCGCGATCAGCCCGGCGTACAGGCACCCGAAGAACGCGGCGGTGAACTCGACGCCCGGCGAGTACAGCAGCAGGACCCGGTCACCGGGCTCGGTGCGCCCGGCCAGCCACACGGCGGTCCCCCGGGCCCGTGCGTCCAGCTCCGCGAAGGAGAGGGAGTCGTGGTCCCGGGCCCGCGGATCCCTCACGAAGGTGACCGCATCCCTGTCCGGAGCGTTCCCCACGCGTCCCCTGAGAACGGACACGAGGTCGGCACCGGACGCCAGAGCGCCATTCACGCGAAAAGCACCACCCAGATGTTCGGAAAGGTCCACTGACCGTGCCGGCACCCGGAATCACGCCGGAACCAGCGACTGGAGACTAAGCAGAGAGGAACTAGGGAAATCACTAGTCTCCGCACCAGGCGACTTCGCATCACATGCAGGTTGCACCTTCCGGAAGGAACCTGCTACGTTCCGGCCGCACCACGTTTCTGCACGCAAGGACCAGAAAACGAGTGGGTCTCCCGTGAATCCCAAAGAAGACGGGCCGACGGTTGTCGTCGAGGGAATACAAAGAAGGCATAAAGACATCTGGGCTTTACGGGACGTCAGCCTTCACATATCAACGGGCGAGATCCTCGCCCTGCTCGGCCCCAACGGAGCCGGCAAGACGACCCTCGTCCGCATCCTCAGCACCCTGCTGCGCCCCGACGCCGGGCGCGCGAGAGTGGCCGGCTGGGACGTCGTGGCGCACCCCGCGCGGGTGCGTGCCGCGACCGGGCTGGCCGGGCAGTACTCGACCGTCGACGGCATGCTCACGGGGGTCGAGAACCTGTCCCTCGTCGCCCGGCTGCGCGGCATGGACCGGCGTGCGGCCCGGCGGACGGCCGGAGAGCTGCTCGACCGGTTCCGGCTCGCGGACAGCGGCGGCCGGCTGGTGAACACGTACTCCGGCGGTATGCGCCGGCGGCTGGACCTCGCCGCCTCCCTGGTGGCCTCTCCCCCGCTGATCATCCTGGACGAGCCGACGACCGGGCTGGACCCGGAGAGCAGGCTCGACACCTGGGACGCGGTCGGCGAACTGGCGGCGGGCGGCACCACGGTGCTGCTCACGACCCAGTACCTGGAGGAGGCCGACCGGCTCGCGGACCGGATCACGGTGATCGACCACGGCAGGGTCGTGGCGGCCGGGACCAGCGACACGCTGAAGTCCGCCGCCGGGAGCCGCCTGGTCATCGTGGTCGCCGAGGACCACGAGGTGCCGGCGGCCGTGCGGGCCGCGGCCGCCTGCGGTGGCCCGCCCGTGGTCGACCGACGGTGCCGCCGGGTCGAGACGGCCGTCACGGGCGGGCAGTCCGCCCTGGCGCGAGCCCTGTCCGTCCTCGCGGACGAAGGGGTGGAGGCGCTGGAGGTGGGACTGGGCCGGGCCACGCTCGACGATGTGTTCCTGGCCCTGACCGCCCGGCGGGACCCGGCGGTCACGCGGTGAACGCGCTGATCCGGGTCGGCCGTGAAGGCACCGACCTCGCCTGGCGCAACCTGCTCCATCTGCGCCGCACCCCGACCGCGCTGATGGGCAATCTGGTCGAACCGGTCATGTTCGCGCTGCTCATCGGCTACGTCTTCGGCAACAGCCTGGGCGGGGCGGCGTACCGCGAGTACATGGTGTCGGGGCTGCTCGCGCAGACGGTGACCTTCAGCACCGCCGTCACGGCCCTCGGGCTGGCCAAGGACCTCCAGGAGGGCACGGTCGACCGGTTCCGCGCCCTGCCCATCTCCCGCGCGGCCCTGCTGCTCGGCCGGACCGTCGCCGACCTCACCACGTGTTTCGCCGGCGTGCTGGTGACCTCCCTGTGCGGACTCGCGCTGGGCTGGCGGCCCCACAGCGGGGTGGCGCACACCCTGGCGGGCTACGCGCTGGTCGTGCTCTTCGCCTTCGCCATGTCCTGGGTGGGCGCCTTCATCGGCGTCGTCGCGCCCAACGTCCAGGTGGCCGCGAGCCTCGGCCTGATCTGGATGTTCCCGGCGAGCTTCGTCTCCTCCGGCTACGTCTCGACCGCCAGCCTGCCGGGACCGCTGGCCACGGTCGCCGCGTGGAGTCCCATCACGGCGCTGTCGAACGCGCTGCGGGAGCAGTTCGGCACCCCCGTCCCGGCCGGGTTCTCCCGGCCGCACGGGTGGCCCGTGGACCACCCCGCCTCCTATCTGCTGCTGTGGTCCGCGGGGCTGATCGCGCTCTTCACGACCCTGGCGACGGCACGCTTCCACGCGAAGACGAGAGGGTGACGGTCGCCCGCAGCCGGCTCGCCGGTGAATTCCACGTTAATTCCACCCGTCAATTCCGCACGCCCCTGCCCCGTCCGACCCGCCACTTCGGAAAGCGATCCGCCGTGCCCCCAGAAGTCCGACGCACCACACTCGTCTGCCTGCCGTTCGCCGGAGCGGGAGCCTCTTTCTTCCGTCCCTGGTCCCGGTTGAACGACTCGCTCGAAATTCTTCCGCTACAGCTTCCGGGGCGTGAGAAACTCATCGACACAGCCCCCTACCGAGAAGCCGGAGAAGCGACCGAAGGGCTTTTCCAGGCCCTGGTCGAGCAGCTCGGCGAGACACGCCGACTGGCTCTTTTCGGCCACAGTCTCGGCGCGGTCCTCGCCTACGAACTCGCCCACCGCGTGGTCGCCGCACCGGACCTGGAGCTCCTGCGGCTGTTCGTCAGCGGCTCCCCCGAGCCCGGCACCCAGCGGCCGCGCCGGGCGACCGGACTGCCCGACGACGCGTTCCTGGACCGGGTCACCGAGTTCGCCGGCTACAGCCACGAGGCGCTGGACGACCCGGAGATGCGGGAGATGATCCTGCCGACCCTGCGGGCCGACGTCGAACTGCACGAGAACTACACGCCGAGCACCCACCAGCGGCTGGACGCCCCCGTCACCTCGATCCGCGGCACCGACGACACCCTGGTCGGCTCGGACGACGCCGCCGGCTGGGCCGAGGTGGCCGGCCGGGACTTCGAGTACGTCGAGATCCCCGGCGGCCACATGTACCTGACCGATCGCGCGCCGGCCCTGCTGCGGCTGATCGCCGGCAGTCTCTGAGGAGCGCCATGCGTCTGACCGGCAAGACAGCCCTCGTCACCGGGGCCGCCCGCGGGCTCGGCCGGGCCACCGCCCTGGCCTGCGCCGCGCAGGGCGCGGACCTCGTCCTGCTCGACATCTGCGCCGACCTGCCCGGCGTGCCCTACCCGCTGGGCAGTCCCGGACAGCTCGATCACACCGCAGCCCTGTGCCGCGCCGCCGGCGCCGGCGTCCTCACGTCCGCCGCCGACATCCGGGACACGGACGCGGTACGGGAGGCGGTGGTGACCGCGTACGAACGGTTCGGCCGGATCGACGTCGTGGTCAACAACGCGGGTATCGCGGCACCGTCCGGCAAGCGGGTCGACGAGATCAGCGAGGAGGAGTGGGCGCTGATGATCGACGTCGACCTCTCCGGGGCCTGGCGGGTCATCCGCGAGACCGGCCGGGCGATGTGCGCCCAGCGCTCGGGCAGCATCGTCAACGTCGCCTCCACCGCCGGGCTGGTCGGCTACCGGCACTTCGCCGGGTACGTCGCGGCCAAGCACGGCCTCATCGGCCTCACCAAGGCCGCCGCCCTCGACTACGCGCCGATGAAGGTGCGGGTCAACGCCGTCTGCCCCGGTTCGGTCCGGGACGAGGCGTCGTCCGAGGGCCGCATGCTCGCCGAGATCGCCCGGGCGCTGGACGTCCCGTTCGGCGAGCACGAGCAGGCGTTCACCGAGGCGCAGCCCATGAACGCGCTGATCGAGCCGGAGGACGTCGCCGCCGCCGTCGTCCATCTCGCCTCCGACGACACCCGGCAGGTGACCGGGTCCGTGCTGACCGTCGACGGCGGCTTCACCGCCCGCTGAGGCAGAAGGGACGTGCCGTGCAAGGCAACAGGGGCTCGGGGTCCGGGACGGGGGCGCGGTGCCACGCCGTCCTGGTCAGGACCGACAAACCGGTGGACACCGCAGCGCTCACCGCGCGGCTGGCCGGCGTCCACGGCACCCGGCTGTGGGTGGAGGACCTGCCCATGGCCTCCACGGATCCGCTGGCGGAGCGTCGCCGTTCGCTGGAACTGGGCAGGCCCGCCGACACCGCCCGCGGAGTGCTGCTGCGCTGGTCGGACGGCGTCGCCGAGCTGGTTCTGGTGGCCCGGCGGGACCTGCTCGACCGCGCGGCACTGCTGCGGCTGTCCACCGGAGCGGACCCCGGGCAGCCCGCGCAGCCCTCGCCCGCGGACGTGGCCGTGGCGGTCTCCGGCCCACCGTGGGGCCTGGGCGAGGAAGGCCCGGCGGATCCGGTGGCCTTCCGGATCGCCCTCACCGGCGACGCGCCGGGTGACGAGCACAGCTGGCTGACCGCGCTCACCGTCACCCTGCACCACTACGACCCCGAGCGGGCCCCGGTGATCGGTACGCTCCGGGGCGCGGTCACCGCGTCCCCGCAGGGCCCGCTGCGTGCCGTCGGGACACTGCCGACGGACCAGCCCGCCTTCGCGGGGCTGCTGTTCGACGACGCTCCGGGCCCGGGGACGTACGTCCCGTGCCTGGCACCGCCGTTCCCGCTGACCGTGTCGGTCTTCCAGGACGACGGCGGCCGGTGGCTGCGCTGCGATCACCTGCCGGGTCGCGTCGCCCCCGAGATGGCGCGGCAGTTCGTGCGGCATCTGGCCGAGGTGCACCGGCAGGTGCTGCGCGACCCGGACCGGACGGTCGCGCGGACGGAGCTGCTGGACGAGGCGGAACGGGCGCGGGTCGTCGCGCTGGGGCGCCCGGCCACCGACCTGGTCACCACTCCGCGGACGCTGCACGCGGCGTTCCGCCGGATCGCGGCCACGGCTCCGGACGCGGAGGCCGTCTCCGACGGGACCGTGCGGCTGACCTACCGCCGGCTCGACGAGCGCTCGGACCGGCTGGCGGGCGGGCTCCGGGCCCGCGGCGTACGGGACGGCGACCGGGTCGGGGTGTGCCTGGGGCGCACGGCCGACCTCGTCGTCACCCTGCTCGGCGTGCTCAAGGCGGGTGCCGCCTATGTGCCCACCGACCCGGCCTACCCCGCCGAGCGGCTGCTGCACACCGCCCGGGACGCGGGCCTCGGTGTCGTCGTCACCGACCTCGCGGAGTTCCCCGCGGATTCCGGGGCCGAGGCAGTCTCCCCGGACGAGCTGATCGCGGCCGGCGAGGACGGGGCACCACCATCGGCGGTGGCGCCGGACGATCCGGCGTACGTCATCTACACCTCGGGGTCCACGGGCCGGCCCAAGGGAGTCGTGGTCCCGCACCGCAACCCCGTGGCGCTGGTCGACGCCACCCGTGAGGGGTTCGCGCTGGGCCCCACGGACGCGTGGACGTTCTTCCACTCCGCCGCGTTCGACTTCTCCGTCTGGGAGATCTGGGGCGCACTGCTGACCGGCGGCCGGATCGTCGTCGTTCCGTACGACGTCTCCCGGGAGCCGGACCGGTTCCGTGACCTGCTGAGGGCGGAGGGCGTCACCGTGCTCAGTCAGACGCCCTCCGCCTTCGCCCAGCTGCTGGACGTGGACCACACGGACCTGGCCGTCCGGCTCGTCGTCCTCGGCGGGGAACCACTGGACGCGCGGATGCTGCTGCCGTGGTTCGACCGGCATCCGGAGTCCCGCTGCCGGGTGGTCAACATGTTCGGCATCACCGAGACGACGGTCCACGTCACCGCGCAGCCCCTCACCCGCCGGCTGGCCCTGGCCGCCACGCGTTCGGTCGGTACGGCACTGCCCGGCTGGCACCTGTACGTGACCGACCCGGCCGGACGGCCGCTGCCGCCGGGCGTCGCCGGTGAGATCCGCGTCGGCGGGGCCGGGGTGGCCCTGGGGTATCTGGGGCAGGAGGAGCTGACCGCCCGCAGATTCGTGCCCGACCCGTTCACCGGGGGCAGGCTGTACCTCAGCGGCGACCTCGGGCGGCTGCGGCCGGACGGCACCCTGGACCACCTCGGCCGGCTGGACAACCAGGTCAAGGTGCGCGGCTTCCGGATCGAACTGGACGAGATCCGCTCGGTGCTCCTGGAGGACCCGAGGGTCCGGGCAGCCGCCGTGGTGGTCCGCCGGGACGACCCGGCTGACCCGGCCACCGCGCGGATCGACGCGTACGTGGTGCCCACCGAGGACGCCGACACCTCCGCGATCCAGGCGCGCGCCGCCGGCGTACTCCCCGCGTACATGGTGCCGGCGACGGTGACGGCGCTGCCCGCGCTGCCGCTGACCGCCAACGGCAAGCTGGACCCGTCCCGTCTGCCGGAGCCCGTCCTGACGCGGGCCACCCGGCCCGACGCTCCGCCTCCGGCGGACGAGGGCCTCGCCGCCCGGCTGACCGCGGTGTGGAGCAAGGTGCTGGGCGTGCCCGTCGGCCCCGACGACGACTTCTTCGAACTCGGCGGCAACTCGCTCTTCGCCATCCGCATCGGTACGGCGATGCGCGCCGAGGGGCTGCCCGCCGTACGGCTGAGGGACCTGTACCGCCGGCCGACCGTCCGGGCCCTGCTGACGGCCCTGACCACCGAGGAGGGTTCCGGCTGATCCGGACACGTCGTGTGCCGGTGCCCGCACCGGCACACAACGGCCGGACCGGCCGGAGGCGGACCGCGCGTGAGAACGGTGCCCGGCGGAATGTCAGGATAGGGGCATGACGACCAAGGTCTACTTCGATATCACCATCAACGACGAGCCCGCCGGGCGGATCGTCTTCAACCTGTTCGACGACGTGGTTCCCAAGACGGCGGAGAACTTCCGCGCCCTGGCGACCGGCGAGAAGGGCTTCGGTTACGCGGGCTCCTCCTTCCACCGTGTCATCCCCAACTTCATGCTCCAGGGCGGTGACTTCACCCGGGGCGACGGCACCGGCGGCAAGAGCATCTACGGCGAGAAGTTCGCCGACGAGAACTTCACCCTCAAGCACGACCGGCCGGGCCTGCTGTCCATGGCCAACGCCGGCCGGAACACCAACGGCTCGCAGTTCTTCATCACGACCATCGTGACCGACTGGCTCGACGGCAAGCACGTGGTGTTCGGCGAGGTCGCCGACACCGAGAGCATGGAACTCGTCAAGAGGATCGAGGCGCTCGGCTCCTCCCCCAGCGGCCGTACCTCCGCGAAGATCACCATCGCCGAGTCCGGCCAGCTCTGACCCTTCCGCCTCCGGGGCTGCCGAGGGTCGCTCGCGCGGCAAATCCTCGGCGGCCCCGGCGGGCCGATGGTGTCCTCACAGGGACCCGCACGGCCGCCGGGCGTCGAGGAGCGCGGCGTGGACGTTGCGGTGGGCCACCGCGTCACCGGTGCGGAACAGCCGGCGGGTCCCGTCCTCATGGGTCACCCGCTGCTGTGGCCGGCCGTCGGCGTGTCCCCGCCGCGCTCGACGGGCGCAGAGCCCCGTCAGCACGGCCCACGGGACACGCGGCTGAGGCTCCGCTGCCATCGGATCTCGCCGTCGTGCCGTTCGTCGGTGGGGCCGAGTCCGGCGGCAGCGGCGACGGCGGCGGATGCCCGGTGTTCGGGGTGGATGTGGGCGATGACGGTGTGCACCGGCTGCGAGCCGAGCCAGTCGACGAGTTCCCGGGCCGCCTCGGTGGCGATGCCCCGCCCCTGCCACGGCGTCCCCACCACCCAGGCGATCTCGGCGACCGTGCCCTGGCCGGAGGGGCCCACCGTCGCCTGGACGGTGCCCGTCAGGCAGGATTCCGCACGGAGCCGGATCACCCAGTTCAGCCAGGACACGCTGGGATCGGGAGAGCCCGCGGTCATCCGCTGGTAGCGCGAGCGCAGGGCTTGCGGGGTGTCCGGAGTGCCGCCGATGAAGGTGTGCAGGGCCGGGTCGGACAGCACCTCGGCCATCTCCCCGGCGTGCTCGACGTGCAGCGGCAGCAGGTCCAGCCGTCCGGTGCCGAGGGCCTGGGCCGCGAGGGCGCTCATACCGCGACCGCCCCGGAGTGTTCGAGGACGTCGGCTACGGCCGGGCTTCCGCCGGGCGTCGTACCGTCCCCGTCGACCGGTGTGAGCATCGGCCTGCCTTCCTGGCCGGCGCGGCGACGTCGGCCTTGTTCGACGACCTGTCGGTCGATCCATCTGAACGGTACGCCTCCTCCCGTCAGGAGCGATCCACAGGGGTGAGGATCGTCGGCCGTTCCGCCGAGGTCGCTGCCGGAAGGGGGCGGCGCCGGACGGCCTGACGTGACCGGGGGCGGCCGGCGCACGGCCGGGCGTCGGTGGCGTTCCGCTCCCCAGGACGCGGAGGATCACAGGCACGCTCCGGACGGCCGAGGGCGCCGCGGGGCCGTTGCCCGGTGCCGTCAGAGCGCGGCGACGGCGTCCGCACCGGTCGCGCTCGCCGCGTCCGGGGTGGGGAAGTGCGGCAGCACCGTTTCGGCGAGTTCCTGGAGGACCTCCTCGACGGGGCGGTCGCCGGGCCGCAGGTTGAAGGAGACGTGGGTGACGCCGAGCCCGCCCATCTCCCGCAGGTGCTCGATCAGGGCCTCACGCCCGGTGCGCAGGCCGAGGCGGATCGCGGTCGCGGCGACGGCCGGGTCCTCGGTGAGGTCCAGTTGCATCGGGGTGAGGTACGGCTTGGGGGCCCCGGCGGTGAGCTGCTGCCACTCGCGGGTCTTCAGCCGCAGAGCGCCCAGAGGACGGGGGTAGTTGAGGGAGGCGTCGGCGTTCCGCGCGATCCACTCCGGGGACTGCTGCGCATGCCCCGCGATGGCGACGGGTACGGTGCGGCCCGTCGGCTTGGGCAGCACGTCGAGGTGGCGCTCGGCGCCGAGTCCGAGGTCGGGCAGGCTGATGCCCTGCCCGCTCGGCCGGGTGGCCCAGGCCTCGCGCAGGATCTCCACGCCCTTGCGGAACGTGGCACCGCGAGCCTCGAAGTCCTCGCCGAACAAGGGGTACTCCACCGGCCGGTCGCCGCTGGCCAGCCCGAGTACGAACCGGCCGCCGGAGAGGACGTCCACGGTGGCCGCCGCCTTCGCGACGAGCAGCGGCGGCCTCAGCGGCAGCACGATGGCCCCGGTCCCGAGCACGACCCGCTCGGTGACGGCCGCGAGATGACCGAGATGGGTGAAGGCCTCGAAGACGGAGCCGGCGTCGCCGAACTGCTCGGGGTCGTACAGGGGCACGTCCCGCACCCACAGGCTCGCGAAGCCCAGGGCGTCGGCGAGGCGCGCCAGTTCGGTGTGACGGGTCAGGTCGGGGACGCCGAAGGGACGGCCGGCGGCCCGGTCGGCACGCAGACGCGTGTGGCCCCAGTCATTGTCGAGGGGGAGCTCAAGGCCCAGGGTCGGCAGGCCCGCGGGGTTCACGAGCCGCTTGAGGGCAGGAGGAGTGAGAGACATGGGAGGACACCTTTGGTCAGGGGCTGGTCCGGGCCAGGTGGGCAGCGGGTCAGTGGGCGATCGGGGCGCTGGTTCACTGGGCCGGCGCGTGCGGGGAACCGGCCACGACGCTGCCGACGCCCCGGCGCGTGCGGCGGTCCGGGAACACGGCGAGGAAGGACGTCAGGAACTCGGTCGTGCCGATCCCGAAGGCCCCGGCCGGTTGGCCAGGGCCAGGAGCGCGAGAGGCATGGGAGAGACCTTCCGAACTATTGCGTCGAACGCTTACGTGCGGACACACATTAGTTGCATACGCGCTATACCTGCAAACGCGGTATGCCTGTTTTTGCAATAGATAGTGCACGCAAGTATGCTGGAGAGTGACCGGCCCGCCGCCGAAGGAGGCTCCTGTGACCGCCACCGCCCCAGCGCTCTCCGGCCTGGCTCAGGGCTGGTGCGCCCTCTCCTTGCTGCACGGCAGGATCGAGACACACCTCGAACGCGCTCTGGAAGCCGGTCACGGCCTGAGCGCCCGTGAGTACGCGCTGCTCCACGTGCTCAGCCGGCAGCACGACGGAGAGGGAGGGCACCTGCAGATGAAACAGGTCGCCGGCGCCGTCGTCCTCAGCCAGAGCGCCACCACGCGCCTGGTCACCCGCCTGGAGGACCGCGGGCTGCTGTCGCGGTACCTGTGCCCCACCGACCGCCGCGGGATCTACACCGACGTCACCGACGCCGGCAGACAGCTGCTCGATGCCGCGCGTCCCACCCACGACACCGCCCTGCGGGTGGCACTCGCCGAAGCGGCTCAGGACGCCAGGCTCGAACCGCTGGTCCGGGCCCTGCAGTCGCCGCCCACCCCGATCGCGGTCGCCGCCTGAAAGGAGCACATCCGTCCATGAAAGCCATGGCACTGCGCCGGTACGGCCGTACCGAAGACCTCGAATGGACAGAGCTGCCGGACCCCAAAGTGGCACCCGGTGAAGTCCTCGTCCGGGTGAGGGCCGCCGGGGTCAACCCGGTCGACTGGAAGCTCGCCGAAGGGCGGCTCGACGCCGTCATGGAGACCGGCTTCCCGCTGATTCCCGGCTGGGACGTGGCCGGCGTCGTCGAGCGAGTGGGTTTCGACGTCACCGAGTTCGCCCCCGGCGACGAGGTCTTCGGCTACATCCGCAAGGACTGGGCACAGTTCGGCGCCTATGCCGAGCTGGTCTCCGCGCACGTGCGCCTGCTGGCCCCCAAGCCCGCCTCGCTCAGCTGGGAGGAAGCGGCGGGCGTACCCCTCGCGGGACTCACCGCCTACCAGGCCGTCCAGCGCGTCGGCCTCCAGCCGCGCGAGACGGTGCTCGTCCACGGCGCGGCCGGGGGTGTCGGCTCGTTCGGAGTCCAGATCGCCACCGCCCTCGGGGCACGGGTCATCGCGACGGCGAGCGAGCGCAACCACGACTTCGTCCGGTCCCTGGGCGCCGTCCCCGTGACCTACGGGCCCGGTCTGCGCGACCGTGTCCGTGAGCAGGCCCCCCAAGGGGTGGACGCCGCCGTGGACTTCGCCGGGCACGACGCGGTCGACGTCTCGCTCGACCTGCTGGACGACCCCGTCCGGCTGGCCTCCGTCGTCGACCCGGAAGCCGCCGCCAAGGGCGGGCACTACGTATGGGTGCGGCCGGACCGGGCCGACCTCGACGCCCTGGCCGCCCTGGCCGACGACGGCCGGCTGACCGTCCCCCTCGACCGTGTACTGCCCCTCCGCGAGGCCGCGGAAGCGTGGCGCATCAGCCAGGGCGGTCACACCAGGGGCAAGCTCGTCCTGTCGGTCCCCGGGAACTGAGCGGCCCCGGGCCCGCTCCGAAGGAGCACGTCCTGACAGCAGCCCGCCTGCCTTGCCGGCTCTGGACCCCGGCGGCCGGCGGGGCCTGCGGTCTCGTCCTTCGGGCCGGCCGGCCGGTCACCACGTCTGTCGTTGGTCGAGTGCGGCCAGGGCGTCACGGAGCGCCGCGCGGGAGGTGATGCCGAGTTTCGGGAAGACCCGGTACAGGTGGGCGCCGGCCGTGCGCGGGGAGATGTTGAGCCTGCGCCCGATCTCCTTGTTCGACAGTCCCCCGGCCGCGAGTTCGGCGATCCGGCGTTCCTGAGCGCTCATCGGCACCGCCGTCCTGCCCTCCGGTACCGGCACCCCGACGCCGGCGGCGCGCAGCTCCTCGCGCGCCCGCTTCGCCCACAACGGCGCCTTGAGACGGTGCTCGAACAGGTCCAGGGCCACGCTGAGGTGGACTCGGGAAGCGGTGTAGTCCCGGCGCCGGCGCAGCCATTCGCCGTAGAGGAGACGGAGCCGTGCGTACTCATAGGCCCACAGGGAGGCGTCCGGTACGGCGAGCGCGGCCTCGTAGAGCTCTCCGGCGTCCTCGTCCGCCGCGGCGACCGCGGCGGCCACCGCGAGAATGATCTCGTGGTGCGGCGATATGGCGCCGAGACGGGCTTGCCGGCCGGCCTCGACGTGGGCCCGCGCGTCGGCGGTCCGCCCGGTGCGCACGGCCGACTCCACCAGGTCGAGGAAGACCCGCTGCACATGCGGGTAGTAAGCGGGGAGCTGACCGGGCGGGGTCAGCAACACCGCCTGCTGGTAGGCCTCTTCGAAGTCGCCGCGGCCGATGGCGGTGGTGACGCGGGTTTCGGCGACCGCCGCCAGCAGCAGCCGAACCCTTCTCGGCCCCGCCCACGCGGTGATGGCGTCGCAGTGCCTGCGCAGCGCCTCCTCGTCACCCCGTCCGGCGGCGACGGAGGCCAGTCCGTAGGTGAACATCATGTGGGTGAAGTTGTACTCGTGCTCCGCGGCATCGCCGGTTCCCTCGGTGGCGATGACCAGGGTGGTGTCCCAGTCACCCCTCATGAACGCGTCGTGGGCGCGGGCGAGCAGCACGAACCGCTGGCTGTCGTAGGCCGCCTGGCCCACGAAGTCCCGCCACACGTTGTCGTAGTAGCTGAAGGCATCCAGGTACAGAGCGGTGTAGATCAGCCAGTTGACCCGCCAGAAGGGTGTGTGCGGTGACAGCGCGGCCGTCGCACGGTCGAGCCGCTCCCGCACGTCATGAGCCGTGCGTGCCGGGTCGGCGACGCAGTCGAAGCACATGCGCGCGATGTCGGACACCCGGTCCAGCACCCGCTCCACGGGGGGCCACAGGTCCGGACGGTTCCCCCACACGGCCGAGTTGAGCAGTACGTAGAAGGCGTCGTCGTAGGCGGCCAGATCGTCGGAACGCGTGCTGTAGGGCGCCTCGTTCAGCGCGGGCAGCAACGTGTGGAACACCGCGTCGACGTCGCCGTCCCGGTGGAACAGCACGTAGGCGGCGGCCGCCGCGCCCCGCAGGGTTTCCGCCGACCCGGCGGTGACCAGTTCGCTGGCCGTCGCCAGCTGACCGCTGACACCGGCGGCGAACGCCGCCTCGTCCAGTCGCCGGGCGCGGGCCTTCCCGTCGGGGCTGAGCTCGGCCGCCCGGCGGAAGGCCGCCGCGGCCTCGGCCGCACCGCCGCGGGCCAGAGCCCGCTGGGCGGCCCTGGTGAGCTCCAGCGCGACCGCTTCGTCGGGGCCCTCCGCGGCGTGGGCCAGGTGCCAGGCACGACGTTCGGACGTGTCGTCCATGACCGCGGCCAGGGCCCGGTGCGCGGCCCTGCGCCGCCCGCTCGGCGACATGTGCACCAGGCAGGAGCGCGCCATGGGATGGCGGAAGGACACACGGTCCTCCATGTGGTCGATCCGCAGCAGTCCGCTGCGTTCGCCGTCCTCCAGGAGGGTGTCGTCCCACGGTTCGCCGGCGGCGCGCAGCGCCGCCCGGATCTGCCGCACATTGCCCCTGCGCTGCCCGTCCAGCGCGACCAGCAGCAGGAAGAAACGCGTGGCCGGGGTGAGGAGCAGGACTCGGTCGGCGAACACGCTCTCCAGGCGTGAGCTGAGCGGAAGGTTGGCCGGGAGCAGCTCGCGGCCCTGGCGTTGGGCCGGCTTGAGTTGTTCCGGCAGCTCCATCAGCGCCAGCGGGTTTCCCTCGGCCTCGTCGAGGATCCGCTGCCGGGCGGACTCCGCGAGGCCGGGATGGCTGCGTTCGAGCAGCATCCGCGCGTCCTGGAGGTTCAGCGGGGGTACGGCGAGCACGGGCAGCCCGGTGGGGTCGACGAAGCCGTTCCACCCGCTGCGTGCCGCCATGACGAAGGCGACCCGGCAGCCGCCCAGCCGGCGGGCCACGAACATCAGGACCTCGGCGCTGGACCGGTCGATCCAGTGGACGTCGTCCACCACGACGCACAGGGGCTCTCTTCTGGCCGCCGCCTGGAGCAGGGCCAGGGCCGCCGCGGAGATGGCGAACCGGCCGGGTGCGGAGCCCTGGCGGATGGACAGCGCCTGCTCCAGCACTCCGGCCTGGAAGGCGGGGATACCGGGCAACTGGTCCAGCAGCGGGTACAGGAGCTGGTGCAGGGCGGAGAAGGCGAGGTCCTCTTCCGCCTCCACGCCGACCACCCGGAGCACGTTCACCCCGTTGGCCCGTGCGGCGCTCGCCACGGCGTCCAGCAGCACGGTCTTCCCGACTCCCGGGTCGCCCAGGAGCAGCAGTGCCTCGCCGTCGACGTTTCCCTCCGCGAGGACTGCTTCGAGAGCACGCAGTTCGGACGTGCGACCCACCAGCGACACAACTCCTCCAACGCCGGCGCGCCACGTGCGCTCCGCCGGCACGGGAATCCTGGCAAACCGGGGGCCGCGCACGCATCTGTCACGTGACTGGTTCCGAGCACGGAGCCCGGTGACGGGGCGCCGCTCAGCGCAGGAACGCCAGCACGTCCCGCGCGAACTCCGTGTGGTGCTGGAAGAGGAAGCCGTGACCCGAGTCCGGGTAGGTCTTCAGCCGGGCGTCCGGCAGCAGCCCCGCCAACAGGTGGGACGTCGCCGGCGGCATCACCAGGTCGCTGTCGCCCCCGGCCACGAACACGGGGTTGTCGATGGCCACGAGCCGCTGGAGGGCCGTGTGGTCGGGGACGCCCCACTCGACCACGGCCTCGTACTGTGCCGCTCGGACCGCCGCGGCGACCGGGAGGTCCCGGCCCCGCTCGCGTTCCAGGTAGCGGCCGATGAACTCCAGGCCGCTGCGCTGGCTCGTCGCGCTGTGGTGGAAGAAGACGTAGAGGTAGTCCTGTATGCCGAGCCGCTCGAAGCCGGCGTGGCCCAGCACGTCGTCCGGGTAACCGTGGATGCCGGGGCCACCCTTGGGGGCGGTGGCGGCGAGCACCAGGCGGCGCACCGCGCGGGGACGGAGCAGAGCCAGCTCCTGTGCGGTGAAGCCGCCCATCGAATGGCCCAGCACGTCCGCCTGCCGCAGTCCGAGCGCCGTCAGGAAGGCGAGCGTGTCCACCGCCAGGTCCCGGACGGTGCGGCACACCTGACCGGTGCTGAGGCCCACCCCGGCGTTGTCGAAGGTGATGACCTCGCGCTCGGCGGCCAGGGCATCGACGAGCGCCGGGTCCCAGCTGTCCAGCGTGCCCCGGAAGTGCTGGAGCAGGAGGAGCGGCGGGGGACCGGTGGGGCCACAGCGGCGGTACGCGTACCGCACGCCGTTGGCCGCATCGATCACCTGATTGGGGGCGTCGACGTACATCTGGGTTCCTCATCATGGGGGGTGCGAAGACCACGGACGTCGTCGAGTGTGCCGTCCTGACGCGTCGGCGCCATAGGGCATTTGACCGTGGGCCGCCCGGCGCGGGCACCGACGAGGAGGGCCACGAGCACCGCGACGAGGGCACGCGGACCTCCGGTCGCGCCTAGGCGATCTCGTCGACGTGGTCCTCCACCCAGCTCCGCAGCTGGGCGAGCGGCTGGGCCACGCTGCGTCCCAGGTCCGTGAGCGCGTACTCCACGTGCAGGGGCACCGCGGGGTAGATGGTCCGGTCCACGAACCCCTTCTCCTCCAGGCGGCGGAGCGTGGAGGTGAGCACCTTGGGGCTGACGCCCTCCAGGCGCCGCTGGAGCGCCCCGAAGCGCTGGGGCCCCTCCTCCATCGCCCCGATCGCCAGCGCCGACCACTTGTTGGCCAGCAGGTCCAGCACATCGCGGCAGGGGCACTGGGCCGCGTAGACGTCGTGGTGGTCGTGTCGTTCGGATGCGCATGTCGTCACCAACGGACGCGTCCTCCGCTCCTGGATCGGCCTCTACCAGCTTACTTTCCAAAGGGAAGTAGGTTCCGTTGAAAGTTACTACCTCCCCCGGGCTACGTTATCGCCGCAGTCAGCCCCTACGGCACCATCAGGAGCGAGAGATGAGTGAGATCCCCACCACCATGCCGGCGGTCGCCTACCGCAAGAGCCTTCCCGTGGACGACACGGAGAGCCTGGTCGACGTCACGCTGCCGGTGCCGCGGCCCGGCCCCCGCGACCTGCTCGTGCGGGTCGAGGCCGTCGCGGTCAACCCGGTCGACTACAAGGTGCGGCAGAACAGCGATCCGGGCGGCGAGCCCAAGGTCCTCGGGTGGGACGCCGCGGGCACGGTCGTCGCCGTCGGCGACGAGGTGGAGGCGTTCGCGGTCGGCGACGAGGTCTTCTACGCCGGCGCCATCGACCGGCCCGGCGCCAACTCCCTCTTCCACACGGTGGACGAGCGCATCGTCGGCCACAAGCCGGCCACCCTCTCCTTCGCCGAGGCGGCGGCCCTGCCGCTGACGTCGCTCACCGCGTGGGAGGGCCTCTTCGAGCACCTCGGTCTGCGCGAGGGAGCCCTGGAGAAGACCGGCACCCTGCTGGTCACCGCGGCCGCGGGCGGTGTCGGTGCGATGGTGGCCCAGCTGGCGCGCGCGCTGACCAGCCTGACGGTGATCGGTACCGCTTCGCGCCCGGAGACCGCCGAGTTCGCCCGCCGCATGGGGGTGTCCCATGTCGTCGACCACCGCGAGCCCCTGTCCCCGCAGGTGGCCGAGGTGGCACCGGGCGGGGTGGACTTCGTCTTCAGCACCGCCGGCACGGACCGGAACCTGACCGCCTACGCGGACATGCTCAAGCCGCTCGGACGGCTCGTCGCCATCGACGACTTCGGCCCGGTCGAGATCGGTGTGCTCAAGTCCAAGAGCATCTCGTTCCACTGGGAGTTCATGTTCACGCGCTCGCTCCACCAGACGCCCGACCAGGCGGTGCAGCGGCACATCCTCGACCAGATCGCCCGCCTGGTCGACGCGGGCATCCTCACCACCACCGCCACCACCGACCTCGGCACGATCAACGCCGAGCACCTGCGCGAGGCGCACCGCGTCCTGGAGTCGGGCAAGGCGATCGGCAAGATCACGATGACCGGCTTCTGAGCCCGGTCCCGCACGGCCGGCCCGCCGGGCTCCGCCCCGGCGACGCGGCGGGCTCCCCCCGGCGACGCGGCGGCGGAGGGGGCGCGCGGGGGTGGCCGGCCGGTGCCCGGACGCCCACGGCGCCGGTGCGGAGCTCCCGGCCCACGGCGGACGGGTGTCGCGGGCGGCACGCCCGGCCGGCAGCGTGCCCGAACGGACCCCACAAAGTATCCACAAACGACGGACATGCTGGTCGGGCCGGCAGCGAGAGGCCCGACGACGGGGTCGGCCACGCGACCGGCGGACCGCCCCCGGGCCGACCCGTGGCCCGTCGGCGGCCCCTCATCCAGTCCCCGCCACTGTCACGGTTCGCCGAGGAGAGGTGATGGTCCCCGCCTCTCGGCACCGCGCCACCTCCGCGGGTGCCGCGCCGACGCGACCACGGCGTCGCGATCACCGGTGTGACGCCGGCCGCGCACGCGCCGCCGCGGGTTCCGTGCCGGCGCGGCGATGCCACACGCACAGACAACACGGCACCGCCACGGTGCCGGGGGCCGCCCCGAGGGCGGGCGGCCCGGACGAGAAAGGCAGCGAGACATGAGCACCATCTCAGCGGAGTCATCCGGGTCGTTCACCCTCGGCGGTGAGTTCGTGGTCAACCGACTCGCTTACGGGACCATGCAGTTGACGGGTCCCGGAGTGTGGGGTCCGTTCCCCGACCCGGACAGGGGTGTGCGCGTCCTGCGCCGTGCCGTGGAGCTGGGCGTGACCCTGTTCGACACCGCCGACTCCTACGGACCCGAGACGGCCGAGGAGCTCCTGCGCGAGGCACTGCACCCGTACCCGGAGAACCTGGTCATCGCCACCAAGGCCGGGTTCACCCGACCCGGCCCCGGGCAGTGGCGGATGAACGGCCGGCCCGACCACCTGCGGCGGCAGGCGGAGTCCAGCCTCCGCCGACTGGGTCTGGAGCGCATTCCGCTGTTCCAGCTGCACCGCGTCGACCCCGCGGTGCCCTTCGAGGACCAGATCGGCGTCCTCAAGGAGCTGCGCGACGAGGGCAAGGTCGCCCACGTCGGGCTCTCCGAGGTCGGCGTCGACGAGCTGGAGCGGGCCCGTGCCATCGTGCCCGTCGCCTCCGTGCAGAACCTGTACAACGTCGCCCAGCGCGACTCCGAGGACGTCCTGCGGTACGCCGAGGCGAACGACATCGCGTTCCTGCCCTGGTTCCCGCTGGCCACCGGGCAGCTGGCCCGGCCGGGCGGTCCGCTCGCCCGCATCGCGGCCCGCCTGGCTGCCTCACCCTCCCAGGTGGCGCTGGCCTGGCTGCTGCACCGCTCGCCCGTCGTCCTGCCGATCCCCGGGACGTCGTCGGTCGAGCACCTGGAGGAGAACGTGGCGGCCGCCGCACTGAAGCTGACGCAGGCCGACTACGACGCCCTGGGCGACCCGTTCTCCCGGGGCTGAGAGCGCGACACCCCCGCGACGCCCCTCTCAGGGGCCGGGAGGCACGCGGCCTCCCTCCCCTGTCCCGAACACTCACTCTCACAGGAGCCTTCCATGTCCGAATCGTCCTCCACCCGCCCGTCCGTCGCCGTCGCCTACCACTCCGGCTACGGACACACGGCGGTGCTCGCCGAAGCGGTCCGCCGCGGGGCCGAGCAGACCGGAGCCGACGTGACCTTCGTGGACGTGACCGCCGTGACCGACGAACAGTGGCAGCGGCTGGACGGCGCCGACGCGATCGTCTTCGGATCGCCCACCTACATGGGCGGCGCCTCGGCCGGCTTCCACACCTTCGCCGAAGCGACCAGCGGCCGCTGGGCCGAGGGACGGTGGGCGGACAAGCTGGCGGCGGGATTCACCAACTCGGCTTCCAAGAGCGGCGACAAGAACAACACCCTCGCGTTCTTCGCCGCCTTCGCCGCCCAGCACCGGATGCTCTGGGTCAGCCTGGGACTGGCTCCGGGCTGGAACTCCACCAGCGCCTCCGAGCACGACCTGAACCGCCTCGGCTTCTGGAGCGGGGCGGGCGCGCAGACGCCGATGGACGGCGGCACGGACACCGTCCACGGTGCCGACATCGCCACGGCCGAACACCTGGGCACGCGGGTGGCCCGGCAGGCGGCTCTGATCAGCGCGGGGCGCCGGGCCCTCGCCGCGGCGGTCTGAGCACCGGTGTGACCCTACGGGCCGGCCCCGCCCGACCCGTCCGGACAAGCGGCCCGAGGAGACGCCGTGAAGCTGTCTGCAGTCCCTTCCTCACATCAGACCCCGGCGTCCTCTCCGGACCCGGCTGCGCCCTCCGGGCGCGGCCGGCCCCTGGCCACCGCCGGCGTGGTGATCGCGTCGATCGCCGTCGCCTTCGGAGCCGGCGCCGGCAGCCCGCTCTTCGTGCTCTACCAGCGCGAGTGGGGATTTCCCGCCTGGCAGCTCACCACGGCGTTCACCGTGTACGCGGTGACGCTGCTGGCGACCCTGCTCGTGGCGGGGTCCGTGTCGGACCACATCGGCCGCCGGCCGGTGCTGGTCGGCGCCATGCTGCTGTTGCTGGTCACCAGCGCGCTGTTCCTGGCCGCCGACGGCATCGGCTGGATCATCGCCGCACGGGCCGTGCAGGGCATGGCCACGGGAGCGGCCACCAGTACCTTCACCGCGGCGATCATCGAGCTCGCCGCGCCGCGGCACCGGCCGGTCATGACGGTGCTGACCAGCGCCGCCCCGGTGGGCGGGCTGGCCCTCGGCGCCCTCTTCGCCGGTCTGGCCGTCCAGTTCAGCAGCCACCCGACGGCGATCGTGTTCCTCGGCCTGGCGGTGGTCCTCGTCTACGGCATCGCCTCCGTACTGGCCGCCCCGGAGACGGCGGACCGGCACCCGGGTGTGCTGGCCTCGCTGCGCCCGAGGCTGAGCGTCGTCCGCGCGGCCCGCGGATGGTTCTGGTCCCTGGCCCCCCTGGTCGCCGCCGGCTGGATGTTCTCCGGCCTCTTCCTCGGCCTGGCGCCGTCCTTCGACGCGTCGGTCTTCGGCATCCACGACGCGGCGGTGAACGGTGCGATCGTCGCCGTCCAGCCGATGGCGGCGGCGGTGGCCGGCATCGGCTTCGGCCGGCTGTCCGCCGGGCGAGCCACCCGCACCGGCGCACTCCTGCTGTTCGCCGGCGCCGTCCTCACGGTCATCGGCGTCGTGACAGCGAGGCTCCCGCTCGTCGTCACCGGCGCGCTGCTGGGCGGCTCCGGGCAGGGTGCGGCCTTCGGCTCCTCCCTGCGCATACTGGGCCCGCTCGCGGACAACGCGAGCCGGGGCGGCCTCTTCGCCGCGGTCTACCTCGTCGCCTACACGGCGTACGGCGCGCCGGTCCTCGTAGCGGGCATCGCCAGCGATTTCGTCCCGCTGACCGCCACCGTCGCGGTCTACGGCCTGATCGTGGCCCTTCTCGCCGCGAGCGCGGCCCTCTCGCTCGCCCTGAGGTCACGCCGGGACGACCGCGCGCGGCTCACCCAGGAGACCTGAGAGGCCGCGCGTGCGTGTGCGAACCCGGTGACCGGACCCGGGCACGCCGTCGCGTCACCCGCCAGGGACGCGACGGCGCACACGTGTCCGACATGTGCGCGGGCGGCGGATGTATCGAAGCGGGACCTCCGGCCGTACCCCGTCGCCGACGGCCCGGCCGCGGACGCGACGGCATGCGGACGACGAGCACCTTTCCGCGCGCGTGCACGGCACACCCGCCACCGGCACCCCGCGCGCCGGGCGATGGCGACGTCGCGGTCGTCCCGGGCACGGCACATCCGGCACATCCGGCGCGCGGGACGCCTGGTCCACCCGGGGGCCGGGCCGGGTCGGGCCGGCCCGGCCCCCGCGGTCCCGCGCCGCACAGCCCGGGCCCCGGCACCCTCTCGGCGCGCGGCCGGCCCGGGCCACGGGGACCGTACGTCACGGTGTCTCGGCGCGGATCACGGGTCTACGGCGGCGATCCACGGGCTCGGCGGACACCTCGCCGGCCGCGACAGGCAGTGTCGCGGCCGGCGAGGTGTCCGGGCGTCAGTCGGCCGAGCCGGGGCGTCAGTCGACGGAGAAGCGGGCGGTGATGACCGCCCGGGCCAGCGTGTGACCCGAGAGGTTGAAGCCGAGGAACGCCGGCGGAGCGGCGTGGTCGAGGCCCAGGGTCTCCACGTCCACGGCGTGGACGGCGATGTAGTAGGTGTGCTCGCCGCTGCCGGCGGGCGGGGCGGCTCCGATGTACCGCCTCAGGCCGGCGTCGTTGGGGAGCTGCCAGGCCTTCTCCGGCAGTCCGGCACCCGACTCGTCACCGGCCCCGGAGGGCAGCTCGCTCACCGTGGCCGGGATGTCGGCGACGGCCCAGTGCCAGAAACCGCTGCCGGTCGGGGCGGTGGGGTCGTAGACGGTGACGGCGAAACTCCGGGTCTCCTCGGGGAATCCCGACCAGCTCAGCTGGGGCGAGGTGTCGGTGCCGCCGGCCCCGAAGACGCCGCTCGCCTGAGGGAGCGGAAGCCTTCCGCCGTCGGTGAAGTCGGCACTGCTGAGCGTGAAGGAAGGGACTCTCGCGATGAGGTCGTAGGGAGTGGACATGTGACTTCCTCTCGGTGTGCGCGGTGCCCCGGAGTGCGGGCGCGTGCCGCCGCGTGCCTCGGTGCACGGGGACGCGCTCCGGCCCCGGCCGGCTGCCGCTGGACGCGTGGTCGCGGTTGGCGCGACTGACACACATCGTCGTGAGCGGACCGGGATCGGTAATCCGTCGATCGACTGACGCGAACGGAAAGGGGGCGGTGACTGCGTCCGGGTACCGGCCCGACGGTCGTCGGCTCCGGGCCGGTGGTGCCCGGCCTGACCGCTGGGCCGAGAGTGAGGGGTGCGGCCTTCGCTGGTGTTCGCGCGGAGGAGGTGGTGGTCGCGGTGGTGTGGGGTCAGGCGGCGATCGTCTTGTACTCGACGTACTGGGTCAGGCCGACCGTGCCGAACTCCCTGCCGATGCCGCTGCTCTTGAACCCTCCGAAGGGGCCGTCGAAGGAGAACGGCGCGCCGTTGACGGAGAAGGTGCCGGTGCGGATGCGCCGGGCGATCTCCAGGGCGCGGTCCTCGTCGGCCGTCCACACGCCGCCGCCGAGGCCGTACGGGGAGTCGTTGGCGATGCGGACCGCGTGGTCGTCGTCGTCGAACGGGATGACCACGAGCACCGGGCCGAAGATCTCCTCCTGTGCGATGCGCATGGAGTTGTCGACGTCGGCGAAGAGGGTGGGGGTGACGTAGTAGCCGTCTTCGAGACCGGCGGGGACCCCGGGGCCGCCGGTGACGAGCCGGGCGCCCTCGCGGATTCCCGTCTCGATGTACGAACGTACGCGTTCCTGCTGGTCCGCCCTGACCATCGGGCCGATGAAGGTGGCGGGGTCGGAGGGGTCGCCGACGGTCAGCGACTCGATGAGGTCCTTCAGCCTGGCCACGGCCTCGTCGTAGCGGCCGCGGTGCACCAGGATCCGCGTGTGCGCGACGCAGGCCTCGCCGTTGTTGGCGAAGGAGAGGAACTTCAGGCCCTCCACCATGGCGTCGAGGTCGGCGTCCTCCCGCACGATGGCGGCGGACTTGCCGCCGAGTTCCAGGCTCACCCTCTTGAGCTGCCGGCCGGCGATGGCCGCGATGGCGCGTCCGGCGCCCGTCGAGCCGGTGAACGCGATCTTGTCGATGCCGGGATGGGAGATGAGGTACTCGCTGGTGGCGCGGTCGGCGGGCAGGATGCTGACCACGCCCTCCGGGACACCCGCGGCGGTGAGGATCTCCCCCAGCAGCAGCGTGACGAGGGCGTTCTCGGGCGATGCCTTGAGCACGACGGTGCAGCCCGCCAGAAGAGCGGGGACGATCTTGACGAGCGCGGACTGGTGCGGGGCGTTCCAGGGGATGACGGCCGCGACGACACCGACCGGTTCCCGGCGTACCAGGATGCGGCCCGTGGCGCCGTCGGTCCGAGGCAGTTCCTCCTCCCACGGCAGGGCGGCCGCGGCGCGCAGGAAGGCGTCGGTCTGCTGGGACAGCGCGGCCGCGGTCCAGCCGGTGAACCAGCGGGCGCTGCCGTTCTCGGCGGTGGTGAGGTCCGCGATCTCCTCGGCGCGCTTGGCGTAGAGGTCGTTGAAGCGGGCGATGACGTCCTGGCGTTCGGCCGGGGACAGGCGGGGCCAGGGACCTTCGTCGAAGGCCTTGCGGGCGGCGTCGACGGCGAGGTCCACATCGGGCTTCGTGGCCTCGGCGGCCAGCCCGACCAGGGACCGGTCGTGCGGGGAACGGACCTCCAGCAGGTCCTTCCTGGCGGGCTCGGTCCAGCGGCCGCCGATGTACAGCTTGTCGTAAGTGATCACTGGGAGTCCTTCTCGTGGGGTGCCGCCCGGAAGCGGGGAAGGCCCCCACGTTAAGAGAACGGCGTTCTCTTAGTCAAGAGAACAGGGTTGCGTTAAGCTCGGACTCCGCTCCCGGCGACCGCCCCTATCTGAACGTGTACATGTCGCCATGGCCGAAAAGTGACGTATAATGTGGTTGGTCGACTTGCGGTGAGCACATGTCGCGACGCATCGGTACAGGTGGCCACTGCCCGCGGGACAACAGAAGTAGGTACGTGCACGTGATAGGGCGGGAACCGGAGTTCACACAGCTGACCGCCCTTGTCGATGCCGCGCGAGAGGGACACGGCACCTCGGCACTCGTGCACGGGGAAGCGGGCATCGGCAAGAGCAGGCTCGCGTCCGCGGTCGTGGAAGCCGCGTCCTCCGCAGGCTTCGCGGTCCTTTCCTGCCACGGCATCCGCGGCGGCGGCGCGGCCGGTTTCGAGGGGCTGCACGAACTGCTGCTCCCCCTGCTCGACCGCATCGACGACCTGCCGCCGCGCCAGCGCACGGCCCTTAAGGTCGCGTTCGGGGCGGAGGGGGAACCGGCGGACCGATTCATCACCGGGCTCGCCGTCTTCGGGCTGCTGGAGGAAGCCGCGGCGCGAGGTCCCCTCGTGCTGCTGGTCGAGGACCTGCACTGGCTCGACCGGTCGACAGCCGACGTCGTCACCTTCCTCGCGGCCCGCATGAGCGTCATGCCGGCGCTGCTCCTGGCCACGAGCCGGACCGATCGCGCCTACCCCGACCGCAAGCCGCACTTCGAGCACCACGTGCCCCTCGCGCCGCTGGGGCAGGAGGACGCGCTGAAGCTGGTCGCCCTGCACGCGCCCGCGCTGACGCTGCCGCAACGGCGCCGTCTGGTCGAGCGCGCACTGGGCAACCCGCTCGCGTTGACCGAATGGTCGAACAGCTCGGCGTGGTTCGAAGGACCGCCTCCTGCCGGACGCGGCGGTGTCCCGATGAGCAGACGTCTGGAGGACGCGTTCCTGGCCGAGGTCGCCCTGCTGCCCCCGGCGACGCGGCAGGCCCTCCTCGTCGCGGCCGCGGGAGAGGACTCCAGCAGTCATGAAGTGCTGGAGGCGGCCCGCAACCTGGGGCTGGACCAGAGCGACTTCGTGCCCGCCGAGAGGTTCGGTCTGATCACGCTCACGGGTGGCACGTACAGGTTCCGCCACCCGTTGGTGGCCTCGGCGGTCTACGACTACGCCGACTTCGCCGCGCGGTCCCGCGCGCACACCGAACTGGCGGCAGTCGTCGTCGACGCCGCACGGGCCGTCCAGCACCGGGCCGCGGCAGTGGCCGGATGGGACGAGGACGTCGCCGCCGAACTCGAAGAACTCGCCGTGACGGCCGGCCGACGGGGCGCACGGACCGAAGCCGCCGCCGCCTGGCGCCGCGCGGCCGCGCTGACCCCGGTCGCGGCGGACCGGGCGCGACGCACGGTGATGGCGGCGGAAATGGCGCGGCAAGCGGGCGC
Organism: Streptomyces sp. NPDC017676; assembly: GCF_044329325.1. NCBI lineage: Bacteria > Bacillati > Actinomycetota > Actinomycetes > Kitasatosporales > Streptomycetaceae > Streptomyces > Streptomyces sp. NPDC017676. The sequence goes on along the minus strand of NZ_JBIRJA010000023.1, from coordinate 34,140 downwards.
GACGGCCGACGCCGTGGCCCTGCTCGCCGAGGCGAGACCGATCGTCGACGACGAGGCGTCGATGGTGCAGTTCGCCCGTACCGAATGGATGCTCGCCGGCACCAGCACGACGCTCCTGGGGCGCGGCGGCGACGAACTGGTCGCGATGTCACGGACACTCAGCGATCCGGCCGACCGGGTCGAGGTCCTCACCTGGGCGGCGGCGCGCAGCTACCTCCGCCAGGACTCCTCTCCCGACATCGCGGCAGCCGTCGCGGACGCACTGCGGCGAACCGACGCCGACGTCACCGAGTCGCATCAGGTGCTCCGGACCATCGGCTTGGCCCTGATCAGCCCGGCGGACCGGATCGGGTCGGTCGACCAGGCCTTGTCGATCATGCAGCGGGAGGCCCGCGAGGCGTACGGGACACTTCTGAACTGCCTCGCGTTCGCCGTCGAGGACACCCATGACCTCGCCGTCGCCGACCGTGTCTGGGGCGCGGGGGTCGACATGTTCCACCAGTCGGCACGGGCCAGCGACGTGGCGGTGGCCCTCTCCGGACGCAGCACCGTGCGCATGACCGCCAACGCGATCGCCGCCGGCCTCACCGACGCGGAACTCGCACTGCGCCTCAGCTACGACCTCGATCTGCCGGTGGTCGGGGCCCTGGCCGGCGCGAACATCGCACGCGCACGTGCATGGCGCGGCGAACACGAACTCGTGACCGCTGCCCTGAACACCTGTACCGAACTGTCCGGGCCCACCCCGGCACCCAGGGTGGCGGCCGTGGCGTCCTGGGCGTCGGCCCAGGCGGCGGCGAACGAGGGCCGCGCCGACGAGGCGCTCGCCCACTTGCTGGAATGCGTCGAGCACCCGCCCATCGGGGTGTGGGCGGGCGGCGACCTCGCCGACACGGCCGTGCGGGCCGGCCGGCCCGAGGCGGTGGAGGGCTGGCTCGACATGGCTACGACCGCCCTCGCGTCCAGCGACTCCGACCATCTCGCGATGCTCGTCGAACGGTCGCGGGCGCTTCTGGCGCAGGGCGGCGACGCACGTGTCCACTTCGAGCGGGCGATCCAGCGCGGTGAGGCGACCACCGCGTTCCTCGACCTGGCCAAGACCCGGTTGTTCTTCGGCGAGTGGCTGCGCCGGGAACGCCGCATCGTGGAGGCGCGCAGCCATCTCTCCGCCGCGCTGCACGTCTTCGAGTCCCACCACGCGGCACCGCTCGTGCGGCGAACGGCACGGGAGCTGGGCGCCGCCGGCAGCACGGTGCAGACCACACAGCCGCGCCAGACCTTCGACGCCGGCGCCGTGCTGACCGCCCAGGAACTGCACGTCGCCCGGCTGGCCGCCCAGGGGTACACGAACCGGCAGATCGCCGACCAGCTGTACCTCTCCCACCGCACCGTCGGAGCACACCTGTACAAGGTCTACGCGAAGTTGCAGATCAACCGGCGGTCGCAGCTCGCCGCCGCCCTCGCGTCCGACACGCTCGACTGACGCGAGGCAGGGCCCGCGACCGCCGGCCCGGTGACCGGCCGCCCTCCGGGCCCCGGCTCTACGCCAGGCGCGCGCCGCCGTCGACGTGCAGAACCGTTCCGGTGACGTACGGATTGTCCATGGCGAAGAGCACCGCCTTGACGACGTCGTCCGCGGTTCCGACCCGCCGTACGGGGTTGGTGTCGGCGATCTGCCGGAGGAATCCCGGCTTGGCGTCACCGAGCCTGTCCCAGGCACCGCTGTCGATGATGCCGGGGGACACGGCGTTCACGCGCAGCGGGGCGATCTCCACGGCCAGGGCCTGGACGAGGAAGGCCAGGGCGCCGTTGGTGGTCGCCATGACCGTGCGCTCGGGCGCCGGGCGCCAGGCAGCCACCCCGGAGAAGAAGGTGAGGGAACCGCCCTCGCGTGCCTGACCGGCCAGGTGCTTGGCGATGAACAGGGGACCGATCACCTTCGCCGCGAAGGCCCGTCGGACGTCGGCCGGTTCGAGTTCGGCCAGCGGCCCGTTGGCGGGAACCGCCGCCGTGGACACCAGGTGGTCGAAGGGGCCGACCTGGTCGGCCAACCGCGCGACGGAGTCGTCGTCGGTGATGTCGAACTCCACGGTTCGCCACGGGCCGCTCAGTTCCCCGGCGGTGTCCTTCAGCTTGCCGAGGTCCGGTCCGGCGAGGACCAGTTCGGCGCCCGCCGCCGAGGCCGTCCGTGCGAGTTGCCGTCCGATCGCCGAGCCGGCTCCGATGACGACGATGCGCTGTCCGGAACGTTCCTGTGTGGTCACGTGGATCTCCTTGGGTGAAGCGCCGTGGCGCGGCCGATGTGGCACGAGCGTCACTCTCTCCCCCGCACACCGATGAGGCCAATGATTGTTTTCGTCGCTCCCCATAAGTTCCGTTCATGGCGGCATGGGCAGTCACCGTCCGGTCCGGCCGGGGTGGTGACACTCCTCGCGGTCGCCGGCAGACGGCTTGATCACACCTTCTGGCACACATGTGAGCCGCGCTAACTTTGCGCTCGACGTGTCACCCGTTGCTACGACTCGACAAGGTGGATGACGTATGGCCAGTCGGACCAACCGGGCAACCCTGCGGATCCTCGCCGTCGCCGGAGCCGCCGCCGCCCTCGCGTGGCCGGCGGCGACGCCCGCCGGAGCGGCGGAGTTCCCGGGATGGGGCATCAGCCTGTACAGCGGAGCGGACCTGACCGGGACGCGGACCGTCGTCGACCTCGACGACAGCGGTTGTCACACCCTGTCCGAAGCCGCGCTGTCGGCCGTGGACGTGTCCGACGCGGACCTCTACGCGTACTACAACACCGACTGCCGGACCGGCCTGCCGGGACAGGGCGGGGACTCCTACTTCATCGTGGGCAGTCTGCACACGGCGCAGTTCCCGCTCCCCGTGCTCAGCTACCGGGTGGTCCGCAACGGCTGAGGTCCTTCGGGAGGGACGGCCGGAGTCGCGCCCGCCCCCGTCGCCCTGCGGCTCACTCCCCCGTCGGCGGGCGGCGGGCGGGGCGGTCGGCGGTGCGCAGGCGTCTGGCGACGTGCGCGGGCATCAGCGGGGCGTGTTCCCCGAGGGCCTCCAGGAAGGAGGAGGTGACCGGGTCCGGACTGGTGCGGGTGTATCCGGTCAGTTCCCGGCGCAGGGGCGGGTCGGGACGCAGGAACGCGCCGGCGAAGTGCGGCGGGATGGCGTTGGCGGGCACGAGGGTGGGCCCGAGCCCGGCCGCCGCGTACCCGATGGCCGACCCCGCCTGCTCGGTGCGCACCGCGACCCGGGGCCGGAACCCGGCGGCGCCACAGGCCCGTTCGAGGATGTCGGACAGGCCGCTGTCGGGCGTGAAGTGCACCCACTCCCGCTCGGCGAGGTCGGCCAGCCGGACGTCCGGTGCGCGGTCGGAGAGCGCCACCGGGTCGTCGGACCGGGTGACGACCAGGAACTCCTCGGCGCCGATGTGCCGTGCGGTGCCCTCCCAGTTCTCCGGCAGCGGCCCCACGGCGACATCGGCCTGGCCCGCGGTCATGGCCTGCGCCATCTCGTCGCTCCGGCGGTGTTCGAACAACCGGATGCGCACCCCGGGGTGCTTGCGGCGCCAGAGCCCGAGGACCGTGGGCAGCACGCCCGAGCTGACCGAGTAGAGCGTGGCCAGGTGCAGCTCACCGGTGGAGACGCCGGCGGCGCGGCGGGCGGAGACGGTGGCCCGGCCGGCCTCGGCCAGCGCGGCCCGGGCGTGGGGCAGCATCGACCGTCCGGCCGGGGTGAGCCGCACGCCGCGCGGCAGCCGTTCCAGGAGCGGCCCGCCGACCTCCCGTTCCAGTGCCTGGAACTGGTGGGAGAGTCCGGGCTGGGTGACGTTGAGGCTTTCCGCGGCACGGGTGAACGAACCCTCGTCCACGATCGCCACCAGGTACTCAAGCTGTCGCAATGTCGCCATGCGCTCAGCTTATCGAAAGAATGCCAAAGAGTTCTTGGACTTATGGCTGGGTGCGGGAGCACGATGAACGGGTCCCGGGGAGCGGACGGCCCGAAGAAGCCGGACGACTCCGGACGACCCGTCCTACATGGCGGAGTTTCCGCAGCTCAGGCGCATATGTCCAAGGAGTCGTCATGTCCCCCTCCCGCTCGGAACCGACCATCACCGTGGGCAACGTCGCCCTGTCGTTCCACCGGGCCGCCGCCGCGGTCACACGCCGCGTCCTGAAGGCCCACGGGCACCGGGTGAACAGCGTGGAGGCGCCGCACGAGCAGTTGTTCCGGCTCCAGGAGGAGGGCGGCATCGACGTCCTGGTCTCCGCGTGGCTGCCCTCCAGCCACGACACGTATCTCTCCCGCTACCGGGACCGGGTCCGGGTGCTGACGCCGCACTACCAGCCGTACTGCGTGTGGGCGGTGCCGCCCTACGTCCCCGAGGACGAGGTGCGTCAGGTCGCCGACCTGACGCGGCGGGGGGTGGCCGGGCGGATGACGAAGGTCATCGACGGCATCAACCCGGGCGCCGGCATCAGCCGCTTCTCCGCCCGGATGGTGGACGCGTACGGTCTGGCCGGGCTCGGCTACTCCTTCGCTCCCGGCAGCGAGTCCGGCTTCCTCTCCCGGGTGGAGCGCGGCATCGCCGCACGGGAGTGGTTCGTCGTCCCGCTGTGGCGCCCGCAGTACCTCAACCGCCTGTACGGCCTGCGCCCCCTGGAAGAGCCCAAGGGCCTGCTGGGCACCGTGGACGACGCCAGTCCGGTCGTCCGCCTCGACGCGCTGGACCATCTGCACCCCGACGCGGTCGCCCGGCTGGACGGCCTGTACCTGGGCAACGACGGTGTCGAGGAGATCGACGCCCTGATCAACGTGGACGGCCTCACCCCCTTGCGGGCCGCGGACCGCTACCTCGCGCAGCACGGCCACGCCCTGACGGTGTGACCCGCCCCGCGGCGACGCGCCCGTACACCACGACCTACCCGTTCGAACAGCACACGGAAAGCGAAGATGTTCCCATGAACAAGACCACCATGCGGGCCGTCGGTTACCGCGCGAGCCTCCCCGTCGGTGACCCGGAGAGCCTGGTCGACGTGGAACTGCCCGTCCCCGAACCCGGCCCGCACGACCTGCTGGTGAAGGTCGAGGCCGTGGCGGTCAACCCCGTCGACTACAAGATCCGGCAGAGCAACGACCCGGGCGGTGAGATCAAGGTGCTCGGCTGGGACGCGGCGGGCACCGTGGTCGCGGTCGGCGAGAAGGTCGAGACGTTCGAGGCGGGCGACGAGGTGTACTACGCCGGCGCCCTGGACCGGGCCGGCGCCAACTCCGAGTACCACACGGTCGACGAGCGCATCGTGGCCCGCAAGCCCGCCACGTTGTCCTTCACGGAGGCCGCGGCCCTGCCGCTGACCTCGCTGACCGCCTGGGAGGGGCTGTTCGAACACCTCGGCCTGGAGAACGGCGGACTGAACCAGGACGGCGCCCTGCTGATCACCGCCGCGGCCGGCGGCGTCGGTTCCGTCACGGCCCAGCTGGCCCGCGCCCTGACCAGCCTGACCGTCATCGGCACCGCCTCCCGTCCGGAGACCGTGGAGTTCGCCACCCGCATGGGGGTGCGGCACATCGTGGACCACCGCGAGCCGCTGGTCCCCCAGCTCGCCGAGGTGGCCCCGAACGGCCTGACCCACGTGTTCAGCACCGCCGACACCGACGGCAACCTGGGCGCCTACGCCGAAGCCCTGCGGCCCTTCGGCAGGATCGTCGCCATCGACGACTTCGACTCCCTGCCCATCGGAGTGCTGAAGGCCAAGAGCATCTCCTACCACTGGGAGTTCATGTTCACCCGCTCCCTGTACCAGACCGCCGACCAGGACCGGCAGCGGCACATCCTGACCCAGATCGCCCGTCTCGTGGACGCGGGCGTCATCACCACCACCGCCATGAAGGACCTCGGCCGGATCAACGCGGCGAACCTCCGCGAGGCGCACCGCGTCATGGAGTCCGGCACCGCCATCGGCAAGATCACCCTCACCGGCTTCTGAGCCGCCCGCCACACCCCGGCCGGCCACGCGACACTGCCCCCGGGCGCTCATCACCTGCGCTCACGGGCACCGACGACCGGAATCATGTGTCCGGCCGGTGCGCGGTGACGACAGTTGTTCCCGAACGCGGCCGGCCATGCGCGGTCCACGCGGACGCGCACGGCCGCATCCGGCCCCGGGCCACCCGACGACTTACGGAGAATGCCATGACCCACCCTGAGAACGGGCCCATCGTCCTCGTCGCGCGCATGCAGGCGCGCCCCGGCAAGGAGCAGGAACTGCGGGACGCGCTGCCCGCTCTGGTGGCCGCCACCCGACAGGAGGACGGTTGCCTCACCTATGTGCCGCACCAGGGCCTGGACGACCCCGGGCTGCTGGTGATGCACGAGGTGTGGCAGAGCGAGGAGCACCTGCGCGCCCACGCGGCCAGCGACCATCTGCGGCGGTTCGCGGAGCTGGCGGAGATGCTGACGGTGGGGGGCATCCAGATCGAGCGGCTGACCGAGCTGGCCGTGTAGACGGTACGTCCGGCCGGCTCACCGGGCCGGGAGCGGGTCCCCGGCGGCGGGGCGCTAGCGTTGCTCACCGTTCGCGCCCCGCCCGGGGCGCACCGAGGTTGGGACCCCGATGTTCACCAGCGTTCTTCTGATCGAGCAGCAGCTGTCGGCGGCGGACGTCAAGTTCGTGACGACTCTCCACGACGACGAGACGTTCTTCGTCGTCCTCATGCAGCCACGGGGCGCCGAGAACCGGCTGCTGCGCTCCCTGGACGACATCGCGCTCGGCGAGCTGGAGCGGGCTGCCCGCGAAGGTGAGGAGCCGGAGGGCGAGGAGGCCAGGCAGCAGGCCGCCCTGGCACTGGAACACTCGGTCCGGAGCCTGCGGGAGGCCGGCAGCGAGTCCGTCGGGCAACTGGTCGGCGGCCACCCCCTGACCCTTCTGCGGTCGGTGGTCGAGGAGACGGGTGCCGACGAGGTGATCGTGCTGACCGCTCCGCACCTCGTCGAGGAACTCCTCCACCTCGACTGGGCGGGCCGGGCCCGTCACACGGTGGGCGTCCCGGTACTGAAGCTGTACGCACACGACGACGAGAGCTGACCAGCCGCGCGCACGCCTGCTCGAAGGGCGGCGGCACCGCCGCCCGGACCGCGCGGCCCCCTCGGTCGGCGGGGCGGCGCGGACGCGTCAGTCACACGACCGATGCCTGGACGCACCACCGGTGACACGCTCCGAACGGCTCGGCCCCCACCCGGCCGGCACGCACCACGACGGTGCGGCGGAGGAAAGGACATCCTTCATGACCACCGCGTCCACGGCTTCGGCACCGATCGGTCTGGTTCTCATCGCCACGGTCAACGAGATCTTCTCCGATGAGGGCAAGGGATATCCCGGCTTCAAGGCCGAATTCGAGCGGATCGGCACCCTGGGCAACCTGCGCCGTCTGCTCGCCGGTTTCCGGGACAAGGACCTCCCCGCGTTCTTCTCGCCGATGTCGTACACCGACGAGGAGTACGCGCACTGGCGGCACAAGTCCGGCATCCACCACATGATGTTCGACAACCGCATGTTCGAGGCGGGCAGTTGGGGTGCCGAGTTCCACCCCGACCTCACGCCCGGCCCCCACGACGTGACCATCGCGCCGCACAAGAACCTCGACGTCTTCGCGACGACCGATCTCGACATCCAGTTGAAGCGGCGCGGTGTCGAACACGTCGTCGTGGCGGGCATGATCGGCACGATGTGCGTGGAGTCGACGGCGCGCAGCGCCATGGAACGCGGATACCGGGTGACCTTGGTCCCGGATGCCACGGCCCCCGACGGCGGACCGGACTCCTACGAGCAGATGCTGCGCCGTTACGCGCTGATCGCGCACGCGGTGCTGACCACCGACGAACTGCTGGCGACGGAACCGTTCCGGAGCCGCTGACCCGACGTGCCGGGGCCGTCGCCGTGGCGGGACCAGCGGTCAGTCCGGCTCCGGCTCCCCGATGCCGGTGTGGAAGACGGCGGTGACGGCCTTGCCTTCGAGCGCCGGACGGGCGTGCCAGGAGTCGGCGAGCGCGGCGACGAGGTGAAGGCCCCGGCCGGACTCGGCCAGCGGGTCCGCCTCGGCCGCGCTCGGCCAGCTCGTCGTCCCGCCCTTGTCGAAGACCGTCAGCGAGATGGCGTCCCGGTCGTGGTGGAGCATCAGGCCGCGGACACCGGCCGTGTGGGAGACCGCGTTCGCCACCAGCTCGGTGACGACGAGGAGCGCGTCCGGCAACCTGGCTCCGAGGAACTCCGCGCAGGTGCCGCGCACCGCTTCCCTGGCCCGCTGCTCCGCCCGGCCGGAACCGGCGAGGCTGATCACCCGGCAGGCGCCCGGGGAGGGCCGCACCTCCACCCGCACGCCTTCTCGCTCAGGGCTGAGTGTTCTGTTCACGATCGTGTCCTCCCACGCCGGAGCCGCTGTTCGGACCAACCGATCCGTTGAGTTGGATATTCCAACTAACTAGTTCGCCGCGTGAGTTGACCGCCGGGCGCGACGGGCACCGTCTGCGTACGACGGATTCCGTCTCCCCCTGGTTCGACAGGCGGGACCGTCACGTGTGTTGAGGGCAGAAGGGCTGCCCCAACGGCTCGTTCCTGCCCCTCCGCGGCCGCTCGCGACCCTGGCGGCAGCAGGATGAGGGCCGCGGGTTGTGGATGACCTCGCAAGGAGGGGAACGCGGTAGCGCCCGTTCCCCTCCGCCCGCGACACGGCGCCGGTACGGCCGGCTCGAAGCAGGCGACCCGCATACGCTCAGCGCCCCGGCCGGGCGTCGTCCCGGTGGCGTTCACACGTTCTCATCAGGTGAGAGGAACCACGATGACGTCCTTGGCCCATGCCGTACACGTCAGTCCGATGCAGCCGTTGGCGCCGACGGCCCTGCCTCCCCGGCCGGACGGCGGCCCGCTGGTGTGGTCTCCGCTGACCACCACCCTCCTCTACGGTCCCCGCGAGGCCGTCCTGGTCGACCCGGGGCTGACCACGGAGCAGGGGGCCGCCGTCGCGGAGTGGGCCGCCGGTTTCGACCGTACGATCACCGGCGTCTACGTCACCCACGCGCACGGCGACCACTGGTACGCGACGGCGGCCGTGCGTGAGCGGTTCCCGGACCTGACGGTGTGGGCCACGCCCGAGACGATCGCGGAGATGGAGCGGACCACGCCCGGCGGCCGGCCGAACCCCTTCTGGGGAGCGGCGTTCCCCGGCCTGATCGGCGACACCCCGGTCATCGCCGAGGCCGTCCCGGAAGGCGGGCTCCAGGTCGACGGGCAGCCGCTCGTACCGCATGCCGCCGGGCACACCGACACGGATCACACCACGTTCCTGCACGTGCCGTCCTTGGACCTGGTCGTCAGTGGCGACGTCGTCTACAACCAGGTGCACCAGTACCTCTCCGAGGCCGGCACCGACGGCATCGACAGCTGGCTCGACGCGATCGACGCCGTGGCCGCCGTCAACCCGACCACCGTCGTGGCCGGGCACAAGAACCCCGAGCGTGACGATCCGGCGTCCATCATCGACGACACGCGCGACTACCTGCGTGCGGCCGCGGAGGTCTTCGCGGGTGCCACCAGCCGGGCGGAGTACTTCGAGGCGATGACGCGGAGGTTCCCGGCGTGGCTTAACCCGGGCATCGCGTGGCTGACCGCGGTGGGGCGCTGGGCCGAGTGAGCCACGTGTGAGGCACACGAGGGGGCCGTGCCGCCGGTGACGGTCAGCACCGGGTGCGGCCCCCCGCCCCGTCCGCCCGGCGCCGGACGGCGGACGGCACGGTGTACCCGTTCACCAGGGAGACGATCAGCCCCTCCTCGTCCAGTCCGGCGGTCTCGACCCCCGCGACGCGGGGCGGTGCGGAGTGCGGCCGCGATGTGGAGGGGCACCGAAGCCGCGGCCGATGAGCGGCCCGTTCGGCTTCCGGTGCCGACGGGCGGACAAGTAACATGCCCAGTGCGGCAGTTGCCCTGCCCGCGCGGTCCGCTCACGACCGGCACCCGGGTCGCCGGACACCGGTGCACCCGCGTGACCGCTCGACGGCGCCGGGCCTCCGCGGAAGCGGTGCCCGCGGCGACCGGCTTCCGGCAGAGGGCGACCGTGCGGCGACCCAGCCGGCTGTGATGAACGCGAGGCGGGACGCAGAGGGGTCCCTTACAAGCTGACGGGCTGTCGGGTTATCCCCACGGCAACTGTGGGGCTTATGCCCAGAAAGACTCGGGTCGGCCTCACAGGCACCGTCGGCATCGCACTCCCACACTGTTCAGGTCGCTGTGTGGTCCCTGTGGTCTCCCCATCCACACCAAGACCACTCAGTTTGCTTCCCGACCAGCGCTAGGAGACAGTTCATGCCCGCACGTAGCCGTACGGCCCGGACCGTGGCGATCGCTGCCGCTCTGCCGCTCGCCTTCGGAATCCTCTTCGAGGCCAACACCGGTGCCAGCGCGAGCATCACCCCCAAGACTCATAAGCAGCCCGGCGTGGTCCTGGAGCCCGCCGCCCAGGCCTTCGCCGACCAGGCTGCCCAGCAGCCGCCGGTGTACACGCTCGGCGTGGCCAAGGCGCGCAAGGCCCTCGACGACCTGCAGGCCCACCCCAAGGGGCTGCTGCCGGCCGACATCTCGCACCGGGTCCTGCCCGTCGGGCCGACCGGCAAGGTGACGGTCAGGATCGTGCGTCCCAAGGGCGCCACCGGCAAGCTGCCCGCCATCATGTACTTCCACGGCGGCGGCTGGGTCCTCGGCGACGAGAAGACCCACGACCGCCTGACCCGGCAGATAGCCAACGGCGCGCACGCGGCTGTCATCTTCGTGGACTACACCCGCGCGCCCGATGCCCAGTTCCCGGTCGCCAACGAGCAGGCGTACGCGGCCACCAAGTGGGTCGCCGAGCACGGCAGTGAGATCAACGTCGACAGCTCCCGCATCGCCGTCGCCGGCGACTCGGCGGGCGGCAACATGGCCACCGTCGTCGCGCTCATGGCCAAGCAGCGGCGAGGTCCGGCTCTGCGCGCGCAGGCGCTCTTCTACCCGGTCACGGACGCGAACTTCAACGACTCCAGCTACCGGGAGTTCGCCAACGACTACTGGCTGACCCGCAAGGGGATGGAGTGGTTCTGGAAGAACTACGCGCCCAACGCCAAGGATCGCAAGAGCATCTACGCCTCCCCGCTGCGGGCCAGCCTGAACCAGCTCAAGGGGCTGCCGAAGTCGCTCGTCATCACTGAGCAGGCCGATGTACTGCGCGACGAGGGTGAGGCGTACGCCAACAAGCTCCGCGCGGCCGGCAACGACGTGACGTCCATGCGCTTCCAGGGCATGATCCACGACTTCCTCATGCTGAACGCGCTGGCCGACACCAACGCCGACAAGGCGGCCATCACCGAGGCCGACAGCTTCCTGTACCAGAGCCTGCACGGTACGAAGTAACCCCTACGGCATCGTGATGAGGGCGATCCGACCTCTCGGACGGTAGATCCGAGGCGCGCCGCGCACGGTCGCTCCGGCGGGACGGCGTCCGCGCCCACCGTCCGGGGATCCGCGCCAGACTGCACCTGCCCGGCCGCGAAGTGGTCGGGCAGGTGCAGCGATGAGTGCCAGGGTGCCGACGGCGGCGCGACCGGGGCACATCGGCAGGCAGACTCATGCGCAGCGGCCGTTCTCTCGCACGTCGTCACTCGGCATTCCGGAACGCGGAGAACGGCCGCCCACGCTGTCCCAGAAGAACCGCAGGTCAGCAGGACGAGCGACCTGCGATGTCAAGCGCCGAGCTCAGGCGGCGGGCCCATAGGCGCGGTCGAACTCCTCGTCCGGCACGCCGTTGGCCCGCGCCGCACGCCGTACGAGGCCGGGCGCGAGCAGTGTCGCCGGGTGCGCGAGCATGAAGCTCACGTCCCGGAACGCCTCGGCCACCCGGCTGTCGTGAACCGCCGCGGCCATGATGTGCCGCATCGCCCAGTCCGTGCGCGACCGCGGGCCGGCTCCCGGGCCCTCCGCCAGGCCCAGGCGTACGGCGTCCGCGGTCGCCGACGTCTGCCATGCGGCGTCGACGACCACGTGTTGCAGCGCGAAGAAGTGCCGGGCGGGCATATCGAGGTCCGGCTCACCGCACAGGTACTCGGACAGGCAGGACGCGTGCAGCATCGCGGAGCTCATGCCCTGGCCGTAGACCGGGTTGAACGACGCCACGGCGTCCCCGGTCGCCACCAGGCGGGCCGGGAAACGGTCGAGGGCCTCGAAGTGGCGCCGGCGGTTGTCGGGGTGCCGGAAGGGTACGGGCCGACCGGTCAGCCGGCCCTTCACGGCTTCCTGGTAGACCGGTTGCAGTGCGGCGCACCGGGCCCGGAACCCCTCGGCGTCCGACACCTGCGGGTCGTCACCGTAGGAGGCGAGCATGACGGCCCATCGCCGGTCCTCGACGGCGTTCACCGCGGCCCCGGCGAACCGCCCGGACGCGAACCGCGGGCTGTGGCGCGTGATGCCGCTGAGCGGACCGGTCCAGCCGGGCGAGCGCGCGAAGTGCGCCGTGACGTAGCGGACGTCGACGTGGAGCCGCTCCGTGCGCGGCCGGGGCCACTCCCCCGCCGCCAGCCAGTCGGCCATCCTGCTGCCGCGTCCGGTGGCGTCCACGAAGAAGTCGCCGGCCCGGACGACCTCGCCCGCCCCGGTCGTGTACCGCACCGCCGTGACGCGCCGGCCGTCGTGGACCAGACCCGTGACGCGGCCGGCGACCGGCTCGACGTTCGGCAGGCCGAGGGTGCGTTCGCGTACCAGTCCTTCGAGGAAGGGCCGGGTGCAGAGGAGGGGGTCCACGTTGGGGGTGGGGATCTGCTGGACCCCGTCCACGTAGGACGCGCTCCGGTCCGGACCCGGCAGTACCGCTCCCCGTGCCTCGGCCTGGCGTGCGGCTCCGGGGTACCACCGCTCCAACTGCCGGAGCCCGCCGGGCAGCAGGGTGTGCACCTGGGACCCCTGGGGCACGCCGGGGCGCGGAGCGCGGCCGTCGTCCCCCGCTCCCGCGTCCGGGTCGATCACGACGACACGCTCGGCGTGGTCGGAGAGGACCCGGGCGGCGAACAGTCCCCCGATTCCCGCGCCCAGTACATGCACGGTGCCGAACAGGGCGGGGGTGTCGGCGGGCGCACGGGAGGCACCGAGGCGCTGGAACACGGCAATGGGTGAGGCTGACACGCGCTTCTCCAGGTCGGTCCGGGGCTCCACGGTGACATACGTATCACGGGAGACACCTGTGGCACCGACACATGTATCACACCCGGCGATCCCGCATCCCGGCGGAACCCGCCGGGGGTTCCGGTCCCGGCCACGGCCGGGACCGGGCCACCCCGGCAGGGCGGGTCGACGGCCTGGTAAGGAGTGTTGCCGGCCTGCCGGACCGGTGCTCACTCGAAGCGGTAGTCGGACAGGTCGACGGAGACGATCAGCGGCTCCGGCGCCGGAGTGTTGTCCGGCTGACGCGGGTAGATCCGCAGCTTGGACGGCAGCGTGATTCCCTGGACCTGCACCGGATCGATGAGGTAGCGGGCCGCGGGGTTGCTGCCCTGGATGTCCACTTCGTAATCGTGGCGGACGAGAAGTCCGCTCACGTTGAAGTAGTACGTCTGGACCTTGCTGTGCGTCGCCATGGTGTCCGGGAAGACGACGCGCAGGCGCCGCCACTCCTCACCGTTCTCCTGCCACGGCTCGATCTCCTCGGCCGTCACGCCCGGCTGCTTGAGGAGGAAGGGCGACGTGAGGTAGGTCCACATCGTGTACCCGCTGAAGTACGCCACCTGCGCGTCGCTCCAGGGCGTCTCCATCTCATAGCCCGCGAACGACTTGCGCGGCTCGTCGAGTTCCTCGACCACCTCACCGTCCGGGGTCTCGATCGTGACCCGGTCCGGCGTGAAGACGGAGTGGTTCCGGGTCGGCGCGAACGGCCAGTGGGACACCCGCTCACGTGTGAGGTCGACCCGCACATGGCAGTCCTCCAGGACCGTCGGCTTGCCCTTGAGGCCCCACAGGACACCGCCCTGGTGCAGCTTGGCGGTCAGCGAGGAGAAGCGGCGGAACCGCTCCAGCCCTCCGTGCGCCTCGATGGCAAGTTCGACGAGATCACTCATGTTCGTACTCCAGGTGGTTCTTGTGGTCCGGGGGCTCTTGTCCGGGCCCTTGCCCGGGGTTCTTGTCGCCCTCCCCACTGTGCGGGGGGCCTTCGGCGTCGGCATCCGACACATGACTTAGCGATGCGTGCGGACGGCCCGGCGGCTCAAATGACCAACTGGTCATTACAGCGGAAGAGTCGTATCCTCTCAATGACCGTCTGGTCATTTACGACCCGGCGGCGCGTCCAAGCGTCAGGAGTTGAGACGGCATGTCCGAAGACAGGGAGCCCACGCGTCACCAGGTGGTCATCGTCGGCGGCGGCCCCGTCGGCCTGTGGACCGCTCATGAACTGGCCCTCGCGGGCGTACGCCCCCTCGTCCTGGAGCAGGGGGAGCACCGCAGCCCGCACTCCAAGGCCCTGGGCGTGCATCCCCGCACGATCGAGGTACTGGCCATGCGCGGACGCCACGAGGAGATACTGGCGGGCGGCCGGCCCATGCCGATGTGGCACTTCGGCATGCTGGACAACCGCCTGGACTTCCGGGAACTGCCCACGCCCTTCCCCTTCATGCTGGCCTTCCCGCAGTCGGCCACCGAGGAACTGCTGGAGCGGTACGCGGTCGAGTCGGGCGCGGAGGTCCGGCGGGGCCACGAGGTGGTCTCCCTGACCCAGGACGACGCGGCCGTCACCCTCCGGGTCCGGGGCCCCGCGGGCACCTACGCGGTGACCGCCGAGTACGTCGTCGGCGCCGACGGCACCCGCAGCACCGTGCGCCGGGAAGCGGGCGTCGACTTCCCCGGGACCGGGACCTCCGCGTACGGGTACCTCGGCGAGGTCGTGCTGGACAGTCCGCCGCCGGCCGGGTTCCAGGCCCTGAACGCGGCCGGTCGCCTCCTGGTCGTGCCGCTGCCGCACGGCAGGTACCGCGTCACCGGGTACGATCCGCTCAACCAGCACCGCGATCCGCTCACGCTGGACGAACTCCGGGACGCCGCGCGGCGCATCGCCGGCACCGACTTCGGCATGCGCGACCCGTCCTGGCTGACCCGGTTCGGCAACGCGACGCGCCTGGCCGCGTCCTACCGCGCCGGCCGGGTGCTGCTGGCCGGGGACGCCGCGCACAGCCACTTCCCCGCGGGCGGGGTCGGTCTCAACGTGGGGCTCCAGGACGCCATGAACCTCGGCTGGAAACTGGCCGCCGTCGCACAGGGCAGGGCCGACTCGGAGCTGCTCGACACCTACCACTCGGAACGGCACGCGGTGGGCGAGGAGCTCGCTGAGCACACGCTGGCGCAGAGCGCGCTGATCACGGGTCTCACCCCGGACGTCACCGCGCTGCGGTCCCTGCTGAGCGACGCGATCGCCGACGAGCCGCACTTCTCCAGGATGCTGGCCGGCAAGCTCTCGGGACTCGACACGGCCTATCCGCCGGCCGACGCGGACGCCCATCCCCTCACCGGGGTCCGGGCCTACGACCCCGAGGGCGAGGGCGTCCTCCCGCTGCTGCACGACGGCCGTCCGGTGCTGCTGGCCATGGGTGACACCCCGGTCCCCACGGAGGTGGCCGAACGGGCGGCGACGGCCGGCGTCGCCGTCCACCGCAGCCGGCTCTCCACCACCGGCGGGGACCACTGGGCCGGCGTGACCGCGGCACTGCTGCGGCCCGACGGTCACGTGTGGTGGGCGACCGGACAGCCCGCCGCCACGGCCGGCTTCGCCGCTGAGACGGTCAAGGCCCTGGACAGCCTGCCCGCGCGGTTCTGAGCGCCGGGGCGTGCCGCCGGGCCGGCCCGGGAGCGGGCGGTCCGGCCTCGGTACCGGTGAGCTCGCACGTCGAGGTGTCGCGCGCCGGAGCTGAGACGACCGGGTGGAAAGGCTGGGATTTCCCCGGGTCACCCGGGCCGTGTCACCCACCAGGCACGGCCTGCTGGACACGAGGACGCCGTGCCCGGGTTCCCGGCCGCATCCGGGTCCTCGCGTGTGAGCGCCGGGCGCTCGTCCGTGCCGGGTCCGCGGCCCCGCCCGCGCGGGCCCGGTCCGGCGATAGCGTGCTCCTCATGACGGCTGAGGACGAGGCGCTGGTCGGCGGGATGATGAACGCGGGGGCGGTCTTCCAGCGGGGGGAGCTGGTGGAGCGCCCGGCACCGCGCAACGCACGCGCCCTGCACGCCCATCTCCTCGCGCTGAGGGACCACGGCTTCGACGCGGCGCCGGTCTCCGTCGGGGGCACCCCGGACGGCCGCGAGCAGTTGACCTTCGTCCCCGGCGACGTGCCTCTGCCGCCGTTCCCGGACTGGGCGATGACGGAGAGTGCCCTCGAATCGGTGGGGAGCCTGCTGCGGCGCCTGCACGAGACCAGCGCGGCCGTCGAGGTCGACACCCGTGCCGAGTGGCCCCGGGACCTGGCCGACCCGGAGGGGGGAACGATGCTGTGCCACAACGACGTGTGCCCGGAGAACGTCGTCTTCCGCGCCGGCCGTGCCGCCGCCCTGATCGATTTCGACCTGGCGGCCCCGGGCCGTCCCCTCTGGGACATCGCCATGACCGCCCGCTACTGGGTGCCCATGCTCGATCCCGCATCCGCGGCCGCCCTGCATCCCGGCGGGCTGGACGCGCCCGCACGGCTGCGGATCCTTGCCGACGGCTACGGCCTCTCGGCGGACGACCGCGCCGAGCTGCCCGGCGTCATCGAGCAGGCCACGGAGGTCTGCCGGGCCTTCGTCGCCCGCCGCGTGGCCGACGGCGACCCCGGCTGTCTCCGGGCGCTGGCCGAGCGCGGCGGATGGGAACGCTGGGACCGTGTGCGGACATGGCTGGTGGACCACCGCGAGACGTTCACGGCCGCCCTGCTGAGCTGACCGGACCGGACGTGCGAGGACGAACCCACAGGGCGTTCTCGGTGCCACCGTTCGTCCCCGGTCCCGGGAATGCATCGCGGGGTGGTGGTGTTGAGAGAACTGTCTGACATGTTCGAGTCAACGGGCTCGGGCGGTCGGCGGAAGGAGTCCCTCATGGCACGCAGCACCACACGCCCGGTCGTCAAGCTGAAGTCGACGGCCGGCACCGGAGTCACCTACGTGACCCGCAAGAACCGTCTGAACGACCCCGACCGGCTCGTCCTGCGCAAGTACGACCCGGTGGCCGGCGCGCACGTCCTGTTCCGCGAGGAGCGCTGACCCCCGCGGGGAGCACTGACCCCCGCGAGGAGCGCTGACCCCCGTGCACTCCGGCCCTCCTGAAGAACGCACTTCCCCCGAGGAGGAACACCCCATGAGGAACGGCATCCACCCCGTCTCCCGCCCCGTCGTCTTCCGCGACCGCGCGGCAGGCTTCCAGCTGCTGACCCGCTCCACCATCGAGTCCCAGCGCACGGTCGAGTGGGAGGACGGCACCACGTACCCGGTCGTCGACGTCGAGATCTCGTCGGCGAGCCACCCGTTCTACACCGGCACCTCGCGCGTCGTGGACACCGCCGGCCGGGTGGAACGCTTCCAGCGGCGCTACGGCCGCACCACCGCCGACCGCCACTGAGCGCCCCCGACCGCCACTGACGCCGCACCTCCACGGCCCGGCACCGCACCCGCGGTGCCGGGCCGTTCCCGTACCCCGCGCGTCCGCCGGCCCGAAGCGCCCACCACGCCGCGTGACGCCGTCAGTCGATTGACCGATGCCCCGGACCGGCCGCCACCGCAAGCTCCCTCCCAGGTGTTCGTAACGGACACGTGAACGGGGTCCCGTACCGGCCCCCTCGCGTGCGAGCGTCCAAGGAGAGCAATGGCCACCAAACGCGACATGGTCGTGCGCCCCGCGCACGACCTCGGCGGACTGCCGGCCGGGCCGGTCGTCCAGTCGGACCACGAGATGACCCCCTTCGAGAAGAGCTGCCACGCGCTGCTCAACGTCCTCGCCGAGCACAAGCTCGTCAACACGGAGGAGAAGCGCCGCGGGGTGGAGGACCTCGGTGCGCAGCTCGTCGGCGAACTCACCTACTACGAGAGGTGGGCCGTCTCGGCGTCCAAGGTGCTGATCGAGAAGGGCGTCATCACCTCGGAGGAACTGGGCGCCAAGATGAACGAGATCCGGGCGCGGCTGACGGAGGCCGCCGCGTGAGCACTCGCTTCGTCAAGGACCAGAAGGTGCGCATCGCCGACCGCGACGCCCCGGGCCACGTACGAACCCCGGTCTACGTCCGCGGCAAGGAGGGCCGGATCGAGCGCGTCCTGCCCCGCTTCCTCAATCCGGAGCGCGAGGCGTACGGCGTCAACGAGGGCACCGACGTGCGCCTGTACCGGGTGCGCATCGAGCAGTCCGCCCTCTGGCCCGACTACGACGGACCGGCGGACGACGTCCTCGAACTGGAGATATACGAGCACTGGCTTGAGCCGGTCGACCACTCCCCCATGCAAGGAGCCTGACCTCGTGTCGACCACGCACGACCCCGCGCACGGCATCGTCGACCACGGCGACCACACGCACGGCGGCACGGGTGCCGCGGACCCGCACGCACCCATCGAGAACACCGCCGGGGAACCGGACTACTTCGACGTCCTGCAGCAGGCCATCCGCGAACTGCTGGTGGACAAGGGCCTGATCTCCGCCGACGAGGTGCGCGCCATGGTGGAGACCCTCGACGCGCACCGGCCCGCGCTCGGTTCGGCGCTGGTCGCCCGGGCATGGACCGACCCGGCCTTCAAGGAACGCCTCCTCGCCGACGGCACGGCCGCCATCGAGGAGTTCGGCATCGACAACTACGACGGCACCAAGCTGATCGTGCTGGAGCAGACGCCCGACGTGCACAACCTGGTCGTGTGCACACTCTGCTCGTGCTACCCGCGCCCGGTCCTGGGCCTGCCGCCGGACTGGTACAAGAGCCGCCCCTACCGTGCCCGTGCCGTGCGTGAACCACGGACCCTGCTGCGGGAGTTCGGCACCGAGGTGCCGGACGAGGTGACCATCCGCGTCCACGACAGCAACGCGAACATGCGCTACCTGGTGCTGCCGATGCGTCCCGCCGGCACGGAGGACATGAGCGAGGAGGAACTCGCCGCTCTCGTCACCCGGGACACCATGATCGGCGTCACCACGCCCCGGCTGCCGTGACCGGGGCTCTGCCAGGGCCGGGCGCGGCGGCGGACACCCCGGTTCCGCACGCCGCGCCCGGCGGCGAACCGCACGAGCCGCCGCGGGGCCCGAAGACCCAGGCCGCCGGCGCGCGGTGGGTGGTGCTCGGCCGTCCGGTCTCGTCGTACCTCGCGGAGGCGCTGGGCACGGCCTGGCTGGTCCTGGCCGCTCTCACCGCGGTCTCCTTCACGATGCGGGCCGACGGGCGATACCTGTCCTCCTGCCCGCTGACCGCGCGCCTGGCCGTGGTGGGACTCGCGGTCGGCGGCAGTGTCGCGGCGTTCGCCCTCACCCCGCCGGGCAAGGAGTCCGGTGCCCATCTCAACCCGGCGATCAGCCTCTTCATGGCCCTCCGGGGCGTGCTGGGCATCACCGATCTGGTCGCGTACAGCGCCTTCCAGCTCGGCGGTTCGGTGCTCGGGGTGCTCGCCGCCCGCGGGATCTGGGGCGAGCGGGTCACCGCGGTCCACGACGGGCTGATCCAGCCCGGTCCCGGCTGGGACGATCCCGTCGTCGTGGTGCTCGGCGAGTCGCTGAGCACCGCCGTCCTGTTGTGGGTGCTGGCGGTCATGACGGCCAGGCCCCGGCCGCGGTCGACGCCGTGGGTGGTCGGCGCCGTCGTCTGGGCGCTGATCACCACGACCGGTTCCCGGACGGGTGCGAGCTTCAATCCGGCGCGCAACTTCGGACCGCACGTCGTCTCGGGTGACCACCACCTGTTCTGGGCCTACATGGTGGCGCCCCTGGCCGGAGCCCTGGTGGCCGCGGCGGCGCCGGCCCTGTCCGGGCGGGGCAGGGCCTGGACCAACAAGGTGTGCTGTGAGCGCGACATCCACCGCTACCACCAGTTCCGGCCGCGTCCGCGGCACCGTCTTCCCTCCTCCCCCCGGTGATCCCATGTCCCACACCATCAACGGCGCGGACAGCGAGGCCTTGCGCCGGCAGGCCCGGTCCGTCGTCGCCGCGCTGGGCCTCGACGGCACCCCGTCGGCGCCCGGCCTCATCTTCTCCCTGCTGCGCGCGGGATTCGGCGTACAGACCGAGGCGCTGACCGGAGGAGTGGAGGTCCGCGCCTGCCCGGAGCACTACGGGCCCGGGTCCCTCCTGATCAGCTGGGCCCCGCACGAGGCGGCGTACACACCCCTCGACCCGCGCGTCACCCAGGTGGAGAGCATCATGACCGACGCCCTGCTGAACACCGTACGGGCGCTGGGGTTCCCCGCGGAGCGCCTCGGCGTGTCCTACTCGGTGCTGGTGCGGCCCGGGAGTTCCGATGCCCCTTGCTGACGTGATGGGCAGGTTCGTCAGGGAGCACCGGAGCACGGTCGCCCTGGTCTCGGTCATCGCCGTCACGACCGTGTGCGCCTTCGCGGTGCTCGCCTGTGTGGTGTCCGCGCACCGGTTCTCGGTGGGCACGCAGGTCTTCGGCACCGGGCTGGGCGTCACGGCGTACGTGCTCGGCGCCCGGCACGCCTTCGACGCCGACCACATCGCCGCGATCGACAACACCACCCGCCGGTTCCTGGCCGAAGGGCGGCCCTCGGCCGACCTGGGCTTCTGGTTCGCCCTGGGACACTCCTCGGTCGTCGTCGTGCTGAGTCTGCTGACGGCTGTCGGAGCCCGCCTGGCGACCCGGCTGACCGACGACTCGTCCGCCGCCCACCGCATCCTGTCCGTGCTCGGTACGTCCGTCTCCGGGGTGTTCCTGTGCCTGGTGGGCGTGTTCAACCTGCTGGCGCTGCGTCGCATCGCCGCCGTGTACCGGTCGGCGCGCCGAGGGGCGTACGACGAGGAGCGGCTGGAGCGGGTCCTCGACGAGCGGGGGCTGTTCTCCCGGCTGCTGCGCCGTCTCACCTCGTCGACGACCCGTCCGTGGCACATGTTCCCGCTCGGCCTGCTCTTCGGGCTCGGCTTCGACACCGCCACCGAGGTGTCCCTGCTCGTCCTGTCGGGTGCCGGTGCCACCTCGGGCGTCCCGTGGTACGCGTTGATGCTCCTGCCGCTGCTCTTCACGTGCGGCATGAGTCTCTTCGACACCCTCGACGGGGCCTTCATGTCCGCCGCGTACCGGTGGGCCTTCGTCCATCCGCTGCGGCGCATCCACTACAACCTCACCACCACCGGCCTGTCGGCCGCGGCGGCGCTGCTGGTCGGAGCCGTGAACCTGATGACGTTGCTGCGCAGCAGGGTGCCCGCGGTGGAGCGGACCGTGCCCTGGCCGGCCGGCATCGACCTCAACGGTGTCGGCTACCTGATCGGCGGTCTCTTCCTCGCGGCCTGGATCAGTTCCTTCCTCTACTGGAAAGCCGCCGGCCGGCCCCGCGGCGGCCCCGGGTTGCCTGACAGGTCACCGGACGCGGACCATGAGGGCAGGCCGGCCGCGTCGGTCTTGTGAGCCGGCGCCGGCCGCTGCCACGCTCGTGGGGCCGGTCCGGGCGCGCCCCGTCGTGGACCGGCGGGCGGAGTGGCCGACCGGCGTGTCCCCGGATGCCGGTCGGCCGCCCGCGGTGCGACATCCCGCGGGTTGCCCTGGGCCCGGCTGGGTCCCCGGCCCGATGCCCGCCCCTGAACCACGGTCGCGGCATCCTCCCGGACACGGTCGGCTGCCGCATGGAGTCCGCCCCGTCGTTGCCGGTGGACGTGCTGCCCGCCCGCGCCGAAACCCGTTGGCGGACCACGGCGACCGTTGCTAGTCTCCCGGAGGCCGTGCGAGAGAACGAGGAGGTGGTACCCGTGAACGTATCGACATGGGTGCTCCCCTCCGGGGTCACGGTCGGGCGATAGGTCGTCCGGGAGCGCCGTTCACGCGCACTCCCGAAAGGCACGACCGTGCACTTCACTTCCGAACAGCGCCTCGACGACGGCGTCATAGAACGCGAATTCACCCTCGGCGAGATCCCCGGCACCCTGTGGACGCCCGGCTCCGCACCGGCCCCGCTGGTCCTGATGGCCCACAACAACGGCCTGCCCAAGGCGGACCCCCGGCTCGTGGCCCGGGCCCGGTACACCGCGGCGCGCGGCTACGCGGTGGCCACCATCGACGCCGCCGGGTGCGGTGACCGTCCCCGTTCCGCCGCCGACGAGCAGGCCCGTGCCGAACTCCGGCGGGCGACGCGGGCCGGGGAGCCGGTCGACGAGATCCTGGAGTCCTTCATCGGCCCGCTCGTGGATAACGCGGTCCCGGAATGGCGGACCACTCTGGACGCCCTCCTCGAACTGCCCGGGATCAGCGGCCCGGTCGGGTACTCCGGGGGCTGGACCGCCCTCGGTATCCGGCTGGCGGTGGCCGAGCCACGCATCGCGGCCGCGGGCTTCTTCGCCGGGGGGTACGTGCCCCGTGCCCAGCGCGAGGAGGCCCGGCAGGTCACCATCCCGCTGCTGTTCCTGCTCCAGTGGGACGACGAAGGGAACCCCCGGCAACGGGCCCTGGACCTGTTCGACGCCTTCGGCAGCAAGGAGAAGACGCTGCACGCCAACCTCGGCGGGCACACCGGCACCCCGTGGTTCGAGCTGGAGGACGGGTGCCGGTTCCTGGACCGGCACCTGAAGTGAGGCCGGGCCGTCCCGCGGGCGGCGCACGGTAGGCGGTGCCGGCCAGGGCGCCGTCATCGCGGAGGCCCCGCCCTCCCCGATGACGGCGCTCGGCCACCACTGCGGTGGGCCGTACGGGTCATCGAGGGAGGCGGATCTCCCGCTTCAGGATCTTGCCGGTGGATCCCTTCGGCAGGGAGGGGAGGAACCGGATCTCCCGGGGGTACTTGTACGGGGCGACACGCGCCTTCACGAAGGCGCGCAGCTCCTCCTCCGTGGCCCGGGCGTCCGGCAGGAGGACGACGGCCGCGGCGACCTCCTCGCCGAGGGACGCGTGCGGGACACCGAGCACGGCCGCTTCCAGGACGTCGGGGTGTTCGTACAGCACGTCCTCCACCTCCCGTGGGTAGACGTTGTACCCACCCCGGATGATCATGTCCTTCTTCCGGTCGACGATGAAGAAGTAGCCGTCGTCGTCCTGTCGGGCCAGGTCGCCGCTGCGGAACCACCCGTCCGGGATCGCCTCGGCCGTGTCCTCGGGCCGGTTCCAGTACCCGGCCATGACGTTGTGGCCCCGGATGGCGATCTCACCGACCTCGCCGGCCGGCACGTCGTGTCCGGCCCCGTCGACCAGACGCACCTCGACCCCTTGGATCGGGGTGCCGATCGAGCCGGCCCTGCGGGGTCGGTCGAGGTGGTTGAAGGTGGTCACCGGTGAGGTCTCGGACAGACCGTAGCCCTCCCCCACCGCGCAGCCGAAGCGCTTCTCGAATCCGTACAGCACCTCGGCCGGCAGGGGGGCTCCGCCCGAGACACACACTCTCAGGGCACCCGCCTCGGGACCGGTGGTGACCGGGGGCTCGTGCAGCAGCGCGTTGTACATCGTGGGCACGGCGACGAAGACGGTCACCCCGAACTCGCCCAGCATGGACAGGACCCGGGTCGCGTCGAAGCGGGGTACGAGCACCAGGCAGGCACCCCGGCGGATCGCGGAGTTCATGCTGCCGGTCTGGCCGAAGGCGTGGAAGAGCGGCAGGCACGCCATCATGACGTCCCGGTCGGTGATCCGGACGACGTGGTCGGCCAGGATCTCAGCGTTGCGGCCCAGGTTGCCGTGGGTGAGCGCGGCGCCCTTCGGCGTTCCGGTCGTCCCGGAGGTGTACAGGAGCGCGGCGAGGTCGCCGTCGTCCCGGGGTGACGGCTCGGCGAGCGGCCCCTGTTCGCCGGCCGGCGGCAGCACCGCACCGACCGCGGTCACCGGCACACCCGCCCCGGCGGCGGCCGCCGTCGCCTCCGGTGCGACGTCCTCGTACACGAACAGGCGGGCCGCACCCGAGTCGGTCAGGCAGTGCCGGATCTCCCGCTCCTTGAGCAGCGGGTTCATCGGTACGACGACTCCGCCGGCGCGCAGGACGCCGTAGTAGAGCGCCACGAACGCCGGGACGTTGGGCAGCATCACGCACACCCGGTCACCGTCCGCCAGCCCTTCCGCCCGGAGCGTCCCCGCGATGCCGGAGGCAGCGGTGTCCAGTTCCGCGTACGTCATCACGGTGTCACCGAACCGGAGTGCGGGTTGATCGGGGTGGAGCCGCGCCGTCGCCGACAGGTTCTCCGCGATGTTCGGCATATGTCCTCCTGCTCAACGGCCCCGTGGCAACCCCCCGTCCGTGCGCGCGAGTTCGGCGAGGCACGGCGCGGCCGTACGGCCGCCACACATGTACGCGGAGCAACATAGCAGTCGGTCGCCGACACGTGCCTTGCTGTCCAGCGGTGCACACGTATGTGCTCTGTCGCGCGGGACGGCTTCACACGTCCCGCAACGGCGGGCCGATCGGGACGACTTGCTTCCCCCCTGGACACTCCCGGTTCGGCGCCCTGTGCGACTGCCCTACGCTGGCGTACCGCGTCCGGCGGCTCCGGTGGTGAGCGTTCGGGCCTCTCCTTGAGCGGAAGAGTTGATCAGTGTGGCCGTGTTCCATGACCACTCCGGTGCCCGGACGGACGATGTGCGGGCGGCATACCGGCATTGCGAGGAAGTGACGCGCAACGAGGCGAAGAACTTCAGTTACGGTGTCCGGCTGCTGCCGGGCCCCAAGCGGCGTGCCATGTCGGCGATCTACGCGTTGGCGCGCCGGGTGGACGACATAGGCGACGGTGACCTGGAGACACGGCGCAAGACGGAACTGCTCGGGCGCGTCGGCTCGATGGTGGACGGGCTGATGTCGGGGCACGCCGACCCGGAGGACGCGGCGGACCCGGTCCGCCTGGCGCTCGCGGACGCGGCCCGGCGTTTCCCGATCCCCCTGGAGGCGTTCCACGAGTTGATCGCCGGCGTCACGATGGACGTCGAGCAGAGGGATTACAAGACCTTCGCCGATCTCCTCTCCTACTGCCGGTGTGTCGCCGGCTCCATCGGGAGGCTGTCCCTCGGGGTCTTCGGCTGCGCGGACCCCGACCAGGGACGGGAGTACGCCGACACCCTGGGACTGGCGTTGCAGATCACCAACATTCTCCGGGACGTCCGCGAGGACGCCGCCATGGGCAGACGCTATCTGCCCGCCGAGGACGTCGAACGCTTCGCCTGCGCCGACGCCGATTTCACGACAGGCTCCGTCCCCGCCGGCGCGGAGTTCGACGACCTCGTCAGGTTCGAGGCGGGCAGGGCGCGCGCGTTGTTCGAGGAGGGCTTCAGGCTGCTACCGTTGCTCGACCGTCGCAGCCGGGCGTGCGTCGGCGCGATGGCGAGCATCTACCGGGGACTGCTCGACACCATCGAGAGCGAGCCCGCGGCCGTGCTGGCCGGCCGGGTCTCCCTGAGCACGAGGGAGAAGTCACACCTTGCGCTCGCGGCCCTGCTGGGCCGTGTGCGCTGACGCCGGCCTCCGGCGATGTGTGACCGGCCGCCGACTCGCCGTCCCACCCCGGCGCACGCGGGACGCCGGAGCCGGCGCAGGAGTTGTTCGCCGCGCGCAGCCGGCCGGACACCCGCCTGTGCGAGCCGCGGGAGAGCGGCCACTTCGGGCATGTCGAGGAGGCGGACGTGTTCGCCGCCGCCGTGCTGGGGTCCGTGCACGACCGCACGACCGCACGACCAGGAGAAGGAGAACCAGGAATGAGAACCACCGTGCCGGTCGACCTTGGCGAGCGGACCGAGATCGAGGCCTACGCGGACTTCGTGACCGGCGCGCCGCCGTCCCTGCGCAACGCGCTGGGCATCGGCTCCCGGCGGTTCGGCCCGGTGCTCGCGGTGGCGGTCCGGGAGAACCCCAGCCGCTTCTTCGACCGGGCCGGCGGGTTCGGTGCGGAGCAGCCGGTCACGGCGGACGCCGTCGCGGAGGTGTGCGACTTCTACCGTGAACAGGGCATCGCCCAGGGCTCGTTGATGATCGCCCCGGCGTTGTTGCCGCCGGACTGGGCCGCGACCGCCGCACAGCTCGGCCTCACCGAGGGGAATCGTTACGTCAAGCTGGGCTGCGACACGGAGAGCGCGCTGGCCGCGACCGACGGCGTCGCGGCGCTCGAACCCGGTCTGCGCGTCGGCCCGGTCCGGCCCGAGCAGGCGCACGAGTGGGCCACGGTCATGATGACCACCTTCGGTGTCACCGAGCCGGCCGCCCTGATCGACATGGCCGCGTCGTGCGTCGGCAGGCCCGGCTGGCGGCAGTACGCCGTCTGGGAGGACGAGCGGATCATCGCGGTCGCGAGCGTCTTCCTGAACGGTGACTGCGCCGACATGTTCGGCGCCGCCACCCTGCCGGAAGGACGCCGTCGCGGCGCCCAGTCGGCACTGCTCACCGTACGCGCGCGGGCCGCCCGGGAGGCAGGCTGCCGATGGCTCGTCGCCGAGACCGGCGCGGAGGGCCCCGGCGACCACAACACGTCCCTGCACAACATGCTGCGCGCCGGTTTCGAGCGGCTGTACGAGCGGGTCACCTGGGTCTGGCACGCCCAGGCCGCCCCGGCCCCGTGACGTCCAGGCGGCTTCGAGCGGTCGGGCGCACGCGTCCGGGTCCGCCACGGTGGCTTCCGCCGGCCGTCACCGTCCCAGGCCCCGCCCGACGGGCGCGTCCGCGGTGCCGGAGTTCCCGTGGAGCAGGGCTTCGAGGGAGGCGGTGAGGTCCGCGGTCAGTTCGTCCGCGCTCATCTCCGCCAGGGCTCCGGCGCGTACGACGTACCGGCTGAACGTGACGCCGACGAGCAGGGCGGCGACGAACGGCAGCCGGTGCCGCAGGTCGTGCTCGTCCAGGAGCCGGCGGTACACCTCGTCGGTGCGTTCCTGCATCGCCACGT
The DNA here is from genome assembly GCF_044329325.1 of Streptomyces sp. NPDC017676. Lineage (NCBI taxonomy): Bacteria > Bacillati > Actinomycetota > Actinomycetes > Kitasatosporales > Streptomycetaceae > Streptomyces > Streptomyces sp. NPDC017676. The sequence continues at coordinate 7,080 of NZ_JBIRJA010000023.1, read as the reverse complement.
ACAGGGCGGCGGCGCTGCCGGTGTCGGCGGCGGCGCTGCGCAGCAGCGCCACGAACGTGTCGTTGCCGTCGGTGCTCTCCATGCGGTGTACGTAGCCGCGGGCGATACGGGCCGCGAGGGGTTCCCGGGTGTCCTCGGCCAGGGCGTCGATGTCCCGGGTGCCCGGGACAGCCGCCAGGAACAGGCTCTCCTTGCTGCCGAAATGACGCAGCACCGAGCCATGGGTGACGCCGGCACGACGGGCGATGTCCCGCAGGGTGGCCCGGTGGTAGCCGCGCTCGGCGAAGGCCTGTGAGGCGGCCTCCAGAATGGCCCGTCGGTGCAGCTCCGGGTTGCGCGTGCGGCGGGGCGGCGCGGGCGGGTCGGTGTCGGGTGCGGCCATGGGCCGAGCCTACCGTCGCGGTCGTTCCCGTCGCCGTCGCCGGCCCCTTGCCCGCCGGCTCAGCGCAGTCGTGTGAGGGTCCCGAGGCGGGCGTGCGGTTCGCCGCCGGGCAGCGCGATACGCGAGTGCACCCGCCCGCGTTCGAAGTCCTCCAGGTGGAGGACCCTGGTACCGCGTCGCTCCCGCCAGGATGTGAGGTAGACGTGGGGGCGGACCTCGGCCACCGTGGTGGTCACGGTTTCGGTGTGCCCGTCGGGCAGTACGCCCCCTCCGTCGACGACGGTGAGGTGCATCGTCGAATCGGCGCCGTAGCGCATCTCGAAGGTGAGGACGCCGAGGTCCACGAAGTGGCGTCGGCCGTTCCGCCGGTGTGACATGTCGCGCCTTTCAGCAACGTTCGCGTCGATACGGCCAACCCTTCCTCCTTCCCGCCACGCGGGCATCGGTCATCCGACCGACGCGCGGCGGTCGGTGCGGCCCGGTCGGTCCGCCGTGCGGACCGGGAGCGCGAGCAGGCCACGCGAGCGCATGGACGGGCGCCGGCGCAGGTCCTGCGGGGGGACGGCGAGCGAGAGGCCGGGGAAGCGGTCGAAGAGAGCGGTGAGCGCGATGCCCGTCTCCATCCGGGCCAGCGGAGCGCCGAGGCAGTAGTGGATGCCGTGCCCCAGCGCCAGGTGCCCGGTGGCGTCACGGCCGAGGTCCAGCCGGTCGGGGTCGGTGAAGCGGCGGGGGTCGCGGTGCGCGGCGGCCAGCGACAGCAGGACCGTCTCGCCGGCCGGGACCGTGACCCCACCGATGACGATGTCCTCGGTGGGGAAACGGCGGATCGCCAGGGGTACCGGACCGTCGTAGCGCGCCAGTTCCTCGACCGCCCGGTCCAGCAGACCGGCATCGGCCCGCAGCGCCGCCAGCTGGTCCGGGTGGGCGAGCAGTGCCGCGACCGCGTTGCCGATCAGGTGGACCGTGTTCTCGTACCCCGCGACGAGGATCAGGAAGGCCAGCGACATCAGCTCGTCCTCGCTGAGCCGGTCCTCCTCGTCGCGTACGGCGATCAGGGCGGACAGCAGGTCGTCGGCCGGACGGGCACGCTTGTCGGCGATCAGCCGGGTGAAGAAGGACAGCAGCCGGCCGACGGCCTCCCTGGCCCGTTCCGGCCGCGCCGGGTCGGGCGCGACCAGGGCGTCGGTCCAGGCACGGAAGTCGGGGCGCCGCTCCTGGGGCACGCCGAGGAGGTCGCAGATGACGATGATCGGCAGCGGGGCGGCGTAGGACGGGATCAGGTCGGCCACGTCCTGTCCCGACAGGGAGTCGAGCAGCCGGTCCGCGGTGCGCCGGATCGGCACCCGGAGCCCTTCGACGTGCCGGGGGGTGAACACCTTGGACACCATGCGCCGGATACGTGTGTGGTCCGGCGGGTCCATGTTGAGGAGGTTGGCGTCCAGCGCGGGCGGCAGGGCCATGCCCCGGTAGCCGCCCGGGGTCGCGTTGCGCTTGTCCAGGGACAGCCGGGGATCGGCGAGCGCCTGTCGGACGTCGTCGTACCGGGTGACCACCCACGCGGGAAGGCCGTCCGTCCCGGTGATCCGGTGGACCGGTCCCTCCTCGCGCAACCGGCCGTAGACCGCGTAGGGGTCCTGGAACAGCTCAGCGGAACCAACGACGGGTTCCGAAGGGGAGGTTGGGTTGGGGTTGCTCATTGCGACAGCTAAGCAGACGGGGTGACGGGGGCGCCGAGCACCCTTCGCGGTGGGACCGATTCCCGGCCTGGTGCGGTTGTCGGGAGCGCGTCCGCAGAGGACGGCTGTCGCACAGGACGGCTGTCGAAGGCATCCGCTGCGGCACGGGACGGCCGGGACGCAGGGCCTCGCCGGCCGTCGCGGACAGCGCGACCCGTCCGGGCGTGGCGAGCCTCCGCATGGCCGCGGTTGTGCGGTGGAGCCAGTAGCCCTCGCGGGACAGGACGACGCCGCCGCTGTCCGCGAGGGTGAGGCTCGGCCGGTGCGGACCGGGCAGGCGTAGCCGGTGCGGGCCGGGACGCGCGTCCACGAAGTCCACCGTGAACGCGCGGGCGACGACGCCGGGGCGGGCGCTACGGCATCCACGGCACCCAGTCACCCCCTGCCCGGCGGCAGGGGCAGCCGGAGCCCCGGCCACCCCTGCCGGCCGCCGCCCCGCCGTGGCGGCCGGACGTCCTGGGCAGCGGCCCTCGCCCCGTGAGACGCCGTCGGCGCTTCAGGAGGCGGATCGGCCTCGGCGGCAACGCCACCGTCGGGCCGTGCACGGACCCCCCACGGATCCGGTGCGTGCGCAGTCTCGCCGCTCTTGGTGCGGACGCTCGGCATCCCGAGGACCGCTCCGCCCGATCGGGCAGCGTTACGGCCTTGTCGCGCACCTCGAAGACCCCACAGCACCCTGCGCACCCCGCGCCCCGCCAGGGGCGGGTGACCACCCTGTCCGTTCTGGGCGATTCGAGCCGAAGCGGAAGGTGAGACCGGTTTGACAGAATGAAAATGACCGACCATATTGAAGTGAGCGCCGCACACTTGGCGTGCATCGACGGGCTTGGGGGGAGTGCCGTGATCAAGCGGTCCAGCCGAGCCCACCCGCACGAAACCCGCACCGATCCGGCCGCCGGGAGATCCCGCGGACGGCCGGAACCGTCGACATGTCTCCCGAAGCCGTCGGTGCCGGCCACACGGCGGTGGGGCTCCTCCGTGACGACGTGGAGAGGTCCATGACCGAGTCCGTCCCCACCGATACCGTAGAGCCGGCCGAAACGGGCGCCGCGTTCCGACGACCGTCTCGTGCCCTGCGCGGCGGGCCGTCTCGTGCCCTGCGGACAGGACAAGGGTCGTGCTCCGCCTTACGGAGGGGCGCCGGGACTTCTCCTGCCGTCCGCGACGACCCGGCCGGGCCCCGGAACGAAGCCCCCGGACCTGGATCCGCGCTCGGATCCGCCGAACCGGTCCCCGCAGCCCTCATGGCCTGGCTGTGCGCCTTCCGCCGGTACCCGGGCCTCCTTGCCGGCCGGTACGGGTACGGGGGCGGGGCGACGGCCGGCCCAGGAACCCGCCGCGTCGTCCTCCGGCTCGCGTAGGTGCCTGCGTAGGTGCTCGCGGCCGATGCCCCCTCGGCTGTCAGCGGTCGGCCGTAACCGGAACCGGCGCAGCGGCCGGTCGGAACGGGCGGAGCGGCCGGCCGCCACCGACGGCCGGCGGAGGCGGAAGCTCAGCGCATTCCTGCAACCGAACAGCCCGCTCCGCTGACGATCCGAACGACGTCTCGGCGAACGACACGTATGAGCAGCACACAGTAGACACGAGCCGGCCATGACCGGCCGGCGCCGCTGAACGGTGGGGGAAGCGGTGGCCGGAGAGCGGGGTCGGCGGCAAGGAGAGATCCACGATGACAGGGTTGTCGCGCGAGTCAGGCGATCACGCCATCCAGTTCTCCGTCCTGGGACCGGTACGCGTCTGGCGGGGCGGCGGCGAGCTGCTGCTCGGCCCGAAGCAGCAGCGGCTCATCCTCGCCGTGCTCCTGGCGCGTGCCGGTCGGCCCGTCTCGATGCACGAGTTCATCGACCTGCTGTGGGACGGTGATCCGCCGTCGAGTGCGTCCAACGCGGTGCACCGGTACGTCGGGGCCCTGCGCCGGCTCCTGGAACCGGACCTGCCCGCCAGGTCGCCCGGGCGGTGGCTCGCCCGGCAGGCGGGCGGGTACCTCCTGCGCGTCGACGCCGACTGCCTCGACCTGCTGAACTTCCGGGCCCTGGTCGACCGGGCGCGGCAGGCGGACGCGGCGGGCGATCCGGCGGGCTCCCTGGGCCTGTTCACCGCCGCTCTGGGCCTGTGGCAGGGGCGGTGCGCGGCGGATCTGGAACCGGTCAGCAGCAGCCACCCCGTCTTCGTCATGCTGGAGCACGAATACGTGTCGGTGGTGTGCGAGGCGGCGGACACGGCACTGCGCCGCGGTCGTGCCGAGGCGGTGCTGTTGCCGCTGCGGCAGGCCGCGGAGCGCAATCCGCTGGACGAGGCGCTGCTGGCGCGGCTGTTGCCGGCGCTCGCCGCGGACGGCAAGCGGGCCGAGGCCCTGGCGATGTACGAGGACATCCGGCTGCGGTTGACGGAGGAACTGTGTGTGGACCCCGGCGCCGAGCTGCGGGCCGCCCACGAACGGATCCTGCGGCAGCGCTTCGACGGCGACGCGTCCGCGGAGGCGGAGGCGGCGGCAGCAGCAGCAGCGGCGGCGGACGAGGGAGCCGCGGCCTACGGCCCACCCGTTCCGGCCGGTTCCGAGCCGTACGCGGCCCCTTCGCCGAGGACGGCGCGGCCGGCCCAGTTGCCTCCCGACCTGCCCGGATTCACGGGACGGCAGGACGCGCTCGCGCAGGCCCGAGCCCTGGCGGCGCGGGGAGGGGGTGCCTTGCGGGTGCTGGCCGTCGACGGCATCCCCGGCATCGGCAAGACCGCTCTGGCCGTGCATTTCGCCCATCAGGTCGCCTCCGACTTCCCCGACGGACAGCTCTACGCCGACCTGCGCGGTTTCGCCCCCGACGGCAGTCCCGCCGACCCCTCCGACGTCCTCCAGGGCTTCCTCGACGCCCTCGGCGTCGCCCCCCAGCGCATCCCCGCCCCACCCGACACCCGCTCGGCGCTCTACCGCAGCGTCCTGGCCGACCGGCGCGTCCTCGTCGTCCTCGACAACGCACGCGACCTCGCCCAGATCAGACCCCTGCTCCCCGGCACCGGCAACTGCATGGTCGTCGTCACCAGCCGCAGCCGCCTGACCGCGCTGGCCGCCGCCCACGGAGCACACCTGCTCACCCTCGACGTGCCCTCCCCCTCCGAAGCGACCGCCACCTTCCTCGAACGCGTCCGCGCCAGCCGCCCGCACGCCGGCGCCGACGAGGTCCACCGCCTCGTGGAACGCTGCGGCCGCCTGCCCCTCGCCGTCGCCATCGTCGCCGCCCGAGCCGCCGCCCACCCCGAGCGCACCCTCCACGACATCGGCCTCGAACTGTCCACCACCGACCACAACCTGGACGGCTTCAGCGACGACAACCTGGACAACGACGTGCGCGGCGTCTTCTCCTGGTCCTACCGCACGCTCGGCCCCCAGGCCGCACACCTCTTCCGGCTCCTCCCCCTGCACCCCGGACCCGACGTCACCCCCGCCGCCCTCGCCGGCATGGCCGGCATCACACCGCGCGAAGCATCCCAGGCCGTGGGCGAACTGGTACGGGCCAGACTGCTGACCGTGCGCGGACACAACCGTTACCGGGCCCACGACCTGATCCTCGCGTACGCCGCCGAACTGGCCGTCCAGTACGGGACGGACCGGCCGGCCGTCCGGTCCCGCATGTACGACCATTACCGCCAGACCGCGCACGCCGCGAACCTGCTGCTGCGGCCCGGACCCCAGCAGGCCGCTCCCGCGTCGCCCCTGCCGTCCGTGACACCGGAGCCGCTGGCGGACACGGCCGCGGCGACCGCCTGGTACACGCGGGAACGGGCGGTACTGCGTTCCGTGGTGGAATCAGCGGCCGCGCACGGCGACAGCCGGGTGGCGTGGGAACTCGCCGTGACCCTGCAGATGTGCCAGCAGCGCATGGGATGGTGGCACGACTGGGCCGCCACCATGCGGGCCGCCCTGGCGGCAGCGGGCAAGGCCGACGACGTCGAGGGCATGGCGCGGACCCACCACGGCCTGGCCGGCGCCCTGCACTACCTCGGTGACCTGTCCGGCGCGCTGCGCCACCTGGAACAGGCGCGTCGCCACTTCGAACAGCTGCGCTCCACCACCGACCTGGCACACGTCCTGAGGAACATCGGCGTCGTGTACAACTCCCAGGAGGATCACGTCCGGGCCCTGCGTCACCTGGAAGCGGCCTTGGAACTGCTGAGCGGACCCGGGCCGCGCCACCTCAGGGCCGCCACTCTCGCGGGCGCCGCCATATCGCGTGTGAAACTCGGTGATCCGGAGGAGGCCCTGCGGCTCGCGAGCGCCGCTGTCGCGATGTTCCGCGACTTGCGTGACCTCAACGGGGAGGGACTGACCCTGACGGTCATGGGGCAGGTGTTCCGCCACCGACGCGACTACGGCCAGTCGGCCTCGTACTACGAACGCGGCATCGAACTGATGCGGCTGGCCGGCAGCCGGGTGAACGTGGCGGAGGAACTGATGGCGCTCGGCGACGTGCGGCTGGACGCCCGGGACGCGGCGGGAGCCCGGCGGGCCTGGACCGACGCTCTCAGGAGCATGGATGATCCAGAACTGCCGCTGGCGGCCCAGGCCAGGGAGAAACTGGCGCTGCTGGACACGGTGAAGGAGCGGCGGGGAGCGGCATCGGTCATTTGACCACCCGGGGGTTCCCGGGCCGTGTCAGGCCCGCCGCCGACGACCCCGGTGACGCCTCGACGGGCCGAAGTACGTCCTCGTCGGCGGGGAGAACCCGGAGCACCGCGAGGGGCGGACCATGCGCTCCGGCCTGCTGCGCGGGGCGCGATCCGGGTCGGGGACCAAGAGATAAGTCGTTAGACAGATTCGGCCGTGCTCGCTGTCGGGGGACGGTGGGTGTGCCGCCCGGCGGTGCGGTTTCCCCGCACCGCCCCACACCGAAAGGCCACCACCATGCCCTACATCACCGTCGGCCAGGAGAACACCACCGACATCGAGCTGTACTACGAGGACCACGGCAC
>NZ_JBIRJA010000022.1:108456-173595 GCF_044329325.1 Streptomyces sp. NPDC017676 | reverse complement strand
TACGCCGGCACCAAGGCGTTCGTCTCCCACCTGTCCAAGCACCTGCGCATCGAGCTGGGCCCGAAGAAGGTGCGGGTCTCCGCGATCGAGCCCGGCATCGTGGGCACGGAGCTGCAAGACCACGTCACCGACGCCGGCGCCCGCGAATGGCTGGAGGGGTCGAAGGAGACCATCGACTGGCTCATCCCGGACGACATCGCGCGGACGGTCGGCTTCATCGCCTCTCTGCCGCTGCGGGTCAACCTCCCGCAGGTCTTCATCATGCCGACGGCCCAGCCCAGCTGACACACTTCACCGAGGCTCGTGCCGGGCACTCGTACACTCCGCCTGCGGCACGTCCGCCGACGCGCACCAGCCCCACTGAAAGGCGCGGTGGACGGGCGTGTCCGGCGGGCGCACCGCCGTCCTGGCCTTGCCGGCGGCAGTCCGCGGTCCCCGCGACGGTCCGGTGCCCGATGCCGCTGCCCTCCACGTCACAGGCCGCACCTCTAGGTGTGCCCCCTGGGCTGCCGTGCGGGACGGCCGGTGCCGCGTCGGTCGGTGCCTCCTACGGCATCCCTGCGTCTGGTCCGTCCCTGATTCCGTCGTACTGCGACGTGTCGCAACGCCGTCGCCGGCCGGCCGGTCGCGCAGGCAGCAGGAGCCCCGCCACAAGCTCGCCCGGGACGTCTGCCGAGTCGCGCGGGCACACCATGCAGTCGTACCGCGAGGGCCAGTGGTGCCGGCTCGGCGCGCCCGGCCTGGTCTTCTACGCCGTCGTGCTGTGGAACGACCCCCCACCTGAACGCCGCCGTCGATCTACTGCGGGCCCTGCCCCTGCCCTCCGAGGAGCGGGAGTACGACGTCCTGGACGCCGATGTCGCCCGGCTGCTGAGGATGCACGGGAACTCGGTTGTCGCGCAGCAAAGGTGCGAGGTCCATGCCGAGGTGCGAGGCGCCGTACGACGACGGAAGATGTTGCGTGGAGCTGAGCGGCAGGAGCAGTCCGATGATCATCCTGAACGTGTTCGTCGGCGTGGCTCAGGAGCATGAGGCCGGGTGCGGCGCAACGGCCATGATCCGTACAGCTACGTCCCCGTCGACCGCCGGGAGCCGCAGGAGCGCCTGACCGCGCACGGTGAGACACCGCGCTGGATCCGCTTCAACGATGTCGTCAACGGCCGGCCGAAGTCGAACCACGACGGACATAGCAGCGAACCACCCGGAGGCGAACACCATGCCTTTCTCGCAACCCACGCAAGGCTTCCGCAACTACTACGAGCGCTCCGGCAGCGGCACGCCCGTCGTCCTCGTACACGGCAACCCGGGCGATCACGTGGAGTTCTCACGCGTGGTGCCGCTCCTGGGCCAGGACGTCGATGTGGTCACCCCCGACCTGCGCGGGTACGGGAAGTCCGACAAACACCTGGAGGACGTCGGTAACGCCTACTCGCTCACGGGCCAAGTCGACGCCGTCATCGCGCTCATCGACGAACTGGGCATCAGCACGCCGTACTGTGCGGCTACGACGTGGGCAGCTTCACCGTCCAGACCATCGCCATGAAACGTCCGGACCTGGCGCACTCCCTGGTCATCGCCCCACCCACCCTGGGCGTCGGCCGGCGGATCCTGGAGGAGAAGGCCGTCAACGCCTTCCTGCACGCCATCCTGTACAAGACCAGGCTGGTCGAGGACCTGATCGACGGAAAGCCGGAAGCCGTCCGCGCCGCACTCCGCGAGAATCTGGAGAGTTGGTCGCCCCCCGGCTCCCCCGCGGTCGATGTACTACTCGACCACCTCACCGAGAATCACTCGAAGCCCGGCGAATTCGTGGCCAGCGCGATGTGGTTCCGCTACCCCGAGGGCAACCCCATCACCTTCTACGCCAACGAGACCAAACCGGCGCCGGAGGACAGGTTCTCGAAGAACATCACGATCCTGTGGCCGGACAGCGACGCGCTCTTCCCCACGGAGTGGAGCGACTCACTCGACGACTACTACAGTGACTACGACCTGCACTTCATGGAGAACACGGGGCACTTCAGCCCCGTCGACTCCCCGGAGACCTGGGCGGAGCACATCCGCACACATGTGGAGGCCGCCTCCAAGTAGCCGGAGCCGGCCCGGGCGGGCTCATCTCGACGCGGGTCCCACGTCCGCGGCTTCCCGTACGGCTGTGTTTGGAGGGCAGCGGTGATGAACGCGGCGGACATCGCCCGGTTCTGGGAACTGCTCCACGCGCTGCCCGACACGGACGACGCACGGTTCCTGTACGGCCAGGACGCCGCCGGCAGGCTGCGCGAGCGGAACCTGCGACGGTACCTGGAGCTGATGGACCGCGTCCGTCCCCGGATGTTCCTCATCGGGGAAGCCCCCGGTTACCGGGGGCACGCCGTCACCGGGCTTCCGTTCATGAGCGTGACCCAGCTGGAGGCCAGGCCGGGGCTGATCACCGGCGACCCGGACGGCGACGGTTTCGAGATCCCCACCGACCCGCCGGCCCTGTGGGAGGCTTCGTCGACCGTGGTGTGGCGTACGGTGGCGGCCCTACGAGGGCCGGTACCGATGTTCTGGCCGGTCTACCCGAACCACCCGCACGAACCCGGCCGACCCGGCACCAACCGCCCCCCGCGCGCCAGTGAGATCGCCCAGGGCACACCCATCGTCCTCGCATTGTCGGCAGCCTTCCAGACCCAGACCATCGTCGCGGTCGGCCGTAAAGCCCAGGAAGCACTCGCCCGCAACGGCGTAAAGGCGATTCCTGTGCGACATCCGGCTCAGGGGGGCGCCAGGATCTTCGCCACCCAACTCGCCCAGATCGAGGAGGAACTCCTTTCGGAACCCTGACGCGTACGGAACCGTCCGGCACCGTTGCTGATGCACGAGGGCATCACCGTGGATCGTGTCGGATGAGCTGTGGGAGCGGATGCGGATCGAGCCGCGGTTGCCGAGGAGGGAGCGTCGGTTCCGGTATCCGGGCCGGAAGACGTTGCCTGATCGGCAGGTGCCGTGCGGGATCTTGTATGTGCTGCACACGGACATCCAGTGGGAGTGCCTGCCCAAAGGCCGGGGTCTGACAGCGGCTGCATGAGGTGCTGCTGGCCGAACTGAACGCGGCGAGAAAGCGCTCGACTGGTCCCGCCGCGTGGTCGATTCCTCGCACGTCAGGGCGTTAGGAGGGGGAGCCTGACGGGCTGCCCGTCGCCGGTCGACCGGGGCCGGGCCGGCTCCAAGCGCCACCTGATCACCGACGGACACGGCACCCCGCTCACCGTCATCCTGACCGGCGGCAACCGAGGGCGACGTCACCCAGCTCCTGCTCCTGCTGGACGCCGTCCCGCCCATCCGAGGCAGAGTCGGCCGGCCCCGCCGTAGGCATCGTGCCGGCTGTCGCACTGCGCGGCACCTGGCACGGCTCCGGACTCGGCGTCTACCGGTGGGTGGTCGAGCGGACCTTTGCCTGGCTCCACGGCTTCCGCCGACTGCGCGTGCGCTGGGAGTGACCCCGGGGCCCAAAGCGGGCCCAACTCGGTCGACCGAGCACGGCCGGGCAGCAAGCACCACCTCCCAGTCGACGGACAGGGCGTCCCACTCGCGGTTCCCTGACCGACGGGAACCGCAAGGGCCTTCGCAGGCGGGAGAGCGGTTCCTGCCGGTTACGGTGAGGCGCCCGAACAAGTGCCCGGTGGGCGGGCAGCGTTGTGGGCGTGGATGGCCGGTATCCACTCCGACACGCAGGCGTGTCTGCCAGTACAGAGGGCAACAGGAGACCACGGAGAGGTCGCTGAGCGTATCTCGGGTCACGACGGGTGGCCGACGGCAGGGAGGTGGAAGACGATGTGGTGGTTCTGGCTGGTCGCCCTCGTCGCGGCGGTGGCATTGCTCGCCGGGGCGGTGGTCCTCGTTCAGGCACGACGCCGGTCCGGAACGGTGATCGCGGTCAATCGCGGGCGCGCCGGCCGGGGAGGCGGACGGTGAACACTCTCGTACTCGCCTCCGAACTGTCCGGACGAGTGGTGGTGACACTCGGCGGGGAGGCGGTGGCACAGATCAAGGATGTCGTCTTCGACGGGCCGGCGGGCCGGATCACCGGTTTCACGCTGAGCGGGCGAGGCCTGCTGGCCGGGCCGCTGAAGCAGAGCCTTCCCTTCTCCCATGTGCACGCGGTCGGGTCATCCGCGGTGATGATCGCAAGCCAGGCTCTCTTCGAAGACCGGGACGCGGTCGTCGGACGCGGCGAAGCCGGTCGCGGCCGAGTCCTGGGGGCCCCGGTCCTCACCGAAGAGGGCACAGACATCGGCACAGTGGCGGACGTGGTCATCGAGACGGGGACGAGCGGCCGGGTGGTCGGCTTCGAGGTCGCCGCCAACGACAACCTCGACCGGCAGCACCGCAAGGTGTTCGTGCCGCGTGGCCAGTCACTGGCCGTCTCCGGTCAGGCCCTCGTCCTTCCCGCGCAGGCACAGCACTTCGTCGCGGACGACCTGCCCAGCTTCGCCGCCCAGGTAGAAGCCTTCCTCACTCACATGCGGCCCCACTGACCAGGCGCCGCTCCGTCCGACTAAGGAGGACCCGCGATGCTCTTCTCCCAGGCCTTCGGCCTACCGGTGATCACGGCCGACGACGCGACCACCCTGGGCAAGGTGGCGGACCTGACCGTCGACGCACACGACGCCACGGTAGCCGCGGTGCGGTTGTCCGGGGCGGCCGACCGCGCCGAAGCGCTGCCGTGGAGCGCCGTGGAGGCAGTGGGCACCGACGCGGTGATCGTCCACTCACGTGTCACAGCCGAGCAGGCGCAGGACCGTGTGCCTGCCCACCACCGGGCACTCGGGAGCCGGGTCCTGACCGAGCACGGCGTCGAGCACGGAACGGTCAGGGACATCGCCTTCGACCCCGTCTCCGGTCGCCTGCTCACGCTCTACACCGCCCTCGGCGAGATCGCCGGCGCGCGCCTGATGGGCCTCGGCTCCTATGCCGCGGTGGTGCGCGCCGAACCTGTGCCCACCGGCGCCGTCGGCTCACCGTGATGTCCCACTGCTGCCCGTTCGATCCGGTGCGCTGGTGACGCGCGTGAACTCCGCGCCCGCACCAGGCCTGTGCCATCGGCTCGGCCGGTTCGGCGCCGGCGGCCCTGCGGCGAGTCGACCTCGACGGCTGTCATCCTGCCCCATCACGTTGGTCAGCGCCTCGGCACCCGCTCGCCACCGAACGGGGGGGGTAGGAGACAGTGATTGAGCCGGCCTGCCCGCCCACCGCTGTCAGAGGCATCGCCTGATCTCCGGCCATGAGCATGATCGGTGAGTACCTGCGCGTCACGGCTGCTGAGCTGGAGCGCGCGATTCAGGATCCTGACTGGGCGCTGCACTTCGCAGAGGACGTCCAGGACGCCGAGGAGCGGTCAGAACCCGCGCCGGCCGAGGCGCGTCATTTCAGCACGTCGAAGACTTGGCACATGCTGGGTTTCCTCCTGACGCGTGTCGACTTCCCGGTGGACGTCATCCATGGCGAGGAGCCGTTCGCCGAGGACGAGGACTGGGGTTACGGGCCGCCGAGGTACCTGCGCACAGAGCGGGTACGTCTTGCGGCGCGGGCGCTGCGTGCCGTCACGTACGACCAGCTCGTCAGCGGCGTGAGTCCGGCCGACCTGACCAAGGCTGATGTGTATCCCCTGGCAGGGGCGTATCCCCTCGGATGGGACAGGCCCGGAGCGCTTGAGTGGGGGCGTCACCGGTACGACGGCCTGACGCGGTTCTTCGAGGCCGCCGCAGCGGCGGAGGACGCCATGCTCCTGTGGCTCGACTGATCACCGCGGCTTCTCGGCGACGGCTGACAGACGATCAGGGGTTACCGGATGGGGGTGGTGTCCCGAGCACATGGTGGATCTGCCGGCGTGCCAGTCGCGTTGTGTATGCGCGACCAGCTCGGGTAGCTGGGGCGGCGGCGTTCGCGGTGACGAGACGCTGATGCCACGAGCCGGTCCGGCAACCCATGGAGACCGGCAGGCACTCCCGCGTCCGGTTCAGCCGACGGCGATCGCAGCATCGAAGACGGCGTGGGTGCTGCACTCCACCAGGCCGACCGTGCACACCTGCGGGTGGCCGACGTCCCGTTCACCGCGCCCGGAGCGAATCGGACGGCCGAACGCGTCCACGTTCGCCTTCGTGTCCGGCAGGTCACATGTCGTGCCGTCGATCGCGGCGAGCCGCCAGGCGGGGTAGAAGGCGCCCTGAGTGTCCGGTGTGGAACCGGACGGCACACCCGCGCGATCGACTGCCGCAACGGCGCCACCCTTCAGCCGGGACCTGGCTTTCCGGAGCGCCGCCGTACTCGGTGCTCTGGCGCGTCCCGTACAGAGGCGGGACGGTTGTCCGCGGTGGCCATGATGAGGTCGACGGCCGTGCGCTCGCGGCGCCCGCACCGGGTGAGGGACAGGCCGCTCTCCTCCGGCAGGCAGGACGGCGGGCGCGGTTCACCACGGGCACCGTTCTCACACAGTGGGCGTCACGGGTGCCGCGTCTTCCCCCGGGCGCTCGGCGGGGTCGTGGACGAAGGCGTGCGCGGCCGCCAACTCGGCGCGGCTAGCGGCCTCGACCGCCCCCAGGAAGTCGTAGGCGTCCGCGCCGATCGGTACGCGCAGCGGCGCCGTGGGCGACGCCACCAAGCGCAGGACGTGGTGGGCGAAAACTTCGGGCCGGCTCAGCCCGGAGTTGCCGGCCATGCCCCGCAGGCCTGCCTCGACGTCTCCCGTGCTCTGGGCGTAGGCCTGGATGCGGCCGGCGGCCTCGGCCAGCGAGGTGCCGTAGCGGGTGGCGAAACCGCCGGGCTCCACGGCGTGCACCCGGATGCCGAAGGGCGCGACTTCCGCCGCCAGAGCCTGACTCATCCCTTCCAGTGCGTACTTGCCCGTCACATAGGCGGACAGGCCCGGCAGCCCCATCCGTCCGGCGATCGAGGAGACGTTGACGACGTGCCCGAAGCCCTGACGGCGCATCAGGGGAAGCACCAAGCGGGTGAGTCGCCACGGCGCGACAGTCAACACCTCCAGCTGCGCGCGCAGTTCGTTGTCGGATACCTCTTCGACCGCGCCGAACAGCCCTGCCCCGGCGTTGTTCACCAGCACGTCGACGCCGCCGAAGCGATCGACCGCGTGGGCGACCGCCGCCTCGCACTGCTCGGCGTCGCACACGTCCAAAGCCACCGCCGACACCCGGTCCGGGTACCGGTCAGCCAGGTCCTTCATGGCGGCGGGTCTGCGAGCGGTGGCGACCACCAGGTCGCCGGCCTCCGCGGCGGCGCCTGCCAGCGCCCACCCGAGCCCCGAAGAGCACCCCGTCACCAGCCATCGCCGCGTCATGCGTCCCCCGTCGCCGTGTCCGTGGCCGCGGTCGTGAGCCACCGCAGGGCCGATGGTGGCAGCTTCGTGATCCGGCCAGTAGGGGCGCGCGGGAGCACAAGCGGCGCGCATCCGACCTCATCGGAGAGTCCCGCGTGCCGTGACGTGCGCCTGCCGCCAGTGGAGCGTGCTCCGGCCGCGCGGCTCCCGCTCGGTCCGCGGTCGGTCCGGCGCCGCGGCTCACGGTCGGAAGCCACTGATGGTCAGATTGCCTTCACCGAGTTCGCCACGGAGCACCGCGGTCGCCGCGTTGTGACGGTGCCCGGCTGAGTGCCGTGTCAGCCCGCGAGAAGTACACGTCGCGCATGGGGTTGAGCCATGCGCGTTGGACGCTGCCCGCGGAAGGGACGATCGGGCCGAGTTTGCGGCCCGGCCGCGCGGGAGCGGCTGGGAGGGGCCTCGGTGACACCGTCACCCTCACCCGCGACGCCCGCACCGCCGAGGTGAAGGTGGTGGCACTGGTCGTAGCCGCCCGCTCAACCCGAGCGTCCTCACCGACCTCGCCGACCTGGACACGGTCGCCGGTGAGAAGGGCCGCGCGGACGCGCTCAAGACCCTGCGGTCAGCCGTCGGCACGGGAAGGCGCATGCCTGACCCTGGAAGCAGCCCTTCACGGGGTGATCGGGGCTGTGCTGGCATGCTGCTCGCCGTCCCCTACGCCTGGCTCCGGGCTGACGCAGCCGTAGTGTTCCCCGTGCTCCAGCTCGCCGGCGTCGTGCTCGCGCTGCCTTCGCACCGGGCCACCTGGCACGACTTCATCAGGAGAAGCGTCACGCGGCCGCTCTCGGATCAACGGCCGCACCGCGCCGAGGTCGACAACCCGGCGCGGGGCAGGGAGTTGTGCACAGGGGTCAACCGGCGTTGAAACGGTAGGACCCCGCCCGGGCGCGGTGGACCTTGTACGGTGCACCGCCGGAGGTGTCGTCACGGACGTGGGAGACGCCCCGGGGAGCGGTGACGGGCCTGTCCAGGGTGGGGACCCAGATCTCGCCCTCCGTGTTGTACGGGATGGTGACCGTGAGGTCGATCCTGCCGTCCGGTCGGCGGTGCCATTCCGAGCGCACCCTGCCCCGCACGGTGTCGATCGAGGCGCTGACGTGGTCGAGTGTCGCGGGCGCCAGGTCGGTGTCCTGCGTGTCGTTCGGTACGCGGCTGTTGACCGCGACCGCAGGGATGTACGGGCGGACGCGCAGCGACTCGTAGGCAGGTGAGGTCGGCCTGATGCCGGCCAGACTCTGGTAGAACCAGGTGGCCACGTTGGAGCGGTAGTGGTGGTTGACCGAGAGCCGGTCGGTCCACTGTTCCCACAGTGAGATGGCGCCCCTGGCGATCTGGTACACGTAGCCGGGTTGTCCGGTCTGCGTGACGGCCTTGAGGGCGATGTCCGTGTGGCCGTACTCGCTGAGGATGTTGAACTCGTAGCGCGAGCCGTACATGTCGTTCTGGATGTGGTGGTCCGCTGCCATGATGCGGTCGGCGAGCAGCCTGGCAAGGGCCTTCTTGTTCTCCGCGAGTGTCTTCGTGCCGACCAGGTGGCGGGGGTCGTCGGGCTTCAGGTCCGAGCCGGGTACGAGGTCGAAGGCGATGGCCAGCGCGTTCTCGCTGGAGATGCTGCCCTGGGTGAAGTGACCCTTGAACGTGTCCCAGTAGTGGGCGATGAACGCGCTGCGCAGTGGGCGCGCCAGCCGGGCGTAGTGGGCCGCCCGCCGCTCGCGGCCGATCAAGCGCCCCACCCTGTCCATGTAGTCGCAGAAGTGGACGTAGAAGGCGAGGCTGATGACAGCGTTGCTGCCAGGGCTCTCCGCTCCGGAGTAGGCGCCGAGGGAGGCTTCGAACGTGTAATCGTTCTCGGGGGTGAACAGGGTCTCGTCGTACGTGAGGAGCCTGTCCCGGTGGTCGTACAGCTCGGCGAACAGGCTGCTGTTGCCGTAGTACGTGTACAGCTCCCACGGCATGACGAAGTACGCCGAGTCCCATGCGGGCACCGCCTTCCACGCGGCGTTCCAGCCGGGGGTGTGGTCGTAGCCGAATCCGCCCTTGCCGAGGGGGACGACCATGGGCAGCTGGCCGGTGGAGCTCTGGGTGTCGCAGGACCACGTCCAGCGCGTCTGCATGTCCCTCTGACTCCCTGCCAGTACCGCTTGTGCAGCAGACTTCGAGAACAGGTGTCGACGGCGACGAGCGCGCCCTCGGCGACGAAGAAGCAGGGCGCGGGGCTCTCCGCGGACTCCGTGGCAACAGCGCTTCTCGACGTCCTCCGGAGCGCACACGGCCAGCGGCATGAGCGGCGTCTCCTGGATGGAACCGAGCTGAACGGCGTGCAGGGCGTCGTTCGTGACGGTCGTTCCAGGCAAGGGTTACGGCTCGCCGACGACCACACGGCATCCGCATCGACTCGGATGTCCCCGAGGTTCCGGCGGCTGAATGCGCCTTCCCCATGTGGCGGGTGGCGGTGAAGGTGCTGTCTCACGCCGCGTCCAAAGGCTCCTGTCTCACGGCGGGTGGCATTTCCTCAAGACCTGTTCCGTGCCGGCCGATCTGTGATCTGTCGGCGGGCAGTGTCCCAGACCTCTTCGAACTCCTCACAGGTCAGCGGTTGCGGATCGTGTCCTTCCCACTCTGAGGCCGACCGCTCCGCCGTGCCCCCCAACACGCTGTCGTACTCGGCCAGGCGACCGGCGTCGCGGGCCTGCTGCCATTCGAGGAGGGAGGCGGCCGCGATCGGAGTCAGCTCCGGTCCCTGGAGCTCGACCTGCCGAATCACCCAGCTTTCCGCATCGAGCTCGAAGTAGAACCAGACGTCTTCCTCGTCCCAGTAGCAGCGCATCCATGAGGTCACCCATCCATGATGAGGGCCCAGCAGCGCGGGTTGCGAGATTAGTTGGCTGTGCTGTCGGCGCCGCGGGAGGCAGCCCAACGGAGTGCTGTGGTGACAGTGTCCGGATGGCCCAGCTGAAGCCTACGGCGGGGCGGACGTGGCCGCTCACTGCTCACCACCGCCATGTCTGACGGTTCCCTGCATGGCACTCGGGCCCCGCTGTGTGACGGGTCGGAACGCAATGCGAGCGTGGTGACTATGACCACTGACACACCAGCGGATGTGCGAGTCACCCGGGCATGGAACCGGATCGTGGAATGGCTGGCCGAATACGCCCCGCCGTCGCACGCGGCCCTCAAGCCCGGCGCCTCCGACGACCGGATCATGGCTCTCGAAAGAGCCCTCGGCGTGAGCGTGCCGGAGGAGTTGAAGGCACTGTGGCGGCTGTCCGCTGGTGAGGAAGGGGTGGCCGGTTCGGGGCTCATGCTGGGCAACTGGGCCCTGATGCCGCTCGACGCCGTGATCGAGGTCCATCAGATGCAGATGCGGTTCCAGGAGGAGGACGGCGAGGATGAGGACGCCCTGGTGCTGTGGAAGCCATCTTGGATACCGTTCTGCTCCCTCCACCCCGACGACACCGTCTACGGCCTCTACCTGAACGGCGAGACCGGGGAAGTATGCAAGTGGACCGAGTTCGGGGAGCGCGAGCGGGAGTACGAGTCGCTGCCCGCCTACCTGGAACTCATGGCGGTCAGCCTGGAAGCCCCCTTGGCGGCGGCCGGCCCGGAGAAGCCCGGCATGATGGGCGGCGCCCTGGTGTGGGGACCCCCAGCTGGCGAGGAGCACAGGGACAAGTGGGTGCGCCACCTTGGCCAGGCCCCGCCGCGCCATCCCGCGAAAACTCCCGGCGCGATCCGGGACGCTCTGCCCGACGATGAGCGCGCGGAGTTCGACGAGCAGCGCGACGCCCTCGACCTGTCCGATCCCGAGGCCGTCGCCGCCTTCCGGGACTACTGGTGGGAGCGTGCCGTGCGGGCTCAGGAGGAACTGGAGGACGACGTCGCCGCTGCGCTGGGCGGGAACATCATGGTCCAGCCCGGCCGCAAGCTGGCGCCGCAGTACGAAGCCACGCTGCCGCCCGCCATCCGCCACCTCCCACCGTCCATGGACGACATCCGCGCCGCCCTGCGCCACGAGAGCGTCCGCGCACGGTTCGACCGGGAGTTCATGGACGCCATACCGCCGCACTATCCGGCGCTGCTGCTGCGGTGGTGGGACATCGCCCGCCTGATGGCCGACCCTCGCGGCGACCGCGCCGTACGCGCCGTCGTCAACGACCGCCGCGCCTCGGGCTAGGCCGTGCTGAACGTTCCAGCGCCGCCTGGACGGCCGTATCGGCCCGGTCGCTGGAGCGGTGGCGGCGGGCGTCCTCGTGTGCCCGCCGCAGTGCCACCATCGCCAGGTCCTTCCCCGGCAGGGTGCCGGCGATCGGCGGGTTGCTCGCAGCTCGACGGCCCTGGCCACCGTCGTGGGCGTTCCCCAGACCCGTGTGACACCGCGGCGCAGCGGGGCTGGCAGCGAGGCCTGCGGATCGCTTGATCGCGCCGCCCCAGGGGCCGCGAGGTGGCGCGGAGCTGATGCGGCCGGTGCATCGCGACAGCCTGCAGCCGCACTTCTCCGGCGTGGCCGGGCAGTTCCCATCAGATCTCCAGGTCAGATGAGGAGGGGGCCGCGGTGCGGTGCGCGAAGTGGCTCGGGCCCGGCAGGCCTCCGGTGGCCGCGCCCACGGCGGCGCGGGCGACCCGCAGCGGCGCGCGGCATTGTCCGTCCCGAACCACTTCGGATGGTCCGCTGCATCACGAGGTCAAGCCACAGGGCCGCGACACTACGAGGAGTCTGACCATGCACGGCCCACAGCTCGTCCTGCTCGTCTACGCGCCCCTCGCCCGACTCGCTCTGCACCGCCTGGTACAGCCCTGACTCGCTGCCGACCGCTCGGGGTTGTCCGGCCTGCACGCCGACCGGGTCCGGCATGAGCCGTGCGCAGCGGCCCCGCAGACAGGAGGAGCAGGGTTCCACTGCTGGGTCTGCGGGGCCGGTGCATCACCCACGTACCCTGCGATGCGCCCGATACGCCCGATCCCTCCCAACCGCTCGCAAGAAGGCTTGTTACGCGAGTGGGGCCCGGCCGTATCCGGCCGGGCCCCACTCACCTCTCGCGTGGCACGCTCATCGCGCCTGGCGTCTATCGGCTACCAGCGGTACCAGCGGCCCTTGCGGCCACCGCTGTCCGCCGTACGGACGACGAAGCCCAGCAGCCACACGACGAGCACGATCACCGCGATCCACCACAGCGCCTTCAGCGCGAAACCCGCACCGAAGAGGATCAGAGCCAGCAGAAGAACGAGAAGCAGGGGAACCATCGTTATCAACCTCCTGGCCACCGGATGCCCTTACCTCAGGTCGACAAGCCCACAAAGCGGGAGTTATTTCCGAGCGGTGCGGGGCATAGGTGCGGGCGCCGAGCGCCGTGCCTGGTTCCCCCAGTTCCGCTCCTCACGCACCGCAGGTCGGTCTCATCAGCTGGGGCGCCGAGCCTGTGGTCAGGATGCCGAGGGCGAGACCCGGCTCGGAGACAGCCGGGCGGCCGGGGGCCGCCAAGGGACGGCGGCGGCGCGGCCGGACGTCGGAGCGGAGGGAGCCCGATCAGCGCGGCGCGGGCACCACGGCCGGGCGCGGAAGGACAGGCGGGCACCGCGGGCGGATGGTGCCGCGGCGGGATGGCGGCACGGCACGAGCACGGCGTGAGCACGGTGTGAGCGGCAGAGGGTGGCAGAACGGCAGGCGCGGGGAGTAGAGCGGTGGGCGCGGGCGGGGGCTGCCGAACGGACAGCGTCGGGTGCAGGACGGTGGGTCGCACGGGCCGGACAGCGGCCTGTCATGGCGCGGCGCGGGCGGGCCGCCAGAACGCCGGACAGCTCGGGGGCCGACGCGGCCAGGACGGGGCGGCGCGGGCGCGGTGGGCGCGGACGGGGCCCGCGCAGGCCCGGCCGGCGGCAGGTGGCCCCGGCATGGCGCGCGGCTGGTCCGCGGGTCAGGAAGGGCCGGGTGCGGACGGTGGACCGGTGACGTGGTGCCGGCGGGGGACTGCGGCACGACGAGTCGTCCTCTCCGTCGCGGCGAGCTGCCCGTTCGGCCCCGCCGGCACGCACACGTGTCCGACCGTCGACAGTGACACCGCCATGGGGCTGGCGGTGTCACTGTCGACGGTCGGGGCATGACGCGGCCGGCAATGTAACCGGTCTCATGAAGCACGCGCCCCGCAGGCCGCGCCCGCCCGACCGGGTCCGCTGCCGATGGGCACGCCCAGCCACCGGCGACCGCCACTCCCTGCCCGGCCCACCGGCCCGGCCCGGCCCGAGCGCCGCCCCGGGATCTTCTCCGCTACTTCGGAGCCGGTGAGCGAAACGCCCCCAGGAACACGGGCGTTGAGGCGGAGCAGGGCACCCAGGGTGCCGAGCGCAGCCAGGACGTCGGTGGTAACAGGGCGGTGAGCGGTCGCGCCAGGCCGTCAGTTCCCGTGCGGCCGACCGCCCCCGAGTCCGCTCGTACCCGGTGGGCCGGATCAGCTCCGCGGAGCGCGGGGTACGGCCGTCCGCAAGGCCTGGTGGTGTCCGGCGGCACGCTCACGGAGCCGGACGAACTCAGATACGGCTCAGAGTGTCGACCAGGTGGGCGGCGACCTGCCTGTCGATGGATGCCGGTACCGCCTGCACACCGGGTGTGAGTGCGGGGCTGTGGCCCGTGGCGATCGCGGCGAGGCTGCGGGCCTGGAGGGTCAGACCCAGGTCCATCGCCTCGATCGGATTGCCCTTGGCCGCCGTCAGGTTGATCATCTTCGTGTCCGCGAGGATCACGATCTCGCGGCCGTCGCGCAGCCGGTGCACGGCGCGTTCCTGTCCGCTGGGCCCGGAGCGGTGCACGGAGGCGGTGTGCTCGGCGAGCGCGTCCGCGTCCAGTTCCCACGGCATGTGTCCGACTCCGGCAACGACAGTGCCGTCCCGCAGCACCCCTAGCTCCTTGGCACCGATGACGCCGGGGTGGCCGGTGGCCAGGAAGAGCAGTTGCGTGCGGGGCAGCAGGTCGGCGAGTGCGCCGACCCGGTGGCCTGCCATCACCGCCTCCAGCGCACGGTAGGGGTCCGTGTCGGCGACCGCGACACGGGCGCCGAGGTGAGCGAGCGTGTCCGCGACGCCGCGTCCGCAGGGGCCGTAGCCGACGACGGTGGCACGGGCTCCCGGGATCATGAGGTTGGTGGCGTTCATGAAGCCCTGGACGACGCTCTGGCCGACACCGAACTCGTTCTCGACCAGCAGCTTGAGGCGGCTGTCGTTGATGACAATCACGGGGAAGTCCGGCCGGCTGTCCCAGGAGCGGATGCGCAGGCCGCCGGTGGTCGTCTCCTCCGTGGCGCCGAGGAGTCCGGACAGGCCACCACGGGCGAGGACGCCCTCGATGAGATCGGCACCGTTGTCGAGGATGAGGTCGGGCTGTGCGTCGAGGACGCGCGCAATGTTCTCGCGGTGCTGGGCGAGGGTGTCGGAGCGGTGGCCGACGACGGTGACGCCGTAGTCTCGCAGCGCGTCCGCGGTGTCCTCCTGCGTGGTACCGGGGGACCCGGTGAGGACGATGTCGGCGCCTGCCTGGGCGAGGTGGCCGACCAGCACGGCGGTCTTGGGTTCGATGTGCAGGCAGATGCCGATCCGGCGGCCCGCGAACGCCGACGCGTGCGTCCGCATCGTGGCTGCCAGCATCGGCATGTGGCGGGCGGCCCACTGGGTGCCGTCGTGCGGGATCGGGCAGCGGGCAGGGGTGAGCTGAGGCATGGTGTAGTTCCTTGGCTGAGAAGGAGGGAGACAGGGCACCTCGGGTGCCGTGGGGCCGGGATCGAGGGCACATGTGTCCCCTCGACGCGGAACTGCTCGTCAGCCGTAGAAATCGCTGCGGAAGGAGTGGTCACCAAAGATCCACAGGTGGCGGCTGCGCCGGCTCGTGTGCATCAGTGACCTCCTCTCCGTACCGGGGCGACTCGGGGAAACTACTTTTCAGGGCGCAAGTTATACGCATAACCCCTGCCGGGCAAGAGGTGCCCCCGTGCCCTGCTGCCCGCCACGCGTCGGCGCGCGCAGCGAGGAGCGCTGCGTGACCAGGGCTGCGCAGTGCGGTGTCCGCGTGCAGCGCGCCGGCCGATGCCCACAGCGCCGGATCCATGACGGACAGCGCGGCGGTGATCCCGGTGACGTGCACGCCAGCCGCGGAGGGGGGGCGGGGGCGGCGTGGGACACCGAAGGCACCAAGCGCAGATCCTGGACGCCGCTGCGGCCGAGTTCGTGGCGGCCGGCCCCTTATGACAACAGCATTGACCTGTTTCGGCCCGCCCGGTTTCATGGCTCGCACTTCCCCACCCCACACCCCTAAGGCGGTGATCCCTTGGCATCGACGGAGAAGGCCACGGGCAGCGGTCCGAGAACCGGCGCGAGCGACCCCCAGCGCTCCATGCACCGGTCCCTCGGCCTCCTCGACGGCGTGGCGATCGCCGCCTCCAGTACCGCCGCGACCAGCAGCATCGGCATCGGCCTGGGCCTGATGGCCGGGGTCGTCGGGCTGCACCTGCCCGCGATCATGCTGCTGGCGTTCCTCCCCGTGCTCGCCATCGCCGGCGGCTACGGCCGGCTGAACACCGCCGAGCCGGACGCCGGCAGCAGCTACCGCTGGGTGGGCCGCACGCTCAACCCCTGGCTCGGTTTCCTCACCGGCTGGGTGAACACCGTCGGCACGGTGGTGTTCATGGCGTACACCACGACCGTCACGGGCTCGTCGATCGTCCAACTCCTCGACCTCGTGCACCTGCACAGCGTCGCCGGCCTGCGGCTGGACGCCGACTCGACCGTCCAGTGCACGCTGATCGGCCTGACCGTCCTGGTCGGCGCCGCGCTGGTCGCGGTACGCGGGCTCGACCTGGCCGCACGGCTGCAGAAGGCGCTGCTGGTCTTCGAGTACGCGGTGCTGCTGGCCTTCTGCGGGTACGGGCTGTTCGCCGGCGACCAGCCGTTCTCGCTCCAGTGGTACGACCCCTTCGCGATCCCGTCCCTGGAGGCGCTGGCTCAGGGCATGGTGCTCGCGGTGTTCTGCTACTGGGGCTTCGAGTCCGTGTTCAGCGTCGGCGAGGAGGTCCGCGACCCGCGCGACGCCTCCCGGGCCGGGACGGTCGCCCTGGTGGTGATGCTGCTGTTGTTCCTGCTCGCCGGCACCGCCTTCCAACGGGTGCTGCGGCTGGACGAGTTGGCGGACAACGGCGCGCACGGGCTGACCTACTTCGGGGCCCGGCTGGCCTCGCAGCCGCTGGCCGCGCTGCCGCTGATCGCGCTGATGTTCTCCGCGGTGGCCTCGCTCCAGTCCTCGGTGATCCCGACCGCCCGCGGCCTGTACGCGATGGGCCGCGACGGCGTGCTCGGCCCCGTCTGGACCCGGTTGCATCCCCGCCACCGGACGCCCTCCGCGGGCACCCTGCTGATCACCGGCGTCTCGGTCGCCCTGGCCCTGTGCGCGGTCGCCATTCCGACCGTCAACGACCTCATCTCCGCCGCCGTCAACGCGATCGGCATCATCGTCGCGCTGTACTACGCGCTCACCGCCGTCGCCGCCGCCGTCCGCTTCCGTCACCTGCTGCGCACCAGCCCGCTGGAGGGCCTGCGGGCGGTGGTCGGTCCGCTGCTCGGCGCCGCGGCACTGCTCGCCGTCGGCGCCTACCTCGCCTGGACCTTCTACGACTCCGCCGACCATTTCGGACTCGCCGCCGACAACGGCTGGTTCGAACTCTCCGTGGTGGTCCTGATGATCGTCAGCGGTCTGCCGGCGGCGGCCTGGGCCCGCTGGCGGCGCCGCTCACCGTACTTCCTCGGAGACATCCGCTAGTCGCGGGCGCCTCGCACCATCCCGTACTACCCGAGAACGGAGCACCATCCATGACCAAGGCCGATCTGGTCTTCACCCGAGGGCCCGTGCACACCGGCGACGCCGCCCGCACCCGCGCGAGCGCCCTGGCCGTGAGCGGCGGGCGGATCACCGCCGTCGGCCACGACGAGGTCCGCGAACTGATCGGTCCGGGCACGGAGGTCGTCGACCTCGCCGGAAAGCTGCTGCTCCCGGGTTTCCAGGACGCGCACATCCACGCCGTGGGCGGCGGCACCGAGCTGGCCGCCTGTGACCTCACCGGCACCGTCGGCGCCGCCGACTGCCTGGCACGGATCCGCGCCTATGCCGAGGCCCACCCCGACCAGGAGTGGATCACCGGCAGCGGCTGGTCGATGGAGAGCTTCGACGGCGGACTGCCGACCCGGCACCTGCTCGACACCGCTGTCCCCGACCGCCCGGTCTACCTCACCAACCGCGACCACCACGGCGCCTGGGCCAACACCCGGGCCCTGGAGCTCGCGGGCCTCGACCGTGACACCCCCGACCCGGCCGACGGGCGGATCGAACGAGAGCCGGACGGCGCTCCCAGCGGCATGCTCCAGGAAGGCGCCACCGCCCTGGTCGCTCGGCTGATCCCGCCCGTCACCGCCGCCGACCGCCTCGACGGGCTGCTGCGCGCACAGCGGTTGCTGCACTCGCTCGGTGTCACCGGTTGGCAGGACGCCCTGCTCGGCGAGTTCAACGGCATGCCCGACCCCTCCGACGCGTACCTGGCCGCCGCCCGCTCCGGCGCGCTGACCGCCCGGGTGACCGGCGCTCTCTGGTGGGAGCGCGCCCGGGGCGCCGAACAGATCCCCGAACTCGTCGAGCGGCGCGTGGAGTTGACGCACGGCAGGTTCCGGGCCGGCTCGGTGAAGATCATGCTGGACGGCATCGCGGAGAACTTCACCGCCGCCATGACCAGCCCCTACCTGGACGGCTGCGGGTGCGCCACCGCCAACTCCGGCCTCAGCTTCGTCGATCCGCTCGCCCTGCGCGGCCACGTCAGCGAACTCGACGCGCTGGGCTTCCAGGTGCACTTCCACGCACTCGGCGACCGGGCGGTTCGCGAGGCGCTGGACGCGGTCGAGTCAGCCCGCGCCGCCAACGGGTGGCGCGACACCCGCCACCACCTCGCGCACCTCCAGGTGGTCCACCCTGACGACGTGCCGCGCTTCGCCAGGCTCGGCGCCATCGCCAACATCCAGCCGCTGTGGGCGGCCCACGAGCCGCAGATGGACGAGCTGACCATCCCGTTCCTCGGCCCGGAGCGGGCCGCCTGGCAGTACCCGTTCGGCGCGCTCCAGCGGGCGGGCGCCACGCTGGCGGCGGGCAGCGACTGGCCGGTGAGCAGCCCGGACCCACTGGCCGGCCTGCACGTGGCCGTCAACCGGCGCCGGCCCGACGCCGACGACGACCGGGTCCTGCTGCCCGAGCAGCGGCTCGACCTCGCCTCCGCGATCGCCGCCTACACGGCCGGGTCGGCGTTCGTGAACGGCCAGGACGACGCCGGCGTGCTCGCCCCTGGGCAGTTGGCCGACCTGGTCGTCCTCGACCGCGACATCCTCACCGGCCCGCCCGAGGAGATCGCCGCGGCCCGGGTGCTGCGGACGTATGTCGGCGGCGAACTGGTCCACGCCGCCGACTGATCCCACCCGCGGCCCCGAGCCGACGGCGGCGCGCACCGCTCAGCGCGCCGCCGCCAGCCGGGCCTCGGCGGCGTCCAGTAGCAGGTCCAGCGCGAACTGGTAGGCGCTGCGTCCCATGTCGGCGGCGAGCAGGTGCGCGGTGGCGGCGATGTGCGGGTGGGTCCCGGCGTCGACCCTGGCGTAGGAGGCGTGCCAGACCCGCTGGTCCGCCGACTGCGCCGCGGCCGGCAGGGCGAGCGCGGCGGCGTCCAGCACCGCGAATCCGAGGCTCTGGTCGACGAACGCGTGGTAGATCCGCACCGCCTCCGGGTCGGGGAACCCCGCGGTGCGCAGGATGCCGAGGATCGCCTCGACGGCGGCGATCTCGTGGGTGCGCCCGGTGGTGCGGTGGGCGGCCAGCAGCGCGGCCTGCGGGTGGGCCCGGTAGCCGGCGTGGATCCGCAGGCCGATCTCCCGCAGGTCGTCCCGCCAGTTGCCGGTGGCCTGCCAGCCGTCCTGGGCGCGGGCGATCAGCTCCTCGGCGATGGCGAGCAGCAGATCGTCGGTGCTGTGGAAGTAGCGATAGACCGCGCTGGGATCGGCACCCAGCGCGGTGCCGAGCCGGCGGACGGTGAGCGCCTCCGCACCGTGCTGCCCGACCAGCCGCAGCGCCGTGTCGACGATCAGTTCGCGGGAGAGCACCACTCCCTGCTTGGTCGGCCGCCGACGGCGCCGCTGGGGCTCGGGCACTACGCGTTCGTTCATCCCCGCAGCGTAGGACAACGCAATTGACGTAGTACAGATTCCCGATAGTTGAGGAGCCTTCCCTTGAGCCCGCTTTCCATCGGACACCGCGACGGCGTGGCGATTCTGACGCTCCGTCGCCCGGCCAAGCGCAATGCCCTCGACGACGTCACCGTGCTGAGCTTCGAGGAGTTCTTCCGGAAGCCTGGCGCAGGCGTCCGCGCCGTCGTCCTGGACGCCGAGGGTGATCACTTCTCGGCCGGGCTCGACCTCGGCGAGCTGACCGAGCGCTCCACCGAGGAAGCACTGGAGCACTCGCTCATGTGGCACCGCGTCTTCGACACCATCGAGGGCGGGCGCGTCCCCGTGGTGGCCGCGCTCAAGGGCGCGGTGATCGGCGGCGGTCGGGAGCTCGTGGCTACGGCGCGCTCTCCACCACCGGCAGACCTACCCGGCGGCGCTGACGATCCCGCTCCAGTCACGCTCGGTCATATACGAGACCAAGACGGTCCGGGGCTTCTGGCTGAACCGCTGGTTCGGCACCGCCTCGCCTGAGGACACGCTGCACGCGCTGTCCCAGGTACGCGGTCTCGTCGCCGATGGGGTGCTGACCATCCCCCAGGGCCGACCGTTCCCGCTCGAACACTTCCCCGAGGCCGTCGCCCTCGCCGAAGCACCGGCGCACGGCACCAAGCCGCTCTTCGTCTTCCAAGACGGCTGGGACGAGGACAACAGGTAGGAAGAGGCCCTACTGGTTGGTCGTGACGCGGCCTGCGGTGTGGCGGAGCCGAGCCTGCGTGTCGCGCGGCGCAGTGCGTCCGCCGTCCTCACCGGAGGCAGGTAGGGGCGGGGGAGCTGTCCGCCCTGATGAATCCGAGGGAGGCGGTCACTGCGCTGACCGCGTCTGGCTCCTCCTGGCGCCCGTCGTGTCCGAACGCCGAGGCGGCCACGACTGCCGCCGCGCGTTGCGGTGATCGGTCAGGATGCATCCGACAGGGACCGCGCATCCGCCTCGGGCTTCTGCGATGCGGTGGACGCCGGCTGCTCGGGTCCGCCGCCGCGGCTGAGGTGCACGCCGAACGCCGATGTCGTCAGGCCCAGTACGGCGGCCAGGCCCCAGACGATCCGGAAGTCGTGCAGTGAGGCGGCACCGACGTGCGAGCCGACCACCGCGACCAGGACGGCCACGCCGATCGTGGCGGAGATCTGGCGGACGGAGTTGACCAGCGCCGACCCGGTGGCCGCGCGGTGCCCCGGCAGGGCGTGCACGCCGGCGGCCACCAGCGTGCCCAGGGCCAGGCCGATGCCCGTGCCGGTCAGCAACTGGCTGGGCAGCAGGTCACGCAGATAGTCCGGCGTGACGGAGGCGAAGCAGACGCGCCAGAGCATGCCGCCGGTGAACAGCAGCCCGCCCGCGGCGACCAGCGGACCGTGTCCGAAGCGCTGCGCGGCGCGGGCGGTCAGAAGGGTGACGACCGGCACCAGGGCGGGACCGGGGACCAGGGCGACGCCGGTGCGCAGCGCGCTCCAGTGCCAGACGTCCTGGCACCACAGCACGTTCGCCAGCAGCATGATCGCGAAGGCGACACCGAACACGAGGCTGCCGGCGTTCGCCGCTCCGAAGCGCGGCAGCCGCAGCAGGTGCAGCTCGAACAGCGGGTGGGAGTGCCGCAGGGACCTGAGGATGAACGTGGCGCCGCCGATCACGGCAACGGCCAGGAGCAGTACGGTCCCGCCGCTCGTCCAGCCCCAGTCGGGTGCCTGCACCAGCGCCCCGGACAGTGCCCCGACCGACGAGATGAGCAGCAGGGCGCCGAGGAGATCGGGCAGCGGACCCGCCTCCCGCGCGGCCGGCTCCGGCAGCACCGATCGGCCGACGACGAGCGCGGCTATGCCGATGGGCACGTTGACCGCGAAGACCCACCTCCAGTCCACCTCGACCAGGAGTCCGCCGGCGACGGGCCCGGCGGCCGCGGCGAGTCCGCCGACCGCGGCCCAGTTCCGGGTGGCGTGGGTACGGCGTTCGGCCGGCACCGTCGCCAGCAGCAGTGCGAGGGACGTCGGGATCTGGGCGGACGCTCCGACGGCCTGCACCACCCGGGCCACGACGAGTGCCCCCAGGTTCGGGGCCAGGGCACAGCCCAGCGACGCGAGGGTGAAGACGGCGATGCCGGTGAGGAAGACCGGGCGCTGGCCTATGCGGTCACCGGCGCGCCCGGCCACCACGAGCAGCGCGGCGAAGGTGATCGCGTAGGCGTTGAGGACCCAGGACAGCGAACCGAGGGTCACGCCGCTGCCACCCCCGGAGAAACTCGCTCCCATGGCCGGAAGGGCCACGTTGACGATCCACAGGTCCAGGTTGGTCATGAAGACGGCCACCAGGACGACCACGGTGGCCATGCGAGTGTGCTTTGGAAATCCAAGCGTCGTGGACATGGCGCAAGTGAAGCATGAGGGTGGTTTGGAAATCAAACCATCGTGAGGTGATACTTGGTCCGTGACCACACGCATCGATCCCCAGGACATGGCCGGACGCCCCTGCTCGCTCGCCGCGGCCCTGCAGATCGTCGGCGACCGATGGGCTCTGCCGGCGATCCGCGAGGTCATGCTCGGCAACCACCGCTTCCGGCAGATCGCCAGGAACACCGGCGCCCCCACGGACCGCCTGGCGGCACGTCTGAAGGCGCTGGTGGAGAGCGGCGTCCTCGAACGGCGCCCGCTGCCGGACGACACACGCCACAGCGGCTACTACCTGACCGAGGCAGGACGCGACCTCGCCGGCATCACCCGCGAGCTCATCGGCTGGGGCGACCGCTGGGCCGTCACCTCGCCACCTGTCCGCCTGCTTCACCGGGACCACGAACTCGTCACCCATACCGTGTGCGCGACCTGCGGAGAGTCGGTCCACTCCGAGGACGTACACCGGGAAGAGACGACTCCTGGCTGGGACCGCTCCGGTCCGGTACCGGCCCCGTAGACAGCAGTGAGCACGAACCGTTCCTGAACCCGACGTTCATCGCACGCACCGCCGGCGCGACGCCATGGATCTCATCGCGTCGATCCCGGTCCCGAACGAGTACTCCTCCATCAACCGTGACCGACTCCAGCTTGCAGCCGGCACCCGCGCCGGTGTCGCACGGCCGCAGGGTGCCGGCTCTCGTTCCGGAACGACGCGCCAGGCAAGAGCGCAGGTCTCGTCCCGCGACTGAAGGAGACGTGACGCAGGTAGCCGTGGTCACCTCAAAGGGTTCGACGAGCTCGACAGTTTCATCGCTTCCGCGCTGATCAACCGCTGCCGCGCGGACGGCCCGAAAGCCTTCGTGACGACGCCGACGCCGGTGGTGACGTCGATGAACGGAGTCGAGGTGACCGGGCAGCGCCCCATCGGTCCAGGCCGGTCGCCCATGCCGTCAGTGCCGCGAAGTCATCGATGGCGAGGCCGCATCGGGGGTCGATTCGGTGCATTAGGGCGGGACCGTCGTGGTGTTCCTCCACCCAGGCACGATCGGCCTCTGTGATCTCGTCGTCGATCCGGGCGAGCGCACGGCCTTTCGCCCACGTGACGATCTCCGGGGTCTTCCAGAACACACCGCCGCCGGGCTGGGTCCGCGGCGAGGCCCAGGGAATGAAGGGCAGCTCGGGCAATCCCAGAACCGGCGCAATGAAAACGTTGGCTTCCTCCTCCCACGTGGTCGCCCACACCAGGTCGAAGGGAAGGGCATCCAGCGCCGGGCCGTGATCCGGGTTCAGCCACACCCGCAGCGGCTTCACGGGCTTGTTCGGCAGCCCGCACCCCGTCAGCCGACGCCGCTCGACGGCCTCCCGGCGAGGCGTCAGCAGGCGGTGCGTCTGACAGCCCTCGGGCCGGAGATGCGGCTTTGCGGCATACGGATTGAGCGGTCCGTCCACATCCACCAACAGCACTGGGCGCACCAACTCATCCTCCTTGGTTCTACGTCGCACGGTATCGGCCGAAGACGAGACCGCCCACCGAAATTCCGGCACGTGGAGATCTCCGCGAGTCCGGGATCCGGGGCGGTGCGACGATCTTGATGTGCAAGCAGTGATCACGCTTGATGTGCCAGTGGTGATCACGGCGTCGAAACCGTCTTGGATCGCCCCGCTCACCGGGCTCGACCCGCGCGCATTCCGCACGCTGATCACGATGCTGCGCCGCGAGGGAGCCGAAGTGCTGCGGCCGGGACGCCCGTGGTCGCTACCGCTGGAGGATCGGGTGTTGCTCATCGCCGCTTGCCGGCGCACCAGACGCTGGGGCAGCACGCCCCGCTGTTCCTGACGCCTGGCGGCGACGGCACTGGCGTTGGCGGAGAGGCTCAGGTCACAAGACCCCCGCTCGTCTCAGTTCGACGAGGCGGTCGTCCACCTCAACGACCTCGTCGCGGGAAAGGGTCGGAGCGATCCACTGACGTGCGATGCCGTAGGCGATGAACTCTTCTGGGAGGCCGATACCGTAATGCTCCACGTAGTCGGCCGCGTCGAGCCGCCAGAAGAAGCGGCCGTCACTCATGAGGGCGGTGCCGCCGGCCCGGGAGAACTTGTTGCCAAGAATGTCCTCCGAGAATCCCATCAGGGCGATGATCGGCGTGCCGGAGCGGAGATACTCGACGATTGCTTTCCGCTCTTCCTTGGGAATTTCACCCACTCGCCGACGAAGCATGTCGGCATTTCCTGACCAGGTGGACTGGCTCGCGATCTTGCCGAACATTCCCAGAGGGGCGACGTCCGTCATGAGAGGTTCTCCAACCGGTAGCGCTGATCCCTGGGACGGGAAGACGAAGGATCTTATTCTGGCCGGGTCTGTTCCGCTCGACGCGGTCGACGTCTTCGAGCTTGCTGCCGGCGAAGCCCCAACCCCGGACGCGTACGGGACCCTGCGGTGCCCAACGACCTGGTGATGGGCGAGGCCGAGGGCGAGTCGGCCGGCGCAGCTGCCAGGTTCCCGCTCGGATGGGACGTGGCATGGCAGCGCGGCTTCGCCCTCGCCCGCACCCACACCCGCGCCGGCGGCACCCCGCCTGAGACGGCCGGTAACCTCGTCGTCCAACGCGAAGACATCGGAGCGTGGACGACCTGTGGCGTGTCGGCCAG
Organism: Streptomyces sp. NPDC017676; assembly: GCF_044329325.1. Classification (NCBI taxonomy): domain Bacteria; kingdom Bacillati; phylum Actinomycetota; class Actinomycetes; order Kitasatosporales; family Streptomycetaceae; genus Streptomyces; species Streptomyces sp. NPDC017676. The sequence continues at coordinate 148,907 of NZ_JBIRJA010000022.1, read as the reverse complement.
CCAGTGGCCGGGCCGCCTCCGGCGGGGGCGACGGCGGGGTGCGGCGGTGGGAGCCGCGTCGTCCAGTTGGCCTGGGCGGGACGGGTTTACCGTCGGTCGAGTGGTTGGTAGGCCGTCGCCCGGTACGCATCGCGCACATGACCGTTCGAAGGCTGAGGCCGCGTGCCCGGCGCGGTGGGATTGCGTCGATCAGCCGTGTGCCGCCGGGTCCCGGCCGTCCGTGGCTTCGGCACCAGTCGGCGGGCCCCCTTTCTGCAGTGCGTGTGATGTGCGCCCGGCTGGGATTTTGGGCCATACCATGAGTTTTGTAGTGTGCTCGAACGTCGATTGCCTTGGCCGCGATGATCGAGCGTCTTCATGGAGACCGACGGGTGCGGTGCCCCTCGCACATCGCACGGCAGGCAGCGATCGAGTAGCCCTTTCGGGGCTTGTCCCAGGCCGGAGCGACGCCGGCTTGAGGGTCTGGAGTTCGCACTCCCCGTGGAGGGTCGGGATGAGAGTCGTCGTTGATCTTTCCCGATGTGAAGGGTATGCACAGTGTGCGTTCCTGGCTCCGGAGGCGTTCCGGATGCACGGTGAGGAAGCGCTGATGTACGACCCGAACCCCGACGACGCCCAGCGCGGCCTGGTGCTACGCGCCGCGGCGGCCTGCCCGGTCCAAGCGATTCTGGTCGACTGGCTGGAGGGACGGAACGCCCTGGCAAAGGCACCGGCGCCGTGACCAGTGCCGACACTCTGCGGGCGTTCAAGCGCGATGGCCGTGTCGTGGTCGTCGGGGCGTCACTGGCGGGGCTGCGGGCTGCGGAGGCGCTGCGCGCCGAGGGTTTCACCGGGTCGTTGACCATGATCGGTGACGAGCTGGGCGAACCCTACGACCGGCCTCCCCTGTCCAAACAGGTGATGAGCGGGTGGGTGCCGGCCGGGCGCACCACGTTGCCCCGCCGTCGCGGCATCGATGCGGAGTGGCTGCTGGGCGTGCCCGCCAGTGGGCTGGACCTCACGACGCACCGCGTACGACTCGCCGACGGACGCGAGGTTCCCTTCGACCGGATCTTGATCGCCACCGGGGTCCGGGCGCGGCCGTGGTGCGTCGAGTCCGAGGCGGCCATGGACGGGGTGTTCGTCGTGCGTACGCGTGAACATGCCGAGAGCCTGCAGCGAGCCCTCGCCGCCGGGCCTTCCCGCGTTCTGGTCATCGGGGCGGGATTCACCGGTTCCGAGATCGCTTCCGTCTGCCGAGCGCGGGAACTGCCGGTGACCGTCGCGGAACTCGGACCGGCTCCGCTGGCCGGGGCGCTGGGTGCCGTGATCGGTGGGGTCGCGGCGGACTTGCAGCGCGTTCACGGCGTCGAGCTGCGGTGCGGTGTCAACGTCACCCGGCTTGAGGGCGACCCACAGGGGCGGTTCCGCCGTGCTCACTTCGACGACGGCAGTACGGTCGACGCCGACGTAGCGGTGGTAGCACTCGGGAGCATCCGGAACACCGAGTGGCTACGGGAGTCGGGACTGGCGGCGGGCGTGTGGGGAATCGTCTGCGACACAGACTGCCGCGCCCTCGACATCGATGGCCGAGCCACCGACGACGTCTTCGCCGCAGGAGACGTGGCGCGTTGCCCGCACCCCCTCTACGAACACCGGCTCATCTCACTGGAGCACTGGGCCAACGCCGTGGAGCAGGCCGAGGTCGCGGCCCACAACATGGTCAGCGCCCCGTCGGACCGCCGGCCGTATCTGTCGATCCCGCTGTTCTGGTCGATCCAGTTCGGCGTCAACATCAAGTCCGTCGGCGTGCCGACCTTCGCCGACGAGGTGGTCGTCACCCAGGGATCGCTGGGCGACCATCGTTTCGTCGCCGCATACGGCTACCGGGGCCGTGTCACGGCTGCCGTGAGCTTCGACGACGCGAAGTGGCTGCACCACTACCGACGGTTGATCGAGACGTCCGCACCTTTCCCGCCACGCTCCCCCACGCCGGACCAGCCGACCGACGCCAGACCGGTACCCGTCGGCCTCCCCGGCCCCGGCCTGCTCGCTCAGGGCGCCACCGCGGTCGTCACCGGCACCGGCACCGGCACCGGCAGGAAGAGGTCCGTATGACCACGACCGAGATGCGCGGCACGCTGCGACGGATCTTCGACTACTCCGCGCGGGCCGACCCGTACCCGCTGTACGCCGAGTTGCGCGAGACGCCGGTGGCCCGGCAGGAGGACGGCAGCTACGTCATCAGCACCTATCGCGAGATCACAGACATACTGCACAACCCGCACCTGAGCTCCGACATGCGCAGTCTGTCGCGTCCGATACCCGCACTTGAGGAAGGCGTCACGACGGCGTTCATCAAGAGGGACCCGCCCGAGCACGATCGCCTGCGACGTATGGCGATGCGCCAGTTCGGCCCCCCGCACTCGCCGGGGTTGGTGACCGGCATGGAAGGCGACCTGGCCGCCACCGTCGGCAGCCTGATCGACGATGTCGCGGGCAGGGAGCGGATCGACGTCGTCGACGATTTCGCCTGTCCGTTGCCCGTGACCGTGACGTGCCACTTGCTCGGCGTCCCACGCGAGGACGAACCGCGGTTCCACCTCTGGGTGAACGACATCATGAACTCGATCGACTACGACCCCGAGACCGACCCGAAGGAGAAGCTGGACAAGGGCGTACAGGCCCGCAAGGATTTGCGCCAGCGCCTGGGCGAACTGGTGGAACAGCGCCACGGCCGGCCGGGCGACGGCCTGCTCTCACGGCTGGCCAACGACGATGGGCCCGACGGCCGGATGACCGACACCGAAATCGTCGCCACCGCCAAGCTGCTCCTCATCGCCGGCCATGAGACCGTCGTCAACCTCATCACCAACGGCATGCTGACGCTGCTGCGCCACCCTCAGGTGCTGAGGCGACTGCGCCACGAACCCGATCTCATCGTGCCGCTGGTAGAGGAACTGCTGCGCTACGAACCGCCCGTACAGATCATTCCCTGGCGGGCGGCGTACAGCGATATCACCGTCGGGGACACCGTCATCCCCGAAGGCTCGCGGATCATGCTCATGTTGGCCTCAGGCAGCCGAGATCCGCAGCGCTTCCAGGATCCCGACCGCTTCGACCCGGACCGGCGTGACAACCAGCACCTGGGGTTCGGCAGCGGCATTCACTCGTGCTTCGGCGCCCCGCTGGCCCGGCGGGAAACCCAGATCGCGCTGACCGAGCTGGTCCGCCGACTCCACCGCCCCAGGCTGGTCGCCGACCCGCCGCCGTACCGGCCCAGCCCCATCCTCCGGGGCCCGATCCATCTGCACGTCGAGCAAGGTGAGGATTGACGCGGCAGCCGAGGCCCTCCGGTACGACCGCGACTGCCGGGCCGGACGGGGCGGCGCCGCGTGTACCCGCACCGTACTTCCACGGCGGCATCTGGGGGCCGCTGATCGACCAGACGGTCACCAGGCCGACGGAGCGGGCGGTACGGCGAGTGGTCGTGATCCGAGTCCCCCACGGGGGTGTCAGAGGCGTGGTCCCGGCCGCCGTCCGCTCGCGCGGGCCGGTCTGACGCCTCTGCTGTGTCCCTACATCCCTTCGAATGGCGTTCGGCTACGCGTTGTTCATCGCTTTCTGTTCGCGTTCGGTAGCGGCCGCGCCGCCGCCGTCCGGGAAGTGGGCGCGCAGGCGGTCCACCGCGTCGAGGTGTGACTCGCGGACGACGTAGCGGGTGATCCCCCAGCGGCGCCGGTGCTCGTCCAGCGCGGCGGTGATCTCCCGTGCCGTGCCGACCCACGCGTAGGGCGAGGCGAGCACGTCGGCCGGGGAGCAGTTCAGTTGCCCGGCGATGCGGTGGGCCGCGGCCTCGGCGTCGTCGGTGACCTCCACCATCTGGACCAGAGCTTCGCGCGCCGGGGCGGTGGACCGGCCGGCGGCGCCCTGTTCGATCAGGTCGATCTGGCGGTCGATGTCCTCGGCGTTCCAGCGCGTCTCGTGCGTGTGGCCGTCGGGCAGGGTGCGGCCCAGCCCGCTCAGGCCCACCACGTCCGCGTGCGCGCCCGCCCAGCGCAGCAGCGCGGTGTTGCCGCCCCCGAAGGTGAACGGCACATCGCCCCGGACCGGGCGCGGCCTGGTGAGCCGGGCCTGGCGGGCGCGCGCCTCGGGGCCGTCGAGGGTGACGGTCTCGCCCGCGAGGAGCGCGCGGCAGGCTTCGGCCACGACCTGGAAGCGCCGGACGCGCCCCGCCACGTCCGGTCGCTGTCCGCCCAGCATCTCCCACTCGGCCGGGGTGTGGCCCGCGCCCAGGGCCAGGCGCGCGCGTCCGCCGGAGACGAGGTCCAGGGTCGCGACGTCCGACGCCAGCAGCAGCGGCTCGCGCACCCCCGCGTGGGAGACGTAGGAGCCCACGCCGAGGCGTTCGGTGACCGCCGCCGCGGCGGCCAGCGCGACGAAGGGGGAGGCGGCGGTGCCCGGGTGGTCGGCCGCGAGCAGCGCGTCGTACCCCCCTGCCTCCGCGCGCCGGGCCAGCGCGGTCCAGGAGGCGGCGTCTCGCGGTTGGGCCTGTACGGAAAGGATCGGTGACTGCATGTCAGGAGGCTAGGGTGAGGCCCCGCCGGCCGGTGTGATTTGCGCGTGTGGCGAAACCGTCCCGCCCGGTTCGGGCAGGGCGTCAGCCCGCCGTCGCCGCGTCCTCGGAGACCGGCGTCCGCGCCTCCGCGGGCTCGGCGAGGCCGCGCAGCGGGCGGTTCCGGACCACGTAGCAGATGAGCAGCACGTACAGACCGCCGAACAGCCCGAGGGTGGGGCGCAGGCCGATGTTCTGCGCGAGCCAGCCCGTGGCGAAGATGCCGACCGGCGCGGCGGCGAAGGCCATGGCCATCACCGCGCCCCAGACCCGGCCCAGTGCCTCCGGCGGGGTGGAGCGCTCCACCACGCCGGTGACGAGGGGGTTGACCGGTCCGCTGGCCAGTCCGATGGCGAAGGTGATCGCCAGCATGATCCACAGCCCGGGTTCGGCGACCATGGCCAGCCGGGCGGCGCAGATCAGCGCGAAGCAGCCTACGAAGGTCGCCCACCGGTTGGCGAGCAGCCTGCGGCTCGCCGGGGCGTAGGCGAACGATCCGACGACCGCGCCTATGCCGTTGGCCGCCAGCAGCAGTCCCACCGCCCGCTCGCCGCCCAGCAGTTCGCGGCTGTAGACCGGTAGCACCACCGGGGTGAGTGCGTCGTCCAGGAAGTTGGTGCACACGACCACGCTGATGATGGCCGCCAGCACCGGGGTGCGCAGGATGTAGCGCGCGCCCTCGGTGACCTCCCGCAGCAGGCCCGGACGGGCCCCGGCGGGCTCCCCCGCGTCGCCCGGTTCCGCCTTCTGGGACCGCGGGGCCGGCTCCCCGCCCGGCACCGCCATGATCAGTAGGGCCGACGCGAGGAACGTGCCCGCGTCCACGTAGAGCACGGTGGTCGGGCCGGTCAGGCCCGCCATGAACGCGGCGAGCGGCGGGCCGACCACGAACGCCACCCGCTGGGCCGAGGCGAACAGCGAGTTGGCGGTCTCCGAGCGCACCTGCCCGCGGGCGGTCACCCGGGGCAGCAGCGCCAGCCGGGCCGCGGCGCCCGGCGCGTCGGCGAGGGTGCGCAGGAACAGCAGCGCCATCAGCGCCGGCAGCGCCAGACCGACCGTGCCGTGCAGCAACGGCACCGCGGTCATGCACGCCCCGGCGGCCAGGTCGGCGACCACACTGGTGCGCTTGGGGCCGACCCGGTCGGCGATCACGCCCCCGGCGAGGCCGGCCACGATCATGGGCAGCGCGTTGGCGAACCCCGCCGCGCCTGCCTCGGTGGCGCTGGACGAGATCTGGAGAACGTAGAGCGGCACCGCGACCAAGGTCATGGTGTTGCCGATCCAGGACAGGTAGTTCGCCGTCACCAGCGCGGTGAGGGGGCGCCTGTCACGGGTGGTCGTCGATGTCATGTGGACGGGCTCTTCTTCTCTCGGGTCAGTTCGGCGAGCATGCGGTTCACTTCGTGCAGGGACATGCCCGTCGTCGAGGGCGGCTGGGCGCCGTGCCGCCGGGTCAGCCGGGTGAACTCCTGGGCGGCGTCGGCAGCCGCGGCCCGCACGGCCGCCCCGTCGACGGCGTCCGGGTCGAACTTCCAGGTGAACACCGCGTCCTCGCCGTCGGTTTCGAAGAGGACGGCGACGGCGTGGTAGCGCGTGGCGTCGTCGTTGCCCGAAGGCCCGATCTGCTCGCCGACGGTGAACAGCCGCTCGTTCTCCGCGCCCGCGAGCAGCGTACCGAGGTAGTTGAAGGACAGTTCGGCCCGTCCCCAGCCGGCGGTCTCGCGACGTACCTCGGGGTCGGCGGACCAGCGCAGCGCCAGATAGCCCTTGCCCCCGTCCGGTACGGCGTCCAGGGCGCGGCCCACCTGCCGCAGGTGACGGCCGGGGTCGTCGGCGAAGGGGAGGCGGAGCGGGTGGCTTGTGGCGTAGAAGCCCACGGCGCGGGCCGGGTCCCAGCCGTCCGCGAGCGGCACCTCCCGTCCGGGGGCGATGAGGTCGAGGACGACGTCCCCGCCGCCGAACCAGGGCCGGGTGGCCCGGACGACCGCCGTCAGCGCGACGGCCGGCCGGTCCGCGGCACCGGCGCCCGACGGTATCGCCGCACGCACCCGGTACGCCGTCTCGCCGCCGATCCGGTCCGGCCCGCCGGTGCGGCAGCCCAGGGGGGCGGCGCCCGCCAACTGGTCTCGCCAGTAGTCGCGTTGGTCCCGCACGTCGTGGTCGCGCCAGGCGGCCGCGTACACCGACGGGTGCCGGGCCTCGGCGGCCGGCCTGGCGCCGTGGTAGGCCCGGTCGAGGTCGTCCACCAGGATCTGCCAGGACAGGCCGTCCACGACCAGGTGGTGTGCGGTCAGGACGATCCGGTCCGGCTCGCCGGGGATCAGGGAGGCCGCGAACAGCGGTCCCTCGCGCAGGTCGAAGGCGGCGCGGTGGGCGGCCGCCACCCGGGCCGGAGCGGCGCCCGGCGCCTCGACGCGCCACAGCCGGCGGTCCGTGGCGTCCGTACGCCAGCCGGTGTCCGTGCGCCGGAACGCCGAGCACAGGCCGGGATGGGCGGCCGCCACCCGTTTGACGACCACGGCCAGCCACTCGGGGTCCAGCGGCCGGGCGGCGGTGAGCACCAGGCTGTGCGCCCACAGCTCCGGGTACGGCAGGCCGCCCTCCAGCAGATCCTCCTGCTCGGGGCTGACCGCCCCTTCCGCCGGCTCGGCACCGCCTCGGGTCATGGCCGACTCCGGTTGGACCAGGGCCAGTTGACCACGCATGGTCGGGGCGCGGAACAGCTGCCGGGCGGTGAGGGAGAACCCGGCCCGGCGCAGCGCGTGGGCGAGCCGGATCACCGTCAGGGACGTGCCGCCGCACTCGAAGAAGTTGTCGTCCGGGCCCGGCTCGGTGCCCAGCACCTCCCGCCAGACCTCCGCGATCCGGCGCAGCTCGGCGGGGTCCACGGCAGTGGGGGCCGCGGGCGCCGACGCGGCGGCCCGCGCGGGGACGGGCGCGGGAGCCTCGGCGCGGGTGCGCAACGGTTCGTCCGGCCGCTCCACGAAGACCCGCACCAGTTCCAGGAGGCGCCCGACGAGCCGGTCGACGGTGGCGTCGGTGAACAGTTCGGTGCGGTACTCGAACCGCCCGTACAGTCGGTCACCCGCCCGCCACCAGCCGACCGTGATGTCCATCGGCGACACGCCGTCCTCGACCTCGACGCCGTGCACCTCGGCGTCGGGCACCCGGACCACGGTGTCGTCGAAGTCCAGCACGAGGTGCATGGTCTGCAACAGGGGGTACCGGTCGAGGCTGCGCTCGGGTGACACCGCGTCGACGATCTCGCTGAAGGGCACTTCACGGTGGTCGGCGACGGCGGCCGAGGCCTGCCGCACCGCGTGCAGGATCTGCGTCGGCGTCGGGTCGGCGGGCAGCCTGGCGCGCAGCGGGACGTTGGTCAGCAGGAAGCCGATCAGATCGTGGGTCTCGGGCCGGCCGCGGGTCGCGCTCGGCAGGCCGACGACGATGTCACGCGATCCGGTCTCCTCGTGCAGCAGGCCCACGTAGACGGCCAGCAGCGCGTCGGACAGGGTCAGTCGCGAGGAGCGGCACATCGCCAGGAAGGCGGCGCTGAGCCCGTCGTCGAGCCGGAAGTAGTGGTGTTTGCCCTCGTGTCCGCGGCCCTCGGGGGGCGCGTCGTAGGGCAGCGGCAGATGCGCCGGCACGCCCTCCAGGTGGGCGCGCCAGAAGTCGCGGTGCGCCCGGCGGCGGTCGCCGGTGAAGCACCGCCGCTGCCAGACGGCGAAGTCGCCGTACTGCACGGGGAGTTCGGGCACCCGTGCGGGGCGGTTCTCGCGGGCCGCGCGGTAGTGCTCCAGGAGTTCCCGGTTGAGGCGGACGAACGACCACTGGTCGGTCACGGAGTGGTGCATCGTCTCGATCACCTGGTACTCGTCGTCCGCGGCGCGCACCACGACCACGCGCAGCAGCCCGCCGGCGGCGAGGTCGAACGGCCGCCGCACCAGCGCGCGCACGGTCTCCGCGACGGCGTCCGGCTCGGCCCGCAGGTCGAAGAACTCGACCGGCGTCGCGAACTCCTCGCTCACCCGCAGCACCGGCAGGCCGTCGCGGACCTCCACGCGGGAGCGCAGCAGTTCGTGGCGGCGCACCAGCGCGGTGACGGCCGCCCGGAACGCCTCCTCGTCGAAGGCGCCCTTGAACCGCAGCCCGGTGCTGATGTTGTAGGTGTGCCGGCCAGGATCGAGCTGGTCGAGGATCCAGATGCGCTCCTGGTCCAGGCCCAGCGGAGAGACGGAGCGGTCGCCGGGGCGCCGGGTGAGTTCCGGCTCGGCGGCCGAGCCCTCGTCCCCGTGCCGCAGTCGGCGCTGGAGGGCCGCCCGCTGTTCGGGCGTCAGCCGGGCCAGCCGGTCGGCGACGGTGTGCGGTCGGGTCACGGTCACTGGCTCCTGTCGGCGTCGGCGGTGGTGGGTCGGTCGGCCGGCAGCAGCTCGGCCAGCCGGGGCAGGCCCGCCAGCACGTCCCCGGCCGGCAGCCCGAAGTCGACGAGGCAGCCCACCTCGTCGGCGCCCGCCTCGGCGAGCCGGGCCAGCACCCGGGCGGCCTTGGCCGGCGTGCCCAGGAGCGAGGGTCCCGCCAGGTAGTCCTGGAAGGCGGCCTCCAGCAGGACGGGTTCGTCGCCGCCACCGGTCTGCGCCCGGTAGGAGGACAGGTAGTCGTGCAGCGCGGGCCGCAGCCTGTCCTCCACGTCGGGCTCGTCGCTGACGTGCGCGTGGGTCATCACCACGACGTCACCGCGCCCGGCGTGCCCGGCGTCCCGCCAGGCGGCCCGGTACCGGGCCACGTTCTCCCTCAGCTGGGGCAGGGTCTGGCCGAGCAGCGCGGTCATCACGCCGTACCCGGCGGTGCCCGCGGCCCGGAAGGTCTCCGGGTGCCCGGCCGCGGTGATCCACACCGGTAGTTCGGGCTGCACCGGGCGCGGCTGGGTGAGCACCCGTGCCGTCGTGCCCGCGGTGCCGGGGAAGGCCAGCTCCTCCCCCGTCCACAGCCGCCGCACCTGTTCGACGGTGCGCATCAGCGTCTTCTTGCGTTCGTCGTACGGTTCCCGGGCCAATACGAAGTCGTCCGGGTGCCAGCCGCTCGCGAAGGAGACGCCCACCCGGCCGCCGGAGATGTTGTCGACCACCGCCCACTCCTCGGCGATGCGGACCGGATGGTGCAGCGGAGCGGCGACGCTGCCGGCCCGCAGCCGCAGCCGCCGGGTCACGGCCGCCACCGCGGCGGCGAGGACGGAGGGGTTGGGGTGCGAGCCGCCGAAGTCGACGAAGTGCCGCTCGGGGAACCACGCGGCGTGGAATCCCCGCTCGTCGGCGAACTCGCAGGCCCGCAGCATCATGGCGTAGTAGTCGGGGGCCGCGAGCGCGCGGGCCTGTGGGAAGAAGTAGAGGCTGAGCCGGACCCGCGGCGCCGCGTCCGGCGGCCCGTCGGCGGCCGGGGCCTGCCGGGCGCGTTCGCGCAGCCGCAGCCGCAGGGCCGCGCGCTGCTCGGGGGTCAGCTGTCCGAGTCGTTCGCCGATGTCGCTCACGCCTGTCCCTCCTCTTGTGCGCCCTGCCCCTCGATCTCGGCGAGCAGCTCCAGCAGTTCGGCGTCGTCGCGTTCGCCGAGGATCTCGTCCACCCGCGCCGCGAAGTCGTCGAACGTGGAGTGCTCGTACAGGTCCTGCAGGCGGACCTCGACCAGCAACTGGTCGTTGACGACGGAGATCAGCTGCGCCGCCTGGAGCGAGGTACCGCCCAGTTCGAAGAAGTTGTCCTGCGGGCGGATCGCCGGGCCACCGAACGACTCCTGCCACAGGGCGGCCAGCAGGGACCGCGTGTCCGCGTCGTCGGGGGCGTCGTCGGCGCCCGGCTCCTCCTGCCCCGAGCGGGCCGGCACGGTCTCGGGGACACCCGGCGCGGCCGCACCCTGCGAGGGCGCACCCCCCGAGGCCGCACCCCGCGCGGGCGTGCCGTCCGGATCGGCGGCCGGCCAGTGGCGGGTGTCGGCGAACGCGTAGCCGGGCATCCGGACCGGGGCGGTCGGCGGGGCGACGAGGTCGTCGGTGGCGCAGCCCGCCGACCAGGCGGCGCCGAGCGCGGCCAGGTGCACCGTCGCCTCGTCGCGCTTGCCGTCGCCGAGGAGTTCGGCGATGACGGGGCGGTGCTCCGCGCCCCGGGTGGCGCGCCGCAGCTGCGAGGCGAACGTCCGCCCCGGACCGGCCTCCAGCACCACGTGGGGTGCCGCGTCGAGCAGCACCCGCACCCCTTCGGCGAAGCGGACGGTGGTGCGCAGCTGACGGCCCCAGTAGGCCGGGTCGGTGGCCTGCGCGGCGTCCAGCGGCGCCCCGGTGACGTTGGACAGCACCGGCTCGCGCGGCGCGTGCAGGGAGAGGCTGCCCACCACCTCGGTGAACGCCTCGGCGGCCTCGGCCATGGACGGGGAGTGGAAGGCGTGCGCGGTGGCCAGCCTGCGCACCTTCACCCCCGCGGCGGCGCAGCGGCGTTCCACCTCCGCCATGTGCTCCGCCGCCCCGCCGAGGACCACGGTGTCGGCCGCGTTCACCGCGCAGACGTCCACGGGCAGGCCCGCCGCCAGTTCCCGCGCCGAGTCCTCCCCGGTCAGGACGGCGGCCATCACACCGGCCGGCGTGCGGCTCATCAGCCGGCCGCGTTCGACCACCGCCCGCGCCCCGTCCGCCTCGGAGAACACGCCCGCCCAGGTGGCGGCGACCAGTTCCCCGACGCTGTGGCCGAGGAGGACCGACGGGGTGACACCGTGCCGCCGCAGCCCGTGCAGCAGGGCGAGTTCCACGCTGAACAGCAGCGGCTGGACGACGTCGGTGCGCAGCCAGCGCGGGTCGTCGTCCGGCCAGGTCCAGCAGCCCTCCAGGTCCGGCCCGCCGCACGCGCGGACGAGGGCCCGGGTGCCGGCCCACTCCCGGGCGAACCCCTCGTCGGCCGCGAGCAGTCCGCGCCCGGTACCGGCCAGGGCAACCCCCTGGCCCGGCAGGAGCACGGCCACCGTCGGCTCGGGCACCGCCTTGGCCTGGGCCGACGCCGACTCCAGCGCGTCCGCCAGCGCGGCGCGCGCCGATGCCTCGTCCGTCGCCTCGATCGGGCAGGCCCAGCGGTACGGCAGCCGCCGCCGGCCGTGCCAGAGCGTGCCGAGGACGTCGTTCACCGGCCGGGTGCCCTCGCGCACCGCGGCGGCGAGCCGGGCCGCGGTGCGTTCCAGCGCGTCCGGGCTCGCGGCGGAGAGCACCGCGGGCCCGCGTCCGGGCGGGCCCGCGGGCGGCTCCGGCGGCCCCGCGGCGACGGCCGGTTCGGCGAGGATGACATGGGCGTTGGTGCCGCCCAGCCCGAAGGAGCTGACCGCCGCGTACCGGGTGCGCCCGCCGGGCCAGGGCATCGCCTGGCGCGGCAGGTGGAAGCGGTCCGCGCCCAGCGGTGCGTCGGGGCCGTCGCCGGGCTGTGCGGGGACCGGCGGGATCACCCCGTGCTGGACGGCGAGCACCGCCTTGATCAGTCCGACCACGCCCGCCGCGGTGTCCGTGTGCCCGATGCCGGCCTTCACCGCGCCGAGCGCGCACGGCTCCGCCGCGTCGCCGTACGCCTGGGTCAGCGCCGCCAGTTCGACCTGGTCGCCGAGTTCGGTGGCGGTGCCGTGGGTCTCGATGAAGCCGATGTCCGCGGGTTTGCGTCCGGCCACCGCCAGCGCCTCCTCCAGCACCGCCGCCTGGCCCCGGGGGCTGGGCGCGACGAGGCTCATCCGGTCGGCGCCGTCGTTGTTGACCGCGCTGCCCAGCAGCACCGTCCGGGCACCGCGCCCGGCTTCCTCGGCCCGGCGCAGCACCACCACCCCGGCACCGCTGGCGGGCACGGTGCCCCGGCTGCCCCGGGTGAAGGGCCGGCAGCGGCCGTCGGGAGAGAGCACGTCGCCCTCCTGGTAGGTGTAGCCCGCGCCCGGCGGCAGCTGGACGGTGACACCGCCCGCGATCGCGAGGTCGCACTCGTAGGTGAGCAGGCTGCGCAGGGCCACGTGGACGGCGACCAGCGAGGTGGAGCAGGCGGTCTGCACGGTGAGGGCGGGGCCGGTGAGACCCAGCCGGAACGCGAGGGAGGTCGCCAGGTAGTCCTTGTCGTTGCCGAGGGAGATCTGCTGGCGGCCCGCGGCCCGGACCAGCGTGGGGTCCGCGTCGACGTAGCGGTGCCGGTAGCCGCTGTCGCCGCAGCCGAGGAAGACTCCCACCCGGCCCGGGTCGCGCTCGGTGTCGACGCCCGCGTCCTCCAGCGCCTGCCAGGCGACCTCGGTGATGATCCGCTGCTGGGGGTCGGTCACCGCGGCCTGGGTCGGGCTCATGCCGAACAGCTCCGCGTCGAACCGGTCGACGCGGTCGATCCCGCCGACGCCCAGGGTGCCGTCGGGCAGCTCCCCCGGCAGTGCCACGTGCCCGCGGACCACGTCGGCCCAGAAGGTGTCCGGGTCGGCGGCTCCGGGCACTCGGACGGCAACTCCGATCACCGCCACCGCGTTGTCAGGTGCGTGCATCTGCGTCCGCCTCGATTCCTGGTACCTGGAGGGTCGATGAGGGTCGCCGGCCGGCGCGCCAGCCGCTGAGGGCGCGGGAGCGGTCGCGGCCCCGGGCCGCGCCCTGCGCCGCGGGTCCGTCGGCCGCGGCGGCACCGTCGAGGTGTGCCGCGAGGGCGCGCACGGTGGTGTGGCGGAACAACTCGGCCGCCGTGAGCCGGGGGTGGGCGGTGCGCAGCGCCGCCAGTACCCGCAGCACCCCGTGCGAGGTCCCGCCGAGCTCGAAGAAGGTCGCGTCGTGGTCCTGGACGGGACGGCCGAGGACGGTCTCCCACACCTGGCACAGACGCGCCGCGGTGGACCCGTCCGCCGGGGGCGGCCCGGCGGGCGCGGCCGGCCGCCGGTCGGCCGCCCAGCGCGCCAGGGTGTCGCGGTCGAGTTTGCCGTTGGGCAGCTGCGGCAGCGCGGGGACGCGCAGCCAGGCGCCGGGGACCGCGGCTGCGGGGAGCCAGGCCTCGGCGTGGGCGCGCAGCTCCCGCGGCGGGTCGGGGGCCGCCGGGCCGGGCGGTCCGTCCGCCGCGACGCCGTCCGGCAGGAACGCCACCAGGTGGGTCGAGTCGGCGTTCGGGGCCACGGCGACCTCCGGCGCGCCGCCCGCGCGCAGGGTGGCCTCCACCTCCTCCACCTCGATCCGCTGACCGAGGATCTTGCACTGTCCGTCCCGGCGGCCGAGGAACCGCAGCCCGTCCGGGCCGTCGAGGACGACCAGGTCCCCGGTGTCGTAGCCGCGTCCGCGTCCCCCGCCGAGCGACACGAACCGCTCGGCGGTCAGCTCCGGGCGGCGCCAGTACCCCTCGGCGACCCCGAGGCCGCCGATGACCAGCCGGCCGGGGCAGCCCGGGGGCAGCCGCCGGCCCAGCCCGTCCAGCACATGGCAGGACTCGCCCGGCAGCGGCAGCCCGATCCGGACGGCGGCGCCCCGGACGACCCGCCAGGTGGTGGACCACACGGTGGTCTCCGTGGGGCCGTAACAGTTGACGACCGGGCCCGGGACGGTCGCGGCCAGCTCCTCCGCCAGGTCGGGGGCGAGGGGCTCGCCGCCCACCAGCAGGGCGCCCAGCCGGCCCAGCAGGGCGCGGCCCGCCGGGTCGGCGAGCAGCAGCCGGGCGATGGTGGGCGTGCACTGGTACAGCGCCCCGGCCGGCACGTCCTGCTCGGCCGCCTGCCGGTGCCCGGTCACCAGGACGGTGCGGCCCCGGGTGAGCGGCCACAGCAGTTCCAGGACGCTGATGTCGAAGGACAGGCTGGTGCCCGCGACGGTCAACGGTGCTTCGGGCAGGGCCTGGTCGCACGCGTCGAAGAGCGCGGTGAGCTGGGCGTGTCCCACCACGACGCCCTTGGGCCGGCCGGTCGAGCCGGAGGTGTGCAGGATGTAGGCGCGCCCGGCCGGGTCCGCCGGCGCCGCATCGCCCTCTTCGCCGTCGGCCGGTACGGCGGCCCCGGCGTCGCCCATGTCCAGGGGCAGGACGCCGGGCGTGTCCCGCAGCGCCCCCGGCAGGGCCCGGTCGCCCAGGACGACGGCCGGGGCGGTGTCGGCCACGATGAACCGCTGCCGGTCGGCCGGGTACTCGGGATCCAGTGGCACGTACACCGCGCCCGCCCGCCAGACGGCGAGCACGGCCACCACCAGGTCCGTGCCCCGTGGCAGGCAGATGCCCACCCGGTCCCCGGGCCGCACCCCCCGCCCGGTGAGCGCGCGGGCCACCGCGCGCGACCGCCGCTCCAGGGCGGCGTAGGACAGTGTCCGGTCCCCGTCGGTGACGGCGACGGCCTCCGGGGTCGTACGGGCGTGCCGCAGGACGAGTGCGTGCACCGGCCGCGGGTCGAGGTGCAGCGGGGCGCCCTCCAGGACGGTCAGTTCGGCCTCCTCCGTCTCGCCGAGGAGGTCGACGGCGGCGAGCGGGCGCACCGGGTCCTCGGTGAGCCGCTCCAGGAGACGGGTCACGTGGGCGACGGTGTTGCGGGCCCGCTCCGGCGGCAAGGCGCCCTCGCGGTGGACGAGTTCGATGCGCATCCCGCCGTCGGGCAGATGGCGCAGGGCCAGGCAGCAGTCGTACTCCGCCTCCCCGGTGTCCGTCTCGCCGATCGTCCAGCGCAGCCCGCCCGCCTCGACCGCCGGCACCGGTGCGGTCTCGGTGCACAGGATCTGGGCGAGCGGCTTGCGGCCGGGCTCGCGTACGGCGCGCACGCCGGACAGGATCTCCTCGAAGGGCAGTCCGGCGTGGTCGAGCGCGTCGAACAGGGCGTCCACGGCCCGGTCCACCACCGTCGAGGTGTCCGCCCCGGCCAGGTCGACGCGGACCGGGACGGTGTTCTGGAGACAGTCGATGCGCCGGTCGCCGTCGTCCTCGCGGCCGCTCACCGGGACCGCGAGGACGACGTCGTCCCGGTCCAGGTACCAGGCCGTCACCGCGGCTACGGCACCGAGGAACTGGGCGAACGGACTGGCTCCGGTGGTCCGCGCGCGGTGCCGCATCCGGTCGCGGAGCGCGGCAGGCAGGTCCTGGACGACGGTCCGCTTGCGCCGGCCGGCCGCGGACCGCGTCCAGGGCAGCTCGGTCCGCTGCGGGCAGCCCTCCAGGTACCGCCGCCAGAAGGCGCGCAGTCGTTCCCCGTCCGCCCGTGGTGCCGGCTCGTCGTCCCGGTCGCCGGCGGCCGGTCCGGTCGTGGCGGGGTCGGCGTAGGCGCCGGTGAGCGCCGACAGCAGCAGGGCCGTGGAATCGTCGTCGAAGACCGCGTGGTGCACGGCGATCAGACAGTGGGTGCGCCGCGGGCCGACCAGCGCCCTGATCCGGCACAACGGGCCCCCGCCGTGTTCGAACGGCACCGCCAGCAGTGCGGACTCCGCCGCCAGCAGCGCGTCCGGGTCCGCGGTCGTCCGGACGACCAGGTCCACGGCGTCGGGGGCGTGCACCCGCCGGCGCAGCCCCTCGGGGGCGAGGTGCAGCGAGGTGCGCAGCGCCGGGTGGGCCGTGACCACCGCGCGCAGCGCGTCCCGGAGCCGCTCGGGATCGGCCGTCCCTTCCGCGGTGATCCGCTTGACGAGGGTGCGGGCGGCGCCGCCGTCCTGCTGGTCCAGCAGGTAGAACCGCAGCTGTCCGGGGGTGGCCGGGCGGGTGTCGGGGCGGCTCATCCGGCGTTCTCCGGACGTGCGCCGGCCCTGACGCGCAGCAGTGCCGTCATGGCCGCCGGGGTGGCATGGCGGATGACTTCCTTCAGGGCCAGTTCCGGC
Organism: Streptomyces sp. NPDC017676; assembly: GCF_044329325.1. Lineage (NCBI taxonomy): Bacteria > Bacillati > Actinomycetota > Actinomycetes > Kitasatosporales > Streptomycetaceae > Streptomyces > Streptomyces sp. NPDC017676. Next base: position 132,516 of record NZ_JBIRJA010000022.1, on the reverse strand, counting down.
AGTCCGGCGCCGCGCAGCGCCGTCTTGAGCCGCAGCGCGAGCAGGGAGGTGCCGCCGAGGTCGAAGAAGTTGTCGTCCGGGGCGACGGGCACGTCCAGCACGTCGCGCCAGACCCCGACCACCCGGTCGAGGACGTCACCGGACGCGTCCGGGGAGCCGGCGGGGCCGGCCGGGATGTCCGCGTCCGGCTCGGGGGCGGGCAGCAGCGCGGTGTCGAGCTTGCCGTTGGCGGTGACCGGAAGGGTCGTGAGCGCGGTGACGGTCTGCGGGACCATGTACTCGGGCAGCCGGGCCGACGCCCGCTGGAGCAGCCCGTCGGTGGAGCCGCCGGCCGCGAGCACCACGTAGGCGTCGAGACGTGCCTCGGCGGTGCCGGCGCCGTGCACGACGACCGCCGCGGACGTGACCGACGGGTCCCGCAGCAAAGCGTCGCGGACCTCTCCGAGTTCGATGCGGAAGCCGCGCACCTTCACCTGGTCGTCCAGCCGTCCCAGGTGTTCCAGCTCCCCACTGGGCAGCAGCCGGCCCTGGTCGCCGCTGCGGTAGAGCCGTCCCCCCGGTACCCGCGGGTGGCGGTCGGTGGTGAAGCGCTCGGCGGTCAGCTCGGGGCGGTTGAGGTAGCCGAGGGCCACCCCCGCGCCGCCCACGTGCAGTTCTCCGGCGACACCGGGCGCCACCGGACGGCCGCGCGCGTCCAGGACGTATATCTCCCAGCCGGGCAGCGGACGGCCGACGACCCGGCTGCCGGTACGGGCGTCCTCGGGGGTGACCGTGTGGGTGGTGCTGTGCACGGTGGTCTCGGTGATGCCGTACATGTTCTCCACGCGGACCCGGGGATAGCGCTCGAACCAGGGCGACAGGGTGCGCGTGTCGAGCGGTTCGCCACCGAAGACCACCAGGCGCACCGACAGGCGGCCCCGCGCCAGCCGGTCGGTGGCGAGCAGCAGCCCGAACGCGGTCGGCGTCTGGCTGAGGACGGTCACCTCCTCGTCCTCCAGCAACTGGTGGAACTCCTCCGGGTTGCGCGAGACCGCCCGGGGCACGATCACCAGCCGGCCGCCGGTGAGCAGACAGACCCAGATCTCCCAGGCGGAGAAGTCGAAGGCGAACGAGTGGAACAGCGACCACACGTCGTCCGGTCCGAGGCCGAGGTCGTCGCGTGTCGCGTTGAGCAGCGAAGTGACGTTGCGGTGTGTCACCAGCACGCCCTTGGGCCGGCCGGTGGACCCGGAGGTGTGGATGGCGTAGCAGGGCAGATCCGGGTCGACGGCGGGCAGCGGCCGGGCCGGGTCCCGTGGCCGGGTGTGCACCGGCAGCCAGTCGATGTGCTCCGGCAGGTCCGCCGGCCGGGAGTCCGCGTCGCCGACCACGACCCGCACGTCCGCGTCGCCGATCACGAGGGCCAGCCGCGCCTCGGGGTAGGAGGGGTCCAGCGGTACGTACGCCGCTCCGGTCTTCAGCACGCCCAGCAGGGCGACGATCAGATCGCAGGAGCGTTCCATGCGCACGCCCACCCGGTCCCCGGCCCGCACCCCGGCCTCGGCGAGCGCGCGCGCCACCGTGCCGGAGCGCTCCTCGACCTCGGCGTAACGCAGCGCGGTGTGCCCGTCGTTGACGGCGATGCGGTCGGGTGACAGTCCGGCGCGCCGGGTGAACAGCGCGGGCACGGACAGTTCCTCGGGCGTGAGCCGGGCGCCGCGTCCGGCGTCCAGGACCCGCTGCCGGTCGGCGTCGTCGAGGACGGTCACCGAGGCCAGGGGCGCGTCGGGCCGTTCGGCGAACTCGCGCAGTACGGCGACGAGCTGGCGCGTGAACAGCGCCGCCTGGTCGGCCGAGAACCACCGGTGGCGGAACTGGAGCAGCCCCCGCGCGGCGCCCTCGGCCGCCAGGTCGACATACGCGAGCAGGGGGAACTTCGCGGCGCCCGCGAAGGGGTGGGGCAGCGGCCGCGCGGTGAGTCCCGGCAGACGCAGGGACGGCGGGGTCCACAGGGGGGCGACCGCGGCGGTCAGTGGGCCGGGGCCCGACTGGTGGCCGGTGGGCAGCACGTCGAAGAGCGGCAGGTCCGCGTCGCGGTAGGCGGCGAGGCACTGGCGGTGGCAGGTGCGCAGGAAACCGGCCACGGTGCCGTCCTCCGCCAGGCGCACCGGAACGGGGACGGTGTTGCTGAAGTAGCCGATGGTGTGCCGCTGCGCGGCCGGCCGGCGGGTGACGAAACTGCCGACCAGCGAGGCGTCCGTGCCGCCGTTGCGGGCGAGTACGAGTCCCGCCGCGGCGGTCAGCGCCGAGTGGCGGGAGATGCCCAGGGCGCGGGCGGTGCCGGCCAGTTTCCGCCATACGTCGTCCGGGACGGTGAACGGCAGCTGGCCGCCGTCGGCGTCGGCCGCGTCGCCGTCGCCGCACCCCCAGCCCGATCCGGAGCCGAGCGGGAGGGCGGACAGTTCGGCGCGGCGGGCGGCCGCCCGGCCCGCCCCGCGCCGGGCGGCCCCGGCCGCGGCCGTCGCCCAGCCCGGATAGTCGCCCGGGGACCGTGTGGTGTCGCCCGTGAGGACCTCGGCGACGGCCGTCTCCATCGCCTGGTCGTCCACGACGAGGTGACTGGCCGTCAGCACCAGATCGGCGCTGCCGTCCTGGCGGCGCAGCAGCGCCCCGCGCATCAGCGGTCCGTTCCGGGTGTCGATCGGGCGCAGGCACTCCGCCAGGCGCCGGGCCGCGCCGTCATCGTCCGCCGCGGACGGCTGGAGGGTCTCGTCCCGCCATTCGGGGGCGGTGTCCGACCGCGCCATGCCGAGGGCCGGGCCGTCGTCGACGAGGCGCGAGGACAACGCCGGATGCCTGCGCACCAGGGCGCGGAACCGCTCCGCGAGCAGCTCGCCGTCGAACGTGCCCGTGAGGCGGTAGGCGGCGACCACCGTGTGCAGGCCCGGCTGTTCGGCCAGGGCGTCGGCGAGGTGGACGCCGACCTGGTTGGGTGCGAGCGGCCAGTCGGCCCCGGCCGGCCGGGCGGCGCCCGCCGGGTCGCCGCCGTCGATTGCGCCGTCGTCCGGGCCCGGCCCCACGGACCCGCCACTGCGGTCGGTCACGGCATGCCTCCAGTCGGTGCGTGTCCTGCTGGTGAGGGGCTGGGCCGCGGCGCGGGCGGCGGCGCGGACCGCGGGCCGGTCGCCCGGGGCCGGCCGGTACGGCTGTGTCCGCCGTCCCGTGTGTGCGGCCCCGCGCAGACCGGCTCACTCATAGTCGATCCAGTCCATGGCCTCGATCGCGGCCACGGTCTCGGCGAGCGCCGCCGGATCGGTAGCGGACCCGCTGAGCGCGGCCACGTTGCCGGCCGCGCCGATCCGCCAGTCGACGGGCGCGCCCGGTTCGACCAGCGGCACCACCCGGTCCACGTACGGCAGCCGGCGCAGCCCGGTCAGGTCGCGCATCGCCTTGACGCGGGTGGCGCCCACGGGCGGCACGATCAGATAGTGGAAGACGGCGGGGCCGCGCCCCACCGGGTCGGGGGTGGTGTACGGGCGTCCCAGCGCCGCCTTGACGGCGATGTCGGCCGGCACGCTGCTGCCCGCGCGCACGCCGAGGTCGTCCACCCAGGCGCCCAGGCGGCCGTTGACCTCGATGACCCGCGGGCCGTCGGGGGTCAGCTTGATCTCGACGTCGGCGACCCCGTGCACACCGAGGGCGCCGACCGCCCGGCACGCCAGGTCGGCCACCTCCCGGACCAGGTCGTCCGGCACCACCGACTGCCCGCCGTAGGCGCCGCGTTCCCGGAAGGGCTCGGCGAGCGCGAACTTGCTGCTGACGAAGACCGGGCGCACGTCGTCGCCGCGGGCGACGCAGTCCACCGCCATGTAGTCGCCCCAGGGGGCCTCTACCGGCATGCCGACGAGCAACTCCTCCAGGACGACCGCGGTTTCGGCCGGCCCGCCGATGCCGCCGAGCGCCGCCGCGACCACCGCGCGGCACTCGTCCGCCGTGGCGACGGCGGTGGTGTTGCGGCTCGACGCGCCGACGACCGGTTTGACGATCGCGGGCAGTCCCACCCGCGCGATGGCCGCGTCCACCTGGTCGGTGGCGGTCACCGTGCAGAACCGCACGGTGTCCAGGCCCACTTCGGCGAACCGCTCGCGCTGGCGGTCTTTGTTGGTGACCGCTTCCCGCAGGGCGGGTGAGTGATAGGGCAGACCGAGCGCGGCGGCCAGCCGGACCGTGTCGGCGATACGGAATTCGCTGAACGTGATGATTCCGGCGGGGTTCAGCCCGCGTATGTCATCGACGACCGACGCTTCGGTGCGGCCCGCCGCGTTCACCACCCGGCCCAGTCTGCCGAGGACCGGGATCATCTGCTGTGCGTGTGCCGAGTCCGCGGCCACGAATGCGACTTCGCAGCCATTGTCGCGGGCGACCTGGGAAAGACGGAGCGGCGCGAGGCTACCGATGTCGTAGACGGCGAGGAGTACCGGTGAATCACTCAAGTGGGGTGGTCCTTCCCAAGTGATCGACGGTTCTCTCGCCGGGCCACAGCGGGGTCCACACGGCGAGAAAGGCGTCTGTGTACATGAGAGGCGGCAGAAGCATAGCCACTGACCAGGGCCCCGGCAATGATCGGTTTCCAGCCATCACTTCCCGGGTGATTTCGCCGGAAATTACGGAGTGAGCTGCGTCACATTCACTGGCGAAAGGTTTCACCACATGAGGCGCCGACCAATTTCATAGCGTTGGCAGCCCAATCCCCTCCGTTGGTCCGCGTCGGTCTCGGAATCGTCGTGCGTTTGATGAGGTGAGGAGCCAGGATGAACCAGTCCCCCGGTACGGAAAACGGTGCGGACCGTATTCCGGTGTTGTGGGCAGAAGTCCTCGGAGCGGGTTCCGACCCGAATCTGGGTTTTCTGGAGAACGGTGGGGATTCTTTCCGGGCCCTCACCCTCTCCACCATGATCCACGAGGAGACGGGCGTCGAGATAGATTTCCTTGACATCCTGGAAAGCGAGAACGCCCACGCGCTGCGCGACCTTGTGCGCTCCGCGACCGACTCGTCCTGACGCGTTCGGACGGAGGCCCCGGAAACGAGAATCCGCGATCGGAGGAAACACGTGTCCGCTCCGCGTGCCGCGGAAGAGACGCCCTTCCCTGAACCGGCCGCTCCCCGGACCCTCCGGATGATGTGCGTCCCCTACGCGGGGGCGGGCGCCGGCGTGTACCGGGGATGGCGGCCCGGACCCGACGTCCACCTCGACGTGGTGCCGGTCCAACTCCCCGGGCGCGAGGAGGAGTTCCCGGCGCCGTTCCACCGGACGGTCCGGGCGGCCGCCGAGGACGTCGCCGGCCGGGTCGCCGGGCACGCCGACGGGGCCCCCTACGTCCTCTTCGGCCACAGCCTCGGCGCCCTCCTCGCCTACGAGGCGACCCGCCACCTGCTGGAGACCGGCGGTCCCCCACCCCGGCACCTGGTGGTCAGCGGCTCCCTCAGCCCCCGGCGGCGCCGCCCCGAGAAGCTGTCCGACGATCCGGCGCGGGCCGTCGCCCAGTTGCGCGAGCTGACCGGGCAGCCGGACGCCTTCGCCGACCCCGAGATCCGCGACCTCCTGCTGCCCGCCCTGCGCGCCGACATCGCCATGTCCGAGGACTACCGCCCGCAGCCGCACCGCCCGCTGCCGGTCCCGCTCACGGCCCTTCGCGGCACCGCCGACGCCTCCGTCCCGGCCGCCGACTGGCGGGACTGGGCGGCCTACACCTCGGCGGACTTCCAGGCCGTCGAGTTCCCCGGCGGCCACATGTACCTCACCGAGTCCTGGCCCGCCGTGCTGCGCGCCGTCGCGAAGCTGGTGTGATGACGACCCCCGGTACGCAACGAAAGGAGCCGCCCGTGGCAGCGGCCGCCCCCGCGACCCTCCATGAGCTGTTCGCCCGTTCCGCCGCACACCATCCGGACCGCACCGCGCTGGAAGTGGACGGCCGGACGTTCAGCTACGCGGAACTGGACCGCCTGTCCGACCGGCTGGCCGGACTGATCCTGCGCCGGGCCGGCCGCCGCCCCGCACGGGTGGGACTGCTGGCCGCCCGCAGCCTCACGGCCTACGCGGGCTATCTGGCCGCGTTGCGGCTGGGCGCGGCGGCGGTGCCGATCAACCCCGCGCACCCGCCCGCCCGGCAGCTGGCCGTCGTCAAGGACGGCACCCTCGACCTCGTCGTCGGCGCGCCCTCGCGCACGCGGGACGGCACCCGGGCGCGACCCGACCTCGGTGTGCCCTGGCTGCTCGTCGACGAGGCGTCGCTGACGGAACCGGCCGACGGCACCGGCGCGGCGGAGGGCGACGACGGCGGGGACCGGCCGGGCGGAACGGTCGCCGCGCCGCCACGGCCGGACGACATCGCCTACATCCTGTACACCTCGGGCTCCACCGGTGCGCCGCGCGGTGTGCCCGTCCGGCACGCCAACATCGTGCCGTTCATCGACTGGGCCGTCGACGCCTGCGGTTTCGGCCCCCAGGACCGCACCTCCCAGAACGTCGAGTTCTCCTTCGACGTGGCCGTCTACGAGATGTTCGTGACCTGGGCGGCCGGCGCCGCGCTGGTCGTGCCCCGCGCCAACGACGTGCTGCGGCCCTCCCGGTTCGTCAACGAGCATCGCATCACGCACTGGTTCTGCGTGCCGTCCCTCGGCAGCCTCGCCGAGCGCACCGGCGCGCTCGCCCCCGGCTCGATGCCCACCCTGACCAAGGTCATGCTGGGCGGCGAACGCCTCACCGCCGAACAGGCCCGGCAGTGGGCCGAGGCCGCGCCCAACGCCGTACTGCACAACATGTACGGGCCGACCGAGATGAGCGTCGTCTGCGTGCACAAGGACCTCGGCGGCGCCGGCCGGCTCGTGCCCGCCGGCTCCAACGGGACGATGCCCATCGGCGAGGTGCTGCCGCACCTGGAGAGCGTCGTGCTCGGGGAGGACGGACAGCCCGCCGCGACCGGCGAGTTGTGTCTGCGCGGGCCCCAGCGGTTCGCCGGCTACCTCGACCCGGCCCACAACGAGGGGCGGTTCCTGCGCCGCCGGCCCGGGGCGGCCGCGCTCGTCCTCCCGGCGGGGGAGACACCCCGCAACACGGACTGGTACCGCACCGGCGACCTGGTCCGCGCGGAGGGCGAGGGACTGGTCTTCCTCGGCAGGCTGGACGACCAGGTGAAGGTGCGCGGACACCGCATCGAAGTGGGCGAGGTGGAGGCGCAGTTGGCGCGCCACCCCGCGGTCCGGGAGGCCGTCGTGGTGGCCCACCACGCCGGGTCGGAAGCGACGCTGGTCGCGCACTACACGGGTACCGTCACCCCGCCCGCCGAACTCACCGGCTTCCTCCGCGAACGGCTCCCGGTCTACATGCTGCCGAGCCGCTTCCTGCACCGGGAGTCGTTCCCGCTGAACACCAACGGCAAGATCGACCGCCGCTCGCTGCCGGCCCCCGACCTCGGACGGACACCGCACTGAGCCGCGCGCCCGGCCGGGGTGCGCGCGCCCACCACCACTTCGACCCGCTGCGGAGGAGACATGTCAGGCACCACGACCGGTGAGGTACCGAAGATCCTCCTCATCGGTTCCGGTGACCTCACCATTCGGTTGGGTCATCTGCTGGCGAGCGCGGAACCGGAGACGCGGCTCGTCCTCGCGAGCCGCTCGGCGGAGCGCGCCACCCGCTTCGCGAACCTGACCAAGCTGGCGGCCGCCAACCTCGGCCGGATACGCGAGGTCGAGGCGGTGGCCATGGACATGACCGACGTGGACCGCACCGCGGAGCAACTGCGGCGCATCCGACCGACGATCATCTTCATGGGCGCCTCCATCCAGGCCGCCCGCGCCATCATGGACCTGCCCGAGGACCTGTTCCGACGGCTCGACGAGGCACAGCTCGGCCCCTGGCTGCCGATGCACCTCACGCTCGTGCACGAGCTGATGCAGGCCGTACGCCTCGCGGAGTCGCGGGCCGTCGTCGTCAACGGCGCCTACCCCGACGCGGTCGGCCCCGCCCTCGCGGCCCTCGACCTGGCGCCCGACGTCGGGATCGGCAACATCGGCAACATCGTGCCCGGCATCACCTGGGCGGCCGCCGAGGAACTGGGCGTCTCCCCGGCCGAGGTCGAGGTGAAGGCCGTGGGGCACCACTACTTCAGCCACCACGTGCACCGGTTCGGCGAGGCCCGCGGCATCCCTCACCTGCTCGACGTCCGCGTCGCGGGGACGCCGGCCACGGTCGACGCCGACGCGGCGTACGCCCGGCTGGCCGGCGGCCTGCGGCGCCAGGGCGGCAAGGAGGGCCAGCAGCTGACGGCCACCTCCGCCGCGCGTCTCCTGCTCGCGCTGCTGTCCGGAACGGAGCACACCCTGCACGCGCCCGCCCCCGGCGGCATGACCGGCGGCTACCCGGTACGGGTGTCGCGCGACGGCGTACGGCTCGACCTGCCGCCCGGCACCACCCCCTCGGCGGCCGAGGCCGTCAATCGGCGCTGCCAGCTCCTGGACGGGATCGAGCGCGTGGCCGCCAACGGAACGGTCCAGTTCACCGAGGAACGCATGGCGGTGATGCGGGAGATGCTGGGCTACCACTGCACCGAGCTGAAGGTCGCCGACGCCCGCTCCGCGGCCACCGAACTCGCCGGGCGCTACGACGCCTTCCTGCGCCGGCACGGACTGGGCGCATGACCGCGCGCACCGTGCTCTTCGACCTCGACGGCGTGCTCGTGGACAGCCAGGACGCCGAGGTACTGGCCCTGCTGGAGTTCGCCGGGAGCGTGCACGCCCGGGTCCCGGCCGAGGGCTTCGCCGAGCGGGTCGCGGGCCGCCGGATGAGCGAGTCGGTCGCGATCATCGGTCAGTACACGGACGCCCCGTTGCCGGACGACGCGGTGGAGCGGGTCAGGGAGATCGCCGAGCGGCACCTGGCGACCCGGTTGCGCGCCACTCCCGGGGTGGCCGCGGCCCTGCGGGAGATCACGGCACCCGCGTACGTGGTGTCGAACTCCCCGCTCGGCATGATCGAGGACCGCCTGCGCCGCACCGGCCTCGACGGCTTCTTCACCGGACCCCACTTCTCGGCGTACGAACTCGGCACGTGGAAGCCGGACCCCGGCCTCTACCGGCAGGCGGTACACACACTGGGGTTGGACCCCGAGACCGTCGTCGCGGTCGAGGACAGCGAGGTCGGCGTGCGCTCCGCCCACGACGCGGGCCTGCGCGTCCACTGGTACCGGCCCGGCCGACCGGAGGAGAGCCGGTGCTCGGGGCGCGTCCGGGTCTTCGGGGACATGAGGGCACTGCCCGAACTGCTCGCGGCGCGGGTCTGACCGGTCCGCCCGCGCCGCAAACTCCCCCGCGGAATCAGCGTCCCCCTGTCTTCCGTGATTCCGGCGGTACGGGAGCGGACGGAAGAGGCGGCGAGGTTCTCGCGGTACGGCAAGCTCCGGGCGTGCCGGGTCGTCGGCCGGCCGGGGCGGGTCAGGCGTTGTCCGGCCATGTCAGGCGCCGGGCGTAGTGGGTCCGTGCAGCGATGCACATGAGGGTGGCTGTCATACCGCCCAGGGTCATGACTGTCGAAGGTGAGCTGGCGTCCACGACGAGTCCACCGAACAGAGCGCCGAGGGAGATCGTGGCCTGGAACGACGCGGTGAACAGGACGGAAGCGGCTTCGGGAGTGTCGGGGCTCGCCTTGGTGAACCACGTCTGGGAGCAGACAGGGACTGCTCCGTAGGCCAGGCCCCAGACGATGAGGAGGGCGATCGCTTCGGCCGTGCCATGCCCCAAAACGGGCAGGAGCAAGGTGGCGGCAGCAATCATGCCGGCGGCGGTGCCGAAGGTGGCCCGAGGATGCCGGGTGACCAGAGAGCCGCCCAGGAAGTTGCCGAGGATGCCCGCTGCTCCGTAGATGAGCAGGAAGACGGTGATGAGCCCGGAGCCGACGTCGGTCACCTGCTCAAGGAACGGGGTGACGTAGCTGTACGTGCCGAAGTGCGCCAGCACGATCAGAACGGTCAGGAGCAGGGCGAATCGGGTGGCAACGCTGTTGAGCACGCCGCGCAGTACGCGCAGGCGGGTGGCCTGGTGAGGTGGCAGTGGCGGCGTGACGATCAACAGCATGATCAGTACGGCCACGGTGAAGCCACCCATGGCGATGAACGCGGTGCGCCATCCGGCCAGGTCGCCGATGAGTGTGCCGGCCGGCACGCCCAGTACGGAGCCCAAGGGTACTGCGGAGAAGATCACTGCAGTGGCCCGGCCGACGGACGCGGCGGGTACCAGGCGTTCGGCCAGTGAGGCGCCGATGGACCAGAAGCCGCCGATCACGATGCCGACGATGACGCGGGAGACCAGGACCAGCCAGTAGTCGAGGGCTGCTGCTGCCAGGAAGTTCGCTGCGGCGAGCAGGACCATGAAGACGCACAGCATCAGGCGGCGGTCGATCCGCGCGGTCAGGACGGTGACGACGGGGGCGGCGACCGCTGCGAGGAAGCCGGGCATGACCATCATCAGTCCTGCCATGCCGTCGGAGACGGTGAAGCTTGCGCCGACCTCGGTCAGAAGTCCGATGGGGAGGATTTCCGTGGTGACGATGGAGAAGATACCCAGCATCACCGCGACGACGGCCAGCCATCCGATCACCGGGGAGCGGGGCGGCGATTCGGGCCCGCCAGGGTCGCGCGTGGCGGTGGTGGATGCAGCCATGGATTCCGTCCTGTGATGTGTGCGCTGTTGCGTGTTCAGTTCAGCAGGCGGAGCGGGGCAAGGGCTGGCAGATATGCGACATCACTGCTGTCCCGAAGGGTGATGTCGTGATTCTGCTCGTGCGCGCCCTCACGGTCGTTGCAGGTCACAGGTTTTCCGGAAGAGCTCTGCGTCGACTGCCCTTCTCTGAGGCACTCGCATGTCCGTACACGCATGCGACGGCGACCGTCCGCATGTGCGGCTTCGGAACGATTGCGTTGACCGTTGCGTTGACCGGCGCAGATTTCCGGATTCCGACGTGCCCGATGGCGATATACATGGCCCTGCCTTTTCCTTCAATAGCTGATGGCCTGGATATCCCAGCAGCCCTTGAGGTTTTCGGCCTCGGCTCCCCCGCCGCGCCGTTCGGGTAGTCCCGGCCACGGTTCGGGAAGTTCCCTGTAAGGATCGCCCTCGGCCGCACACATACGGGGCTGGAGGGGATGTGGACTCATCTGATGAGCAGCGCTTCACCGCGCTGTACCGAGAACATCATCCAGCCGTGGATGCGTACGTACGTCGCCGGCCGGGCGGCGCACCGGCGAGTGACGACGTGGTCGCCGAGGTCTTCTTGACCGCCTGGCGGCGGCTGGATGAGATACCGCGCAGGGCGGTACTGCCCTGGCTGTACGCCACGGCGCGTCGGACGCTGGCCAACGCGTACCGGGCTGAGCAGCGCCGTCTGGACCTGATGGAAGAGGTGGCGCGTCAGCCACACGGACATGCGGCTGATCCCGCGGAGGGAGTGACCGGGCAGTTCGCCGTGGCAGCGGCCTTCGGAGCGCTGAGCGAGGCCGACCGCGAGGTGCTGCGCCTGGCGCTCTGGGAGGAACTGTCGGCGCGCCAGGCCGCGAAGGTCGTCGGCTGTTCCACTGCGGCCTTCCATGTGCGCCTGCACCGTGCCCGCGCTCGGCTGCGCCATCACCTTGACCTCGTCCAGCACGGCCCGGCCCAGCGGGCCACCGCGATCCTCGGAGGAGCAGATGCGTGATCTCGACCAGTCACTGCGTGGGATGAATCCCGTGCCTGCGGGACGGGCTGCCGACGAGGCGCGGTTGAAGAACCTCCTCGCCACGCCGCAACACGCTGTTGCCGAGCCCCGTCCCTCGCCACGGCCGGCGCTGCGCTGGTGGTTCGCCGCTGCCGCGGCGGCTACCGCGGCTGCGGTTGCCTACACGGTGGTCGACCCGTTCGGTACGGCCTCCCAGCCCGCCTTCGCCCTGACTCCGGCGCCGCTGGCGTACCACCGGAGCGACCGGTCGGCGGCTGAAGTACTCAAGGGCATCGCGGACCGGGTCGGGCAGTTGCCGGACGACAGGCCCGCGTCGTGGAAGACGGAGCACTTCGTGTGGAACTCATGGTCGTTGTCCACGCGCGTCGACAGCATCCAGGTGACGTCGGCCGTCATTCCAGAGCATCGTGAGACGTGGCAGAAGCCTGACGGTTCGACGCACTGGAAGACCAGGACACTTCCTCCCACGTTCCAGAACAGTGAGCAGCGCGAGGTGTGGGAGGACGCCGGAGCGCTTGGCCGGTCCGCGCAGACCACCTCCGGCTCCAGCGGGGCGTCACCGGTGACCGAGCCGCCGGCCACCGAGGAGGGGATGCGGAAGTGGCTGGCGAACGGACAGGACCTGGGGCCCGGCCTGCTGTACGAAGTCGTACCCGAACGCTTCCAGGAGCATGTGTTCTCCCCCGCGCAGCGAGCGGCACTGCTCCGCGTCCTCGCAGACACCAAGGGCGTCGTCTACGCAGGCACCGTCAAGGACCGGACAGGCCGCACCGGCGAAGCGCTCTCCCTCACCGACCGCTTCGGCGGCCTGCCCAACAAGCGCACGCTCATCTTCGATCCACGAACCGGGAACCTGCTCGCCGACGAGGAACAGATCCTGAACGACACCGGCAAGCTCAACGTCGAGCCGTACTCCGTCATCGGATACGTCACGTTCGTGAAGTCCGAGCGGCTTGCGTAAGCCGGTCATGGCTGTGCCCGGCCCACGACACGGGCAGCGTGTGCCGTGCGGGGTGGCCGCGCGTGCGCCACCCCGGGCAGCGTCGACCGGTACAAGAGGCCACGTAGACAGGGAAAACGCAACTTCGACAGGGCCCGCGGAGGCAGCTACCTTCGCCGTGTCGTCGGCAACCGCCCATGGCCGCAGAGGAGTTGCTTCGGGCCCGGGCTGAGCCGTCCCCGCAACGGGATGAGTTGGTCACGCTCCACGGATCCTCGCCCTCAGGCGTAAGTCACCGAACCGGGTCCACACCAGGCACCCACAACCAGGGAGAGACGCATGACCCATCTCGCGCTCTACACATTCGGCGTCCTGAAGTCACCTCTCGCCGATCCCGCGCCTCTCACGAGCGAGTTCTACGACATAGGTGAGGCCGTCTACCGGAAGATCAGTCAGCACCCCGGGTACCTCGGCCATGCTGAAGCGGCAGAGGGCGACCGGGGCTTGCTGTTCGGGGCGGACTGGGGTGCATGGGGGGAGTTCGCGGTACCGATGTGGTACGGCAAGGGCCGTACGGTGGAAACCACCGCCCTGGCCGCGACCCTCTCACTCTGGACCGGCCTGCGCCCCGCCTTCGACTCCGTCTACACCGGTGTGCACCGTGCGGCGCTGAACAGGCGTTACGACTGGTTCGAGAAGACGGGGCACCCGAATCACGTGATCTGGTGGGTATCCGATGGCGTGACACCCACCTGGCAGGTCGGGGTTTCCCGGCTGGAACACCTCCACGACCACGGCTCCGCGCCGCACGCCTTCACCTTCCACCACTCGTTCACCCCGGAGGGAACTCCGACCAGGATCAAGGGCATCGGACCCAGGAGTGAGCACGTCGCTGACGAAGAAGCCTGAAGGACTGGGGTCGCTGTCTAACGCAGCGATTGCATCCACCGTCAACCCCGAAAGGGGTTTGCGGAACTTGAGCCGCCGAAGGGTGGTGGCGGGCGGCCCGTGGTGGGGGCTTACTGGGGTGGGGGGTGACCGCGGTGGGGGGCTGACCGGGGTGAGAGGCCGGCCGCAGATCCGGCGGCCGCCGGCGCCGTCCATCTCCGTCCGTCTCGGAGACCTCGGTCGGCGGTGAGACCAGCTCGGTCGCATCGCGGATCGTCACCGCAGGCAGGCATGCAGCGGCGGGGCCCGGAAGCCCCGGCTGCGTGCCCATGAGGACGGCGTGTCAGATCATGGCGAGCCGGTCCACCAGCAGCTCCACCCTCGCCTCGGCGTCCTCGGGCAGCAGGCGGCCCGCGCGGGTCAGGGTCGCGAGGCCGTGCAGCGCGGCCCAGAACACCTCGGTGAACAGCCCCGGGTCGACGCCGTCGCCGGCGACCTCGTCGAGCGTCTCCAGCAGCGCGGCGAAGGCGTCCTTCAAAGGCTCGGGGGTGTCCTCCTGCGCGTACGCCAGGCCGCCGTCGAGCTGGAACAAGGCGTCGTAGACCGCCGGGTTGCGTGCGGCGAAGTCGAGGTAGGCGCGGGCCAGGGCGGCGACCCGGGCACGCGCGCCGTCCGCGGCGGAGGTCGCGGCCCGCACCGCCGCGGCCAGTTCGGCGGCCCCCTGAAGGGCGACGGCGCCGATGATCTCGCGCTTGCCGCGGAAGTGGCTGTAGAGGACGGGCTGACTGTATTCGATGCTCTCGGCGAGCCGGCGGGTGGTGACCGCCTCCCAACCCTGTCGCTCGGCGAGTTCGCGGGCTGACGCCACGATGAGGCGCTCGCGCTCCGCCCGTTCGCGCTGCTTGCGTTCCTGTACCGACATGAGCCGATACTAGCACCGCTAGACAATCGAGCGGCAGCAGCACTAGCGTTGCTTCGCCAGCTAGCAACGCTAGTTCAACGGAGGTTCGTCATGCTCAACGCGCTTGAGGTCGTCACCACCGTCGTCGTCGGCCTGATGGTGGGGGTGGAGTTCTCCGTCGCCTTCATCATGAACCGGATCCTGGACGCGCTTCCCGAGGACAGCGGCCAGCTCGGCCACGCCCACGGCGGCCGCATGCTCGGCGCCCTGATGCCCTTCTGGTACATCGGCTCGCTCATCCTCAGCGCGATCTGGGCCGGCGTCGGATGGCACCACCACGGCGCCGGACTCGTCGTCACCGCCGCCGGACTGCTGATCGTCAGTGTCGTCATGTCGATGTTGCTGCTCGTCCCGATCAACAACCGGAACAAGACCTGGACCCCCGAGAACCGGCCCGCCGACTGGAAGCAGCAGCTGAACCGCTGGCAGCGCTGGCACTACGTCCGCGTCGCCGTCATCATCGCCGCCTTCACCCTGCTCGCCTCCGCCCTCGCCTGATCCACCGCCGCCCCGACATGCGCTGGTTCACCCCTGAGATTGAGGTTGACCCGGGCCGGGAACCCCTGAAGGTCGGCCCGGGTCGTGAAGTGAGGCACGGCATGCGGGAACATCAACGCACAGTGCGCCTGATCACGCCGTATCAGCGGTGCGGGCACGCCCCTTCCGCAGCAGTAGGTGGCATGTCATCCAAGTAGTTGACACGTCACCTTCCCAGACCTACGGTGATGGAAGGCTGAACAGCAGCTGCCGAACCACCCAGCAAGGAGAAGACCATGGGACAGCTCGACGGCAGGACAGCGGTCGTCACCGGCGGCACCAGCGGCATCGGACTGGCCTCGGCCCGCCGCTTCCGCGAGGAGGGCGCCCGCGTCTACATCACCGGCCGCCGCAAGGAGACCCTCGACAAGGCCGTCGCCGAGATCGGCGGTGACGTCATCGGCGTCCAGGCCGACAGCGCCAGCCTCACCGACCTCGACCGCCTCTACGCCACCGTCGCCGACCACGGAGACCGCATCGACGTGCTCTTCGCCAACGCCGGCGGCGGCGAATTCGCCACCCTGGAGCAGGTCACCGAAGAACACTTCGACGCCACCTTCGACACCAACGTCAAGGGCGTCCTCTTCAGCGTCCAGAAGGCGCTGCCCCTCCTCAACGACGGTGCCTCCGTCATCCTCACCGGCTCCACCGCCGGCAGCGTCGGCAACGAGGCCTTCGGCGTCTACGGCGCCTCCAAGGCCGCCATCCGCTCCTTCGCCCGCACCTGGGCCAACGAACTGCGCGCCCGCGCCATCCGCGTCAACACCATCGCCCCCGGGCCCATCACCACCCCCGGCCTCAACGGACTCGCCCCCGACGACGAACAAGCCGCGCAGCTGCGCGACACCCTCGCCGCCGGCGTCCCCCTCGGCCGCATGGGCAGGCCCGAGGAAGTCGCCAACCTCGCCCTCTTCCTCGCCACCGACCAGTCCAGCTACATCACCGGCACCGAGATCTTCGTCGACGGCGGCGCCAACCAGGTCTGACCACACCACCGCGGACGCACTCACCCCCGTACCGGAGGAACACCGTCATGCACATCGGCACCACAGGCATCTGGAGTCCGGAACTGCGTCTGCACGGTGACAGCGGTGAGATCGCCGACGCCGCGGCCGAGCTCGATTCCCAGGGCTGGGGGGCCCTGTGGATCCCCGGTCTCGGCGGGGGTGACATCCTCGGCGACACCGAACGGCTTCTGGCCGCCACCGAGCACACCACGGTCGCGACCGGCGTGCTGAGCATCTGGCGCCACCCTGCCGAGGACATGGCCGCCGGGCACGCCCGGCTCCGCAAGGAGTACGGCCACCGCGTCCTCCTCGGCCTCGGTGTCAGTGACGCCGCCGCCGCTCAGCACGCCGGCGGGACGTACCGTCCCCTGGCCGCCCTCGGCACCTACCTCGACCGTCTCGACCAAGCTCCCGAGCCGGTGGCCGCCGGCGAGCGGCTCGTGGCCGCCATGGGCCCCAAGCTCACCGAACTCGCCGCCCGTCGCAGCGCCGGCACACATCCCTTCCTGGTCACCCCCGACTTCACCGCCGGCGCACGCGCCGTCCTCGGGCCCGGCCCCCTCCTCGCGCCCTACCAGGCCGTGGTCGTCGATCCCCGTCCGGACAGCGCCAGGGCCACCGCGCGGGGGTTCCTCGCCCCCTTCATCGGTATGGGGCACTACGCGAAGAGTCTGCTGCGCCAGGGCTTCTCGGAGGACGACCTCGCGGGCGGCGGCAGCGACCGCCTCATCGACTCCGTCGTCGCCTGGGGCAGCGTCGACACCGTCGACGAGCGCATCAAGGCCCACCTCGACGCGGGCGCCACCCACGTCGCCCTCCACGCCATCAGCGCCGACCCGGGACTGCCGCGGACACAGTGGCGGGAGCTCGCACCTCTGGCCCGCTGACCGGTGCCGTAGCACAGCGGTGCGAAAGGTGACTGAAGCGTCAACTTTTTCCTATGCTGGACCCATGACTGAAGAACCCCGTTGGCTCTCCCCTGACGAGGGACGTGCATGGCGCGGACTCCTGCGCATGCACGATCTTCTGGTCAATCAGGCCGGCCGGTCCCTGCAGAGCGAATTCGGGCTGTCCGCGACCGACTACACCGTACTCGCCGAGCTCACCCGCGCCCCGGACGACCAGCTGCGCGTGATGGAGCTCGCCAAGGTACTGGGGTGGGAGAAGAGCAGGGTGTCGCACCATCTGTCGCGCATGGTGAAGCGCGGTCTCCTCACGCGTGAGGACTGCGCCGACGACGGGCGGGGGGCCTATGTCGCGGTCACCCCGGCCGGCCGCGCGGCCATCGAGGCGGCCGCGCCGCGGCACGTCGAAGACGTCCGCCGCCTGTTCCTCGACCACCTCACGCCCGGCCAGATCGTTCTGCTGGCGGAGATCACCGACACGGTCATCGAGAAGATCAGCCCGCAGTAGCGGCGTTGCACGGGGCGTACGAGGAACCGCGCGGGTGACCTCCTTCCCGGTGCTCAGCGCGGGCGCGGAATGAACCGGGCCCCTCATCGTTGAAGGAAACATGAAAAAGATCGGATTCCTGTCCTTCGGGCACTGGACGCCGTCACCGCACTCCCGGACCCGCTCCGCGTCGGACTCCCTGCTCCAGGCGATCGACCTCGCGGTCGCGGCGGAGGAGCTGGGAGCCGACGGCGCCTACTTCCGGGTCCACCACTTCGCGCGGCAGCACGCCTCACCCTTCCCACTGCTCGCGGCCATCGGCGCACGCACCACCCGGATCGAGATCGGCACCGGTGTGATCGACATGCGCTACGAGAACCCCTTCTACATGGCCGAGGACGCCGGGGCCGCGGACCTCATCTCCGGAGGCCGCCTGCAACTGGGCATCAGCCGGGGCTCCCCGGAGCAGGCGGTCGACGGCTGGCGGTACTTCGGCTACCGGCCGCCGAAGGACGGCACCGACGCCGACATGGCGCGCGCGCACGCCGAGACCCTGCTCGACGTACTCAAGGGCGAGGGCATAGCGCAGCCCCATCCGAGTCCCATGTTCGCCAACCCGCCGGGGCTGCTCCGCATCGAACCGCACTCCGAGGGGCTGCGGGACCGCATCTGGTGGGGGTCCGGCTCCGACGCGACCGCGGTGTGGGCCGCCGAGCGGGGGATGAACCTGCAGAGCTCGACGCTCAAGGACGACGAGAGCGGGGAACCGCTGCACGTCCAGCAGCGCAAGCAGATCGAGGCGTACCGGGAGGCGTGGCGGGCGGCGGGCCACACCCGCGAGCCGCGGGTCTCGGTCAGCCGCAGCGTCTTCCCGCTCGTCGACGACCGGGACCGCGCCTGCTTCGGCCAGGAGCGCGCCTCCAAGGACCAGATCGGCTACATCGACCCCACCACCCGCAGCGTCTTCGGCCGGTCCTACGCCGCCGAACCCGACGTACTCGTCAAACAGCTCGCGCAGGACGAGGCCGTCGCGGCCGCCGACACCCTGCTGCTCACCGTGCCCAACCAGCTCGGTGTCGACTACAACGCGCATGTCATCGACAGCGTTCTGACCCATGTGGCACCGGAGCTGGGCTGGCGGTGACGGCCGAGGGGGTGGCAGCCGGGATGACGACCGGTGCGGGGTGACGGGTAACGAGTAGAGCACCGGCGTGCGTCAAGGCACTGAGACTCGCCCCCGTGTGGTCGGCCGTCGACCGCTCCGGCGGTGACGGCAGGACTGTCAGCCGTGGGTGGCAGAATCCGCGGCATGACGCTGTGCGACTACTTCTCCGCCGCTGACGACCGAACTGCCGTCGCGGTCCTCCAGACGCCCGGAGGGCCGGGGCAAGCCGAAGTCGACGTGGTCTTCCTGAAGAGCATCGATCCGGTCGTCGCCGTCGCTCAGCTCGAAGCCACCGTGACCGGCTGCGGTTATGAGGAGGCCGGCGAACGCCGGCGGTCCGGGCAGCTGCTGTCGGAACCGGAGGACGGCCCGCCGTTCGTGGTCAGCTTGTCGGACACCTTGACCGATGCCCTCGCCACGGCGACGCGGGACGACCTCGTTCGGTTTGCCGGACCGTGGTGCATGACCGATGGACTCCGGCAGACGGGGATCAGCGTCGAGGACACGGCCGCGGTTCTGGAAGCCCTGGGCGGACTGGCTCAGCGCGCTCAGGCTTCCGACCGACGGCTGTACTGCTGGTGGGCCCTGGGACTCACGGTGGCCGATGAGGCAAGGCGCGTGGCACGGCAACCGGTCCGGCACTAGATATGGATGAGGATCTGCCGTAGGGGGTGTCCGAGCGCGCCCGTGAGGGAGGCGAGCTCCTCGTTGCATGAGCGTCGGGAAGCCCTGGGCATGGAGCTCCGAGACGGCCTCCGCCCACCAGTCGAGTGCGAACTCCCCACCGCGGTGCGGGCCGGAGACCGTCTCCAGGTTGGTGCCGCAGGAGACCACCTCCACGCTGTCGTGCCACTTGGCTTCCAGACCACGGCGGGCGTCGTCGTCCGGGAGCATTCCGCGCAGCACGGTCACGGCACGGTCCGCCGCGTCCTCACTGGGCTGCCAGTGCGGATCCGTCGGGATCACCGTCAGGTAGTTGTCGCTCATCACCCGCCCCCGTCCCGTCCCCGCCACGGTCCGCTTCTCGTCGACAGACCCGGCGAAACCCACCCGATCGCAGCACTGACGAGCTCGTTGGGGGCTGTCCCGCAATCGGTCCAGGACTTCCATGGAGGCCGTGTACTCACGTACTGGCGCGTCGTCACCATCTGTGGTTACCTGAGCGCATGACCGGGTTTGTGACTCGCCGCCACGTTGACTACGTGCGTGTCACCACCATGTGTTGTCGCGCCGTGAGCTGACTTTCGCGCTCCGGCATCTGATTTCCCCCTCTTCACCTGCGCACCGCGCTGTCCTCCGCCCTGCCGTCTTCCGGCCCGGACAGCAGCCGCGCGGTGTCTTCACGCACCCTGAACGCCCCGCACAAGGGAGAACCATGAGCCAGCCGCTCGATTCCGTCACCGCCGGCCACACCCCCGAGGACGAACCGGTGGGCCCCGACACCTCTGCCTGGTCGTTCGAGACCAAGCAGATCCACGCCGGCGCCGTGCCGGATCCGACGACCGGGGCGCGGGCGGTGCCGATCTACCAGACCACCTCGTTCGTCTTCCGCGACACCCAGCATGCCGCCGACCTGTTCTCGCTCGCCGAGCCGGGCAACATCTACACCCGTATCCACAACCCGACCCAGGACGTCTTCGAGCAGCGCGTCGCCGCGCT
Source organism: Streptomyces sp. NPDC017676 (assembly GCF_044329325.1). Taxonomy (NCBI): domain Bacteria; kingdom Bacillati; phylum Actinomycetota; class Actinomycetes; order Kitasatosporales; family Streptomycetaceae; genus Streptomyces; species Streptomyces sp. NPDC017676. The sequence goes on along the minus strand of NZ_JBIRJA010000022.1, from coordinate 112,220 downwards.
CGAAGGCGGCGTCGCCGCGGTGGCCGTGGCCTCCGGGCAGGCCGCGGAGACCCTCGCCGTCCTGACTCTGGCGAGCGCGGGCGACCACATCGTCTCCAGCACGTCCCTGTACGGCGGCACGTACAACCTGTTCCGCCACACCTTGCCCAAGTTCGGCATCGAGGTGTCCTTCGTCGACGACCCGGACGACCTCGAAGCATGGCGCGCGGCGGTCCGGCCGAACACGAAGGCCCTGTTCGCCGAGACGCTCGGCAATCCGCGCGGCAACGTCCTCGACGTACGGGCGGTGGCCGACGCCGCCCACGCGGCGGGCGTCCCGCTGATCGTGGACAACACCGTGCCGACCCCGTATCTGCTGCGCCCGATCGAGCACGGCGCCGACATCGTCGTCCACTCCGCGACCAAGTTCCTCGGCGGGCACGGCACCACCATCGCCGGTGTCGTCGTCGACGGCGGTACCTTCGACTTCGGCGCGCACATCGAGCGCTTCCCCGACTTCAGCGAACCGGACCCCAGCTACCACGGCCTGCGGTACTGGCCCGCGCTCGGCCCGGGTGCCTTCGCCGTCAAACTGCGCGTGCAGCTGCTCCGCGACATCGGCCCCGCGCTCTCCCCGCACTCGGCCTTCCTGCTGCTGCAAGGCGTGGAGACGCTCAGCCTGCGCGTCGAACGGCACTCCGCCAACGCCCAGGCCCTGGCCGAATGGCTGGAGCAGCGCGACGAGGTCGCCGCCGTCCACTACCCGGGGCTGGAGTCCAACCGGTGGTACGAGGCGGGGCAGCGCTATCTGCCGCGCGGCGCCGGCGCGGTGCTGGCCTTCGAACTGCGGGACGGGGTCGAGGCCGGCAAGCGGTTCGTCGACGCCGTCGAGCTGTTCAGCCACCTCGCCAACATCGGCGACGTACGCAGTCTCATCATCCATCCGGCGTCCACCACCCACAGCCAGCTGGACGAGGAGCAGTTGGCGGCGACCGGCGCCTCGCCCGGCCTGGTTCGGCTGTCGGTCGGCATCGAGAACCTCGCCGACCTCAAGGCGGACCTGGAGGCGGGTTTCCGCGCGGCGAAGGGCGCGTCCTGAGCGCCGTACTGGCGACCTCCGAGATCCCCCTCCCGTCGCCCTCCGGGGCCTGGCGGGAGGGGGACCCTCCGGGTCGCCGCCAGTGGCACGTGCGCAAGGAACCGCTGCCGTTGGAAGCAGGGGGCGAACTGCCCGGTGTCCGGCTGGCGTTCGAGACCTGGGGGCGCCTGGCACCGGACCGCTCCAACGCCGTACTGGTGCTCCACGCGCTCACCGGCGACAGTCATGTCGCCGGACCGGCCGAGCCCGGTCACCCCACCCCCGGCTGGTGGGACGGGCTCGTCGGGCCCGGTCTCGCCCTGGACACCGACCGGTGGTTCGTCGTCGCCCCCAATGTGCTGGGCGGCTGCCAGGGCAGTACCGGGCCGTCCTCGAAGCGTCCCGACGGACGGCGCTGGGGCGGCGCCTTCCCCGCACTGACACAGCGGGACCAGGTCGCCGCGGAAGCCGGCCTGGCCGACGCGCTCGGCATCGACCGCTGGGCCCTGGTGGTCGGCGGCTCCATGGGCGGCATGCGTGCCCTGGAGTGGGCCGTGTCGTATCCGGAGCGCACGGGCGCACTCCTGCTGCTCGCCACCGCGGCGGCGGCGAGCGCGGAGCAGATCGCCTGGGCCGGCATCCAGCTCCACGCCATCCGCAGCGACCCGCACTGGCACGGCGGCGACTATCACGACACGGGCCGGGGTCCGCACGCGGGGCTCGGCCTGGCCCGCCGTATCGCCCACGTCACGTACCGCAGCGAGGCGGAGCTGCAGATCCGCTTCGGTCGCGCGCCCCAGGGCACGGAGGATCCGTGGAACGGAGGCCGGTACCAGGTCGAGTCCTATCTCGACCACCATGCCGCCAAGCTGGTGCGCCGTTTCGACGCCGGCAGTTATGTCGTGCTGGCTGAGGCCATGAACACGCACGACATCGGCCGCGGTCGCGGTGGTACGCGCGCCGCTCTGCGCCGTGTCACCGCGAGGACGCTGGTCGCCGGGGTGCGCTCGGACCGCCTGTATCCCCTCGCCCAGCAGGCGGAGCTGGCCGCCGGAATCCGCACGGGAGATCACCTCCGGGTGATCGAATCCCCCTACGGTCACGACGGCTTCCTGATCGAAGCGGAACAGGTCGCCGCGCTCGTACGCGAACTCGTCCCTCGGTAGGCGCCTTTGGTGGCCGGCCGTGGAGGGGAGGACGCAAGGATCAGTCCGAATTGGGGGGCAGCAGGGCGAATCGCCTGGCTGATCAGAGCTTGAGCAGCAGTTCGCTCAGCTCTGCCGGCATGGTGACCATGCAGTCGTGCCCGGTCGGCAGTTCCCACACCCGTGCGGGAGAACCATTGGGCTGTATCGCGGGGACGGGCCTGCGCGTTATGCCTTCCGGTTGCGCACCGACGCAGTGGATGTGCGAACGCGGGATCAACTCCATCGCCGGATTGTCCAGGCGGACCGGTTGCTGCAGGCAGCGCACCGGATGGTCGGAGAGCAGCGCGCGCAGCCACGCGACTTCCACCGGGTCGGTGACACCGAACAGACCGTAGGGCGCGGGCATTTCGGGCAGCGGCGGAATGCGCCAGCCGCTGCCGGACTGCGCGGCCTGGTCGATCAGGTGCTGGGTGATGGGCTGGACGTCGACGGCGGACTCGCCGTGCTCGGGGACCATCGCGTCCAGGTACACCAACTGCGCGACCCGCTCAGGGACCTCGTTTGCGACCGACGAGATGACCAGGCCCGCGTAGCTGTGCCCCACGAGTATCACGTCGGTCAAGTCCTCCTCGTGCATCAGCTTGACGACGTCCTCAACGTGTGTGTCGAGCCCCACCGTGGGACTGAGCAGGTGTGCCTTGTCGCCGCAGCCGGTCAGCGAGGGTGCGAACACGCGATGTCCGGCCGACTCCAGCAGCGGGACCACCCGTTCCCAGCACCGGCCGCTGTGCCAAGCACCGTGTACCAGCAGGAATGTCGGCATGTCAGTCTTCCTCTCGGGGCTGCGCAGGCGCGGGAACGAGCGGTTCCCATTCGTGCCTCGGTACTCTTCGAGAACCGACATCATCGTGGTGCACCTACGATGCCCCGAGCAATAAGGCACATTCCGGTGCCCCGGTTCCCTGGAGGTGACCATGAGCGCAGCAGGCAGCGAGTCACGGCCGGGCCGGCAGGAGGAGCCGTGCCGGACCCGCGAAGTGCTCGGTATCGTCGGTGACAAATGGTCGTTGCTGGTCGTGCGCAACCTCAGCCAGGGGCCGCGCCGCTTCACCGAACTCAAGCGGGCCACCGACGGAATCAGCCAGCGCATGCTCACCGTGACCCTGCGCAGCCTGGAACGCGACGGAATCCTCACACGGACGGTCCGCAACGTCATGCCGCCGCACGTCAGCTACGAACTCACTCCGATGGGCAAGACCCTCCGGCAGGCCACCGCACCCCTGCTGGAGTGGAGCGTCACGCACCTGGCAGACATCGACGCCGCCCGCGCCGCGTACGACGCCCGCCCCGACGCGCCGCCCGCCCAGCCTCTGCCGGGCATCTGATCGGTACCGCGCTGCCGGTCACCGCAACGACGGCCGTACCGCGCACCGGTCGTCGCAGGACACGCCGGCGGGGGGGGGGGGGGGGGGGGGGGGGGGGGGGCCCCGCCCCCCCCCCGGGCCCCCCCCCCGCCCCCCGGGGGGGGGGGGGGGGGGGGGGCCGGGGCGGGGGGGGAC
>NZ_JBIRJA010000022.1:56921-108446 GCF_044329325.1 Streptomyces sp. NPDC017676 | reverse complement strand
GTCTGCGGGGATTCTGAGCGTCCCCGCGCGGCGGGACCCCGCACCGCCGCCGGTCCCGCGCCCGGGGGGCCCCCCCCCCCGCGGGGGGGGCGGGGGGGGGGGGGGGGGGCCCCCCCCCACGGCCCGGAGGACGAAGCCCGCTTGGACGACGTGCGGTGGTTCGGTTGCCCCCGTGCCGGAACCGGCTGCGTGGAGACCGACTCCTCGCACATGATCGTGCTCTCTCCCCCGGCCGAGGTCGTGGACCTCATCCTCCAAGCGGTCGTAGCAACCAAGTGAAACCGGGCGCGGCCCGGGTGGCATGACGGCCGGAAGCGGTCCGGTCCGAGAAGATTCTCCCGCGTGGGCCGGGGTCGGCCGGTGCACCGCTTTCACCCGGGCGCGGCTCGACTCGCACAACGCACAACTGAGCATCCGACACAGCAGGGGAATCAGCGATGAGTACAGTCACCACGCCGGACGGCACCGTCATCTTCTACAAGGACTGGGGCCCGCGGGACGCCCAGCCGATCGTCTTCCACCACGGCTGGCCGCTCAGCTCCGACGACTGGGACGCCCAGTTGCTGTTCTTCCTCTCCAAGGGGTACCGGGTCATCGCCCACGATCGCCGCGGGCACGGGCGGTCCAGCCAGCCCTCGACCGGCCACGACATGGACACCTACGTCGCCGACGTCAACGTGCTGACCGACGCCCTCGACCTGCAGGGGGCCGTGCACGTCGGGCACTCCACCGGCGGGGGCGAGGTCACGCGCTATGTGGCACAGGCCAAGCCCGGCCGTGTCTCCAAGGCGGTACTCGTCGCGGCCGTCCCACCGGTCATGGTGAAGAAGGACAGCAACCCCGAGGGCACCCCGATCGAGGTCTTCGACGGATTCCGGGCGGCCCTCGCCGCCAACCGGGCCCAGTTCTTCATCGACGTCCCCGCCGGGCCGTTCTACGGCTTCAACCGGCCCGGGGCCCAGGTGTCCCAGGGACTGATCGACCGGTGGTGGTGGCAGGGCATGATGGGCGCGGCGATCGCGCACTACGAGTGCATCAAGGCCTTCTCGGAAACCGACTTCACCGAGGACCTCAAGAGGATCGACGTCCCCGTCCTCGTGATGCACGGGACGGACGACCAGGTCGTGCCGTACGCCGACTCGGGCCCGAAGTCCGCCGAGCTGCTCAGGAACGGCACGCTCAAGAGCTACGAGGGTTACCCCCACGGGATGCTGTCGACACACCCCGAGGTCCTCAACGCCGACATCCTCGCCTTCGTGGAGAGCTGACGGCGAGAGCCTCGCGCGGACACGCGAGCAACACGCGCGGAACCCGGCAGCGTTGGTCGGGTCGGTGGGTGATCCAGCGCCGGCCTCGCATCCTCCAGGGATGCGAGGCCGCCGGGTGTCCGCAGGTGCGGGTGCTCACTTCACCTTCACCGTCACGGTGGGCGAGTAGACCTTCTCGTGCCCGCTCACGCCCGCGATCCGCAGATGCTCGGCACCCTTGGTGTTGAGCTTGGCGATCAGGGCGTACGTGCTGCCCTTCTTCACCTTGGCGGTCGCCCTGAGCGCGGTCCACTTGCCGGACTTCTCGTGCTGGAGCACGAGCGGGGAACCGACCTTCAGGCCCTTCGTGCGGCCGGTGAACGTCACCGTGTCCCCGGCCTTCACCTCGGTCTTGTCGGCCTTCACGGTGATCGAGGCCATGGTGCTGGGGCTCGGGCTCGCGGCCACGGCTCCGGTCGTCCCGCCGGAGAGCAGCGCCACGGAGAGAGCACCGGCGCCGAGTGCACGAAGGCAGTGGTGACGGAGTACGGAGGTCATGTCTGTCTCCCGTCCTGTCGCTCAAGGGACCCTCCCAGGCTGCCGCCGGGACGCGCCCTCCCGCCACTCCGAGCCGCCACGGCCACAGCGGTCACCTTTGTCACATCAGCCACCTGACCTGGCCTTTACCGGGCCGGCCATGCCCCGAAACCCGGTGGCCAGTCCCTGGCGGCCCCAGGTCAACGACGAAGTTGAACGCTTCAAGCGCCCGTTGCCCGACGAGTGGCCCGCCTCAGCCCCTGCACCACCCACCCACAACGGACACAAGCCCTCGCCGACTTCCTCCACACCTGCAACCACTACCGCCGCCACTACGACGCGAGGGGTCCGCCGATGCTCGTACACTCATGACGTGGCATTCATGAGCACCCCGCACTGCTGCTTCCTGTGATCGGAAGGCGTTGAGGGCGATGTCGGACGGCGTCGCCCTCCTTGGTGTGCCTGCTTCGTGAACCCCGCTTCCTACGCTGCCCGTTCCTCTTTCCGGCAGTGACGCTCCGGGCGCGTGCAGGCACGGTCCCTTCCCTCCCCCTTGCCAGGAGTGCCTCATGCCCGTGTCGCTTCCCCCTGCCCTCGAACTCTCCCTCGACCTGCTGCGTTGCCCGACGTGCCGCACGCGCCGCCTGCACCCCGAGCGCGGCGCGCTGCGTTGCCCTGTGGGCCATACCTTCGACGTCGCCCGCCATGGCTACGCGAGCCTGCTCACGGGCACCCGCGCCACCAGCGCCGACGGCACGGCCATGGTCCAGGCCCGGGACCGGTTCCTGTCCACCGGCGCCTACGCGCCCGTCCGCGAAGTGGGGGCCCGCCTGGTGGCCGACGCCGTGTCCGAGCAGGCCACGGTCGTGGACGTGGGGTGCGGCACGGGCTACTACCTGGCCGGCGTACTCGACCGGCTGCCCGGCGCCCGTGGGCTGGGGCTGGACACGTCGGTGCGCGCGCTGCGCTCGGCAGCCCGTGCCCACCACCGAGCCGCCGCGGTGGCCTGGGACGTCTTCCGTCCCTTCCCGCTCGCCGACGCAGTGGCCGACGTCGTGCTGGACGTGTTCGCCCCGCGCAACCCGGCCGAGTTCCACCGCGTGCTGCGCCCGTCCGGGAGGCTGATCGTGGTCCGCCCCGCCGGGCGGCACCTGGCCGAGCTGCGCGAACGAGTGCCTGGGATGGTCGCCGTCGACCCGGCCAAGGAACCGCGCCTGCACCAGGCGCTGAACCCCTTCTTCGAGGCGGTCGTCACCGAACGGGTGGAGTACCCCGCGACCCTGTCCGGGCCGGATGCCCTGGCTCTGGTGGCGATGACGCCGAGCGCACGCCACATCAGCCATGCGGACCTCAGCCGGGACGGCTTCCTGCCCGATCAGGTCACCGTCTCCATACTGGCCACTGCCTACCAGCCTCGGTGACGACGAGCGGGCGCATGCCCCTGCCGGCCGCCGGCAGTGGGAGCGTCTGGCGCCCTGCCTTCCCCCACAATGCCGGGAAGGCAGGGCGTCCGTCCGCCGGCCATCGTCGCACCATCTCGGTTCTCCGTACGCACACGGATCGCCGGGGTCAGGGCCGGCCGGCCCCCCGGTACAGCTCCAGTTCGCCGTCCAGTTCGACGGCGAGGACGGTGGCGTACGGGTCGAGGTCGGACTCGGCCGGTGGGTCGATCCACAGCACCCCGACCGCCTCGTGGAGTCCGCCGATCACCCGGTGGCGGAGTTCGGTGCCGGTGCCGAGGACGGTGACCTTGTTGACCTTGGTGGCCAGGCCACGGACGCCGATCTCGGCGCGCGGGGCGTCGAACACGGTGAGGTAGAGGGTGCGCCGGTCGGGAGAGAGGGTGCTGGGACCGTAGTGGTGCCCGGGCGGGAGGCCGCGCACCGTGCCGTACACGGCCGCCGCGTGTGTACGGATCCACTCCCCCAGCCCCTCCAGGCGCTCGACCTGCGGCTGCGGGATGGTGCCGTCCTCCATGGGGCCGACGTCGAGCAGCAGGTTGCCCCCGCCGCCGATGGTCTCGGTGAAGTGGCGGATCAGCTGGGCGAGGGACTTGTGGTTGTGGTCGTGGTGCTGGTAGCCCCACGAGTCGTTGATCGTCAGGCACAGTTCCCAGGGGCCGTCCGGGGGCACGATGGGGGCACCCTGTTCGGGCGTGGCGTAGTCGCCCTCGCTGAGCATGCGTGCGTTGAAGACGACGTGCGGGACGTACGAGCGGATGAGCGCGGCCAGTTCGGGGATGCGCCACTGTTCCTCGCTGCGTTCCCACTCGCCGTCGAACCACATCAGGTCCGGCCGGTAGCGGGAGGCCAGCTCCCGTATCTGGCCGTCCCGGTAGGCGATGAACCGATCCCAGGCGTCCAGGTCCTCGTCCTCGGCGGCCACTTCCGAGTAGCGGTTGTCCTCCAGCTCCGGCGGGCGGCCCGGTTTGCGGGTGCTCGCGTAGTCGGGGTGGTTCCAGTCGGAGTGCGAGTAGTACAGGCCGACCTTCAGGCCCCTGGCGCGCAGGGCTTCGGTGTAGGGGCCGAGGTAGTCCCTGCCGAGGTTGAGGTCGCCGTACGCCGTGTCCCACAGGGCGACGCCGTCGTGGTGACGGCTGGTGAGGACGGCGTACCTGGCGCCGGCGCGGGCGAACAGGTCCGCCCACGCCCGGGGGTCGTAGTGGGCGCCGGTGAAGCGCTCAAGCTGGGACATGTACTGGTCGTGCGGCACGATGTCGTCGTAGAAGGACCAGGACTCCTGGACCCCGTCGACGGCGTAGATGCCCCAGTGCACGAAGATCCCCAACTTGGCGTCGGTGAACCAGGGTTGCATGGCCATCGGTCAGCTCCTGCGCAGGCGGAGGGTGAGGATCTGGAAGGGTCGCAGTTCGACGGGCACGGTGTCGCCGTCGGTGGCGGCGTCCTCCAGGGGCCGCTCCAGCAGGTCGGTGACCTGGGCGGCGGCGAGGGGGAAGCCGGTGCGCAGGAGGCCCTGGGCGCGGCCGCCGCGGGACTCGTAGAGGCGGACCACGACATCGCCGGAGGAGTCGTCGGCGAGTTTGACCGCCTCGACGGTCACTCCCTCGCCGTCCACCGAGACGACGGGCTGCGGCTCGCCGGCCGCCTCGGCCACCCGCAGCGGCAGGTTGAGGGCGTAGCCCTCGGCGACCGCGTCCGCGATGCTCGCGCCGGGCAGGAGGGAGTAGGTGAAGCGGTGCCGGCCCTGGTCGGCCCCGGGGTCCGGGACGCGCGGGGCGCGGACCAGGGAGAGGCGGACGGTGGTGGTCGTACCGCCGTCCTCGCGGACCGTCCGGGAGACGTCGTGGCCGTACGTCGAGTCGTTGATGACGGCGACGCCGTAGCCGGGCTCCGCGATGTGCACCCAGCGGTGGCCGGAGACCTCGAAACGGGCCGCCTCCCAGCTGGTGTTGGTGTGGGTGGGCCGTTGGACATGGCCGAACTGGATCTCGGCGGAGGAGTGCGGGGCGCGGATGTCCACCGGGAAACCGGCCTTGAGGAACTTCTCCGCCTCGTGCCAGTCGATGTCCGTCTCGAAGTCGATCCGGGGGCTGCCGGCCCGGAGCGTGATCGTCTGGGTGATCTTCGAGCCGTTGCCGAACGAACGGCTGACACGGATCGCGCCGAGGAGCGGGTCCTGCTCGACGACCGTGATCTCCGAGGGGTCCAGCAGGTCCGTGTAGCGGTTCCTGTAGTGCTTGTCGACGTCCCAGGCGTCCCAGTAGTTCGGGAGGTCGGTGTGCAGGCGCAGGAGGTTGCCCTTGTCGGCGAGGACCTCGCGGTTCGCCCGCAGGTCGTACACCGAGGACAGTGTGCCGTCGTCCGCGATCCGTACGCGCACCAGGCCGTTGTCGATGACCCGCCCGTCGACCGTCACCGGCTGCGGAGCCTGGGCGCCGCCGGTCAGTGGCGCGCTGCCGTTCGCCGGGACCTCGACGTGGACCGGCGCACCCGCGCCGTCGCGGACGACTTCGGCGCGGGCGTAGGGGCTGGTGTTGAAGACCCGGGCGGTGCCGGTGCCCAGCGCGGCGATCGCCTCGGCGGTCAGTGCCTCCAGTTCTCCGGCGACGCGCGCGTACTCGGCCTCGGCCTCGCGGTGCACCCAGGCGATCGAGGAGCCCGGCAGGATGTCGTGGAACTGGTGGAGCAGGACGGTCTTCCAGAGCCGGTCGAGCTGGTCGTGCGGGTACTGGTAGCCGGGCGCGTGCAGGGCGGCCGTCGTGGCCCACAACTCGGCCTCGCGCAGCTTGTGTTCGCTGCGCCGGTTGCCCTGCTTGGTGCGGGCCTGGGAGGTGTAGGTGGCGCGGTGCAGCTCCAGGTAGAGCTCGCCGACCCAGACCGGCGCGTCCTCGTACTCGGCGCGGGCCTTGGCGAAGAACGCGTCCGGGTGCTCGATCTCGACCCGCGGGGAACCCTCCAGGTTCCTCAGGCGTCGGGCGCGCTCCATGATCTCGCGGGTGGGGCCGCCACCGCCGTCGCCCCAGCCGAACGGGGCCAGCGACCGGGTCGCGGCGCCCTTCTCGGCGTAGTTGCGGACCGCGCGGGACATCTCCTCGCCGCTGAAGCAGGCGTTGTAGGTGTCGACGGGCGGGAAGTGGGTGAAGATGCGGGTGCCGTCGATGCCCTCCCACCAGAAGGTGTGGTGGGGGAACTTGTTGGTCTGGTTCCAGGAGATCTTCTGGGTGAGGAACCATTCGTTGCCGGCCAGCTTGGCGAGCTGCGGGTAGGCCGCGTTGTAGCCGAAGGAGTCGGGCAGCCAGACGCCCTTGGTCTCCACGCCGAAGTGCTCGATGAAGAACCGCTTGCCGTGGACGAACTGCCGGGCGACGGCCTCGCCGCCGGGCAGGTTGCCGTCGGCCTCCACCCACATGCCCCCGACCGGCGCCCACTGGCCCTTCTTGACCGACTCCTGGATGCGGGCCCACACGCGCGGGTGGTTGTCGCGCACCCACGCGTACTGCTGGGCCTGCGAGCAGGCGAAGACGAACTCCTCGTACTCGTCCGCCAGCGACGTCACGTTGGAGAAGGTCCGGGCGGTCTTGCGCTTCGTCTCGCGGATCGGCCACAGCCAGGCCGAGTCGATGTGCGCGTGGCCCACGCCGGAGATGCGGTGGGCGCTCGCGTGCGCCGGCTTCGACAGCACCGGCTTCAGGGCCTCGCGGACGGCGGGCGCCGAGCCGGAGACGTCGTCCAGGTCGAGCAGGTCCATCGCGTGGTCGAGGGCGTGCGTGATCTCGTGCCGGCGCGGATCGTGTTCGCCCAGCTCCAGCATCAGCTCGCGCAGCACCTGAAGGTCCAGGTCGAGGTGCCAGACCTCTTCGTCGAGGACGGCGATGTCGGCGCGCTTGAAGGTGTAGAGCGGCTTGTCGCCTGCCGTCAGGACGTCGCCGAGAGGGGTCGGGGCCGCGAAGTCGCCTGCGAGGATGTCGGGGTTGGAGGCGGCTTCGAGCAGGTAGTCGACGACTTCGCCGCCGGTCGCCGGGTCGGCGATCGGCACGTACTGGTTGAGCGGGTTGACCGCCTTCAGCGGGGTCCCGTCGGTGCGGTGGACCAGGGCCTCGGCCTGGTTGCCGGGCCAGTCGCCCACGAAGCCGAGGTCGATGACGGCCTCGACGCGGCGACCCGCGAACTCGGCGGGCACCCGGCCGTGCAGCCGGAACCAGGTGGTGCCCCAGGGCGGGCCCCACGGGGTGTCCATGGCGAACGGCTCGTACGGGGCGGCCGCGGCTTGCTCGAAGGGCACCGGCTCCCCGGGGGCCTGCCAGACCGCCACCTCGAAGGGGACGGTGGCCGCGTGGATCGCGGGCTTGATGCGCTGGTTGTGGAGACGCTCTACGCGCTCCTCGATCCGGCGGCGTTCGTCGTGCATGGAGGTCTCCCGAAGAGAGCTGGAAGCGCCGGCTGATCGGCCGGCCAGGTGAGGTGGGCCAGGCCGGCGGTCTCCGGACGGGGGGGGGTGGAAGGCGCTTGCTGATCGGCCGGCCAGGTGAGGTGGGCCAGGCCGGCGGTCTCCAGATGAGGGCTGGAAGGGGCTTGCTGAGAGGCTGGGCCAGGGTCTTTCGTTTGGATCAGGCCGGATCAGGGAGCGGGGTCTGGTGCCGTGCATCGCAAGGCGGAGGAGGGCGCCATGGCGGAGCCATGGCAACCGACGACAACGCGGCGAGGCGCGGTGCCAGGGCCCGCGAGCCCGGCATGATCCGAACGAGAGGCCCTAGGTGAGGTAGGCCAGGCCGGGATGGACCGCGGTGTAGCCCTCGACCAGCCGGCGGGCGACGTTGACCGAGTCGACCAGCGGGTGCAGCGCGAACGCCTTCACGGCCGTCGCGCGGGAGCCGGACTCGGCGGCCGCGAGCACCTCGCGCTCGACGGCCTTCACCGCGCAGACCAGGCCGGTGGCGTGGTCGGGCAGCGGGTCGACGGCGACCGGGTGGGCGCCGTTGGCGTCGACGAAGCAGGGCACCTCGATGACGGCCTCCCCGTCGAGCACGGACAGCGTGCTGCGGTTGCGGACGTTGAGGATCAGGGTGGTGCGCTCGTCGCGGGCGATGGCGCGCATCAGGGCGAGGGCGACCTTCTCGTAGCCGCCGGAGAGGTCGTCGGCGTCGCGTTCGCCGGCGCCCGCGGTCTCGCGGTTCTCGGACATGTAGGTCGCCTCGCGCTCGGCGCGGGTGCGGTTCCAGGCGTCCAGGGCCTTCACGCCCGGATCCCCGACCTGCTGGTAGAAGTGCGCCTGCTGGTCGCGCAGGAAGGCGCCGCGGGTCTTCTCGGCCTGCTGGTAGGCGCGGACGGCCTCGCGGTTGAAGTAGTAGTAGTGCAGGTATTCGTTGGGGATCGCGCCGAGGGACCGCAGCCAGTCGGCGCCGAAGAGCTTGCCCTCCTCGAAGGAGCCGAGCAGGCAGGGGTCGGCGAGCAGGCGCGGGAGTTCGTCCCGGCCCGCGACGCGCAGGCCGCGCACCCAGCCGAGGTGGTTGAGGCCGACGTAGTCGATCCAGGCCTCCCGCGGGTCGGCACCGAGAACCCGGGCGATGCGGCGGCCGAGTCCGACCGGGGAGTCGCAGATGCCGATGACGCGGTCGCCGAGGTGACGGGACATGGCCTCGGTGACCAGGCCGGCGGGGTTGGTGAAGTTGATGACCCAGGCGTCGGGGGCGAGGCGGGCCACCCGCTGGGCGATGTCGACGGCGACGGGGACCGTCCGCAGACCGTAGGCGATACCGCCCGCGCCGACCGTCTCCTGGCCGAGGACGCCCTCGTCCAGGGCGACCCGCTCGTCGTTCGCGCGGCCCTCCAGGCCGCCGACGCGGATCGCCGAGAAGACGAAGTCGGCCCCGCGCAGGGCCTCGTCCAGGGACGTGCTGACGGTCACGGTCGGGGCGTCGTCCACGGTCGACGCCTGTTCGGCGAGCACACGGGCGACCGCCCGCAGCCGGCTGTCGTCGAGATCGTGCAGGACGACCTCGGTCACCCGCCCCTCGCCGCGGTCCGCCAGCAGTGCCCCGTACACCAGCGGCACGCGGAATCCACCGCCGCCCAGGATCGTCAGTTTCACGTCCGTACCCTTCCTGCTCCTGCCATGACCACCTCGACGCCGGCCTCCTCCAGGGAGGACCGGGTCGCCGGGTCGATGGGAGCGTTGGTCACCACCATGTCCAGGTGCTCGGGACCGCATACCTTCGCCATACCCGTACCCGGGAACTTGGCCGCGTCGGCGAGCAGCACCACCTTGTCGCTCGCGTTGATCATGGCTCGCTTGACCGGAACCTCCACGACCGTCGTGTCCATCACCTGTCCGCCCGGACGGACCCCGCTGGTGCCCAGGAACAGCCAGTCGGCGTGCAACTGGCGCAGGTTGTCCTCGGTGAGGAAGCCGACCAGGGACCGGTACTCGCGCCGGACCATGCCGCCGAGCAGCACCAGTTCGATGCCCTCGTCGTCGGCGAGCTCCTCGTAGACGACCAGGTTGCTGGTGATGACCGTGAGGCGGCGGCCGTGCAACTGGCGGGCCAGCCGGTAGGCGGTGGTGCCGATGTCGAGCAGCACCGACTGGCCGTCGGCGACCATGGCCGCGGCACGCTCCGCTATGGCGTCCTTCTCGGCCACGCGCACCTCGGCGACCTCGGCGAAGGGCTGGTCGCCCTCCTCCACGACCGCGCCGCCGTGCACCCGCGTGAGCAGCCCGTCCTCCTCCAGCTTGACCAGGTCGCGCCGGATCGTGGCGGGGCTCACGCCCAGCTGCTCGGAGAGATCGGTCACGGCGGCGGGACCACCCGAGCGCAGGGCCCGCAGGATGAGTTGATGTCGTCGTTCTGCCAGCACGCCGTGAACACTACTCTTCATCTTCAATCAAATCCATGCTCACTTCTGCTCGACTATTGACCAATCTCGGTGAGCGGCGCACGATTCCGGTCATCGAAATTGACGAGTTCTGACGAGAGGGTGGCGTGTGGACGACGACAGGCCCGACGTGCTGCTGACCGGGCTGCTCTTCTACGACCTCGTCCTCACGGGGCTCGCGAAGCCGCCGGCACCGGGCGAGGAGGTCTGGACGGCCGGCATGGGCTGCGGCCCCGGCGGGATCGCGAACCTCGCGGTGGCCGCGTCCCGGTTCGGTCTGCGCACCTCGCTGGCCACGGTCTTCGGCGACGACTTCTACGGCGAGCACTGCCGGGACGTCCTGCGCGACCAGGAGGACGTCGACCTCTCGCTCTCCCGCACCGCGAACGGCTGGCCCACCCCGGTCACCGTCTCCCTCGCACACGGCGGCGACCGCGCCCTGGTCACCCACGGCCAGGAGCCGCCGTACTCGCAGGACGCGCTGATGGGTGACCCGCCCGAGGCGCGCACCGCCCTGGTGCACCTTGAGGCCGAGCCGCGCCAGTGGATCGCCAAGGCGGCCGCGAACGGCACCCGCGTCTACGCGGACGTCGGCTGGGATCCCACCCAGCAGTGGTCCCGCGACCTCCTCGACCAGCTCGCGCTGTGCCACGCCTTCCTCCCCAACGAGCACGAGGCCATGGCCTACACCCGCACCGACACCGCGGCCGCCGCGCTGCGCGCACTCGCGGACCTGGTCCCGGTGGCTGTGGTGACGCGCGGCGGTCACGGCGCGGTGGCCGTCGACCAGACGACCGGCGAGTACGCGGAGGTCCCGGCCCTCGACGTGGACGTCCTCGACGCGACGGGCGCGGGGGACGTCTTCGGGGCGAGCTTCGTCGCCGCCTCGCTGGGCGGCTGGCCGCTGGCGGAACGGCTGCGGTTCGCCGTCCTCGCCGCCGGACTGTCCGTCCAGCACCCCGGCGGCGCACTCGCCGCCCCCGGCTGGTACGGCGTCGACCGCTGGTGGCGTTCTTCGCCGGCCGACCCCGACCTGAGGCGCGCCTACGGCTTCCTCGCGGACCGGCTGCCGGCCGACCCCAGCCCACCGGTGCGGTACGCACCCGTCACTCCCCCCGCACGGCAGCACTGACCCCCACCCCCACGTTCATGCGAAGTCACGAAGAGACCCCGAAAGGCGGTGGGAGCTGTGCGGCTCTCACGTAGAGGCCTGCTGCGCGCGGGCCTGGCCGGTACGGCCGCCACGGCGCTCGGCGGCCTGGCGTCCGGCTGTGCCGTTCCGACCGGTTCCACCGGCCGGAACATGGTCCTGTGGTACTGGGACGGCGGGCTGAGCGACACGGTCGTCCAGAAGGCGAAGGCCCGCTACGACGCCGACATCGACCTTCAGGCCATCAAGATCGGCGGCTACTACCGGTCGAAACTGCTCACCACCATGACCGGCCGGGCCCACATCCCCGACATCGCGGGCCTCAAGGGCGAGGACATGGCGTCCTACCTGCCCAACGCCGACCAGTTCGTCGACCTCAGGACCCTGGGAGCCGACAGGTACAGGAGCCGGTACCTGTCCTGGAAGTGGGAGCAGGGTCTCGCCGACGACGGCACGATGGTCGGGTTTCCGATCGACTGCGGGCCGGTCGCGCACTTCTACCAGTACCCCGTCTTCCGGAAGGCGGGGCTGCCCTACGAACCCGACGACGTCTCCCAGGAGCTGAACACCTGGGAGAAGTTCTTCGCGGCCGGCGAGCAGCTGAGGAGGAGGATCCCGGGGACCTGCCTGCTCACCGACATCACGTCCGTCTTCACCAACGTGGTGCAGCAGGGCAGCGAGCGGTACGTCGACAAGGACCGGCACTTCATCGGCGACCAGGCGCATGTGCGCCACGCCTGGGCACTGGCCGTGGAGGCCAAGCAGCGCAAGATCGTGTCCGACCTGGTCACCGGCACACCGGACCAGCTGTCGGCCGTGCAGGACGGAAAGCTGCCCAGCCAGCTCGGCGCCTCCTGGGCGACGTACGACCTCAAGAGCGGGGTGCCGAAGACCAAGGGCAAGTGGCGCGTGGCGCAGATGCCGGTCCGGCCCTCGAACAGCGGCGGATCGTTCCTGTCGATCACCAAGGCGTGCCGGGAGCCCGAGCGGGCGTTCCAGATCATCACCTGGATCCTGGACGCCGCCAACCAGGCCCAGGGGTACGTCGACGCGGGACTGTTCCCGTCCACCCCTGCCACGTACGACATGAAGCAACTGCGGGATCCGGACCCCTTCTTCGGCGGTCAGGTGACCACCGATGTCTTCGGCCCCGCCGCACAGAAGATCGTGGTCGCCTACAACAGCCCGTACGACGTGGCGCTCTCGCAGCCCCTGCTCGACGAGATCAAGAACGTCGGCGTCCTGGGCAAGGACCCGGAGAAGGCCTGGAGGGACGCCATGGGCAAGTGCCGTCGGATCGCCGAGCACCTGGGGGTGAGCTACTGATGGCCACCGCACTCGAAAAGCCCGCGCCGACCGTGGAGAGCCTCGCGACCGGCCGCCCCCGCACGGGGCTGCGCAAGTACTGGCACCTCTACGCCGCGATCTCCCCGTTCTACCTCCTCTTCCTCTGCTTCGGCCTGATACCGGTCGGGTTCTCGCTCTACGTCTCCCTCCACCGCTGGGACGGCCTCGGCCCGATGGAGTGGGCGGGTCTGTCGCAGTACCAGTACCTGCTGAGCGACAGCGACTTCTGGCAGTCGGTCGGGAACACCATCGTCATCTGGGCGCTGGCCACCTTCCCCATGATCTTCCTGGCGATGGTGACGGCCGTGATGCTGAACTCGGCGGTCCGCTTCAAGAACGTCTACCGCTTCGCCTACTTCCTGCCGAACGTCACCTCGGTAGTGGCCGTCGCGATCGTCTTCGGCTCGGTCTTCTCCACGAACTTCGGCCTGGTGAACGCCTTCCTGCAAGCGGTCGGCCTCGATCAGGTGGCGTGGCTGAACACGCCGTGGGGCATCAAGGTCGCCGTCGCGACGCTGATGACCTGGCAGTGGACCGGCTACAACGCGATCATCTTCCTGGCCGGCCTGCAGACCATCCCGAGCGAGCTGTACGAGGCGGCCCGCATGGACGGCGCCGGTCCCGTGCAGACGTTCTTCCGGATCACGCTGCCGATGCTGCGGCCGGTGCTGCTGTTCGTGCTCGTGGTGTCCACGGTCACGGGTCTGCAGAGCTTCTCCGAACCGCAGGTGCTGCTGCAGAACACGGCCAACGAGTCGACGTTCTCCGGCGGTCCCGGCCACGCGGGCCGGACGATGGTCCTCTACTTCTTCCAGCAGACGTTCGACAACAACGACTTCGGCTACGGAGCCGCCGTGGCCTGGGGCGTCTTCCTCGTCGTCATCCTCTTCTCGATCGTCAACTGGCGCCTGGTGCAGCGTCGGGGCGAAGACTAGGAAGGCCGGTCACCATGGCATCCATCCAAGGAACCCGCGGGCCCCAGCGCATCCGGGGAACCCTCACCCGGGGCATCGCGCTGCACGCCGTCCTCATCGTCGGTCTGGTGCTGTCGGCCTTCCCGTTCTACTGGGCCGTCATCATGTCGACGCACACGTCGTCGGAGATCTTCGCCTACCCGCCGAAGCTGCTGCCGGGCTCGCACTTCCTGGAGAACGTCCGCAACCTTCTCCACAGCGTCGCCTTCTTCGGCTCGATGGGGAACTCGCTGCTGGTGGCGGGCTCGGTGACCTTCCTGGTCCTGTTCTTCGACTCGCTGGCGGCCTTCGTCTTCGCCAAGTTCGACTTCCCCGGCAAGAACGCGCTGTTCGCACTGCTCATGGTCATCTTCATGGTGCCGGCGCAGCTGTCGGCCATCCCGCAGTTCGTGATCATGGCGAAGCTCGGCTGGATCGGCTCCATGACCTCGCTCATCGTGCCGGCCGCGGCCAACGCGTTCGGCATCTTCTGGATGCGCCAGTACATGAGGGGCGCCATCCACGACGAACTCCTCGACGCCTCCCGCATCGACGGCGCGAACTTCCTCCGCCAGTACTGGCACGTCGCCCTGCCGGTCGTCCGGCCGGGCCTCGCCTTCCTCGGCATCTTCACCTTCATGGGTCAGTGGAACGACTACGCCTGGCCCCTGATCGCCCTCACCAACCCCCGCAACGTCACCCTCCAGGTGGCCCTGTCCCAGCTCAACGGCACGCACGGCACCACCGACTACGGAATCGTCGTGACCGGCGCACTCCTCGCCCTCATCCCCCTGCTGATCGTCTTCGCGATCGGTGCCAAGCAGATCATCGGCGACCTCGGCAAGGGAGCCATCCGGTGACGGACCCGCTTCTGGCCCTGCGCCCCTGGCAGGCACCCGAGGTGACCTCCTGGGGGCGGCTGCCGATGAACGCCGTCGACCGGCGCTCCGGCGCCCTCTCCCTGGACGGCGACTGGCGCTTCCAGCTGCTGCCGACGCCGGAGGCGACGGTCCACGGCACATGGTCGACGGCACACGTTCCCGGCGTGTGGACGATGCAGGACACCGACGACCTGCCGCAGTACACCAATGTCCGTATGCCGTTCCCGGAATTCCCCCCACAGTCGCCCGCCGCCAATCCGACCGGTGTGTACGAACGACACGTGGACGTCCCCGCCGACTGGGCCGGCCGCCGGATCGTCCTACAGGTCGGGGCCGCCGAGAGCGTGCTGCTGGTCCACGTCGACGGACGGCCCGTCGGCATCTCCAAGGACTCCCACCTGGCCGCCGAGTTCGACCTGACCGGCGTCGTACGCCCCGGTGAGCCCTCGGTCGTACGGCTGACGGTGGTCAAGTGGTCCGACGCCACGCACATCGAGGACCAGGACCAGTGGTGGCACGGCGGGATCACCCGCTCCGTGCTGCTGTACACGACCGACCCCCTGCACCTCGCGGAGGTGACCGTACGCGCACGCCAGGACGGCGACCTGCGGGTGGACTGCCTGGTGCGCAACGCGGCGGGCGACCGGGCGCTGCCCGAGGGCTGGTACGTCACCGGTGACCTGGACGGTGAACCCCTCGCCCAGGACGCCGAGTTCGACCGGCTCAACGCGGCGGACGAGCGGGTCTCCGACTTCCTGGGAGAGGCCCGTGTCCACGCCGTCGTGCCCGAGGTGCGCACCTGGAACGCGGAGCAGCCCGAGCTGTACGGGCTGACCGTCCGGCTGCACCGCTCGGACGGCACGGTCGCGGACTCCTCGTACCACCGCATCGGTTTCCGGGACGTCGAGATCGTCGGCCGGGACCTGCTGGTCAACGGCGAGCGGGTCTTCATCCGGGGCGTCAACCGGCACGACTTCCACCCGCTGACCGGGCGGACGGTCTCGTACGACGACATGCGCGCGGACCTGGTGCTGCTGAAGAGGTTCGGCTTCAACGCGATCCGCACCTCGCACTACCCGAACGACCCGTGGCTGTACGACCTCGCCGACGAACTGGGCTTCTACGTCGTCGACGAGGCGGACATCGAGTCCCACGACCAGGCCCATGAGATCGCCGACGACCCGCGCTACCTCAACGCCTTCGTGGATCGCGTCGCGCGCATGGTGCTGCGCGACAAGAACCATCCCTCGATCATCGTCTGGTCGCTGGGCAACGAGTCCGACTACGGCGCCAACCACGACGCGGCGGCGGGCTGGGTGCGCCGGCACGATCCCACCCGGCCGATCCAGTACGAGGGCGCGGCCAAGCGCGGCTGGGCCGATCCGGACGTGGCATCCGACATCGCCTGCCCCATGTACGCGCCGCTGGAGGACTGCCTGGCACACGCGCTGTCCGGGCAGCAGACCAAGCCCCTGATCCAGTGCGAGTACTCGCATGCGATGGGCAACAGCAACGGCACGCTGGCCGACCACTGGGCCGCCATCGAGTCCACTCCGGGTCTTCAGGGCGGGTTCATCTGGGAGTTCTGGGACCACGGAATCCTCCAGCGCGTGAGCGACGGCAGGCCGGTCGGGCGCGCGGGCGCCGGACTCCACGGCAACGGTGTCGCCGCGCCCGGCCACCGCTGGGCGTACGGCGGTGACTTCGGCGAGACCCTGCACGACGGGGCGTTCGTCGCGGACGGGATCGTCTTCCCCGACCGCACCCCCAAGCCCGCGATGTACGAGCACCGGGAGATCGCGGCGCCGGTCCGCATCCGGTGCTTCAGGCACGAGGGCATCGTCCTCGCCAACCATCAGCACTTCCGTGGCCTGGACTGGCTGACCGGCACCTGGGAGCTCGCGCTGGCCGACGGCCGTACCCTGACCGGCCCGGCCGAACTGCCCGATCTGCGGCCGGGTGAGACCGCGGCCGTACCGCTGCCGTTCGCGGTGCCGGCCGACGGCGGTGAGGCGTGGCTGACGCTGCGGGTGACGACGGCCGAGGACCAGGCGTGGGCACCGGCCGGTACGGAGGTGTGCACGCCCCGGATCCGGTTGCGGGCGGCGGACGCCCCGAGGGAGCCGGTCGTGGCCGGCCCGGCCGTCGAAGTGGACGCCGAGGGGCTGCTGCGCCACCCGCTGCTGACCACCGCCCCGACGCTGTCGCTGTGGCGGGCACCCACCGACAACGACGAGCTGGGCGGGATGGCGCCGCGCTGGCGCGCCTGGGGCCTGGACCGGATGGTGCGCAAGGTCGTCTCCGTACACCG
The DNA here is from genome assembly GCF_044329325.1 of Streptomyces sp. NPDC017676. NCBI lineage: Bacteria > Bacillati > Actinomycetota > Actinomycetes > Kitasatosporales > Streptomycetaceae > Streptomyces > Streptomyces sp. NPDC017676. Next base: position 91,687 of record NZ_JBIRJA010000022.1, on the reverse strand, counting down.
GGACGGCACACGGGTGACCGTGGAGGCCGCATACGCCTGCACCCTCGGCGTGGTACGGCACCGGCAGGAATGCACGCCTGTCGAGGGCGGCGTCCGGGTCGACGAGTCGGCCGAGCTGCCCGAGGAGTTCCACGACGTGGCCCGCATCGGCTCGGTCTTCGAGACGGTGGCCGGGCTCGATCTGCTGGAGTGGTTCGGCCAGGGGCCCTGGGAGTCGTATCCGGACCGGGCCGCCGGAGCACCGGTCGGCCACCACGCACTGCCCGTCGACGACCTGTTCACCCCCTACCTGCGGCCCCAGGAGAGCGGCGGCCGGCACGGCGTACGGCGGTTCACGCTGTCGTCGCCCGACGCCACCGGACTCGCGGTCGAGCTGGACGAGCCCCGTCAGGTCTCCGTCACCCGCTACCGCGCCGAGGACCTCACCGCCGCCGCGCACCACGACGAACTCACGCCGCGTCCCGGCTGCGTGGTCCACATCGACGCCGCTCACCGGGGCCTCGGCACGGCCTCCTGCGGCCCCGACACCTTCCCCGCCTACCTCGTCTCACCGGGGGTGCACCGCTGGAGCTGGACCCTGCGCATGGTGTGAGCCCCCCGACGTCTCCGGCGGTGCCGCAACCGACGTCATCTTCACCCCGGTCGACGAGCCGACCGGGGTGACGGACGTGCGGACGACGGCCCGCCGGCCCCGGTACGGCCGTCGGCCAGGTTGAGCCCTGGTCAGCTGCTCTGGACCGCGCCTCCATGCCATGTGCCGCGGCGTCCGGCGCCCGGGGCCCACCCCGCGCGGCGGACGCGGCGGACGCTTCCTCGCAGGACGCGGGTTCTCGGCCGAGCCGCGTACGAGGGGCGTCGCTGTCGCCTCGCAGGCAGCGCCGTTCGTGAGTCTCCCGGCGCCGCCTGCGCCTCGTTCGGCCGCGGACCTCGCGACCCGACGAGCGGTTACGGGATCAGGACGATCTTTCCGGTCGTGTGGCCGGCCATGCTCTCGCGATGGGCTGCCGCGGCCTCAGCCAGCGGGTAGCTCGACGCGACCAGGACGCGCAGCCGGCCGGCCGCCGCGGCTTCCGTCAGGTGCAGGCGGGCGGCGTCCCGGATGTCGGTTCCGGGGTCCGCGCCGGGCGCGCCACCGAGGAGTTTGATCCCCGCCTGGGCGCCGCGCTGGAAACCCGCGATGGTGGCGATGCGGGAACGGTCCGCCACGAGTTCCAGGGAGACGTCCACCGCCTCGTCGGTGCCCACCAGATCCGCCGCGGCATCCACACCGGACGGCGCCGCAGCCCGTACCCGGTCCGCCAGCCCCGGCCCGTACGCCACCGGGATCGCGCCCAGCTCGCGCAGCACCTCGTGCTTGGCCGGGCTCGCCGTCGCGACGACGGTGGCGCCGCGTGCCACCGCCTCCTGGACGGCCACGAGACCGACGCCTCCCGCGGCGCCGTGGATCAGCACCGTGTCGCCCTGGCTCACACCGGTCGCTTCGAGGACGTGTACGGCGGTGACGCCCGCGGCCAGCAGCCCTCCGGCCTGTTCCCAGGACAGAGCCGCCGGCTTCGGGATGACGGACTCGGCAGGTACGACGAGTTCGGCTGCGTAGGCTCCGGGCGCCCTGTAGGCGATCACCTCGTCACCCACCGCGATCGGACCCGCTGGGCCGGTCGCGTGGGCGCCCACCGCCGTCACCAGACCGGCCGCTTCCAGGCCGAGCCGGAGCGGCAGCCGCTGCGGGTCGGTGCCGAAGGCACCGCTGTACGTCTTGTGGTCGAAGGGGTTGACGCCGGCGGCGCGGACCGCGATGCGCACCTGACCCGGGCCGGGCTCCGGGACGGCGACGTCGATCAGGGACAGGACCTCGGGGCCGCCGTACGCGCCGGCCACTACTGCTTCGCTCATGTCGGAGAACAGCCCGTTGCCTGAGGCGTTCATTCCCCCGACCGGGGTTCCTTTCTTCGTCCGGCGAGGAGCGGTCGGCTGCACGGCTTCACCGTGCGGGTTGAGCTAGCCGGTGTCGTACATCTGCTGAGGGCCAGCAGCGCCTCGGCCGGCCAGTCGGGAAGCCCCACACCGGCGTCACACGCCCATTGATTTGAGCGGAGCGCTCCGCTCCGATAGGTTGGATGACATCCCGACTCGGAGGACACATGAAGGCGACGAACAAGCCGACTGCCCTGGTCACCGGAGGCAGCCGCGGAATCGGCGCGGCCACATCGCGTGAACTGGCTGCCCGCGGATACCGCGTGGCCGTCAACTACTTTTCGAACCGTGAGGCGGCCGACCAGGTGGTCAAGCAGATCGAGGCCGACGGCGGCGAGGCTTTCGCCGTCCAGGCCGATGTCTACGACCCCGGTCAGGCGGCCGACCTGCTGGAGCGCTCAGCGGCCGACGGGCACTTGGACGTCCTGGTCTGCAATGCCGGTGCCCGGTTCACGCCGACCCCGCTGCACGCGCTCACCTGGGACGACTTCCACGCCAAGGTGACGAGGGAGCTCGCGTCGGTCTATACGCTCACCCAGCGGGCGTTGGCCGTCATGGGAGCCCAGGGGCGGGGTCGGATCGTGTATGTGTCCAGCGCCGTGGCCGACGGTCCGCCCACGGTGGGCATGGCCGCGCACGGTACCGCCAAGGCCGCCCTGAACACCTTCGCCCGCTTCGTGGCCTTCGAGGCCGGTCCGCTCGGTGTCAACGTCAACGTCGTGGCCCCCGGCTTCGTGCGTACCGAGGCCAGCGCCACGCAGCCGCTGGAGTTCCAGCGGCGCCTGGCGGAACGCACCCCACTCGGACGTGTCGCGGACCCGGAGGACGTGGCCCGGGCGATCGCCATGCTCGTCGGCGACGAGGCCGGTTTCATCACCGGCGCCGTCGTCTCCGTGGACGGCGGGCAAACCCTGGCGCGCGGCTGAGGGAGAATGCCGCCATGGGCGACACGTACGCAGGCAAGCCGCGCGGCCGAAGGCGGGAGGCGGACCGCAACGACGCCCGCCTGATGCAGGCGGCTCGCGAGGTCTTCGCCGAACTCGGCTGGGACGCTCCCGTCTCCGAGATCGCCCGCCGGGCCGGGGTGGGCATGGGCAGTCTCTACCGCCGCTATCCCAGCAAGGAGTCGCTGGCCCAGAACATGCGGATCGCGGGGATGGAGCAGCTCGCGAGCCAGGCGCGCGCGGCTCTCGCGGAGGAGCCCGACGCCTGGGCGGCCTTCGCCCGCTTTCTGCGGGACGCGTTGTCGGCCCGGGGATCCGGCGGTCCGCTCCTCCCCCTGGTCGGCGGCCGGCTGCCGGCCACGGAGGAGATCATGGCCGCCAGCAAGCAGCTGCGTCACGCGCTCGACGAGCTGGTCGAAGGCGCGCACCGGGCCGGAGCACTACGCACTGATTTCACGTCCGCCGACGTCCCGTTGCTGCTCGAACATCTCAGTGTCCGCTTGCCCGTCGCCGAGGAGCGTGCCACCACGTTGCGCCTGCGGTACCTGGATCTGGTCCTGGCGGGGCTCCGCACCTCTGCCGGCGCCGAGCACACCACCCTGCCGGTACCCGCACCCCATTGGGCGGAACTCACCGAGCTGTGGAACGCGCCCGCGCAGTGAGCGAGTGACGGCCGAAAGGGTCGCAAAGAGAATCAGTGCAGCGCCCACGTAATCCCTGACGTCCGTTCCTGCGGCTCCTGTCAGGGAGATCCGGCACACCTGGAATGTGGCATGCAGGGCAAATATTCTTCCCCCTCACAGCGCGCTCTTCCGATGCCATGCTTGGTTCCGCACTGAGCGAGACATTCGAAGGGCCGCTTCGTCATTCCCCATTCCACCCGCCCCGGGTGGTCATTGTTTTCCATGCCGACGACAGGGGCCCACGGCGCAACGGGCCGGCCGCCATCGCCACCTGATCGCACAGCCTGCTCTCCGTACCCGATGCACCCGCGCAAGGAGCGAACCGTGTCCGACTCCCCCGACCTCGCCCTCGTCCGGCGGCTGTACGACTCGAAAATGGCCCCGGAGGTCGCCAGGGAGATCATGGCACCTGACCTCGTCTGGGACATCACCCCCGGCTTCCCGAACAGCGGTGTCCACCACGGCTGGGACAACGTGGCGAAGGACTTCTTCGGCAAGATGACGGGCTACGAGTCCTTCGGCGCGGTGCCCGAGGAGTTCTACGCGGACGGCGCCGGCCACGTCGTCGTGTACGGGCACTATCACGCCGAGACCACGACCGGGAACAAGGCCGACGTCCGGTTCATCCACCTGTGGACCGTACGCGACGGCAAGCTCGCCGAGAGGCGCCAGACAGCCGACAGCCACATCCTCCAGGAAGCCCGGCTACGGCCCGAACCCCGGCGACCGCAACGACATGATCGCCGTGCTCCGTGGCGCCGTCGACCGCGGAGTCACGTTCTTCGACACGGCGGAGGTCTAGGGCCCGTACGTCAACGAGGAACTCGTCGGAGAAGCCCTCGCCCCGCTGCGTGACCAGGTGGTGATCGCCACCAAGTTCGGGTTCCGCATCGGGAACTGCGCGCCCGCCGGCCTCGACAGCCGGCCCGAGCAGATCCGCGCCGTCGCCCACGCCTCCCTCAAGCGCCTCGGAGTGGAGACGATCGACCTGTTCTACCAGCATCGCGTCGACCCCGAGGTGCCGATCGAAGAGGTCGCCGGCGCGGTGGGCGAGCTGGTCGAGGAGGGCAAGGTCCGCTGCTTCGGGCTCTCGGAGGCGAGCGCGCAGACCATCCGCCGCGCCCACTCGGTGCACCCCGTCACCGCCGTACAGAGCGAGTACTCGCTGTGGACCCGTGACCCCGAGGCTGAGGTCCTGCCGACCTGCGTGTCACTCGGCATCGGCTTCGTGCCGTTCAGCCCGCTCGGCAAGGGCTTCCTGACCGGGACGGTGGACGCCTCCACTTAAGTCACCCAGGACCCGTTCCCACAGCAACGCGTCCCGCCAGCTCCCGTCGAGGAAGATCGAGGAGTGCGCGACGCCGCACGGGCTGAACCCGTTGCGGCGCAGCACCCGCTGCGACGGAAGGTTCTCCAGGTTGGTGGACGCCTCAGCGCGGTGCAATCCGAGTTCGTCCGTCATGACCCGGAGTACGAGCCCGACGGCCCGCCCGGCATGCCCTTGATTCTGGGCGCTGCTGGCGATCCAGTATCCGACGGAACCGCGGCGAAGGTGCGGCTGCGGCAGGATGCCTCCAACGGTGATCTGCCCGATCACCAGGTCGTCGGCGAGCACCACACCCGGCCAGACCGTACCGGCCCGGTATCCGGCCAGCAGCCTGTCGATCCGCTCCGCCTGGCCCTCCGGGGTGAAGAAGCTTGCCGGCTGGTCCGGTTCCCACGGTCGGAAAGCCTCGAAGTCCCGCACCCGGTGCCCGGCGATCGGGCCGGCATCGGTGGGCTCTATCAGACGGATCCTGGTGCTGCTACGCATGGGCTGATCCTCGTGGCGGCGCGTCAAATGAGACTGGTCAGCCTATGCGAGCCGCAGGAGCCGACGCTTCTGGTCAAGCACTCCATTCTGAAACGATCAGTTAGAGCACCACATGTCCCTGGTCGACAAGTAGGCGACCACGAAGGAGCGGCTTCTGAGTGCTGCGCCCGGGACACACGTGCAGCGGACTGCCGCACACGGACACGTGTGACCAGTGCTGTGACCGGAAACCTTCGCCATAGCTCCCCCGGGGGCCGGGGACGTCGGCATGTGCGGCACGCCCCGCCACCGGACGCGGTGCCGGGGGTGCCCGTGCCGGGAGGCACCGGCCGGTCCGGCGCCGCTCCCGGTGGACGACCGTGGGCACGACCGCGTGGTTCCGCCGTTCCGGTGGAGCGGCGGAACCACGTGGCGGAGATCCTGCGGACGGTCGGTCAGTCGACGCCGAGCTGGGACAGCAAGGTCTGGTTGTCCTCGATGTGCCAGTCCTCGACGATCTGCCGCTCGCCGACGTGCTGGATGTCGATGGCGTTGAAGTCCACCTTCTGGCCCTTGCCCTGAACTCCGTCGAAGGTGCCGGTGAAGTGGCCCCGGAAGACGAGCCGAGCGGTGATCTTGTCACCGGTGATCAGCAGGTCGGCCAGTTCGCACGTCAGGTCGGGCACGGCGGCGCGGAAGTTCCGCGACGCGAACACCGGGCCATCGGGGCCCTGCGGCCGGCCGGGCGGCAGGGTGTTGTCCGCGAAGTCCGGACTGACCGACGCATCGAGGTACTTCTCCTCACCCGTGTTCCAGAAGGTGTACAGCTGCTGCGCGAGACGTACCTCCAGCGCCGCCCGGCGCGCGCCGATCGAGCGGTCCACCGTCAGCGCCGTCGGCCTCACCAGGTCGGGCGAGCCGTCGACCAGCTCCCAGGACCAGGCGTGGGAGCCGGTCCGCTGGTGGTCCTTTGCCACGGACGGCTGCGCGGCCAACGCGGTGCCGGCCGCGACAGCGGCGGCGACGGCGGCCGCCACGAGGGCACGGGTGAGCTTGCGGGACATGCGGGAATCTGCCTTTCGGACGATCGGTTGCGGAAGGGGCGGGGCGCGGCCTGAGCCGGTTCGGCTCAGCGGCGTGCCGGCCCGCTGCCGATGGGCAGGCGGTACAGCACGTACGGCTTGCGCCGCTGGTCGGTGCCGCCGTTGTAGGCGGCCTGGCGGTTGAGCTGGTTGGCGACGACGTAGAGCTTGTGGTCGTAGCCGATGGAGAACGTGTCGGGCCAGCTGAGCCGTTCGTCCTGAACCAGCGTGTGGTAGCTGCCGTCGGTGTCGCGCCGGACGATCGCCTTGCGCTCGATGTCACCCGCGTACACGCGCCCCGCACGGTCGGTCTCCAGACCGTCGGACATCCCCTTCACATCCAGGTCGTGCACCTCGATGTCGGTCTCCCGGAGACGGGTGAGGTCGCGTGTGCGCACCGCGTACAGTCGCCGGCTGGACAGCGGGCAGTAGTACAGCAACTCGCCGTCGGGGCTCAGCGCGATACCGTCCACACCGATGCCGATGGGTGTCCCCGCGGACGTGCCGTCCGGACGGCTCAGCATCGGCCGGCCGTCGATGGTCGGCACGAAACCCGGCACCGGAAGCGTCGACGGGGTGTCGTCCAGGCGCCGCCACGACTCACCCGTGGCCAGGTTCACGACGATCAGCCCGTTAGGGCCGTCCGGTGTGGCATCGGTGAGATAGGCGAAGCCGTGGACCAGGTCGAAGCGCACGTCGTTGACGAAGCTGCAGGGACCGGCCACCGAGGCGGGGAAGACTGTGCTTCCGTCGAATGACCGACGGCGTTGGGGCCGTGCATCACTCTGGTACGCCGGGCGCGATGATTCCAATGACTCGGTGTGCTCGAATCCATAGATTCCATGCATGAGCAGGGCCGCCGGGAACCCTCCATGCGTCCCACTTATAGAAGCGATGACGATCATTCCTTGGACTCATGAAGGGGCTTCCGCTCAACACCTTCGGCATCTCCTTCGGCCTGTCCGGGCTGGCGGGCACCTGGACGGCCGCCGCCGAGCTGGGGGCGCCGCGGGTGATCGGGACCGTCCTCTGGCTGGTGGCCGCGATCGCGTGGCTGGTGACCGTGCTCCGGTACGCCGCGGCCGGGCTCAGACCGCATGAGGTCGCCGACGATCTGCGCCATCCCGTTCTCGGCCCGTTCGCGGCCCTGGTGCCCGTCGCCGCCTCGCTGATGTCGGCCCGGCTCGCCATGTCGTTCCCCTTGGCGGGCAAGGGGTTGGTCTGGGCCATGCTGGCCCTCAGCGCCGGCTTCGGCGCGTGGTTCGTCGCCCGGCTGCTGACCGTGCCGCGCGACCCGGCGACGCTGCACGGCGGTCATCTACTGCCCACCGTCGCGGCGTCCCTGATCTCGGCCCAATCCGTCGCGACGATCGGCCGCCCCGGTGCGGCGAAGGCGTTGTTCGCCGCGGGCATCCTGTTCTGGCTGCTGATCGGGAGCCTGCTGCTGGTCCGCTTCGCGACCGGTCCCGAACTCCCGCGGCCGCTGCTGCCGACCCTGGCGATCTTCTCGGCGCCGTCGGCCGTCACTGGCAACGCCTGCTGGGTGATCACCGGGGGCAGGCCCGGAACAGTCCACGAGATCCTGCTCGGCACGATGGCCGCCCTGCTCCTGCCTCACCTCGTCCTCGTGAAGGACTACCTGCGGCTTCCCTTCACCCTCGGTTTCTGGGCCCTGACCTTCACCACCGCGGCGAGCGCGACCTACGGGATCCGGCTGCTGTCCCTCACCGGGACTCCGTGGAGCACCCCGCTGGGCTGGGTCGTGGTCGCCGTCGCCACCGGTGTCATCGGAGCCGTCGCCGTCCGCTCCCTGGCTCTGATCCCCTTCCACCGGGTGCGTCGTCACCACACCGGCCGCACAACGCACCCGGCGACGGCGACCTGCTGAAGCGCCGCCGCGGGGCCGTCCCCACCAAGGGGGCGGCCGATCCGCATGTCCGGTACCACGTCGTCCGCGCGGCACCGGCCACCAACAGCCGCTGCTCGGACTGACTCCACGTGCCACCGGGCAGCACGTCAGCCACCGACCACGCCACCGGCCACGAAAGGCGATTCGCGACACCTCTCCGGACTCGACACCGGCGCACTCCCCACCGGGTGGGGGGAGCGTATCGGTGCCCTCGGCCGCTGGTGCCGCGGCGGGCTCCTCGCGCACCGGGACGCGGCGCGGCTGGTGTGCTCGGTGGCCGTGCCCGGTCTCGCGGCGTGGCCGGGGGCCGAGCGCGACCCTCACATCGACGATGTGGTCCGGGGCGGTGCCTGCGTCCCGGCCAGCCGCAACTCGGACCGGTGTCACGGCTGAGATCGGTGCCACGGCTCGGACCGGTGTCGGGAAAAGCGCGTGTCCTTCAGCGGCCGGGCTCCCGTGCGCCGGGGCCCGGCGCTGGAGCTAGAACTCCGACACGTAGTACGGCTGCACCGTCATCCAGCCGTTGCCGCGGGCGCCGTAGCGGGTGCCGTTGTCGCTCCGCGCCAGGGTGTACCAGGAGTCGACGTAGTCCGGGTCGTCGGTCCACCAGTCGTCCGGGATGGCGTCCAGGACCGCGTTCACCAGCGGGATGTAGGTGCCCTGGTCGGTGATGGTGAGCAGCGCGGTGGCGATGGCCTGGGCGAGGTCGTGGTAGTTGGTGCTGCCGTCCTCCTCCATCATCACGGCGTCGGCCAGGTCGTACTTGTAGGAGGACCAGTTGACCAGGATCTGGTTGGGCCGGTAGACCGTGCCGTCGTTGTCGAGGTACGGCATGTCGACGGGGTCGACGCGCACCTTGCCGTCCTGGCCGAAGCCGGTGACCAGGGTGTAGATCTCGGCATCCCCCTTGATCCAGGGTTCCTCGTCGTCGGAGAGCTCGACCGCGGTGATGCGCGTGGTCCAGAATCCGCCGGTGGCGGCGAGCGTCCGCGGGTGTTGGGCAGGGGTCTGCTCGGCGGCGGGCGCGGTGGAGTGGACGCCGTACCGCGAGAGTTCCTCGGTCAGCACGTCCAGACCGGCGGCCAGTGCCGTGGAACTGTCGATGTCGACGACGTACACCGGGTGGGCGGGCGCCCTACGGGCGTCGAGCGTGTGGGCCCGGCCGCGGCTGTCGTAGGCGGTGACGGTGGCGGCGTTCTCGTCCTGCGTGGCCGCGGCCACCCAGGGCGTGGCGCCGGCGGCGAGCGCGGTCCGCATGGACGCGTCCCCGAGTCGCAGCCGCAGCAGCGGACCGACCTCGGTGCCCAGGCCCTTGGCGGTGGCGATCCGGCGGTCGGCCGCGGTCAGGGTGGACCGCAGGGTGCCGCCGGCCTGTCGGGCCAGGTCGGTTACCTTCACCTCGTCGGAGGTGAGCGCGGCCGTCCGGACGCGGGCACGCCAGGCGGAGTCGGTGAGCGAGCCGGCTATCGCCCGCGCGGCGTGGTCCTCCGCGGTCGTGACGGCGGACCTGGGGGCGGGGGCCTTGACGGCCGCGGTGGCCGGCAGGGCGCTCAGGGTCTGGCCGGCGCACAGGACGACCAGGGATGCCGCGACGGCGCCGAGGTGGCGTCGACGGGGGTGACGGGGTCTCACGTGGATCGATCCTCCGGGGGCGAGTGGTCGATGTCGCACTGTCAGGTGGAACCCTTGCGCGCATCTATGCGGGTAGACGGACGCGCGCAGGTACAGAATGACGGTGACATGACACTGAGACAAGAGGGCTTCCGGTGTGCGAGGAATGAACTCGCGGTATTTGAAGCGTAGTTGCTTGTTCGTCACGACAGCTGCGGCAGGCGCTGCCGACAAGCGGCGGTGACACCAGGCGGCGGTCAGCCGGTAAGCGCCGGTCAGCCGGTCAAAACGACCGTCCGGTGACGGTCCCGGACTCCACCTGGCGCAGCACCTCGGCGGCCCGGTCGAGCGGGGCACGCACCGGAGCGCCTGGGCCGACAGGCTTGACGTCCTCCAGCCGGTCGATCAGGTCCTTCATCTGCGCCCGGGCGCTCTGCCCGGACCTCACAGCCGAGGAGCCGACAGTTCCTCCGGAGGCGCCGGCCTTCAGACCTCTGCCGCCCTCGATACACAGGTTCCCGTCACCGGTCTGGTGCTGTCAGCGATGTCGGATCCTGGGATCAGCGCGGCGGCCTCGCCCATGACGTCGTACAGCGGGCGCCGCCGCAACCCCCGCGCGCCCGGCGAGAGGTGTAGCGGCAACCGGGTGTCCAAGCCGTAACGTGTGGCCCGCGTGATGGTGTATCAGCCAGCAGAGGGCCGACTGAAGAGGCCCGAAAAGAGTTTGTCCGACATGTCATATGGCTGGGTAACGTGTGCCAGGCACGCGTCAGGACGGTTTGTGCTGTCATCCCATGCATCCGGGCATCTGACTGATCTGTCACGCGCGTTGGCGGTGCCGGACTCAGCTCGGAGCAGAGACGCACTGAACTCAAGGAGCTTTGATGTCCCACAGCTTCCGGCGTATCGCGTTAGGCACATCAGTTCTCGCCCTGAGCCTCGCGGGCTCTCTGGGCACGGCCGCAGCAACGCCGACGGGCGCCACCGGCTGGAACGGCCACTGCTACACCATCAGCAGGACCACCACATCCTTCACCGGCTGGTGCGACGGCACGGGGCCTGAACGGTACGGCACCTACGTGGTCTGCACGAGCGGCGAGTACCACAGCAGCTACACCAAGTGGTACGGAGACCGGACAGGCGTGTATGCCGGCTGTCCCAGCGGAAAGACGCGCATCAGCGACGGCTACGACCGTTACTGAAGCAGCCGCAGGTCATCGCCGATGACACCGCGGCGAGCCTGGGGCGCACTCCTGCGACAGGAGTGCGCGCCCCCGCTCTGCGCGAACTACGCCCACGGCCGCTGAGCTGTCGAGCACCCCGTTGCCCGGCCTGCTGACGCGGCAGTCCGGGCAGCGACCGCCTCAGCCGGCCGGCACCCGCCCACCCCTCGGAGAGCTGCTGAACGTGCCACCGAAGGTTGGAGCGAAGCGGATCGTCGCCGGCCTGAACAGGACCGTCTCCGTCCACTCACACTCGGCCGCCGCGGCGGCGACAGCAAGAGGTGCCACCGATCGCGGTATCCCTGGCCACGAAGCCCCGCGACGCACCACCGGACCTCGCTGTGTTCCGATTCCTGCTCACCGGCCGCACAGCCCTGCGCTGACCAGCACCATGCCGGACTGCCACCGGCGGACACACCCACGCCAAGGCATCAGCTTGTCCCGGGGGAAGCGCCGAGCTCCGGGCGACCGTCGTCTCAGCCGTCAAAGCGAAGGCACCGCGCTTGGTGGACGCGATCAACCGGAAGACGGACTCGCCGGCGCCCGGCCGCCCTGGAGTGTCACACGGAACGCTTCCCGCGGCCGGCAGGACACGTGAACGTTCGAGCGCGGCCGGAGCGATCACGAATCGAGAAGCGCGAGTCAGGTAGGCACGTCTAGCCTGCTCGTCATGGACATCACCATTCACACGACCTTCCTGCCGCACGACGACCCGGACGCGTCGCTCGCCTTCTACCGCGACGTCCTCGGCTTCGAGGTCCGCAGCGACGTGGGACAGGGCAGGATGCGCTGGATCACGGTCGGCCCGGCCGGACAGCCGGACACCTCCCTCCTCCTGGCACCACCGGCCGCCGATCCGGGCGTCACCGAGGACGAGCGCCGCACCATTCACGAGATGATGGCCAAGGGCACCTACGGCTGGATCCTGCTGGCCACTCCTGACCTCGACGCCACGTTCGAGAAGGTGCAGGCCGGTGACACCGAGGTCGTCCAGGAGCCGACCGAGCAGCCGTACGGCATCCGTGACTGCGCCTTCCGTGACCCCGCGGGCAACCTGGTCCGCATCCAGGAGCTGCGCTGAGCCGTGCCGGTGTCGATGCGGCTGTGTCTGCCGGCACCGCGGTCACCTGCGGAGAACGCTGCGCATCAGTGCGCAGCCTCCGCCCTGCCGGCCGTCTGCCAGGACCGCGTCAGGATCTGGACGACCCGGCTGGCCGGCTCTCCGGTGGGCCGGTCCTCATCAACGAGCGCCTGGGTGCCTTGTCCCTGTGGGCATCCCAGGCGCTCGTAGGCGTCGATGCACGAGAAGGAAAGGGGAGTACACCCATGTGTCAGCCCGAGTGGCGGCGTGCACGCGTCGAGGCGCAGCGCCTGACCGATCTGGCGCGGCTGCGCCGTGTCCGTGACCGGATCGACCGGGAGTACGCGCAGCCGCTGAACGTGGAGGCGCTCGCCCGCGGTGTGAACATGTCCGCCGGGCACCTCAGTCGGCAGTTCCGGGCGGCCTACGGCGAGTCGCCGTACGCGTACCTGATGACGCGTCGCATCGAGCGCGCGACGGCGCTGCTGCGACGTGGCGACCTCAGCGTCACCGAGGTCTGCTTCATGGTCGGCTGCGCGTCGCTGGGAACCTTCACCACCCGCTTCACCGAGCTGGTCGGCATGCCGCCCGGGGTCTTCCGGCGCCTCGCCGCGGACGCGGCGGACGACCGTGCCGATGCCTCTGGTACGGCCGGTGCTGCGGGGCCTGCCGTCATGGTGGAGGGGATGCCGGCGTGTGTGGCGAAGCAGGTGACGAGACCGGTCAGGAATCGAGAAGCCCCGGCCTCCGAGCAGCCCCTAGCGTGATGGTCATGGCAACCACCGCGACCACCACGCCCACCACGCCCACCACGCCCACCACGCCCACCACGTCCATCGCATCCGTCACCATCGAGGTGCCCGACCCCGAGGCAGCCCACCACTTCTACACCGCCTTCGGAGTGGACACGCACATACGCCTGCGGGCGTCCGAGGCGCACTCCGCTGGATTCCGCGGCTTCACCCTGGCGCTCACGGTGTCCCGGCCGGCCACCGTCGACAGCTTCCTCCGGTCCGGCGTGGACGCCGGCGCCACGATGCTGAAGCCCGCCGAGAAGTCGCTGTGGGGCTACGGCGGGGTCCTCCAGGCGCCGGACGGGACGATCTGGAAGATCGCGACGTCGGCGAAGAAGGACACCGGCCCGGCCACCCGCGAGATCGACGAGATCGTCCTCCTGCTGGGCGTCGAGGACGTGAAGGCCAGCAAGCAGTTCTACGTCGGCCGGGGCCTGACCGTGTCCAAGAGCTTCGGCGGCAAGTACGCCGAGTTCGCCTCCGGGGCATCCAGCCCCGTGAAGCTGGCGCTGTACAAGCGTCGCGCCCTGGCCAAGGACCTCGGCGTCCCCGCCGAAGGCACCGGCTCCCATCGCATCGTCCTCGGCAGCACCGCCGGCTCGTTCACCGACCCGGACGGATTCGTCTGGGAGACCGCCAGGTCGCTCCTCCCCGCGCCGTCCACGGCGTCGGCACCGTCGTGACTCCCGGGCCTGCTACCTCTACCCGCCTGATCCCGTACGAGAGGTACTGGTCATGCCGCGGATGTCGAAGGTCGAGTTGCCCCCCCGCAGCGATCTTCCCCCGCCCGGCACGCACGACGCGTACCGCGCGGTTGCCAGGTGGTCAGGGGACGAGCCCGGTGTCGGGCCGGACGTCGAGCACGCGTCGGCGCCGTCGGCGAGGACGCGGGTCGCCGCAGCGGAACTCGCGGGACGGGCCTGCGGGTGTGTGACCCGCTCGATCGCGTGCCGTGCGGGCGATGCGCTTTCCCGTCCGGTCGGACGGGTGGATCAGCGCAGTCCGGCGAAGAGGTCGTTCTCCGGTATGGCCGCGCCGGTGGTGTCCTGGACACGTACGAAGGTCTCCATGCCCATCAGTTCACCGAACCTCTCCTTTCCCATCTTGAGGAAGAAGATGTTCTCGCCCTGACTGGCGTGCGCGGCCAACGCGTCGAACTTCTGACCGCTGAACCCGGTCGTGTCCACCCACGTGGTGATCTCATCGTCGGGAAGGCCGATCTCGGCCATCGCGGCGGCCTCGGCAGGATCCGGCTCCGGCATGTCCTCATGGAACTCGCGCATGATCTCGCCGAACCGCTGCATCATCGAACGGGGCATCGTGGTCCAGTACACCTTCGGTGCCAGCCCGGTCATCTCCAGCGCCGCCATCGTGATGCGGTGGGCCTGGATGTGGTCGGGGTGGCCGTAGAAGCCGTTCTCGTCATAGGTGACGACCACATCAGGTCGGTAGCGCCGCATGAGTTCCGCGAGCCGGGCCGCGCCTTCCCGCACGGGAGTCTGCCAGAAGGATCCGGGGGCGTCGTTGCTCGGCCAGCCCATCATCCCGGAGTCGGCATAGTCCAGCGTCTCCAGATCGCTGACCTTCAGCACGGCACAGCTCGCCGCGAGTTCTTGACGACGCATCAGAGCGACCGCCGCCGGATCGTGCCCGGGCTCGCCCGGCTTGACACCTCCGGGTCCGTCACCGCAACGGCCGTCGGTACACGTCACGAGAACCGTGCGGATGCCCTCCGCCGCGTACCGCGCGAGGACCCCTCCGGTTCCGGTGGCCTCGTCGTCGGGGTGGGCGTGCACCGCCATGAGTGTCAAGGGCCGTTCGGTCATAAAAGCCTCCTGTAGCAATACGTTCCGGTCCGAGTGCGCGGTGGGTGTACCGCACACTCGGGATCCGGATCCTGGTGCGGTGCCAGTCTCTCAGCCGATGCAACCGTGCGGGCTGGACCGACTGTTCCCGGCGCGGCCGCTTTGGCCTTCCATACGCAGCTGGGACCCTCCCTCACGTGTGGCGATGGTCCCAGTTCGGCCACCCGGGCGGGTGCCGGTAGGCGCGGTCGGTCCAGGAGTACCGGGAGTACCGGTCCGGGAGATGGACAAGGAACACGCGGATGGCTTCGTTGATGTCAGGGAGCCTGCTGGCGATCTCGTGGACCACGGGGCTGGAGACGGAGACCCACCAGAACTCGTCCATGTGTGTGTGCAATCGGGGCCTCGGTAGGCGGCCACGCCCAGGTGTCCGACCGGCAGTCCGAGGGACCGAGGCTGGGCGACGGCACGAGTAGAGCCGCTTGGGTCTGTGGCCGCCTCTCCGTACGGAGCGGTCATCGATCACGCGGAAGGGGAGAGCTGTTCGCGTACCCATGCGGGACCGGGGTTGGTGTGTGGCCGGCCCGCCACCACGACGGTCGGTACGGTCTCGTTGCCGTCGTTGGCTGCCCTCACCGTCGCAGCTCCTTCCGGGTCACGCCAGATGTTGACCCAATGCAACCGACGGGCGGTACGGCCCAGCCGGATGCGCAGTCCTATGCAGTACTTGCAGCCCGGACGCCAGAAGACGACTGGCCGACCGTCGAGCGCGCTGCGGCGTTGTGCCTCCCGCGCACCGATCGACCTCGGGAAGACCAGGGGCGAGTTCAGGCCCGCGAACGCCAGGAACGCCAGGAGGAGTGCTGCGGCTGTGCCTGGGTTCCCGTGCCAGATCTGCCCCGTCGCGAGGGCTGAGCCGCTGAGCACGAGCAGTGTCGGCAGGGTCCACGCGCGCATCATGGTGTGCAGGCTATCGATGAGTCGAAACGCTCCTTGAACCAGGCCGCTCACCTGGGTGTGCGTAGCCGGTGCCCGGCGCGCCGGCGTGCTACCGGGTGGGGGCGATCGGTCTTGAGCGGTCAGGGCAGGCCGGCTTCGCGGCGGTGGGCGGTGGGCGGGGGGCGGGTCAGAGGCGGCTGCCGTGTCCTGGTCGGCGGTCGTGGAGTTCCGTCGGCCGCCGGTCCTCTGCCGTGCCGGCGGCCGGAGCAGCTCCCGGCCACACCCGGGATCCTGGGGCCTGCCCGGCATCCCCCAGGCATCTCCACGGCAGTGGAAGGTCCGGGCAGTTGCCGAGCCGTCCCCGTCAGGGCTCGGTCCGTGTCGCCAACCGCTCGGTCAGCTCGCGTGCTTCCGCCGTCCGGCCCTGGTCCCGGTACAGGCCCAGCGCCGTCGTCCAGGCCTGACGTGCGGCGTCGTAGTCTCCCGCATCGGCGTGCATGTCCCCGAGGGACGCCCATGTGTCGGCCTCACGATTGGCGTTGCCGATGGCCTGGAAGTGGGTGAGAGCCTGTTGGTACGCCTCCAGGGCACGGCTCGTCCGGCCGGTGCGCCGCGCGATGTACGCCAGTGTGTCCCACGTCGCGGCCTGCCCCTCGCCGTCCTCGTGGACCTGGAGCAACGGCAGCGCCTGGAGGCAGTGTGCCTCGCCGCTCGCGTACCGGCCGAGCCGGGCCAGCGCCCAACCGGTGCCGTTCAGGATGTTGGACTCGCCCACCTGATCCCCGAGCGCGCGGTATCCCTCCAGGGCCTGCGCGAAGTGCGGAAGGGCGCGCTCGTAGGCGTTGATGCGGACGTGGACCTCGGCGAGCGAGTGGTGGGTGCGGGTGAGGCCCGCGGTGTCGCCGTCGGCACGGAACCGCTCCAGGGCCTCGTCGAGGTGGGGCAGGGCTTCGTCGTAGCGCCCCGCCTGTGCCAGGGCGACGCCGAGCCGCTGACGGGTGTGGGCCGTCAGAGAGGGATCGTCCAGGCCGGTGGCCGCGTCCAGGGCCGTGTGCCAGGCCCGGATGCTTTCCTCGAACAGCCCGCGGCGCCAGCGGAACGTGTGCAGCGCCCAGGTCAGGCGGCACAACTCCAGTCGCATGCCGCGCTGTTCGGTGAGTGTGATGACCTCCTGGAGGCAGGCGTACTCGGCGTCGAACCAGGCCAGCGCGGCCTGCGCGTCATCGAAGGCGAGGGGAGCGGGCCCCGGATCGTCGAGTGCGGGTGGGTCCTGTGCCGTGCGGTGCGGCTCCAGGACTCGGTGCGCCGCTTGGGCCGTGCACACGTAGAAACCGACGAGACGGCGCGTGTGCCGGTCGCGTTCCACGGCGGTCAGGCCGGTCGCCTGCTCCTCGGCGTACAGCCGGATCAGGTCGTGCATCTGGTAGCGGCCCGGTCGGTGCTGACGGGCCAGGCAGGCTTCTTCCAGGACGCGCATGGTCCGCAGGGTGCGCGTCGGGTCACGTTCGATGAAGTGGGCCAGCGCGGCCAAGGACACGTCCTGGTGCGGCAGGAGCCCTAACAGGGCTAACACCCGCGCCGGTTCGGCGTCCAGCGCTGCGTGCGACGCGGCGAACAGGACGCGGAGACTGACGGATACGTCACCGGCGTCCAGTACGTCGAGGCGGCCGCTCGGATCGCGCAGGTCCTGGGCGAGCTGGTCGAGGGAGGCGCCCGGCAGTCCGTCCGCGTGCGCGGCCGCGATGTCGAGGGCCAGCGGCAGCCCTGCGCACCAGTGGACGATGTCACGCAGGGCGGGCTCGGACGCGGCGCGGTCGTCTCCCACCCGGCGGGCGAAGAGCCGCGACGATTCGGCGGCCGACAGTACGCCGAGGTCGACGATGTCCGCTCCGGCCCGCACCTTGAGGCTGCTCAGCCGGTTCCTGCTGGTCACGAGCGTCCTGCAGCCAGGTGTCCCGGGCAGGAGCGGCACGACCTGCGCGCTGTCGCGAGCGTTGTCGAGAACGACCAGGATCTTTCGCCCGGCCATCAGCGTGCGATAGAGCGCCGCGCGGCCCTCCGTGTCGGCGGGCAGTTCGCTCTCGGCCGCCCCGAGGGCCATCAGGAACAGGTGCAGGACGTCACCGGGGTCGGTGGGGCGGACACTGGGGCTGAAGCCGTTCAGCTGGGCGTAGAGCTGGCCGTCGGGAAACTCGTCGGCGTGCTGGTGCGCCCAGCGCAGTGCGAGCCACGACTTGCCGACTCCGGCCATTCCCGCGATCACACTGACGTCCGGCGCCGCGTCGTCGGCGCGGCCTTCCCCTGCGTCGAGGAGCCGCAGGGCGTCGCCACGGCCGACGAATCCCGAAGGCGATGCGGGGAGTTGGCGGGGGGTGCGGCGTTCGGGCGCATGGGCCGCGGGTGCGGCGAGGGCGTCGTCGAACACGAGGATCCGCTGATGCAGCTTCTTCAGCCGGGGACCGGGGTCTGTGCCCAGCCGCTCCACGAGCCGTTGCCGCAACTGCTCGTAGGCGGTGAGGGCGGCAGCGGGCTGTCCCGTCCGGTACAGGGCCAGCATGTGCAGGTGGGCCACCTGTTCGTCGAGTGGCCGCTCGGTGGCGAGCGCGGCGAGGGGCTGGACGAGGCCGGCGTGCCGACCTCGGTCGAGCAGCAGCTCGTAGTGATCCAGCCGGGCCCGGTGGTGCTCCTCCGCGAGCGTGAGACGGTACGCGTCGAGCCAGGGAGAGTGCAGCCCGGCGAACGGCTCGCCCTGCCACAGCGCCAGCGCCCGGCTGTACGAGGCCTCGGCCTCCCGGGGGTCGTTCGCACCTCGCGCCTGCTCGACCAAGGAGCGGAAACGGAACAGATCGACGGCCGAGTCGTCGGTCCGCAGCACATACCCCGCGGGCGTCCGCACGATGTCCCACCGCTCCGCGTCGCCCGGATCCGAGCGCAGGGCGCGCAGCCGCGACACGTAGCTGTAGAGCGAGGCCATCGCACGCGGCGGGATGTCGTCCCCCCACACCCGCGTGAGGAGTGTCTCCGCGGACACGGGTCGGTTGACGTCGACGAGGAGCAGCGCCAGGACGCAGCGCTGGCGCGGTGATCCGGGGGCGACGGCGGCCCCGCGGGAGCGGATGGTCACATCGCCGAGAAGGGTGAATCCGATGCTCATGCCGGTCCTTCGTCCCGCGCGGTCTCGCCGGCCCAGGCCGGCCGTCGCGGCCGTCCGCCCGACACCGGTCTGCGCGCCCCTGCAAGAAACTATCAAGCTCCTTGCAGGGTGCGCACCGAACACTGGGGGGTGACCAGCACGTACCGCAGGGGGAAGGACCACATCGTGCCTCATCACGGCGTACTGCTTCGCGGACTGCTCGGCGTCACCGCCGTCGCAGCCCTTCTGACGGCCGGAGCGGGGGCCGCTACGGCCCACACCGCGCCAGCCGCGCACTCGACAGCCGCACCGGCGAAGGCGTTCGGCGCCCAGTCCTCGCCGGGCCGCTACCTGGTGGACGGCGCTCGCATCCACACGCAGCCCAACACCAGTTCGACGACGGTCGGTTACGGCTACGGGAGCCACGACGTCACCGTCCACTGCCGCCGCGTCGTGGCGGGCCAGGAGTGGTACTACCACACGGACAACACCACGCACGTGACCGGCTGGGGCCGGTACGACGTCGTCGCCCCGTACCTCGCCGTCGGCAACTGCTGACCCGGCCTCAGGAGCAGTCATGAACACACACATCCGTCGTCATGCCCGTCTGTACGGCGCCACCCTCGCCGTCTTCGGCGCCACGGCCGCCCTGCTGCTGCCCGCGTCGGCCGCCGGCGCCGCCGAGGGGGTCCCTGCCGCACCCGGCACCGCCCCGCTGGCGACCGCCGCCGCTCCGGGCGACTACCTGGGAACCGGGGTGCGGATCCGGGCACAGGCCAACGGCTCGTCCACGATCAAGGGCCTCGGGTACGCGGGGCAGGGGGCGACCGTGTACTGCTGGCAGGACGGGCCCGCCGTCGACCCTCGCCTGACGATCAGCTGGTACTACCACCGCAACAACGCCACCGGTGTCACCGGCTGGTCCAGCTGGGACGTCTTCAGGCCGTCGGCCGAGGTCCCGCACTGCTGACCCGGCGCCACGCATGATCGCGTCCGGTTCTTCGCCCACGGGGGTGGCGGAGGCCGGACGCGGCCGCGTCGCGCTCCGGTAGGGCGGACGCGGCCCTGTCGCGCTCCGGTGAGGGGCCCGCGGTCCGGGGGGGCGGGTGTCGGGTGGGTGGGTGTCGGGTGGGTGGGGAGGCCCGCCGAGCACCCGCTACGCGAGGTTCTGATGAGCCTGCAGAGGTGTGTGTGTTCGCCTGCGGGCGCCCGAGGAGTACTGGAGGTGTCCGGGGCAGGAGCGGGAGGTGTCCAGGGCAGGAGTGCGGCACCGTCTCTCCAGCGACAGCCCGGCGCAGGACACCTCCACTCGGTCACCGCACCGGTGCGTCGCCGGGTGGTCCGGCGGTGAGAAGGTGGTCGCATGTGCGGTCGATACGTCTCCACCCGAAGCCCGCAGGACCTGGCGCAGGTGTTCCACGTCACCGAGTGGCCCACCACGGAGGCGCTCGGACCGAACTGGAACGTCGCCCCGACCGACGACGTCTGGGCCGTCCTGGAGCGCACCCCGCGCCACGACGGCGGCAGGGCCGCACCCGTGCGGGAGCTGCGGCCGCTGCGCTGGGGCCTGGTGCCGTCCTGGGCGAAGGACCCGAAGACCGGCGCGCGGTTGATCAACGCCCGGGTGGAGACCGTGCACGAGAAACCGGCCTACCGCCGCGCGTTCCTCAAGCGCCGCTGTCTGCTCCCGGCGGACGGCTTCTACGAGTGGCAGCCCGGCAAGGACCCGGCCACCGGCAAGGCCCGCAAGCAGCCGTACTTCGTCCACCCCGAGGACGACCAGGTGATGGCGCTCGCCGGCCTGTACGAGTACTGGCGCGACCCGGCCGTCACCCAGGACGACGACCCGGCCGCCTGGCTGATGACCTGCACCATCATCACCACCGAGGCCACCGACGCAGCCGGCCGCGTGCACCCGCGCATGCCCCTCGCGCTCACCGAGGACCACTACGAGGCCTGGCTCGACCCCGCGCACCAGGACCCCGACGAACTGCGGGCTCTCCTCGGCCGCCCCGCCGGCGGGCACCTCGATGCGCGCCCGGTCTCCACGGCCGTCAACGACGTCCGCAACAACGGCCCGCAACTCCTCGACCCGGTCAGCCTGTAGCCGCGCCGGGCCGCACCGACGCCTCGCCCCTCGCGCACCTTGATCGTTCTGTTCCCAGGAGACGATGACACCGTCGGCCCGGGCGTCTCCTGGTCGTACACCGGCTTCGGGATGTTCCGGCGGTGGCTGGCACAGACCGAGGGGTGCGCGCCGGAGGGGATGCACGGACTCGGCGGACAGCGCCCGTGGACCGACGTCCACGCCACACTGCACCACTCCTCGATCATCCCGGTGATGGCGGCCCCGACCTGGGCGCCGGCCCAGTGCGCCACACTCCTGCCCCGCCTGCAACAGTCCGCCGGTCAGCTTCAAGGCCAAGGCACCGACCCCCTTCTCCGACGGCACCGAGACGACGCCCGCCGGTGGGTGGTCGTACTCGTCGAGGACCGGCGGCGGGCTCGGCCTGGACGACGTCGTCCAGGCCGAGTCGCAGACGGGGACCGGGGCCGCGGCGGCGAGCAGATGATTGATGCGCTCCCACTCCATCAGGTCCGCCCGGCCGCGCGCGTCGTCAGCCAGGTACTCGCGCCGCGTTCCTGGCTCGCATCGAACAGGCCCCCTCGGGGGAATCCCATGGACGACAAGATTCCCTATTTGCCCCTGTCTGGCGTACAACCTTCCGCTGCGCCGGACCGTCTCACCGGGCATCAGAGTTAAGCGACCGAGCTCGACCAAGGGGGACAGGATGCGACGGATCAGAGCGGCATTGGCGGTGCTCGTGCTCGCGGGCGCCGCACTGGGGACGGCGGCGAGTACCGCGGGCGCGGCCCCGGCGGAGGGATCGCGCGCGGCGGCGGCCTGCCCCACGGGCTGGGGCAGCGGCGCCAAGGGTGGTACCGCCGTGGGGGCCGATCACCTGACGGACATCAGGACCGGACAGCACGAGTGCTACGACCGCATCGTGTTCGACGTGCCCGGCGGCGGCGACCGGATCGGCTACCACGTCCAGTACGTGGACCGGCTCTACGCGAACCCCTCGGGCCAGTACATACCGGTTGCCGGCGGGGCGATCCTCGACATCCGCGTCGGCGCGTGGAGCTACGACCTGGAGGCCGGCGTGCCGACCTACCCGGGGAAGGTGGGCAAGGCCCTGCCCGGCGTGAACATCAGCGGGTACAGCACCTTCCGGGACACCCGGTTCGGCGGCACGTTCGAGGGGCAGACGCAGGTCGGCCTCGGCGTACGCGCCCGACTGCCCTTCCGCGTGACCCAGTTGGACGACCGGGTCGTCGTCGACGTGGCCCACAGCTGGACGAGTTAGCCCACGCCCGGCCCGGCATGGACGCGACGGTCCTCGCGTCCCTTGCCGCCCAGCTCGGCTTCTTTCCGATCAGCGGACCGTTGGTCCGGCCATGCGCGTCGACCGACGCGGGCCTTCACTGCTCTGGTCGCCCAGGCCGACGTCGAGGGAGGCGACCTGAACTGGTCGTCGCGGTCGACTCCAGTGTTGTGCGCGCTCACCGACACGCGGCTGGGGCCCGCAAAAGGGGCCCCAGCCGGCGAGCCCAGTCCCCACTGGGTCGGACGCTCATGTGGTGGGCTGGGTACGAAGGAACCCGAACGGAGATTCCACAGCCCGCCCACCAAGTCGGCCAAGCGCACAGGCAAGGGTCGCCTGGACGGACGTACACCGACCCTCGACCGGGAGGCATAGAAGCGGCGCAACACCGTCGAACGCTGCATCCGCTTGAGGAACTGACGCGGCCTGGTCACTCGCCAGGAAGATCACCACCGTTTTCCGAGCCGTACTTCACATCGCCAGCATCTTCATCGAATCCGCCCGCTGACCCAGGGAACCCCACCTGACGGCGTCAATTCCACGGTTCCTTGTACGGATTTTCGCCCAGCACCTTCGCTGCGGCCACACAGAGGTCCTCACCGTAGAGCTGGTTGCTGCCCCATTCCGAACCCCACAGGTCGGACGCGGCCTGGGCCACAGCGCGCCAGGAGTATTCCTCATCGCATCGCCACGTGCGAATGTGAACAGCCATCTCCGGCGTGATCGTCGCGGGGTCCACGGTGTTGTGTGTCATTCCTGCGACCCTGGAGACGTCACGAAGAAAGTGGCCACCGGATTACGGACCCTGCTGCCTGTCGGACACGCCTCAGCGTTTCGCTGTCAAGGCTCGACCGGGCGCACGACGTCCTCGGAAAACTCCAGCGCATCGGGCGCTGGGCTCCGCGCGATGCTCCGACAAGATCCGAAAGAGAGGGCATGGCCCAAGCGTTGTCGCATCCGTCGACTCACCTCGGCCTGCCACAGAATCAATGATCAGAGCGCTCCTGCTCGGGCTCTCGCGCGGGGTCCGTCACGAAACGGCTCAGCCGGTAGGTGGTCGGCATCTCCAGGCGCCCGCACAGCGTGTCGATCCGGATCATCGACCCGTCGATTCCTGTCTCCCGCAGACGGCGCAACCGCGTACGCATCTCCGCCTGGTCCCGAGTCTCAACGACCACTTCCCACTGTCCCGCGGCCGGCGCGGTGCGAGCAGCGAGCCGCTGCTGCACGTCCTCTTGCCGCAGCCTTTTTCTCCCCTGTACTGGCACCTGCTCAGAATCGCTGGCCGGCGTCAGGTCAGCAAGGCAATCGGACCGAGCACGCACATCCCACTCGATGCTCATTTGCCAGACCGGCCCCAGGCCGTCCTGCGGTCCGTTCGCGCCGCCTGTCCGGACGGTGCTCCGATCTACGTGATCCTCGACAACCTCTCCGCCCACTTGAACTGGCGAATCCCGCAACTGGGCAGAGCGGACGGGATCGAGCCGTGCTTCACCCAACCTACGCATCTTGGGCCAACCCCATCGAGGCCCACTTCAGGACCGCTGCAACAGATCACGCCGGCCAACTCCAACCATTCGAACCACATCGTCCAGACACCGGCCTTGCACGCCTACCTGCGCCGGCGAAACCAGAACCGCCGCCACCCCGACCTCCTCGCCAACCAGCGACGCGCACGCGCCCGCATCCGAAATGAGGAACACGTCCAATGGGACGGCCGCCTGTTACGACCGCAGCTTCAGCAATTACACCTGCTCCCGAAACGCCCTGATCTCGGTCGGCGTCAGCATTCTGACCGTCCTCCAAGCTGACGGCCCGGTCAGCTCTCGGGCCCAGTACTGGAAGATCCTCCGCGACTGCCGCCCAAGGGGCGACGGCCTCCATCACGCCGTCCAGGCCGTCGCCACCCTGCACAACCTCTCCTTGGCGGGGTGAAACAAAAGGTCAGTCATCACCCCGAGACGCCGCCACCGGGCATTCTGCGACACCCTTCAGGGCCCGTCCTCAAAGGTGCCTACGGAGCTGCCGCCGCGAAGTCGGCGGCTCGGTGTCCATCTGTTGTCCCGCGATCTCTCGTAGGCGGCCAGCTCCTCTGCGTTGCCGATGAAGGCCGGGCCGCAGTGTGATGGCAGGCGGTCGACGACCATCGCTACTGCGGCTTGCGCGCTGTCTGTCTCGGCGATCCGCGGGCTGGTTCGGCTCGGCCCTTCGACGTAGTACCGGCCGTCTCCTAGGGTTCCGATGTAGGGGATGTCCCAGGTGTGGCGGATTTCCGTGCACCTGCTGAAGTGCAGTTCCCACATACCGGTCCAGGGGTAGAGCTGGCGAAGCCGCGGCTCTGCATGCGCCGCCAGCACCAGCTTGGCAAACGGAGCGGCAAGCGGCGATCCTTCCGGTCGGCGAGGTTCGCCGACCGTGGTGAGGATTTGCTGCCAGGCTGCTTCGACAGTACTGGTCATACCGTGATTGTGCGGGCACCGCCGGCCGTCATCAAAGATCACTTCCTGGCAGATCATGGTCGGATACGCCGACATGAACTCAGTGACCAGGAGTGGGATTTGCTCGCCCCGCTCATAGCGCGGGCCGTCACCGACCGAGGTGACCTCCCCGTCGAACTCGCCTGAATCCACCGGTATCGCACCACTTCGAGCGTGAACCGCGTTCGAACGGCGCCCTGCTTCACCGCCAGCACCCCGACACCAGCACCCCGACACCAGCACCCCCACGCCAGCACCCCCACGCCGGCGCCCGCCCGTCGCGAACGCCGCGAACCCCGGCTGTCAGTGCACTGCTTCGGGCCGCGCGGGAAGTTACTGGCCGGCCACGTCTTGACCCCCCGGACCGACAGGCTTAGCGTTCCGGCGTTCCTATCGGATTGAAACGATTCAATCCCTTGTCGAGTCAGCTTGTGGGGCGCAGCTATGCCTGAATTCCTCTCGCAACGTGGCGGGATGTCCCGGCGCACGGTCCTCGCCGCCGCGCTTGCGGCCGGAACCGTGGCCGCCGTCGGTGGTGTTTCAAGCGGCGCCGCCGCCCTTCCGGCGGCCGGTACCGCCGAGCCGGCCGCCGACTGGTTCGCGCGTCCGCCGCGCTCCGTGCGTCCCAAGTTCCGCTGGTGGTGGCCCGACGGCCTCGTCGACCCCGACGAGATCGCCCGCGAGATCGACGAGATCGCGGACGCGGGCTTCGGCGGAGCCGAGATCGCCGCCGTCCACCACAGCGTCAAGAACAAGTCCCTGCTGGACACCGAGCACCACGGGTGGGGCAGCGCACCCTGGCGCGCCGGGGTCGAGGCGGCCCTGAGCCGGGCGAGCAGACGCGGCCTCACCGTCGACCTCACCCTCGGCCCGAGCTGGCCCGTGGCCGTGCCCGGCGTCACCCCCGACGACGAGTCCGCCGCCCAGGAACTCGCGCACGGCCGCGCCACGGTGACCGGCGGAGCCGGTTACCAGGGCCCGGTCCCGCCGCCGGTGCGCGCCGCGGCGGCCGGCGTCACCCGCCAGAGCCTCCTCGCCGTCCAGGCCGCCCGGATCAACCCGGCCTACTCCACCCGCAAGGAGACCGGGCTCGACCTCGACAGCGTCCGCGACCTCACCGACTCCGTCACCGACGGCACGCTCTCCTGGACGGCCCCCGCCGACGGGGACTGGGTGCTGATCTCCTACTGGCGGCGCGGTTCCGGCCAGCAGCCGGAGTCCGGGCCGCACTCCGCGCCCGCCGCCTACGTCGTCGACCACTTCAGCGCGGCCGGCACCGCCGCGGTCACCGGCTTCTGGGAGCGGGCGGTGCTGACCGACTCCCTGCGCAGGCTGCTGAAGGCGGCGGGCGGCGCGTTCTTCGAGGACTCCATCGAGATGGAGACCGACGGGCTGACCTGGACCCCGCTGCTGCCGCGGGCCTTCGAGGAGCGCACGGGACGGCCGCTGCTGCCGTACCTGCCCGCACTGGTCCTGGACAAGAGCAACCAGGTCTTCGCCTTCGAGGCCCAGTTGACCCGGCAGATCCGGCACGACTTCTGGGCGACCGTCTCCGACCTGTTCAACCGGCACCACGTGCGCGCCCTGCGGGACTGGGCGCACTCCCTCGGCATGGGCCTGCGCGCTCAGCCGTACGGGCTGCAGACCGACGCCATCGAGTCCGCCGCGCTGCTGGACATCCCCGAGGGCGAGTCACTCGGCTTCAAGAACCTCGACGACTTCCGCTGCCTGGCCGGTGGCCGAGACATGGCCGGCCACACCGTGCTGTCCTGCGAGTCCGGCGCCTACAGCGGCTCGGCCTACAACACCACCTGGGACCGCTTCCTGCGCACCATGGGCGGCGCCTATGCGGCGGGCGTCAACCAGACCGTCGTCCACGGCTTCTCGTACGCCACCGCCCCGGAGGCCCAGTGGCCCGGCTTCGCGGCGTTCAGCCCCTACAACGGCTCCCCCGGCTACGGCGAGTCGTGGGGCCCCCGGCAGCCCACCTGGCGGCACGTCGAGGACATCGCCGGCTACCTGGGCCGCGTGCACCGCGTCCTGCAGTCCGGCACCGCCCGCGCGGACGTCGCCGTCTTCCGGCAGACCGGCTACACCGCCACGGGCATCGGCGCGTCCTGGTTCACCGCCACCGGCGTCCCGCTCGGCTGGACGCACCAGTTCCTCAGCGGCCCCCTGCTCGACCTGCCGAACGCCACGGTCTCCGGCGGCCGGCTCGCCCCGGACGGCCCCGCCTACAAGGCGCTGTTCGTCGAGGGGGACTTCTTCTACGGCTCCGCCCCGACCCTCGCCCTGGCCGACGCCCGCAAGCTGCTCACGCTGGCGAAGGCCGGCCTGCCCATGGTGCTGCTCGGCACCTTCGACCAGGCGCTCACCCCGGGCGTGCCCGGTGCCGGCGAGACCGATGAACTGCGAGCGGTGCTCACCCGGCTGCTCGCGCTGCCGAACGTCGTCCGTGTCACCGACAAGGCAGCGGTCGGCGGCGCCCTAGCCGGCCTCGGCGTCTCCGCCGACGTACGGCACGCCGCCGCGTCCACCCTCCTCAACGCCCACCGGGTCACCCGGGACGCGGACTTCTACTACTTCTGCAACGGCAAGCACGCCGAGACCGTCAAGCCGCCCGTCGCGGCCATCGACCACGACGTCACCCTGCGCCGCACCGTGGGCGGCCGCACGGTGCCGTACCTGCTCGATCCGTGGAGCGGCGAGGTGGTCCGCCTCGCCCGCTACACGGAGGACGGCGACGACGTCACCGTGCGCATCAGCCTCCAGCCGGGCCAGGCGACGATCGTCGCGCTGGGCCGGCCCGGACTCTTCGGCGACCGGCTCGGCAGCCGTCCGCACGCCGTCGCCACCGACGCCGACCAGGTGCTGTTCACCGAGCGGGGGCTGACCGTCCGCGCCGATGCCGCGGGCACGTACACCACCCGCCTGTCCCGGGGCCGCACGGTCACCACCTCGCTCCCGCCGGTGCCCGCCCCCGTGGTGCCGGGTCGCTGGGAGCTGGATGTCGAGGACTGGTACCCCGGCTCCTCCCCGGCCCGCACCGAGGCGGTGCGGCGCACGCTGACCCTCGACACCCTGCTGCCCTGGTCGCAGATCCCGGAACTCGCGGACTCCGCCGGCATCGGCCGGTACCGCACCACGGTCACCCTCCCGGCCGACTGGAGCGACGCCCACGGCGCCGTGCTGGACCTGGGACAGGTCAGCGACACGGTCCGGGTCACGGTCAACGGCACCCGGACGGCACCCGTCGACCGCGTGCACCCGGTCGTCGACCTCGGGGCGCTGCTGCGGGCGGGCGAGAACACCGTCGAGATCGAGGTGGCCACGCCGCTGATCAACCGTCTCAGGGTGATCCGTCCCGAGGTCTTCGGGACCACCGCCCGGCAGGCCTACGGGCTGACCGGTCCCGTACGGCTGGTGCCGTACGCCCAGGCCACCGTCGAGTGACCCCCTCGGGGCGCACCGGCCACCGGTGCGCCCTGCACTACCCGCTCGGCACGGCCGCCGGTGGGCACGCCGTCGATCTTCCCGCCTTGAACGATTCAACCCGCTCCTCCCCCGGCCCGCCGCCCTCGTCCCCGCTCAGGCCACCCCCCGTTCCGGAAGTCAGCGCCGCCTGCCCGAAGGGAACCCGTCCTGTGCCCGCACACCACCACGGATCGAACCCGTCCCGACGCCACGTGCTGTTCGCCGCCTCGGCCGCGGCGGCCCTCACCGCACTGCCCATGACTCCGGCGGCCGCCGCCGAACCGCCCGGCGCGGCGGACTCCGCGCCGACGCAGCCCGTCACCCCGTCCGCGCCGACGCCGGCCCTCACCCCGTTCCCGCTCTCCGCCGTCCGGCTGCTGGAGAGCCCGTTCCTCGCCAACATGCGCCGCACCTGCGCTTACCTGCTCTTCGTCGACATCGACCGGCTGCTGCACACGTTCCGGCTGAACGTGGGCCTGCCGTCCGCCGCGGAGCCCTGCGGCGGCTGGGAGGCCCCCACCGTCCAGCTCCGCGGCCACACCACCGGGCACCTGCTCAGCGCCCTGGCCCAGGCACACGCCAACACCGGTGACACCGCCTACGCCGACAAGGGGCGCCGACTCGTCGCGGCGCTGGCCGAGTGCCAGCAGGCGGCGCCGGCGGCCGGCTTCCACCGCGGATACCTCTCCGCGTTCCCGGAGACGGTCTTCGACCAGCTGGAAGCGGGCGGCAGGCCCTGGGCGCCGTACTACACGCTGCACAAGATCATGGCCGGTCTGCTCGACCAGTACCGGCTGAGCGGCAACCGGCAGGCGTTCACGGTGCTGCTGGAGATGGCGGCCTGGGCGGACGCGCGCACCGCACCGCTGTCCAGGGAGCGGATGCAGAGCGTGCTGAAGGTCGAGTTCGGCGGCATGAACGACGTCCTGACCCGGCTGTACCTGGAGACCGGGGACCCGGCGCACCTGCGCACCGCCCGGCGCTTCGACCACGACGAGCTGTACGCGCCACTCGCTGCGGGCCGCGACGAACTCGCCGGACGGCACGCCAACACCGAGATCGCCAAGGTGGTCGGCGCGGTGCCGGGCTACGAGGCCACGGGTGACGCCCGCTACCTGGACGTCGCCGACACCTTCTGGACCCACGTGGTGGAGCACCATTCGTACGTCATCGGCGGCAACTCCGACCA
The DNA here is from genome assembly GCF_044329325.1 of Streptomyces sp. NPDC017676. NCBI lineage: Bacteria > Bacillati > Actinomycetota > Actinomycetes > Kitasatosporales > Streptomycetaceae > Streptomyces > Streptomyces sp. NPDC017676. Next base: position 62,191 of record NZ_JBIRJA010000022.1, on the reverse strand, counting down.
GGAGCTCTTCGGGCCGCCCGACGAGATCGTCAGCCGGCTCTCCGACGTCACCTGCGAGAACTGCAACAGCTACAACATGCTCAAGCTCGGCAGGCACCTGTTCCTGCACCGGCCGGAGCGCACCGCCTACATGGACCACTACGAGTGGACGCTGTACAACCAGATGCTCGGCGAACAGGACCCCGACTCCGGCCACGGGTTCGTCACCTACTACACCGGCCTGTGGGCGGGTTCCCAGCGGCAGCCCAAGGGCGGACTCGGTGCCGCTCCCGGCAGCTACAGCGGCGACTACGACAACTTCTCCTGCGACCACGGCACCGGTCTGGAGACCCACACCAAGTTCGCCGACACCGTCTACTTCCGCAGCGGCGGCACCGAGCGGCCCACGCTGTACGTCAACCTGTTCATTCCCTCCGAAGTGCACTGGCAGGAGACGGGGGTGAGGCTCCGTCAGGAGACGTCCTACCCGGCCGGCGACCGCACCCGCCTCACCGTCACCGGTGGGGCGGCGCGCTTCCGCCTCCGCCTCCGCATCCCCGGCTGGGTCGCCGCCACCGGCCGGCCCGCGGTCCTGAAGGTGAACGGCCGCCCCGTCACCGCCCGCCTCCGGCCCGGCACGTACGCCGACGTGGAACGACGATGGCACCCCGGCGACACCGTCGACCTCGTCCTGCCCCGGGTGCCGGTCTGGCGCCCGGCCCCCGACAATCCGCAGGTGCAGGCGCTGTCGTACGGCCCGCTCGTGCTGGCCGGCGAGTACGGCGACACCCCGCCGGCCACGCTGCCCACCATCAGCCGCGCCAGCCTGAGCGCCACCTCCACGGGCGGGACCGCCTTCACCGCGCTCGCCGACGACCGGGAGGTGTCCCTGCGGCCCTTCCACGAGGTCCACCACCAGCGCTACAACGTCTACTGGGCCGTGCCACCGCCTCGCACACCCGAACGGGACGTCGTCCGGTACCCGTTGGACGAGGGCAGCGGCACGACCGCCGCGGACCGGACCCGGACCTTCCCCGACGCCGTACTCGTCGGTGGCGCGGCCTGGAGCACGGACGGCGGGGACCCGTGCGTGAGCCTCGACGGCCGGGACGGGCACGTCCTGCTCCCGCCCGGTCTGCCCAGCGCACTCGACGAGCTGACCGTCGCCGTGCGCGTCCGCGTCGACACCCTCGCGCCTTCGGCCCGCGTCTTCGACCTCGGCTACCACAAGGACACCTACCTGTTCCTCTCCGCGACCACCGGCGCCGGACGCGCCCGCGCCGCGCTGAAGATGGCCGGGATGAAGGTGGAGGACGTCATCGACGCCACCGGCCCGCTGCCGGTCGGCCGCTGGACCCATGTGGCGCTCACCCTGGCGGGCGGCACCGGCGTGCTCTACGTCGACGGCCGGGAGGCCGGCCGGAACAACGGCATGGTCGCCGGTCCCCTCCTGCTCGGCCGCACCAGCCGCAACTACCTGGGCCGCTCCCAGAACAGCACCCACCCCTACCTGCACGGAGCCGTCCGCGACGTCCGGCTGCACAACCGCGCCCTGACCGCCGCCGACGTGCTTGCCCTCGCACAGGGCTGATCTTCGTGTCCGCCCTCGACCACAGGAGCTCCGCCATGCCCGACAACGCCCTGTCCCGACGCCGGTTCGTGGCCGCGGCCGGCGCCACCGGCAGCATGCTCGCGGTGGGTCTGCCCGGCACCGCCCGTGCCGGCGGCCCACCCACCGTCCCGGAGGCCACCGCCTGGTCGGCGAGCCGGTTCGCCGACCCGCGCCGCGACAGCCGCCCCACCGTCTACTGGTACTGGAACGGCCCCGTCACCCCCGACCTGGTCGACCGCCAGCTGGCGGACCTCCGGTCCAAGGGCATGCACGAGGTGGTCCTCTTCCCCTTCGACAACGCCGAGATGCTTCCGGAGTTCTTCACCGAGGACTGGTTCGCCGTCGTCGGACACGTCCTGGAGACCGCCGAGCGCACCGGCATGCGGGTGTGGATCTTCAACGACGACCACTTCCCGAGCGGCCGGGCCGGGGAGTTCATCGTCAAGGGCGGCCAGGTCGGCGCCCGCACCTACGCGCCACGGCCCGAGCTGCGTCTGAAGGCGCTGTGGCGCTCGACCACCGTCGTGCACGGCCCCGCGACGGTCGACCTGCTGCGCAGCACCGGCGTCGGCGTGGAGGCCGGCCGCCTGGTCGCCGACGGCGCGGTTCTCGCCGGGGCCGCCGTCCTGCGCGGCAGCGACGGCTGGGGCGACTGCACCGTCACCGGCAGCGCCAAGGCCGAGCACACCGCGGCCGGCCTCGTCGTGCGGGCGTCCGCCGACGGCGCCAGCGGATACGCCGTCGCCTTCGACCAGACGGGCGTCGTCACCGTCCAGCGCCTCACGCCCGGCTCCGACCCGGTCGAGCTGCTGCGCAGCAGACGCACCGACGGGTTCAACAAGACCAAGTTCCACACGTTGCGCGTCACCGTGCGGGGCACGGCGCTGTCCGTGACCCTCGACGGCGTCGACAAGGGCGGCGTCGACGACGCCGCCCACACCTCCGGGGGCGTCGGCGTCCGCGCCGTGGACGACCAGCGGGCCCTGTGGGACAGCCTCGCGGTGACCGCCGCCGACGGCACCGCCCTCTACTCGGCCACGTACGACGAGCCCGCCGCCTCGGGCGACTTCCCCGACCGTGCCCTGCCCGGCACGGGCATCACCGTCGCCGCGGCCGCCGCCCGGCCCGCCGACCGGGGCGACGGCGACCACGTCGTCGAGCTGACGGACGAACTGGCGGACGGGCACACCTGGCAGGCACCGGCGGGCACGTGGCAGGTCGACGTGTTCGGCGGGGTCGTCCTCGTCGACGACTCCCAGGGCTACAGCCGCGGTTACGTCGACCTGCTCGACGACGAACCGGTCGAGCTGTTCCTGGACATGGTGCCGGGTGAGTACCACCGCCGCTTCGGCCGGTACTTCGGCACGGTCGTCCCGGGCTTCTGGGACGACGAGCCCTTCTTCGCCTCGGCCGAGGCCCACTTCAAGCGGCTGCCCTGGTCCCCCACCCTCGACCGGGCCCTGCGCGCGGTCGGCGTCACCCCCGGCCTCGCCTACTTGAGCGCCTTCGACGACGTGGGCCGCGCGGGACGCATCGCCCGGGGACGGTACTGGCGGGCCGTCTCCGACCGCTTCGCCGCCGCGTTCGAGAAGCAGTCCCGCTGGTACGAGGAGCGGGGCGTCGCCCTGATCACCAACCCGCTCTACGACGAGACCGCCCCCGCCAAGCGCATCACGTCCACCGGCGACCTGCACAAGGTCAACCAGTGGGCGCAGGTGCCCGGCGGCGACATCATCACCGCCGAGTACGTCGCCGGCCGGCCCACCATGATCCCCCGCAACCCGGCCTCCGTCGCCCACCAGCAGGGCAGGGAGCGGGCCCTGCTGGAGATGTTCGGCAACATGGGCTGGCAGGTCACCCCCGCCTTCGTGCACGCCACCGTCGGCGCGCAGGCCACCCGCGGCATCAACCTGACCGTGCTGCACGCCCTGTGGACCGACGAGACGCGGGTGTACTTCCCGCCGCCGTTCGGGCCGCGCGCCCCCTGGTGGTGGGCGATGCGGCCGCTCGCCGAGTGGATCGGACGCGTCATGGAGGCCGGCCGGGGCACCTCCGCCGCCCGCACCGCGCTGCTGCAACCGCAGCGCGCCGCCGAGCAGTGGACCGGCACCGCACGCCAGCAGGACGTCGACGGCCCGCTCGCGGACGCGGCCTACGCCCTCGAACGTGCCCAGGTCGACTTCGACCTGCTCCACGAGGGCGCCCTCAGCGGCGACCCCGCCCTCCTCGCCCACGCGGAGGTGCGCGGTGGACGGCTCGTCGTCGGGGCCGCCGCCTACGACCTCGTCGTGGTTCCCCAGGCACCGACGCTGGACGCGGCCGGTCTGCGGGTGCTGCGGGCCTTCGCCGAGGCCGGCGGCACCGTCGTCGCGGTCGGCGCCCTCGACAGCGACGACGCCGACGGCAACGACCGGTCCCTGGCACACGTTCTCGCCGACCTCTTCGGCGACCGGCTGCCGGGCACCCGTCGCCTGGGCCGCGGCAGCGCCGTACGCGTCGCCGACACCGCCGGGCTGGGCGCGGCCGCCCACGCCGCCGGAGCGGCCGCCGCCGTCCTGGACCCGCCGCAGGACGCCGTCCGGGTGCTGCGGGTGCGCCGGGCCGCCGACACCGTCTTCCTAGTCAACAACGAGAGCGGCGCGCCGGTGCGGACGGTGGCCACGCTCCCCGCGTCCGGAGCTCCGGAACTGTGGGACCCCGCCACCGGCGCCGGGGGCCCGGCGCCCCTGCACACCAGCGACCGGAACGCCGTGCGGCTGCCGCTGACCCTGGAGCCGTACCAGACCCTCGTCGCCGTGGTGCGCCCCGGCACCCGGCCCGGACCGCACCTCACCGACTCCCCGCTGCCCGTCCTCCGCGTCGAACGGCAGGGCACCGGCCTGACCGCGACCGTCGAGGCGGACTCCCCCGGCGCCTACACCCTCACCGGCACCGACGGGAGCCACCGCTACCGCGGCACCGTGCGCGTCGACGCCCCGCTCACCCCGCTCCCGGTGACCGGCGACTGGACCCTCACCCTCGAACGGGACGGCGCCGCCCCGGTCACCGGGCCCCTGGGCAGCTGGACCGGGCGCGACCCGCTGTTCTCCGGGACCGGCGCGTACGTCACGGACATCGATGTGGACGCCGCCCGGCTCGACGGGGTCCGCGTCCTGCTGGACCTCGGCGACGTGCGCGACGTCGCCGAGGTCACGGTCAACGGCCGGACGCTGCCGCCGCTGCTGTGGGCGCCGTTCACGACCGACGTCACCGGACTGCTCCGCGCGGGCCGCAACACGGTGCGGGTCCGTGTCGCCAACACGCTGTCCAACGAGCGCAACAAGCCGCTGCCGTCCGGCCTCCTGGGCCCCGTGACCCTGCGCTTCCGGCGCCGCGTCACCACCACGCTCCCCCGCACCTGACACCCCGTCACCCTCCACAAGGAGCCGCCATGCGCAGACCACGCTTCCGCCACGAACACAGACCCACCGCCCTCCTCGCCGCCACCACCGCCCTCGCCACCCTGCCGGCCGGCGCCGTCAGCGCCACGCTCCGCACCTGACACACCGTCACCACAGAAGGAGCCGCCATGCGCAGACCACGCATCCGCCACGAACACAGACCCACCGCCCTCCTCGCCGCCACCACCGCCCTCGCCACCCTGCCGGCCGGCGCCGTCAGCGCCACGCTCCGCACCTGA
>NZ_JBIRJA010000022.1:0-56821 GCF_044329325.1 Streptomyces sp. NPDC017676 | reverse complement strand
CACCACAGAAGGAGCCGCCATGCGCAGACCACGCATCCGCCACGAACACAGACCCACCGCCCTCCTCGCCGCCACCACCGCCCTCGCCACCCTGCTGGCCGGCGCCGTCAGCGCCGAGGCCGCCGCCCCCGGCACCATCTCCCCGACCCGGCTGCGGACCCAGCACCTCACCCAGGCGCTGGGCATCGACGACACCACACCCGACCTCGGCTGGCAGGCCACCGCCACCGCACCGGACACCCGGCAGACCGCCTACCGCGTGCAGGCCGCCACCTCGCCGGGCCTGCTGAACGCCTCCCGGCCCGACCTGTGGGACTCCGGGAAGGTGGACTCGGCCACGCCCGGGACGACGTACGCGGGCAAGGAACTCGGCTCGCGGTCCCGCGTCTACTGGCGCGTCATGCTCTGGTCCCAGCACGGACCGCGGCACTCGGCCTGGAGCCGGCCCGCCGTCTTCGAGACCGGCCTCACCCGGCCGTCCGACTGGGGCGCCGACTGGATCACCCACCCCGCCTGGCAGCTGAGCGAGCGCACCGTCGAACCCGTCGTCGTCCGCCTGCCCCGCACCACCGCCCGCCACGTGCGCCTCGACGTCACCAGGCTCGGACTCCCGCTCGCCGAGAGCTTCCCGGACCGCACCTGGCGCCTCCAGCTCGGCGAGATCGACCTGCGCGACTCCGCCACCTCCACCACCGGCCTCGCCCGCGGCGCCGCCGTCACCGCTTCGGAGAGCAACACCGTCCGCAAGACGTGGGAACCGGCGCTGGCGGTCGACGGCCTGCCCAACAGCGCCCTGCAGACCGCGGCCGGATACGCGAGCGCCGCCCACACCGGACCGGATGTCTCCGCCGCGCCCGTGACGCTCACCCTCGACCTGAAGAGCGCCAAGACCTTCGACGAGGTCGCCCTCTACCCGCGCGCCGACGTCCTCACCGACGACGGCCGCGTCCCCGGCTTCCCCGTCGACTACGCCGTCTCCGCCGCCGACACCGCGAGCGGCCCCTTCACCCCCCTCGCCCAGGTCACCGGTCAGCAGCCGCCCAGGCCCTACCTGCCGGCCGGACTGCCGCTGCTCACCGACGACTTCACGCTCCCGAAGGACGCGCGCAGCGCCCGCCTGTACATCGCGGGCCTCGGCGTCTACGACGCCACCCTCAACGGCAGGCCGGTGGGCGACGCCGTCCTGGAACCCGCGAACACCACCTACGCCGAGCGCGTCCAGTACGCCACCTACGACGTCACCGGCCTGCTGCGCACCGGGGCCAACACCATCGGCGTCGCCCTCGGCAACGGCATGGCCGACGTCGTCAGCACCGCCGACCGCTACCGCAAGCTCTACGGCAACCTCAGCGACCCCAAGCTGATCGCCCGCCTGGAGGTCACCCTCGCCGACGGCAGTGTCCGCACCGTCACCAGCGGCGACGACTGGCGCACCACGCTCGGCCCCACGACCTCCAGCAACTGGTACGGCGGCGAGGACTACGACGCCCGCCGCGAGATCCCGCGGTGGGACGAGCCCGGCGGCGACCGGCACACCTGGCCGCACGCGGTGGCGGTGAGCGCACCCGGAACAGCCGACCGGCCCGCCGTCCTCAGCGCCCGCGAGACCGAACCCGTCAAGGTCGTGGAGACCCTCACCGGCACCGAGGTCGCCGGCGCCGCGGGCAGCCGCGTCTTCGACCTCGGACGCAACATCGCCGGCTGGCCAGAGCTCACCGTCGACGCCCCCGCCGGCACCACCGTCCGCGTCTACCCGGCCGAGAGCCTCAAGGACGGTCACGCGTTCCAGTCGATCAGCAACGTCGGCGCGCCCCTGTGGGACAGCTACACCACCCGCGGTGACGGCGGCGAGACCTGGCACCCCCGCTTCGGCTACCACGGCTTCCGCTACCTGGAGGTCAAGGGCCTGCCCGAGGGTGCGACGGTCACCGTCCGCGGCAAGGTCCTGCGCACCGACAACGCCTCGGCCGGCGACTTCACCAGCTCCGACCCACTGATCAACGGCATCCACGGGCTGATCCGGCGGGCCGTCGAGGGCAACATGATGAGCGTCCTCACGGACTGCCCGAGCCGGGAGAAGCTGGGCTGGCTCGAACAGGACCAGCTCGTGTTCCCCACCCTCGCCGCCAATTACGACATGCAGGCCTACCTACGCAAGATCGTCCGCGACATGGCGGACGCCCAGACCGCCGACGGGCTGATCCCCAGCACGGTCCCCGAGTACACCAGCCTGCCCGGCGCCTACCGCAACGACTCCAACTGGGGCGGCGCCTTCGTCCTCGTCCCCTGGCAGCTCTACACCACCTACGGCGACCGGCAGACCCTCCAGACGTACTACCCACGCATGCGCGCGTACGCGGCCTTCCTCGAACGGCAGGTCAGCGGGGGCATCCTCGACTACGGGCTGGGCGACTGGTTCACCCCCGACCGCACCTTCCCGCGCGCCGTCGCCGGCACCTACGGCTACTGGCGGGTCGTCGACGCCCTGAGCCGCATCGCCGGAGTCCTCGGCGACGGGGAGGCCGCCGCCACCTACCGGGCCGAGGCCGACGCCACCGCCCGGGCACTGGCCGCCAAGTACTACGACGCCGCCACCGGGACCTTCGGCGGGGGCGGTCAGGGCGCCGAGGCGCTCGCCCTCGACATGGGCGCCTACCCGGCAGGGGAACGCGACCGCCTGCTCGCCCACTTCACCTCGTCCGTGCAGAACGCCGGCCACCACCTGCTGCTGGGCGAGATCTCCCTGCCCGCGGCCTTCCGCGTACTCAGCGCCGCCGGCCGGGACGACATCGTCCACGCCGTCGCCACGCAGACGACCAGCCCCAGCTACGGCTACCAGGTGAGGGCCGGCAACACCACTCTGGGCGAGTCCTGGGACGGCGGCCCCGGTCAGTCGCAGAACCACTTCATGCTCGGCGCGATCGACTCCTGGTTCACCACCCGGGTCGCCGGCCTCTCGCAGACCGCCGATTCCGTCGGCTACGCCGAACTGCTCGTCGACCCGGCCGTGGAGGGCGACATGACGTCCGCGTCCGCCTCCCACCACACCCCCTACGGCACCGCCCGCACCGCGTGGCAGCGGGACGCCGGCACCTTCCGGCTGACGGTCGACGTCCCGGCCGGCAGCACCGCGGAGGTCCACGTTCCCGCGACCGAGGGCTCCGCGCGGGCACCACACGGGGCGCGACCGCTGCGCACGGACAGCACGGAGGCGGTGTACCAGGTCGGTTCGGGCCACTGGGAGTTCGGCTCGACGCTGCCGACGGATCGACCCACGAATCCGAACTGACGCGATGTCAGCCGACGTCGGCGCGTTCCTCCCGGCCCGGGGCCGGGAGCGGCTGGTTCCCCCACCTCACCCACCGCTCCTCCGTTCGCGCCGCCCGGCGTCCTGAGCCCCGCCGCGCGGACGCCTGCGGGGCCGGGTGCGGGCGGGTGACCTGGCGTCAGGCCGGGTCGAGCAGTACCGAGGTGCGGGGGTCAGGGAGCGGGAGGGCCGCGGCCGGAGCGGCGGGGACGAAGACAGGGGCGTCATTCTGGTAGCAGATGTCGATGTCCGCCTCCTCGCCGCCGACGACCAGCGTGTCCCACGCGCCGCTCCCCTGAAGTGTCCGCAGCGTCGCGGGGGCCAGCGCGGAGAGGTGGGCGCGCAGTTCCCCGTCGTCGGGCAGGCCGGGGAGGCGAGTCGCGAGGCGGTCGCGGATCGCCCGCACGCGGTCCAGGAGGATTTCGAGGTCCGTCTCCGCGGAACCTGAGGGCACCGCGTTGCCGGCACCTCCCGAGGCGGATGCGGACGATGGGGCGAGTGCGGCGGCCGCCGGTCCCGCCGTGCTCTCCATGCTGCTGTCGATGATGTCCTTGATCGCGCGGGTCACGCCCCGCTCGTCCGTCGTGACCATCGCGTTCCACGCGCGGCTCTTGTGGCGGTACTGCAGCATCGACATCGCCGCCTCGTGCCGGATGAAGTCCGCGTCGCGCAGCGGCCGGCCCCGCCAGGCGCGACTGAGGGAGCGGGCGAGGGACATGGCCGAGGCCAGGCCGCTGTTGAGGCCGCGGTCGGGCCAGAAGTGGATCGCGTTGGCCGCATCGCCCAGGAGGAACCCGTACGTCCCCGGACGGTCGGCGGTCGGACGGGTGAGCTGCGCGGTGAACCGCGGGCGCTGCACCATGTCCAGCCGGAACGACGTGATCGCGCTGAGGTCCTCCTCGGCGACGCCGAACAGCCGCGAGCCTTCGAGGATCCGCTTCCACAGCGGCGAACCGCGCGGCAGCGCGGGCAGGAACAGGGTTCCGTGGGTCGGGCAGACGATCTCGTTGTCCTCGTGGCGGCTCATGACGCAGGGCCGGGCCGCGACGCACTCTTCGAAGACCTGCCGCACCGGGTCGATTCCGATGACGCTGCGCGCCTCCTCGTGCATGAGGGTCATCTCCCATCCTCCGCCAAGTGCCTGGGAGAATGTGATGAATACGTCGGTGATCACTAAACGCGCAGGGATCACTAAACGCGCAGGCTGACAGCCGGGCGCCAGAGGTGGCGCGGAAGCTCGGAGCGCATTGCGGGCGGTGTCCCGCCCTTGATGGCCGGGCCGGGTTGTACCCCTGCTTCCTCAGAGCGACCGCGCCACGTCAGTGGACCGGCTTCCCACTCGCGCCGTACGACAGGACCACGAGCGGGTGCAGGCCCGTCGTCCCGGCCGTCTTCGGAATCTCGCCGTACCTGTTGACCCGACGAGCAGCAGTGGTGGCGGCCCAGGCCGGTCATGCGGGGCGGGGTCCCTCACGATCGCCGCGACTCGCGGGCGCGACCTGGGTTTACCCGGGCGTAACATCCTGTGCGGTGATCACGCTGATGGTAGGTGACAGGACCGCGCGCCCGTTGCGGACTGTCCCGTGTCGGGCGCCCGCTTCCACCGGTCCGAGTGCGAACCCCGCTCCCGTGCCCCGCGTCCGGCATGCGGCCGACCTCGCTCTCGCAGGAACGGAGTTCACTCAGACACATCTGTTGTGTGCGCACTTGCGCCTCTTCTCGCCCGGGTCGCTCTTATGACCGCCGCCACGGTTCACAGAAACAACACGTCCCTTTGATACCCACGAAAGTCCGTTCCGCCGGACCCCGGCATGCCCGGACCGTGACCTACGGTCGGGTCCGCGGTGTCTATCTGCCGCGCCTCGCGGACGCCCTCGCCTCGTCCATGGCCACCTACGGCATCCCCTTGCTGGTACTGGGCACGACCAAGTCGTCGTCGCTGACCGGGATCGCCTTCATCATGGCGTGGGCGCCGCGGCTGTGCACGTTCGCTCTGGCCGGCCTGGCCGTCGACCGTTTCGGGCCCACCCGGGTCTTCCGGCTGGCCGCCACGGCGCGGGCGCTCGTCGCCGCTCTTGCCGTGCCCGCCTTGGCGACGGCGGACGGCACAACCGCCCCGGGGCTGGTCATGCTCCTGGCGGCGTGCGCGGGGTGCCTGACCCAGTTCAGCTTCATCGCGGCCGAGAGTGTCGGCGCCGTCGCCAGCCGGGACGCCGGCGATGCCGCGCACCGCCTCCAGTCCGTCCTGCTGGGCATCGATCAGGCAGCGGCCCTGGCCGGCCCCGCGGGAGGCGGGCTCCTCCTGCAGTGGTCCGGGTCCAGCGGCATGCTCGCGGCGATCGGTGGTTTGTCGGTGGTGTCGGCCGCCATCACCCCGCGCATGCAGCGGCCGCCCGCGCGGACAGCGGAAGCGACCGGGCCGGCCGCCAGGGGATGGCGCACCGGCTGGGCGACCTTGCGTGCGCTGCCGGCACTCGCCTGGCTCGTGGTGGGGCTGGCGTTGTCCAACCTGGCGCTCGGCCTGCTGGAGGCGGCCACCCCGGTGATCGTGGTGCAGCAACTCGGCCGGTCCAGCGCCTTCGTCGGGGTGGTGTGGTCCTGCGCGGCCGCGGCCTCGCTGCTCGCGGTCGCCACCAGCCGCGTCGCGATCGACCGGTACGGGCTGCCGGGGGTGGGCCGGTGCGCCGCTCTCGTGACCGTCGTGCCGTGCTTCCTGATCGCGCACACGGGTTCCTACCTGGCGTACCTGGTCCTCATCGCCGTCTTCATGGCGGGCGACAGCGTGCTGGCCGTCGTACTGCGCACCCTGCGATCCCATCTCATCCCCGCCGAGGTCTTCGGCAGCACGTTGGCCGTCACCGTGCTGATCCTGCTCACGCCCTACCCCGTCGCCGGCATCCTCATGGCAGTCATCGACCCCGCCGCCCTGCACACGACGATCACCGTCTGCGCTGTCCTCCAATGCCTCGGCCTGGCCTGCGCCTTCACGCGCGGCACCCGCCCCCGGGCGCGCCACGCCAGGCAGCGGAGCTGAGGACGACCTGAGCCCCTGCCCGGGGTGTCACTTCACAGTGCAGGAGGGGGCCGGGGTGGCTCAGGAGGGGGGCCGGGGCCGCTCGGCCGGTCGGGCTCGTGGTCGGGGGGGCGCCAAGTGCCTGCCGGTGGTCGGTGCGTGGTCATCGCGGTGGCTCCTTCGCTCCCTTCGGTGGGCGGTGACCGAGGGCGCAGCTTGGTCACTCCGGCGGCTCGCGTGACGTCGGCCTTCAAGGCCCTGCATCTCAGCCCTGGGGCAGCGCGGAAGCGGTGGCTGCGAGCACAACGGAGTTCCGCCACTCGGCGGGCGAGACGCCGTAGGTGGCGCGGAACACCCGGCTGAAGTGCGAGGCGCTCGTGAACCCCCAGCGGTGGGCCACCGCGGCGATCGTGAGCTCCACCGACCGGCGGGACAGGTCGCGTCGGCAGTGTTCCAGTCTGCGCTTCAGTATCCAGCGGCTGACGGTGATGTCCTCCAGCTCGAACAGTTTGTGCAGATAGCGGACGGAGATGTGGTGGGCCCGGGCGATGGCCTCCGGCGTCAGGTCCCGGTCCGACAGGTGCTGTTCGATGTAGGCCCGGATGCGCAGCAGCGACATCCGGGCGGCGGTCGGGGTGTCCGTGGGGCGTCTGCCGAGTCGCTCCTCGGCCAGGGTCTGCACCATGTCCACGACGTTGCGGGCGATCGACTCGCCCGTCCGCTGCGGGTACGTCGCGGCGGTCTCCACGAGCCGGGACAGCAACGGCGTCAGCAACGTGCCGAGCGTCGACTCGCGGCCGAGCGGCGCGGCCGTGATCTGCCGCAGGTCGGACTCGCCCAGTCCCAGGACGTGCCGTGGCAGGACGAGGGACTTCGTCTGGAACGGTTCGGGGAAGGTCAGCCGTAGGGGGCGCGCCCTGTCGTAGACGAACAGCGCCCCTGGCCCCACGTGCACGTCGCGCGTGTCCTGCTCGACGCGGGCGTTCCCCCTGCTGAGCAGCATCACGACGACGTGGTGGTCGTTGGTGCTCCCAGCGATGAGGCGCCGGGTGCGGAGGGTCTGCATGGGGTCGCCCTCCACAGTGACGCCCCGGATGCGGCCGAGCGCCGACGCACGGACCGAGCCGGAATACACCTCTTCGGGAACGCTGATGTCCACGGCTCCGAAGGTCTGGGACAGCGCCTCTCGCCAGTACACCCGTCGGCGGTGGGCCGGCACCGCGTCCGTGGTGTGGAGGGTGGTCGATGGGTCCGGCGACATGGAAACCCCCGTCTTTCACCATACGTTTCGCGGCACCCATGGTGGCAGCGCGGAACGGGGCCTGACATCGCGTGAATCAGTGAGACCAACGGTAAGAGGATGGGTGCCGCTGCGTGCACAGGGGTACCGCCGCGGGCTCAGGAGCGCCGCGGGCTTGCCCGTCCCACTGGGTGCCCGGGTCGGGTTCGCCGGTTTCGGCCCGCTGCTCGGTCGCGCCGGCCCGGCTCTGGCAATACTCGCACGGCTCCGGAGGGAGTACTGCGCCTGACTCCCGCTCCGTACCGAGTGCCGGAACCCGCCCGCAGCGCCGTTCCGGTGCCAGAAGCTCCGGCCCCGAACAGGCCGCCCTCGTCGACCTGGCGGCCTTCCTCCTCCTCAACGCCCGACTCGGCCGGCCCACCCCGATGGCCCTGACCAGTTCCCTCCAGATCAGCTACCTCAGCCGTCCCCGCCCCGGCCTGCTCCGTACGCACGCGAAGATGGCCAAGTCCGGCAGGAGCCTCTGCGTCGTCCTCGCCGAACTCCGCGACAGCGCCGGCACTCTGGCCGCTACCGCGACGGTCACTCTGCGTGCCGCCGCCGGCCCACCGGTCCGGGCCGCGGAGGGAGGACTGCCGCAGACCTCCTCACGAGCGGCCTCGGAATGAACGCGGCGAAGTCGTGGACACGCGTCCCTCGTGAGAGTGACCGGAGCGTAAGGAGTGTGGGACCGTACGCAGCACGGCCGGATTCCCCGAGGTCGGGCGGAACTGGTCGGCGCGGCTTTGGGGTTCGGCGCAGCCCGGCCAGGGCCACCGTCCAGCCCGTAAGGAACTTCGGCGATGACCGCGCGGCCGATGCCAGAGCCGGAGTCGGCGCCGGGGACGACGACGGCAGGCGGAGGGCGGGGCGGTTCGCCCGGTTCCGGAACTCATCCTTCCGCCATGTGAACGTCATGAGTCTGCCAAGCTCCTGCCCCGTCGCGGTAGTCACGGCCCGGTCAACTGCCCCTTGCATTCACCGCGACAGGGGAGAGACCGGATGACACCCGCAGCCCGCCCGTCCCAGCACGCCCCCGAACTGCGCGCCGCCGCCAGGAACCTCGGCCGGCGCCGCTTCCTCACCGTGACCGGCGCCGCCGCCGCGCTCGCCTTCGCCGTGAACCTGCCCACCGCCGGCACGGCCGCCGCCGCCGAGTTCGACGCCCGGAGAATCACCGACGACCCCTTCACGCTGGGCGTGGCCTCCGGCGACCCGCTGCCCGGCTCGGTCCTGCTGTGGACCCGGCTGGCCCCGCAGCCGTACCAGCCCGACGGCGGACTGCCCGCGCAGCGCGTCACCGTGCACTGGGAACTGGCCCACGACGAGAACTTCCGCCGGATCGTCAGGCGCGGTACGGCCCCCGCCCACCCCGAGTTCAGCCACACCGTCCACGTCGAGGTGCCCCACCTGCCGGCGGACCGCGTCTTCTTCTACCGCTTCCGGGCCGGATCCTGGCTCAGCCCCACCGGCCGCACCCGCACCGCCCCGCTGCCCGGCACCCGCCCCGCCGCACTCACCCTGGGCGCCGTCTCCTGCCAGGCCTACGCCGACGGCTACTACACCGCCTACCGCCACCTCGCCGAGGACGACGTGGACGTCGTCTTCCACCTGGGCGACTACCTGTACGAGTACGCCGTCAACGCCACCGGCAACGACCGCAAGTACACCGACCGCACCCTCCCGGCGCACTACAACCGCGAGACGGTGACGCTGGAGGACTACCGGCTGCGCTACGCCCTGTTCAAGTCCGACCCGGACCTGATGGCCGCGCACGCCGCGCACCCCTTCGTCGTCACCTGGGACGACCACGAGACGGAGAACAACTACGCCGACGACGTTCCGGAGGACAACGGTTCCTCCGAGGAGTTCCTGCTGCGCCGCGCCTCCGCCTACCGCGCCTACTGGGAGAACCAGCCGCTGCGCCGGCCCCAGCTGCCCACCGGCTCCGACATGCGGCTCTACCGCCGCCTGCACTGGGGCCGGCTCGCCCAGTTCGACGTCCTGGACACCCGCCAGTACCGCTCGGACCAGGCCTACGGCGACGGCTGGCAGTACCCCGGCCCCGAGTCCGAGGACCCGGCGCGCACGCTCACCGGTGCCACGCAGGAGCGGTGGCTGATCGACGGCTGGCGCGACTCGCGGGCGCTGTGGAACGTCGTACCGCAACAGGTCACCTTCTCCCAGCGGTACAACACCACCGCTGCCCCGTCCAAGGTCTCCATGGACTCCTGGGACGGCTACCCGGCCTCCCGCGAGCGGATCCTGGCGGGGGCCGAGGCCGCCGGCGTGGAGAACCTCATGGTCCTCACCGGCGACGTGCACGTGCACTACGCGTTCGACATCAAGCGCGACTTCGGCGACCCCGGTTCCCGGACCGTGGGCACGGAGATCGTCACCACGTCGATCACCAGCGGGCGCGACGGGGCGGACCGGCCCAGCAACTGGGCCACCTATCTCGCGGCCAACCCGCACATGAAGTTCTACAACGGACGGCGCGGCTACGTGACCGTCACGCTCGGCCGGGAAGCGGCCCGCGCCGACTTCAAGACCGTCCCCTACGTGACCAGGCCGGGCGCGCCCGTCACGACCGCGGCCTCCTTCGTCACGGAAGCCGGTGCCCCGGGACTCAAGCCGGCCTGAACCCGGTGAGACGGGCGCGCCCGGGCCGGCCCGAAGCCCCTTGCGGCAGCGGGCCAGGGCCGGCCCGACGCCCCGTGAGCCAGGCGGGTCCCGACCGGGCCGAGCCCGGTCGGGCAGGCGCGGGCAGGCGCGGGCAGCGAATGGTCCGGGACCGGGGCGGATCCGGTTCCGGCCCTCCTGCCCGGGTGACGGACGCCGACACGGAAACAGGTCGCGTCGAGCGTCCGCATCGCAGCGAACGTGCCCTGAACGAGGAGCGCGACAGCTTGTCGCGGTCCTCCAGCATGTTGGACAGACCGGTTGGGTTCCCGGCCGTACTGCTCGGCGTCATCGCCGGTGTCGCCGGTGTCGCCGAACGGCTCCCCGGCGACACGAGGAGGGCGACACCCGCCTCGGGGTGAACGCCCTCCGCTCCGGTTCGACCCGGTCGTCGTCCTCGCCGGCCCGTCAGCCCTGTCCTCCGTTCAGGAGAGATAGCGCTCCACCTGCGCGGCCGGCCGCACATGCACCTCTTCCGGATCCTGACCGGCGGCAACCCGGGCCCTGCGCTGACGCAGCAGGTCCCAGCACTGGTCGAGTTCTGTCTCCAGCCGGGTCAGGTGCGCGTGCTCGGTCGTCGGGTCGATGGTGTGTTGCGCCAGGCGGTCCCGCAGCTCCCTCTCCTGGCTGATCATCTCCGTGATGCGGCCGAGGATCTGCTTCTCGGCTTCGGATTCCGTCATGGTTCCCTCCCTGGTCGGTATGGCCACTCCCGGCGGTCCCCGCACGTCTGCGAGAACCGCCACCGACACCTTCGCCGACCGGAGCGCGGACCGCATCGGTCAGACGACTGTGCCTGCGGTCAGGCCGTCGGGTCGGCCGGTCAGGCATTGAACGGCACGTTCAGGCTTCCGCCGTCGTCGGGTGGGCGATGATCGGGTACCTGAGCAGCGTGTAAGCGGCGGATGCTGCCGCCCCTTGACCATGATCAGACCACCCGGCCACACAGTCCGGCTCAAGCCTGTGGGTCACCTGCGGGGCCGGCAGCTGCGCCCAGTGGCGTCACCTCGGGGGCCTTCCCGCATCCCCGCTACAGACCGACCATGTCCTCTTCGAACGGGCTGCCGACCAGGTCGGCATGCGCGGTCCGCCAGGCCATGTACTCCACCGCCCACGGCTCCCCGTCCACCCAGGCAGACCGCAGCGCGTCCTCGAACTCCCAGCCGATGACCTCCTCGTCGCCGGGATGCTCCTCGCCGAGATGCCGGAGCAACGTGTTGATCTTCACGCTGGTGGGCGGCGTGCACTGGGCGGCCCACGCGCCGTGGACGTCTGGGTTCGTGTGCTCTCTCATGCCGATTCAACGACGCCGCAGGCTGCACGGAACGGTGAACATGGGCGCGGGCCGGGCAGAGAACCGGGTCAGCCCGGACCGCGCATGCAGGAGACGCCCCCCGTGAGTCGGCGGTTGCCGCAACGTCCGGATCGCCGCCTCGCCCCGGTCGGCCGCTGCGCCGACTCCAGCACCTCCCGCTGATCAAACCTTCGTGGCCGCACTCGTAAAAGCGGATCACCGCTTGTGATTGAGTTCACCAGGGTTTGGCTGGATTATTACGTATCGCGCACTTTAGCCTCTTCAGACAGTGTGCAAGCCTCATAGGTGATCTCCTCACGCAGCAGCCGCGTGGGCGACGGGAGCGGCCGACCGGAACTCGGGTAATGGTCGCTGTTTCCAGACACTTCAGAACATGTGAGGAGATGCGGCGCATTCGTCGCCGGCATCGCCAGAGGGAATTTCAAGCTCGGAAGGCGGAAGAAGTGAGCGAAGACGCCGTGTGGGTCCGAGGCGTGACCGGCATCCAACTGCACCACGTCACCAATATCCAGGATGCTCGGCGGTTTCTGGGCAATGCTGTCATGGCACTGAATGCTGCCCATGTGAGAACCGGCGACGCCAGGTTCTCCGGTCTCGCCGACCAGCTCAAGGGCGCGGTCGCCGCAGCGCGTGACCTGGAGGGCGAGGCGCAGGAGAGGATGCACGAGCTGCACGCCGAGGACCCCGAGCGGTTCGTGCGCTGCCGGGAGGGCGAGGAGCCCTGGCCGGACGAGCTCCAGGCGGGCTTCGTCCCGCGTCACACGTGCCGCGACGAATGCCTCTACCACGACCGGGGAGTACTGGACGGCATCCTGCAGTGCACCTGTGGCCGGCCGCCGTGCCGCGCTTGCGCGATCGTGGGCGCACCCTGACGCCGGGCCCCGGGGGCCGGACTCGCAGGAGACGACGGGCGTGCGGCCGTGACGTCCGAGCGACACACGTGCCGCCACTTGGACGTCGACGCGGCCGGTGCCGGATTTCGCCGCCTTTCCCGTGGAATAGCGAGCGCGTATTCAGCTCAAAGAGGGCGCATCCAGTTCAAGGCTTAATTGAATATATGTCCCCTGCTGAACGGGCCCGGCCGTGCATGTGCGGTCGGGCCTGCTTTTTCGTGGCGCGCACTGCTGCCCGACTCCTCGGTCTCCCAATCGGCGCGGCGCCTGTCGATTCACCGCGCCGGTAGCAGCCCCCACCGTTCCGGTCCCAGCCCGCGCCTGAGCGAAAACGACTGGTACGCGGCCCGCGAGTGGGCGGTGCGAACGAAATGACGTCGCTGGTCGGCGACACCGCCCGGGCCACCCGCTCCCACCCCCTTTTCCAGCGGGTGCGGCCGACCCCTGCCGGGCAGCGCCCAACTCGCCTTGACACGCCGCCATCCGGAGGGTTGCCTTGAATAAGGACGCTACTTCTGCGGCGTCCCATCGGCTCAGGCTCGGTGTACGTCCCGGGGCCGGAGGCGCGCGGCGGGGCGGAGACTTTATGGCTACGTATGAATATTCCTGCAGCCGCTGCGGCTCGTTCGATGTGAAGCTGCCGATCGGCACCGCGCCGACGCAGTGGAAGTGCTCGCGGTGCAACGGCGCCGCGCGGCGTGTGTACTCCTCCCCGGCACTCGCCTCGACACCGCCCGCGGTGACGGCGCTGCGCGAGCGTTCGGAGAGATCCCGGGAGAACCCCGAGGTGGTCACGCGAGTCGCGAGGAACACCACGCCAAGTCCCGTTCATCCGGCGCTCGCTCGGCTTCCCCGGCCCTGACGGGCAGGCCGGGCCGGCGCGAGTGTCTGCGTCTTCCCGGCGGCCATGGCGCGGAACCGCGCGCACCGGCTGGTGGTCGCATGACCGCTTGCGGGCGTGTCACCGACGGGAGCGGAAACTGCGGGAGGTGTGTCCTCTTGGCCAACGTCGGACTTCTCTTCGTCGGCGCTGTGCTGTTCATGAACGGGTTGATGCTGCTGGGAAAGGTGGACAGCCGGGCAGCAGCCATATTCAACCTCTTCGTGGGTGGACTCCAGGTCCTTACACCCACGTATCTCATCATCGCCGCGAACGACGATCCCAAGCGCATCATGCTGGCGTCAGGCATTTTCCTCTTCGGCTTCACGTACCTCTACGTAGGAATCGGGCTGCTCATAGGGCTGGACACGACCGGTGTGGGTTATTACTCACTGTTCGTGGCCATCGTGGCCCTTGGCTATTCGTTCGTCAGTTTCCGACTCGTGAACGATAAGCCATTCGGCGTGATATGGCTCTACTGGGCGTTCCTCTGGTTCCTCTTCTTCCTGCTGCTGGGGCTGAAAATCGAGGCGCTGACGACCTATGTGGGCTGGGTGACCGCGATCGAGGGCTGGGTGACCGGCGTCATCCCGGCATATCTGCTCTTGACCGGTTACTGGGTCCCGGGGAACTACTCCGAGACGGCGATCGCGTTGGGCGCCTTCGGCGTGCTGACCTTCGCCGCACTCTGGTTCGTACTCCGCCGTAGGACTCCCCGCACGCCTGTGCAGGATTACGGCACCTCGGGATATCCGGCCGGAAGCCACGGCTGATCCTCCTGAGGGAAGCAACACGAGGAGTTGACATGCCTGAAGTGATCTTCAGCGTCGATCAGTCCCGGTCGATGCGTGACCAGGAGGTGCCCGGACACAACAGGTGGCATCCGGACGTACCGACGGTTGCCATGGTCCGCCCGGGGGACGAGTTCCGCGTCGAATGCCGCGAGTGGACCGACGCGCAGATCGGCAACAACGATTCCGCCAACGATGTGCGTGACGTCGACCTCAAGCGGGCTCACATGCTCAGCGGGCCGATCGGTGTCGAGGGCGCGGAGCCGGGTGACCTGCTGATCGTGGACATCCTTGACCTCGGGCCGGTGCCACAGCAGGTCGGGGACGCCCCCGGTCAGGGCTGGGGGTACACCGGCGTCTTCGCCAAGGCCAACGGTGGAGGATTCCTGACCGACTACTTCCCGGACGCCTACAAGGCGATATGGGAGTTCCACGGGCAGGTGGCGACGTCCAGGCACCTTCCCGGCGTCCGCTTCACCGGCATCACACACCCCGGCCTCTTCGGCACAGCGCCGTCCGCGGAGCTGCTGGAGCGGTGGAACAGGCGAGAGCAGGCCCTGGTCGACACCGACCCGGACCGTGTCCCGCCGCTGGGGCTCACGCCCGACCCGGACCAGGCCCTCGGTGGCCAGGCGACAGGATCGGATGCCGAACGCATAGCCCAGGAGGGCGCGCGCACCGTCCCTGCCCGGGAGAACGGAGGCAACCACGACATCAAGAACTTCACCCGTGGATCGCGCGTCTTCTACCCCGTCCACGTCAAGGACGCCAAGCTGTCGGGTGGAGATCTGCACTTCAGCCAGGGAGACGGTGAGATCACCTTCTGCGGCGCCATCGAGATGGGCGGCTACATCGACTTCCACGTCGATCTCATCAAGGGCGGCATGGAGAAGTACGGCATCAGCACCAACCCCGTCTTCATGCCCGGCAACGTCGAGCCGCGGTACACGGAGTTCATGTCGTTCATCGGGATCTCCGTGGACCACGACACCGACACGAACTACTACCTGGACGCGACGGTCGCCTACCGCCGTGCCTGTCTCAACGCCGTCGAGTACCTGAAGAGGTTCGGCTACACGGGAGAGCAGGCATACCTGCTGCTCGGCGCGGCCCCCATCGAGGGGCGCATCAGCGGAATCGTCGACATACCGAACGCCTGCTGCTCCCTCTACCTGCCGACCGGGATCTTCGACTTCGACGTCCGCCCCACCGCGGATGGACCGAAGGCCGCGGACCGCGGGCAGTGTGCGGTGACCAGCTAGCGCACAGAGGCCGACGCGCGGCCCCCCGACCGGCGGCCCCCGACTCCCGCCTCACCCCCTACCAGGTCCTGGACACAGTCCAGGACCTGCTCCTTGTATCCGTACACAGGCGCGCTGCCGTCCGTACGGCCGAATCCGGACGCGGTGGGCACCGGCCCTGGTGATGCTCAGGGCAGAGGAGCGTCGGCGCGGTCCCTGGCCAGTCGGTGGCGCCGATGCCGTCACCGCCCCGAGGAGGAGCCTTGACATGCCCGGCTGGTGATCGCCTGGTGGGCGGGGATTGTCGGTCCGGCCTCGCGGCGCACATCAGAGCCGTGATCACCATGTGCGGAGCCGGCTGCCGCATCAGGGTGACGGCGGCCTGGCGGCGGGGCCGCCCCGGGGGCGCTGCGGAAGACCAGGAGTGATCGGATGGACGGCACGCGTACGGGCGTCGGCAGCGGGGGCGCGTCCGGACTGCTCGCCGCGGTCACCCGGATCCTGAGACCGGACGGCGAAGTGGCCGGGGCCGGATTCCTGGTCGCGAAGGACATCGTCGTCACCTGCGCGCACGTCACGCTGGCGGCCGGAGCCGGACCCGGTGACACGATTCGGCTGGCGTTCCCGCACGCGCCCGGGGCCCCGCGGGTCGAGGGGGCGGTACAGGCGGAGGGGTGGCGCGCGCCGGAGGACGAGGACGTGGCCGTGATCCGGTTGAGCGGCGGGGTCGAGGGCGCGACGGCGTTGCGGTTGGGGTCGGCGACGGGATGCCGGGGTCATACGGTTCGCTCGTTCGGGTTGCCGGCCCAGACCCCGGCGGGAGGCCACTTCGGTTTCGGCGTGGCCGGGGATCTGCTGCCGGCCACCGGCAGAGCCCGTGCGACGCTGCCCGGCCATACGGACTGGGTGACCGCCGTGGCGTTCAGCCCCGACGGGAAGACCCTCGCGACTGCCGGCGCCGACCAGAACGCGCGACTGTGGGATGTGGCCACCGGCAGAACCCGCATCACGTTGAGCGGCCACGCGCAAGCGCTCCAGGCGGTGACGTTCAGTCCGGACGGAAAGACTCTCGCCACCAGCAGCAAGGACGGCACCGTGCGGTTGTGGGACGTGACCACCAGCAAGGCCCGCACCACATTGACCGGCCACGCGAGCTGGGTCTCTTCCGTGGCGTTCAGCCCGGACGGGAGGACGCTCGCGACGGCCGGCGGCGATCAGACCGTGCGGTTGTGGGACGTTGCCTCCGGCAGGACCCGCACCACGTTGAGGGGCCATAAAAAGTGGGTGAAGTCGGTCGCGTACAGTCCTGACGGGAAGACACTCGCCACCGGCAGTTCCGACCGCACCGTGCGGTTGTGGGACGTGGCCACCGGAGCGTATCTCGGTAGTCTGGACCAGGCCGACGCCGTCAAGTCGGTGGCGTACAGTCCGGACGGACAACACCTTGCCGTCGGCCTCGGCGATGGCAGTGTCGAGTTGTTCACCACCAACGCCGGCTCTGTCACCTTGACGGGCTCCAGCGGACCGGTGGAGTCGGTGGCTTTCAGCCCCGACGGAAAGACGCTCGCCGCCGGCTGCGAGGATCACACCGTGCGGTTGTGGGACGTTGCCGGTCACCGGGACATCAGCGCCTTGACGGGTCACACGGGAGCGGTGAAGGCGGTGGCCTTCAGCCCCGACGGGCGGACTCTCTCCAGTGGCAGTGATGACCGGACCGTGCGCTTGTGGGACATGGCCACACACAGGAGCCGCGCCGTCCTGACGGGCCACACGGACGCGGTGTGGTCCGTGGACCTGAGCCCGGACGGCACGACCCTCGCCAGCGGCAGCAAAGATCACACCGTGTGGCTGAGAGACACCGCCTTTGTGAAATCAGCTACAGCGATCGACAAGATCTGTCGCGCCGTCAACCGGGACCTGACTCCACAGGAACGGAAGGTCTACCTGCCGGACCCCTCAGTGGACCCCGCATGCCACTCGTCGTCCTGACCGAGCCCGCCCGCGGACCGCACCGGAAGTGGGTGCGGAGGGGGTACGTGCTGCCCACGACCGGCCTCGTCGGCGTGTGGCCTCGCCGCCGAGCCGTACTGGTCCTCGACTGCTTGCGCGGCAAGAGCCGCACCACGTGCTCGCCGCCGTGATCACGGCGGCGCAGTTCCGCCCGACGGTCCGACGGCCTGGTGGAAAGCGGCGGGAACCGATGGCCGCAAGCTGGCATCATGCGCAGCAAGGTGCGAGCCGAGCAGGGGAGTCGGGGGATCCATGACGGGGTCGTCGGGTGTGGTCGAGCGCCTCTACTTCGGGCGGGAGGACGCCGAGCGGGACATGTCCGACGGTCTGCTGCGGGAGGGGTTCCTGCGGACCGCCGCCTACGACGCGGCCGTGTCCGGCCGCAAGATGCTCATCATCGGCCGCAAGGGCTCCGGGAAGAGCGCCATCTGCATGCATCTGACCGCCGACGGCGTCCACCCCGGCGGCACCGCCCTGATCACCCCCGACGACGCGGCGGGCGACGAGATCCGCCGGTTCGAGTTGCAGGGGCTCACCGGTGACACGGCCAAGTCGCTGATCTGGCGTTACGTCTTCGCCGTCCAAGCCGCGCGGCACATCGTCGCCCACGCCAAGCAGGTGCACGGGCTGCGCCGACTGCCCCGCCCGGTGAAGACGCTGCGGCGGTTCCTCCGCGCGAACGGCGAGTCCTCCGACGAGCCCGGCCTGTACGACCGGCTGCTCCACGGCGTGACCGGGCTGCAGACGTCGCTGTCCCTCGAAGCCTTCGGCGTCAAGGCGGCGGTGGATCTGGGCGGTGCCCCGCCGGCCTCCGAAGGCGCCCGCGCCGCACGTCAGCTGGAGGTCGTCGAGCGGGGCGTGGCGGAGGCGTTCGCCGATCTGGACTGCGCGGGCTCGCACGCCCCGCTTCTGCTGCTCGTGGACCAGCTGGAGCAGATCTGGTCGAGCGACCCGGACAGCAACGCCATGGTCATCGGGCTGCTGCTGGCGGCGAAGCACGTCTCGGGCGCGTACGGCAAGGCGCTGCGCTGTCTGCTCTTCCTGCGCTCCGACATCTACGACACCCTGAACTTCAGCGAGGGCGACAAGTTCCACAGCGAGGAGCTGCGCATCCAGTGGACCGCCGGCGGCCTGCGGGACCTCGCTCTCGCCCGGGCCCGGGCGTCGGCCGGCGCCGAGCTGACCGGCGACCGGCTGTGGCGGGAGGTCTTCCCGCCGGCCGTGGGCGGCGAGGACACCGCCGACTTCCTCTTCGGCCGCGCCCTGCCCCGCCCGCGCGACGCGATCCAGTACCTCAACGTGTGCCGGGACACCGCCGTCGAGCGAGGGCACGAGAGCATCCACGAGAGCGATGTCCTGCTCGCCACCCGCCAGTTCTCGGAGTGGAAGCTCCAGGACCTGGCGAAGGAGTACCTGGTCACCCACCCCTTCCTGGCACAGCTGTTCGTGATGTTCCAGAACACCGGCTACGTGGTGACGCGCAGTGCGCTGGAGGCCCGCTTCGACACCGTCGCCGAGACGCTCCACCGCCAGTACCCGGCGTACGCCGAGGGGCTCACCGCGCCCGGCGTGGTCGACACGCTGTACGGGGTGGGCTTCCTGGGGGTGCGGCGCGGCAACGACGTGGTCTACACGGGCGGGGCCCACGTGCCCGTGCAGCCGCACGAGACGGAGTTCCACATCCATCCGTGCTTCCGGCCCGCGCTGGGTGCCACCCACGCCATCGACCTGCACCGGTACGAGCCGCAGGTGCTCACCCACCTGCTGCTGCGCAGCAGCTCGTACCCGTCGGCGGTGGCCGGCCCCCCGGTGCGCCGTGACTTCACGCTGCTGGAGGAGCTGGAGCGGTCCTGCAACAGCATCCAACGGCAGTTGGGGCGGGCGGTGGGGCTGCCCGCCGAGACCCGCGCACAGCTCTCGCAGCAGGTCGTCCGGGTGATGAGCGACGCCTCCCAGGCACTGCTGCGGCTGCGGAACGGCGAGGCCGTCGACGCCTACGGCCATGTGCTGGCCGCCGCGCAGTACTTCACCACGGTCGCCGCGCAGTTGCTGGCCAGCGGGGTGGACGACGGCAGCGGCGGCAGCGTGGTCCGCAGGATCGAGGACGAGGCCCGGCGGCTGACCCGTACGGCGGGCGGCAGTCACACGGGAGGCGGTGGCTCCTCCAACTCCTGATTCCCCGCCCGCTGTTGCCCGGGCACTGTCATCCGTCTCCCCGCGCTGCTACGGTCCGTTCCATGGCCGTCATGATGTGTTCCCGGAGGGGCTGTGATCGCCTGCTGTCGGTGTCGCGCGTCCCGGGGGGCAACCCGGTCGCCAGGAACGACCCGGAGCACTGGGCCGTGGTCTTCTGGCACTGTGCGGGCTGCCGCGCCTACTTCTGCGACCGGTGCGTGACCCGGCGTGTGCTGCGCAGGCCGGTCTGCGTCAGCTGCGCCGGCGTCCTCGCCAAGCCCGATATCGAGACCTTGCTGAACTGAGCACCCGCGCCGGTGTCGGCTCCCGCCCTGGTGCGGGCAGCGGACGCGGACCCTGCCACGCCGCCGCCATCCGCTCCAGCTCCGCCCGCACACCGTCCGCCCGCAGCCACCCGTATCCGGCCCGGGCGAGGTGGCGCAGCAGCAGGTCCGCGTCGGCGTCGGACCACACCGGCTGTCCGTGCCGGGCCAGTTGGGGGTCGTACGACACCATCTGGAGGCCGTGCGGCACAGGCCGCCCGAACGGTGTGTGCGTGGCGAGGAACGCCTCCAGGTGCGGGCGGGCGCCCTCGTCCCAGTCCGCCGGTTCCCTGGCCTCCAGCTCCCAGTCGAGCTCCCACCGGCGCAGGGTCCGGTCCGTCCCGGTGGAGACCGCGTACCGCCCGTCGACGCTCAGATGGACCGACAGCACCCAGCGCCGGTGCCCGCCCAGGGTGCGCAGGCAGCGTCCGGCCCGCAGGTCCAGCAGCCGTACCGTCGTGTCCCAGCCGGCGGCGAGCGCGAATCGGCCGTCCGGGCTCAGGGACAGCGACGTCGTCGGCTCCGCGTGCCCGTCGCTTCCGGCGTGTTCCTCGAAGACGTGCAGACGCCGCCCGGCCGCCACGTCCCACAGCACCACCCGCCCGTCGCCGTTGGCGGTCACCGCGTGCCGTCCGTCCGTGGTGAGCTGGGCCGAGTGCAGGGCCCCCAGGAGCGGCGACCGGGTCGTGGCGTCGCGGCTGAGGTCCTCGAAGGTCCGCTCTCGGTGGCCGGAGTCCAGCTCCCACAGCCGCGCCCTGCTGCCCTGCCCGGAGGAGAGGACGAACCGCCCGTCGGCGCTGGGGCACACCGAGTACACCCTCTGCCCTCCGTACTCGTAGGCCCGCAGCATCCGTCCGGTCGCCAGTTCCCACCAGCGCACGGAGCCGTCCTCCCCGCCGGAGAAGGCGAAGCGTCCGTCGCCGCTGAAGCTCACCGAGCGGACCTTCGCCGCGTGCCCCTCAAGGACGCTCAGGCAGCGACCGGTGCGGACGTCCCACAGGCGGACCGTCCCGTCCTCGCCGCCCGACAGGGCGAGGCGATCGTCGGCGCTGAGGGAGACGGCCTGGACCGCTCCGTCGTGGCCGTCGAAGGTACGCACGCACCGGCCGCCGTCCTCGAAGTCCCACAGGCGCAGGGTGTCGAGGTCCGCGCACAGGGCGCGCCGGCCGTCGGCGGTGGCGTGGGCCTGCGTACCGGACGTGGGCAGCTCGACGGTCCCGGCGGGCCAGGCGCCCCGCACCCCCGTCCGTACGGTGACCAGCGAGAGCCGGTGCCAGGCGGCCAGGGCGCGGGTGTCCCGCTCGTGCCCCGGCAGGGCGCGTGCCTCGGCCACCAGGGCGACCGCGTCCGCGTACCGCTGCCGCCCCGCGGCCGACTCGGCGTCGTCCAGCAGCGCAGCGACCCGGTCGTCGTACTTCGTGAGTTCGGTGTGGGAGCGGGGGCGGCAGATCTGGAAGGGCGCGGTGTACGCGTCGGGGGTGGGCAGCTGCCAGAGTCGTACCCGGTGGTCGCCCCCGGTCAGCACCCGCCGCCCGTCCGCGCTCAGGCTGACCGAGGTCACCTGGGAGAAGTGCGCGTCGTAGGTGCGCAGACAACGCCCGGTGGCGGGCTCCCACCAGCGCAACGTGCCGCCGATGGCCCCGGACACCGCGAACCGCCCGTCGGCGCTCAGCTCGGCCGTCCAGGGTGGCCGTGCGTCCCCCCGCAGGATGCGCAGGGACCGGCCGGTCGCCAGGTCCCACCACACCAGAGCCCGGTCGTCCCCGCCGGTCAGCGCGTGCCGCCGGTCGTGGCTCAGCGCGGCCGGCCAGATCGTGCCGGGGTCCAGGGTCCGCACGGGCCGGTCGTCCACCAGGTCCCAGAGTACGGTCCGACCGCCCACGAACAGGGCGAGCCGGCCGTCGGCGCTCAGGCAGGCGGCGTTGATCCCGCGGCCCGCGCCACCCGGACCCCCAGGGGAGCCGACGACCCGCAGACAGCGGCCGGTGGCCACGTCCCACCAGCGCAGGGTGCCGTCCCAGCCACCGGTCAGGGCGGTGTTCCCGTCGGGGGCGAGGCGGACGGCGCGGACCGAGCCGGTGTGCCCGGAGAGCCCGCGCAGGCAGCGGCCGGTCCCGGTGTCCCACACCCGCACGTCGCCGTCGTGCCCACCCGTGAGGGCGAGACGGCCGTCCGGGCTCAGGGACACCGCGTGCACGGCGGCCCGATGTCCCTTGAGCGCGCGCGGGCGGCCGGTGGCCGTGTCCCACAGCCGTACCTCCCCGGCTTCGTCACCGGACAGCGCGCGGCTGCCGTCCGCGCTGAGACTCACCGCGTGCACGAGCGCCCGGTGCCCGGTGAAGGTGGCGAGCAGGCGCCCGCCGGCGGCGTGTTCGCGCTCGGCGTGCGCGAGCGCGTCGCGCAGGGCCGTGCCGGCGTCCGCGTCCGCGGTCGCCCCCGCGGTCGCGGCCGCGGCACGCAGGAGGGGCAGGGCGGACTCGTGGTCGCCGCGTTCGAGGTGCACGTGGGCGAGGAGGTGGTCGGCGGTCGAGGGCCCTTCCGCGCTCGCCCTGGCCGATTCCATCTGGTCCACCAGCGCGTCGTCCGCGAGCGTGCCGGCCCGCCACCTCAGCAACCCCAGGTTGTACGTGGCCTGCGGGTGCTGCGGGTCGACGGCGTGCGCCTCGGCCAGCGCGGCCTCCGCCTCCCGCGTCCGGCCGAGGTCGAGCAGGGACATCGCCCGGTTGTTCAGCCCGTCGGCCCGGTGTACGGCGGCATCCTCCGCCCGGCGTGGATACGGCCGGGCGACCTCCCGTGCGTACACCTCGGCCAGCTCCCCGGCCACCGCCGCCAGGTCGTCTTGCCGCTCCTCGACGCTCTCGCGCAGACAGCGTTCCAGCAGATCCGCGAGCGCTTCCGGCATCGAGGCCACCGCGGCGTCGGCCGGCGGGCCCAGCCGGTACGCCGCGAGTGCCGCACCCGCGGCGGACCCCACGCCCCACGTCACCGCCCCGGTGAACATCTCCAGCACGCTGACCGCGAAGCTCCACACGTCGGTGCGACGGCTCAGGAGCGCGCCCCGCACCTGCTCGGGTGAGGCGTACGCGGGCGTCAATCCGCCGTGGGTCACGAGAAGTGCCGCCTCGTCAAGTGCCGCTTCATGAGGTGCTGTGTAGTGAGGTGCCGTCTCGTGCGGTGCCGTCTCGTGCGGTGCTGCCCCATCTGCCACTCGGCCGGCGGAGGGGGTGCGGGTGCCGAAGTGCCGGGCGCGCGCGAGACCGAAGTCGGTGATCTTCGCGGTGCCCTGCCGGTCGAGCAGCACGTTGCCCGGCTTGACGTCCTGGTGCACCACCCCGCTGAGGTGGGCGTGCGCCAGTCCGCGCGCCATCTGGATCGCGATGTCCAGTATCCGGCCCACCACCTCGTCGCGTGCTCCGTGGTAGAGCCGGCCGTCGTCGATCGACTCGCGCAGGCTTCCGCCGTTCACGTACTCCGCGAACACCCTCGGCACCCCGTCGATCGTGCGCACGTAGTGGCATCCGCACAGGTGCGGATGGAGTTCCAGCCCCACCCATGTCTCCGCCTCACGGACGAACCGTTCCTTGTCCGCCTCGTCCCGGAAGAGCTCCGGCCGCGGGCTCTTGACGGCGAGATCGGTGCCCCATCCCAGGTGCCGCACCCGGTGAACGCGCCCCATGCCGCCCTGACCGAGAGCCCCCGTCACCTCGTACACCCCGAGGACCCGGTCACCGACCCGCCAGTCCCGCCACTCCCCCGCCGCTGCCGCCGCCCCCTGCCGCATGGACTCAGGGTAATGCGCCCGGCTCGGCTTGCACTTGAGCGGAAACTTGCAAAGAACCCGTTGCAAGCATTCCTTTGCATCACTACCTTTGTAGCCATGAACGAGCCCCAGGACTCGCACGTCCGCCATCTCGATGCCCGGTCCCTGCGCGGGCTCGCACACCCACTCCGCATGCGACTGCTCGACGCCCTGCGCTTCGGCGGTCCGGCCACCGCGTCCCGACTCGCCGAGAAGCTGGGCGAGTCGAGCGGCGCGACCAGCTACCACCTCCGGCAGCTCGCAGCCCACGGCTTCATCGAAGACGCTCCCGAACGCGGCAGGGGCCGCGAGCGGTGGTGGAAGGCCGTTCACAAGGGCCTGCGCTTCGACGACACACTGCTCACGGACGCCAACCCGGACGTGCGCGGGGCCGCCGACATGTACCTCCACGAGGTGGCGACGACCCAGACCCGGGACCTGTCGACCTGGCTCGGCAACCGCCACGCGTGGCCCGAGGAGTGGAGCCGCACCTTTGAGATGAGCAGCGCGACGCTGCGGCTGACGCCCGAACTGACCCGGGAACTCGTCGAGAAGATGCACGCGCTCGTCGACACGTACCGCGACCGGGCCGCCGACGAGGACGAGGCCCGCACCGCCCAGGTACGCATCCACACACACGCCTTCCCCCTCACCACGGAATGAAAGGCCACAGTCCGATGCGCCCCGACATCCAGCACGCCCTGTACCACTTCCGTGCCGCCGAACTCCGCGCCGAAGCCGACATGTACCGCCTCGCCGCGGCAGCCCGGCGTCCGCGGGATCTCCGCCACCGCCTCGGCTGGGCCCTCGTGGACGTCGGCCTGCGGCTGGCCGACGTCCCCAAGGCAGCCGCCGCCATGCCATAGGCCCTGCCCGACGGATCAAGCTGCCTCGGTCGACACGAGGAGGCCGCCCGGCGGTGTGTCAGGGAGGCAGCCGGGACTCGGCGCTCGGCGGGCGAGCGGTGTGTCAGGGAGACCCGGACTCGGCGTTCGGCGGACGAGCCGGCTAGCGCGCCACGCGGTAGCGGAGGTAGACGATTCTTGAGCCGAAGGTGCGGGTCTCGACGAGTTCGAGATCCACCCGGCGCTCGTGCTGGGGGAAGAACGGGATGCCACCGCCGACCAGCACCGGGTGAACCCTGATCCGGTACTCGTCGATCAGACCCGACGCGGCCGCCTCGGCGGCGAGTGTCGCGCCACCGATCGCGATGTTCCCCTCTCCCGGTTCGACCCGCAACCGCTCGATCTCCTCCGCCAGGCCGCCGGAGGCCAGGCGGGCATTGCCCTGGACCGCCGGCAGCGTGGTGGAGAACACCACCTTGGGCAGCGCCTTCCAGATCGCGGCGAACTCCAGCGTCGAGAAGTCCAGCGATGGATTCCGATCGGCGGTCTCCCAGTACAGCATCGTCTCGTACAGCCGTCGTCCCAACAGGTGGACGCCGAGCCCTCGCACCTCGTCGGTGGCGAAGCGAAAGACCTCCTCGTCGGGCGCCGTCCAGTCGAAGCCGCCGTCCGGTCCGACGATGTAGCCGTCGAGTGAGACACTCATCGAACAGGTCACGCTGCGCATCGGAAGTCCTCCTTGACGAGACGGGTTCGACAGTACGACCGCCGGGCGCCGCAGGACTCATCGCGACTCGCAGGATCCGCTGGTCCGGGGGTGCCGTGACAGCCTCGGCCACCTGTTCCAGGACTACGCCCTGAGATGGACGCTTCCGGTCTGCCCAGACCATCGCTGAGCCACAACCTCACGTGGCCGCCCCGTCCCCGGAGGCCGGGGGCATCCCGCGTCGGCCGATCGATGCCGACGTCAAAAGCCCTTCAGGACGCGCTCAAGCGCCGACCGGCCTGCGGGACCCCAGTTCGGCTTGCCGCCCGGCAGGCCGCGGTCCCCGTTCTGGCCCATCAGCATCAGGAACAGGCTCTTCATAGCGGCCAGTCCACGCGCCCGTCTGACCGCCGCCTCGTCCGCCTGCGCATAGCTGTCGAAGAACCGCGAGGCGCCGCCCGCGGGGAGCAGCACCCAGGCGGCCGCAAGGTCCCAGGCCGGGTCGCCGGCGAAGACATCGCCGAAGTCGACGACGCCCGCCAGGGTCCCCTCCGCGACGACGACGTTCGCGGGATGCAGGTCGCCGTGAACCCACACTCGCGGGCCCTGCCATCCGGGAGCCGCGGCCGCATCGTCCCACACGGCCCGGATGTCGTCCTCGACGAAGTGGCCGAGGTCCACGGCCCGCAGAAATCGCTCGAAGCCCTCCGTGCACTCCTTGGGGTGACCGCCACGGTCCGAGGCGTCCGGTGCTTCGGCGGGCGCCTCCACATGCAGTGCCTTGAGGAAGGCCGCCAGGACGTCGGCCGCATCGTCGCTGCGGGTGATCGAGTCGTGGTCCAGCGGCGTGCCCTCGACCCACGTCATGACGGTCCAGATCTTGGGAAAGCGCTCGGACGGCGCACCGTCCCGCACGGGGACCGGGATCGACAGCGGCAGGCGTGGGGCCAGGGTCGGCAGCCACCGGTGCTCCTTTAGCTGCGGATCCGGGTTGGTGTCCATCCGCTGCATACGGACCGCCAACTCGTCCCCGAGGCGCCACATCTGGTTGCCCCAGCCGCCCGCCACCTCGCGGATGGGCAGCGCGGCCAAGTCCGGATGCTGGTCCCGCAGCAGGTCGCGGACCAGATCCTCGCTGATCTCAGTCTCGGATTCGATCATGCGGAGTCACATTACTCGGCGCACACGGAGGCGACCTGGTTCCCGGGGGGATCCAGATCCCCGCTTGGAATCCCCGAGCCCTCTCGAAGAACCCACCCGCTGAGCACCGCAGGCTGTGCCCCCGTCACCAACGGGGGCGGTGAGCCGCCCACCTCCAGGAAGCCCGGCCGACGCCGCTCAGGACAGCGGTACCCGGTCGGTGTTTCGCCAGGCGGCCACGGCCCCGGGGGGCGCGGTCAGGCAGAACGGCGCCGTCGCGTGCCTCCCCCGCTTCCGCTCAGCGGGATCAGGGTCTCCAGATGCGCCCCCCTGACCCAGGAGCCCAGCAGGTCGCGGTGGAGGGCCACGATGTCCTGGCGCAGCGCCAGGCCCAGGGCGTCCTTCGTGAACGCGCGGCAGGTGGCGACGAACAGGGCGACGTCGGCGCCGTGTTCGGGGCGGGCGGTGCCGACGAACTTCTGCATGTCCTGCGAGGACACACTCCGGTGCGGCGCATACTTCTTGCACTGGACGACCAGCTTGCGCCCGTCGGCCAGGTAGCCGACGACATCCGCGCCCAGATCGCCGCTCTTGCCGCTGACGACGACCTTCGTGCAGCCGTCGCGCCGGCACAGATCGGCGACGTACGCCTCGAACTCCTGCCACGACAACGCGTCGACCTCGGCCATCGACAACTCCCGCGCCCTGGCCTCCTCCTGCTCGCGCCACCCACGGTCCTGGCCGACCGCCAGGCGATGCGCCCGCAACAGCGCCCATCCGACCCCGCCCACCACGGCCACGGCGAGCACGACCACCAGGACGGGCCACATCACCGACCAGTGCCCGGCCACCCACACCGCGGCGATCACCACCACCACCGCACCCCAGCCCCGCAACTGCCTGCGCGTCCGCTTCTTCAGGCGCAGGCGCGGTCGACGTGCTGCCATCGCTCCTCCCCCGTTTCCCAGACCCGTGGCCCGCGGTGGGCGCCGCCGGGTGCCGCCGGTCCTTGGCGTGTGCGGGGCTCATGACCTCCCCCACCGACCGGCCACCACTGCACCGGGACGGCAGAACGCCACCCCAGCCTTCTTGTGTAGCCGGGCGCCGGTGATGCCGGAGGCAAGTTGCCTGCGAATGGCACAAAGGCATCGCACCTGGCCGGATAGCGCAGCGGCTGCGTTCGGACGACCGGCCGGCGGCCCTCGGTTCGCCATGATGCGGCGGAGGGCGCCCAACGGGTGCTGCAGCGGGCCGGCCTCGTGGGCACCGGCACCTGCGCGCGAAACACTTCAGGGCGAGTGCTCACTTGCAGGATTCGGATCACTTGACCGTCCTCCCGCTCATCCGACGAAGGTCACGACGATCGCCAGCGCGCCTTGGCACTCACCACAGTATTGACCGCTCGGTGGGTGCCAGCCGTAGCCGCTGTGGGGCTCTGGCCCACCGTTGCGAAAGGGTCGGCAGCACCTCCTCGCGCCAGCGCTGTGAAAGCTGCAAGCGGTTCAGGTGCTGGTCCATGTGGCCTTCGTCGGCGAAACGTGCGAACCATACGAAGACCTCCTCGTTCATCCGTACCGGCAGCGCCGGGAAGGTGTTCGGGGAGTGTTCCGACCGCAGGTGTGCCAGTGGCTCGCCGCCGGTCTCGGCCAGTACGGGGCGCACGTGCTGCTGGAAGAACTCGACGAATGCTGCGTCGAACGGAGTGGTCCCGTACCAGATCGTGGCGAGGACGAGCGACGGTGGCGATGAGGCCGGCTCGCCGGGGATCGGCCGGGAGCCGACCGGCGCCGGGAACCCACCGCGCGCCGAGGCCGGCCGCAGCAGCAGTACGTCGTCGGAGTCGATCATCGTCGCGTTCGCCGCGTCGCGGTGTGCCTGCCAGACCGGCCCGCCGTAGAAGCTCTCCAGGGCCTTGGCCCGGCGCGGCATGTCTTCGAAGCCGCGGAGCCACACGAACCGGTCAGGGTCGTCCAGGTCACGGAATTGCCCCAGGACGGTCGCACCCACTGCCTCCTGCGACTCCACGAACTCCCGGTCGAACAGATCGATCAGTACGTCTCGCTGTCCTGGGTGCAGCGTGTACTGCCGCAGTTCGACGACTGGACACCGTAAGGCTTCCACCGGTCCTCCCCCTCGTTCGATTGTTGGAACAGTGTTTGTTACAGCAAGCGGTAGGCCCGGCTGCCTGAGCACCGGCCTGTCGGCTAGCTCACCAGCGTCTCGCGCAGCACATCGGCGATCGACGTTCCCGCCAGCTCCTGCCGCATGACCCGCTCGACCCGGCCGTAGACGCCGCTCAGGGCGGGCCGGATGCCCCGGCCGACCGGACACTCCAGATTGGGCTCGGTGCGGTGCAGGCCGAACGGTGGCTGCGCATCGACGGCGTCATACACCTCAAGCAGGGTGATCTCCTCGGGCGCACGGGCCAGACTCCAACCCGCACCTGCGCCATGGCGGACCTCCACCAGGCCGGCTCGTCGCAGGTCACCGAGGCTGCGCCGGATGATCACGGGGTTGGTGTTGACGCTGGCCGCGACCTGATCCGAAGTCAGGACCTCCTGGCCACGGCGCTGCGCCAACGCCAGCCACGCCAGCGCATGCGTCGCGATGGTCAGTCGACTGTTCGCCGCCATCAACCCTCCTCGCTTGTTGTAACAGCTTCTGTTGCATTCCCCCTCGCAGTCAAGCCACTTCGATCAACCGGAGCCCGGCGCCATGTGACCACGCCGGGTGGGCTGACAGCTGCCGCACGACGGCCTGCCGAGGCAGCCGTGGGGAACGGTGAGTCAGGGAAGCGCCAGGCTCCGATGGACCGGACATGCCCTGGTGCGCTGAATGGCCCCGCACATCGCGCGGCGGTCATATGCGCTGTTTAGCCTCACCGATAGGCACGATCACGAGGAAGGGAAGGGTCCTATGCCTGTCGTGGAGATCAAGGTTATCGAGGGTGTCTTCACTCACGAGGAGAAGCGCCAACTGGTGGAACGCCTTTCCGAAACACTCATCGAGATCGCGGGCGAGCCGATGCGCCAGTCCACGCACGCGTTCATCACTGAGACACCGAGCGCGGAGTGGGCGATCGGTGGCGCGGCGAAGCAGGCCGAAGACATCAAGGCCATGCGAGGCTCCTGACCTCGGAACCAGGTACCGCAGTGCGTGCACTGCCGACCGGACAAGCCCCTCCGTAACGCGCCCTGGAGCACATGAGCCCCGGCCGGCGTGCCGGCCGGGGCTGAACCCGCGAGGGGTGTGATCGTGAAGGGCGGTCGCCTACGCGGCGAAAGGCAATGCGGGGCTTCAGCCGAACGATCGTCCTCGCATGCAATGGATGAGGCCCGGGGACACTGTCCCCTTCACCATCACGATCCCTTCCACCACACCCGCCCGGCGAACATTCCCGTACGTCGGTCAACCCGGCGTCCAGCAACTCGAATGATCACCGGGTCATGCGCACGACTGACGCTCGGGCACGGGCAGGGCGTCACGGCTGCGGCCGGGTGAGTTTGACGGCCACGGCGTCGAGGACCCAGTCCAGGCCGGTCGCGAAGGATGCCTCGGCATCCACGTCTGTGCCGTCGTGCACCGCCTTGGCCAGCGCCGGGAAGCGGCCCGTGGCCAACATCCTCATCACATGCGGACCGGAGGCGCGCTGCCAGTCGCGCTTGGACAGGCCCGTGGCGCGCTCGGCCCGCAGGTTCGCGATCTCGCGCCTGATGGCGCCAGTGAAGTAGGCGCTGACAGTCTCCACGGCGCGCATGACGGTGTCGATGTCGCCGAGGCCGTCGAGGGCGGCCAGCGTGGCCTCGGTGACGGCGAGGCCGTTCGGGCCCAGGGTCGGGCGGCCGCCGAGCAGATCGGCGAGCCATTCGTGGCGGAGAGCGGCCTGCCTGGTGCGGTGGGCGAGGGTGCGCAGCGCCTCCCGCCAGTCACCAGGCTGCTCCTCGGGGAGGATCTCGGCCTGGACCTCGTCCACCATGAGGTCGAACAACTCCTCCTTGGTGGAGATGTATCCGTACAGCCGCATCGGGCCGGCGTTCAGCCGGGCGGCGACCTTGCGCAACGACACCGCGTCCAGCCCGCCCTCGTCGGCCAGCGCGATGGCGGCGGCGACGATCCGCTCCCGGTCCAGCGGCACGGGGCGATTCGTCGGCTCCGGCCGGTCCCACACAGTCATGGCGACATCGTACTGTTGCGATGCGTTGTATCGAGGCAATACGGTGTATCGCCATGAGACGTCGTATCGCCGTGGTCGGGAGCGGTCCTGCCGGCCTCACCTTCGCCCGTGTCCTGCACCGCCACGGTCACCCCGTCGCAGTCCTGGAACGCGACTCGGCCCCCGACGCTCGCCCTCCGGGCGGCACACTGGACCTGCACGAAGGGCTGGGCCAGCTCGCGATGGACAAGGCGGGCCTGTTGGCGGAGTTCCGGGCGCTGTCCCGCCCCGAGGGGCAGGCCATGCGCATCCTGGACACGGCCGGCGCCGTTCTGCGTGACTGGCGACCCCGTCCAGACGATCGGGCCCATCCCGAGATCGACCGCGGGCGACTCCGTGACCTGCTGCTCGGCCCTCTCGACGTCCAGTGGGGGCGGGGTGTGACGCGGGTGGTGCCGGAGACCCGGGACGGCGTACTGGTCCACTTCGCGGACGGGCGACAGGAGACGTTCGACCTCGTGGTCGGCGCGGACGGCGCCTGGTCCCGGGTGCGCCCCGCAGTCTCGTCGGCCACGCCGTACTACACCGGCGTCACCTCGGTGGAGACCTCCTTGGACGAGGTCGACACCCGCCACCCCGACCTCGCGCGGTTGATCGGCGACGGTTCCGTGGCTGTGTACGGCGTGAACCGCTCCCTCGTCGCCCAGCGCAACAGCGGAGGCCACGTCAAGGTGTACGCCAAGTTCCGCGCGCCGGTGGACTGGCACTCGAACCTGGACCTGGACGACGTCGAGGCCGTGCGATCGAGCCTGCTGGCTCTGTTCGACGGCTGGGCCGCCCCCGTCCTCGACCTCCTCCGCCACGGCAACGCGTTCATCCACCGCCCCATCTATGTCCTGCCGGTGTCCCACACCTGGACCCACGTCTCCGGAGTGACGCTACTGGGTGACGCCGCCCATCTGATGCCCCCACTGGGGGCAGGCGCGAACCTCGCGATGCTGGACGGCGCCGAGCTCGCCGAGTCCATCGCCACCGGCCCTGAGAACCCGGACGAGGCCGTCCGCGCCTTCGAGGAACAGATGTGGGCACGGGCCGGCAGGTGGGCGAAGATCACGACGGCCGGTCTGGAACGCCTCGTGAGCCCGGACCCCGCCGAGGCCCTCGCCCTCTTCGACCAAGTCCAGCCATCCTGATCGCTGAGCGCCGGACCACCAGCACCCCCGGCAGCAACGCCAGCACCCCCCAGCTCGCCGCGGCTTCAAGGGACAGTACGGCACCGCCGCAGTCCCTTCCAGAATTCTTGGAAGGGCACGTCATTCGCCCGCGGCGTCCTCGGCCTCCCAGCGCAGCAGGTCGCCCGGCTGGCACTGGAGCACCTCGCAGAGCGCGGCGAGCGTCGCGAAGCGCACCGCCTTGGCGCGGCCGTTCTTGAGCACCGCCAGGTTGGCGGGGGTGATCCCCACACGGTCCGCGAGCTCGCCCACGGACATCTTGCGCCTGGCCAGCATCACGTCGATGTCGACGACGATCGGCATCAGATCACCTCGTCCAACTCGGCCTGCATCTGCGACGCTTCGACGTCGCGCGCGACGGCCTGGGCGAGCAGCATTCGCAGCACGAGCACGATGAGCGCGACTCCCAGGATGGCCACGCCCACCCCACCCATGATGACGGTGACGCCCGGGTCGTCCCGCTGGCCCGGCGCATTGATGACCGTGACCGCGAACCACACGAGGGCAGCCGCCACGATCGCGCCGATCACGCCGTCCACGTACCGGAAGGCGGCGTGGGAGAACACGGTTCCGCGTCGCACCATCGTCACCAGCCGCCATACGCAGACCAGGGCGACCTGGACCGCCACCATGCCCAGGACCGTGATCAGACGCAGCGCGGTCAGCGGGAGCGAACCGTCCTCCGGGTCGCTCCCGCTGACCAATGTCCACACCATCAATGCCTGCACGAACACGGTGCCGGTGAGCACCACCACGAGCACAGCCCGCAGGGCACGTACGGTCAGCTTTCCCATGATCCATCCTTCCATCGAATCGCGATCGGAATCTATCGATATTCGATAGGTGAGGCAAGGGCCGGGATGGAAGGTATGCAGTAGTTGTCGCACGGTGGCGGGATGTCCCCGTCTCCCACATCGAGGACCCGCGCGTCCCGCCGTTCCGCCGCTCCGCTGTCCCGCCGTTCCGCCTGTGAGCGGCGCGCAGGTGCACGCGGTCCTGCGCGCCGTCGACAGCGGCAGTGAACGCCGTCCAGCGCCCGCCGCGCGTTCACCTGCCGCCACGGCACCACGGCGAGACGACCGTCGCCCGAGTCCGGGTCTGCGATGTGGAGTTGTAGGTCGGATGACGGATGGCCCGGTGCCGGACCTGAGAAAACCTGATGGGGACCGCATGAGTCCCCTCAGGAAGGTATGTCATGTCGCAGGAGCGGATGACCCAGCGCCGGTACTTCGTCGACTTGGGTCCACTGACCCTGGAAGAGCACTTCGAGTCCGAGGAACGCATGACCTTCACCGTCGTCGCCGGCGGAGGCATGGTGCCGGACGGCTACGTGGAGACGGTGGCCATCACCGCGGCGGAGATCCGGCCCGACGTGTTCCTCACATCCTGGAAGGAGGAGTCCGGCGCCACCGTCACTCATCTGGACGACTTCGAACGCGGTGTGGTCCACTCGCGCATCACCCTGCCGGACGGCACCCCGCTGGCCCTCACCGGCACCATCAAGCCCCTGGACTGACGACTGCGGCGCGTTCGGACGGCCCGCACGCCGCGCGACCGCGTGGAGTTCCGCGTCACCACCGACCCACTCACGGCACAGCCGGAAGCCCCGGTCGAGCCCCGACCGCCACCGCCTCGTACGGCCGGTGTCCGTGAGTGGACCGCACGAGCACGCAGGAAGGCACCATGACGGCAGACGCCATCAGCAAACCCGTGGCCTGGATACCGTACGAACCGAAGGAACTCGGAGACCTCCCCGAGGAACTGGACTGTCACCTCTGGGGCGGCACCGAGTTGTACCCCACCCCCGTCGAGGACGTCCGCTTCCTGACCGGTTTCCCCGGCACGACCGGGTACGGCTCGCTCGTCGACGCGCTGTCCCGCAGCCGCGGCCTCGACGTCCTCCAGGTGCTCAGCTCCGGGTACGACCATCTACTGCCCCATCTGGACCTGCTGCCGTCCGGTGCCCGGCTGTGCACGGGGCGCGGAGTGCACGCCGGTCCGACCGCCGAGCTGGCCGTCGGCCTGCTCATCGCCTCCGCACGCGGCATCGGCCGGTTCGCGCGTGAGCAGGGCCGCGAGGAGTGGAGGCCGCGTAGTCTCACCACTCTCGGCGGCAAGCGCGTCCTGGTGGTGGGGCAGGGGCCGGTGGGCCGTGCCGTCGCCGAACGGCTCGGGGTGCTCGGCTGCACGGTGGTCCGGCTCGCGCGCACGCCCCGCACCACCGCGGAGGGCGTGGTTCACGGCGCCGAGGCCCTCCACGGCCTCCTTCCTGCCATGAACGCGGTCGTCCTGTGCGCGCCGGCGACCGAGCGGACGCGTGCCATGTTCGACGCACGGACCCTGGCCCTGCTGTCCGACGGCGCCATAGTGGTCAATGTCGGCCGGGGCGAACTCGTCGACACCGACGCGCTGACCAGCGAGGTGGCGAGCGGTCGGCTGCTGACCGCCCTCGACGTCACCGACCCCGAGCCACTGCCCGCCGGCCACCCCCTGTGGCAGTTGCCCGACGCGCTGCTGACCCCACACGTCGGAGCGTTCACGGACGCCTTCGAGGATGCTTCCCGGGAGTTTCTCCGGCGGCAGCTGCGGCGCTACGCCGAGGGAACGCCCCTTGAGAACACGGTCCTGACCGCTCCCGGGCGATGCCCTTCGTCCTGCGCCGAGCGGGTGCGATGGGCCGCAGGTAACCGCTCAGCCATGGCAGCTGGCTCTCGATCAGATCGTCGACAAACATCGTCCGGGACCCTTGCAAGCCATCCGGCGACCGCCGTCACCAGGTGACCGTCTGGGCGGAGCACTTCGAGCGACCGCTCGACGGTGTCGCCATCGATCGTGTCGAGTACGACATCGATGTCGCGGACCGTCTCGTGAAGTCGAGCGCCGCGTAGTCGATCATTCCATCGGCACCGAACCTACTGCGGCGGCGTCGGCGTGTCGTGGGTGCGGTACATCGCCTGGACGTCCAGCTCCAGTTGGACGGTCGGACCCACGACGGCGATGCCGCGGGCCAGCATGGAGCGCCAGTTGAGGGTGAAGTCCTCCCGGTGGAGTTCCGCCTTCGCCAGAGCCGCGCAGCGCAGTTCCTGTTCGTAGCCTCCGTTGACCATCCCGAGGTAGGTGGTGTCGAGGCCGACGGAGCGGCTGGTTCCGTGCATGGTGAGTGTGCCGTGCAGGGTCCACTTGGAGCCGCCGCGGTGGGCGAACCGGGTGCTGACGAAGTCGATGTACGGGTAGCGTTCGACGTCCAGGAAGTCGGCGGAACGCAGGTGGTTGTCGCGGGTGTTGTTGCCCGTGGTGACGCTGGAGGCGTCGATGCGCACCGAGACACTTGAGTCGGCCATGTTCGGTGCGATGCGGATGCCGCCCTGGAAGCGGGTGAACCGCCCGTGGACATGGGCCATGCCCACGTGCTTGGCGATGAACCGGATAGCGGTGTGCGGAGGGTCGAACAGCCAGGTTCCGGCTGTCGGAAGTTCCATCTGGCGGGCCGGGTGGAGCGCGACGCGCACCGGGGACAGGGCCACCCCGGCGGCGATGTCGAGGGTCTCGCGGGCGGGTGACAGGCCCTCAGCCGCGATCAACACGCTGTAGGAGCCCGGTGGCAGCGTCGCTATGAAGTAGCCGTGGGGATCCGTGGTGCCCCGTGTCGCGACCCTGTGGCTGTCCAGCGCGGTCACAGTGACCTCGGCTCCGCCCATCGGCTGCTCCATGGGATCGACGACCTCGAAGCCGAACGCGCCGGCACCGGGCGGCAGGGGGACCGAGATGCTCGGCCCGGCATCGCGGGAACGCCGACGTCGGAGCAGCCCGAGAGCCATGGAGTTCACCCTTCTTCACCTGCGTCACCGTCACGCGATCCGCTCAGACGATTACGTTCGCGGTCGCCAAGAATCGTCGGCGACAGGAGGACGGACGCGGAGCCAGTAGTTCCGTCGTAGATCATAAAGCCCTCCAGGCGCAGGTGATTGGCCCCGCCCTCGGCACTGCCCGCCCAGCCCGGCGG
Source organism: Streptomyces sp. NPDC017676 (assembly GCF_044329325.1). Lineage (NCBI taxonomy): Bacteria > Bacillati > Actinomycetota > Actinomycetes > Kitasatosporales > Streptomycetaceae > Streptomyces > Streptomyces sp. NPDC017676. The sequence continues at coordinate 21,034 of NZ_JBIRJA010000022.1, read as the reverse complement.
TGGATGTGGGCTCAGATATCAGGATATAGAGGGGCCATATCGGCACGCCGACTTCGCTGCTTTGCAGCAATGCTGTGGCGAAGGGCACGGACGGGGACCTGGATATTCACAACCGGTCTGCGACTTCCCCACGGACCTGACACAGGCGCCGGGCGGCGCGCCCCGACCGCGAGACCGGCAGAGTTGTGTATCTGCTGCTCGCGCCGGCGCCGCGAATCGGACGGCACGCCAACGGCGGACATCCGTCACAGTGGGAGTCTTGTTCTTGGCGGCACCGTCCGTCACCGCCGAGAGCGCAGAACTCACTTGCCGACGGCCCAGGATGGCCGGCTGGAGCGGCGGACTGCCCGCTCGATGGTGTGGTGGGCCGGATACGGAGCGAGGGCAGGCAGGCCGCCGCCAGTCCACCGAGCATCAGCGGGCTGCCGAACGCGGCGGCCGCGGTGAGGTGTTCGTGGTGGTCTCGGCCGTCAGCGCCCTCGCCCTGGCCGCCCTGGCCACCCCGACACGCGGCCGGGCGCGTGTTGTCGGAATCTCGCATTCCTGGTGGTCCACGCGTCGGGAAGGCGACCCCGCATCAGGGGGAACAAGCCTGCGCGGCGCGTCGTCAGGCCGCGCCGCGCAGGCGGTCAGGATGTCAGCTCGGCCACCCGGGACCGTTCCGGCGAGGGCCGCAGGACGCCGGCCGCCGCGGCAGCCGCCGCGCAGAACAGGGCGAGGAGCAGGAAGGTGTGGTTGAGGGCCATGACATGGGTCATCCAGCCGATGACAGCGGGTCCGGCGAGCATGCCGATGTAGCCGAGTCCGGCGACCCGGGACACATTGGTGCCGGCGGCCGCGGGGTCGGTGTGTCCCGCGGCGCTGAACAGCTGTGGGATACAGCCGGACAGGCCCAAACCGAAGAGCGCCCAGCCGGTCAGTGCCCCCGGGACCCATGGCGAGAAGGTGACGACCGTGATACCGACGGCGGCCAGGGCCGAGCCGCCCCGCAGGACGGCGACGGGCCCGAACCGCGCGGATATCCGGTCCGCCAGGAGCCTGCCGATGGTCATCGTCGCCGCGTACGTCCCATAGGCGAAGGCGGCGGTGCTCTCCGACGCGCCCAGAACGGTCTTCAGATGCAGGACGCTCCAGTCGTTGGCGGCGCCCTCACACAACATGATCAGCAGAGCCAGTACGGCCAGGAGCCAGATCCGGGTGGGAACGGAGCGGTTCCTCACCTCTGGCTCCCCCTCCGTATCGGCCACGGGGGCGGCCGGCTCGGCGGGCAGCAGACCACGGGCCGACACCAGGGCGGTGATGACGCCGACGCCTGCGGCAACGCCCAGCGTCGTGGTCGGGTGCCATCCGATGTCGATGGCCACGGCGCCGGCGAGCGCGGCCAGGACGCCGCCGACGGAGAACGTGGCATGGAAGGCCGACATGACCGGCCGTGCGTACGCCTTCTCCACCTGCACCGCGTGCGCGTTCATGCTCACGTCGAGGGTGCCGTTCCCGAAACCGAAGACCAGCAGTGCTGCTCCGAGGGCCCATGGCTCCTGGGCGAGACCAGGCAGCACCAGGGTCACGCTGCACAGCACTCCGGCCGCCGGGACGACGCTGCGCGTGCCGAGCCGGTCGGACAGACGCCCGCCGACCTGCATGCCGGCGAAGGCCCCTGCCCCCAGCAACACGAGGAACCCGCCCAGGGCAGCGTGACTGATGCCCACGCGTTCCTCGACGGCCGGGATCTGTACCACCCACATGCCCAGCAACGTGCCATTGAGGATGAAGTAGACAAACGTCACAACGCGGGAGACGCGCAGCGCTCTTTTCATGGGAACACCATAACGAACATGCCTCTGTTTGTAACCGCGCTATTCGAACGCTCCACATGTTCGATGAGCGTGGTGTTGAATCACGGTATGAGCACCGTGGAACGTCATCGACTGATCGCCCAGGCCGTCCAGAAGGCGGGAACGGCCACAGTCGCCGAACTGGCCGGCCTGACGGGTGCCTCGGAAATGACCATCCGACGCGATCTGGACCACCTGGCCGCCCAAGGCGTCCTCGAACGGTTCCGCGGCGGGGCTCGCACGCTCCTCCTGCGAGGAGACGAACCGCCCTTCGCGCTGCGCGCCCATGAAGCCGTCGACGCCAAACGCCGGATCGCGGCGGAGGTGGCCGCGCTCATCGCCGACGGTGAGACCGTCCTGCTGGACAGCGGCACGACCTGTCTGGAAGTCGCGCGCCTGCTGCGCGGACGCCAGATCACCGTGATGCCCCTGTCACTGCAGGCGATCGATGTCCTCAGCGACGCCCCCGAACCGACCGCACTCCTCGTGCCCGGGGGCCGGCCCCGCGCCGGCGAAGGAGCCCTCACCGGGCCCCTCACCCTGGCCTCCCTGTCGGCGTTGCGGTTCGACACCGCCGTCCTGGGCTGCTGCGGCCTGACGGCCGGCGACGGCATGACCGCCTACGACCTCGACGAAGCAGCGGTGAAGAAGGCGGTCATCACATCGGCACGTCGCGTCATCGCCGCCACCGACGGCAGCAAACTCGGCCGCACCACACACGCCTACGTCGGCCCTTCCACCTTGGTCGACATCCTCGTCACCGACGCCACCGCGCCCGCCGACGAGACCACCGCGCTTGAGAACAGCGGCACCACGCTCAAGATCGTGTGAACTCGTCCACCGCATCCCCCCGACGAAGACGCACGTCGCGATCGGCCGTGGTAGCCGTTGGCTGCGCGGTGGCGGGGGCATGTCCACGGCTGGCGGCCTCCTCCCACGGCCTCGGCGAGCCGACCGGGTGGTCAGGAGCGGACGTTCGCCCGGACCGCCTCTTCGACGGATGTCGATCCCGTGTCGAGTTCGAGGATCTGCCGCCCGATCCGCGGCTCGTGAAGCAGTTCGGCGAGCGTGGCGGCCACGTCCTCGCGGGCGATCCGGCCGTGGAACCCGGCCGGCCCGAGGGATACGGTGCCGATTCCCGGGTCGTCGACAAGGAGGGACGGACGGAGGATCAGCCAGTTCAGGTCGCTGCGGCTGAGAGCGACATCCGCCCCCTTCTTCACGGCGAAGTAGTACTCGACCTCGTCGCCGAGGCTGCGTTCCCGCCACGCTTCAGGAAGCACCGACACCAGCACGAAGCGCTCCACACCGGCGCGGCGTGATGCATCGATCGCCTTGACGGCCCCGTCGCCGTCGATGGCCTTCGTGACCTCCTTGCTGCCGCCGTTCGAGCCGGCGCTGAAGACGATCACGTCGACGTCGCCGAATGCCGCCGCCAGTTCCTCCACGGTCATGCCGGCAAGGTCGCCGACCGTTGCCCGCACGCCGTGCGCCACGAGGGCGGCCTGCTGGTCACCCCGGCGAACGAGCCCGTGGACGGTGTCTCCCCGAGAGCGCAGTCTCCGCGCCAGCGCATCGCCGATGCCGCCGGTGATGCCGATGATGAAGACGTCCACGCCGGATGCTCCGTTCTCTCGATGCCGACGCTCGGGCTCGGTCACGAGACCCGATCCATGCGAGCAACGGCGCGTGTCCGACAGGTATTGCGGCCACGCACAGGCCGCCGGGCCCGTGAGCTCGATGGCACGTCATCGGCCGGACACAGTCACCCAGGCCGCCTTCGCATGCGGTCAGCTGCCGAGCGCTGGAGCTGCCATACGTGTCATGACTGCCGCCCGGCGCGATCAGCTCGGTCCCTGTGACGGAGTCCTGCGCGCTCGCCGCGGTGACCGGCACCGTCGGCAGCAGTCACAGGGTCTCGGTGACGATGCTCCGCTTGCGGCCACGGTGCTCTTCGCCGCGTCCGTGCCCCGGCCTGCCACCGGGACGCTGGTGGAGGTCTGCCCGCTCTGGGCATCCGATGCCGTCGTCGGGCCGGGCAGCCGTCGGCCCGCACGACCGTATCCGGACGCGTCCCGCAATCTCCGCGCGCGGGCGAAAAGTGCGGCGTAGGCTGGGTGGAGACGTCCCGGTGGTTCTCCCCCGTACCACCGGGACGTCGCATTTCAGGGCTGTCCCGGATCCGGCGGAGGCCGCCGCCGAGCCGGAGCCGGTACGGGTCTGCTCGCGCTGGTGCTCGGGGCACCGGGCGGCCTCGTCCTCGGCACAGCGCGTCGCCTCCCCGTGTCCACCTGGCGGTGTGCCGCTTCCTCCGAGAGTGGGTGAAGGGGAAAACGCAAACCGGATCGACGTCTTCGGTAAGTTCACGCTCCGCGGGCTCGCCCACCGCGCGATCTCAGCAGTTCACCGGACGGTCGGCAGCCCTGGCGGGCGCAGGTGAAGGGCGAAGCTACTGAATCGGTTCCGCGTCGGCCGGAACTCCTCGTCCGGCCGGGCGCCCGGTCGATAAATTCGCCGCATGACCAGTTCCCGCCGCTTGATGAAAGCCGTCATCCCGGCCGCCGGACTGGGCACGCGATTCCTTCCGGCGACGAAAGCCGTGCCGAAGGAAATGCTGCCGTTGGTCGACAGGCCGGCCATTCAGTACGTGGTGGAGGAGGCCGTCTCGTCGGGCCTCTCCGACATCCTGATGGTGACGGGGCGGAACAAGCGCCCCGTGGAGGACCACTTCGACCGCGGTTTCGAAATCGAGACCATGCTGCGGGAAAGAGGCGAGGACACCAAGCTGTCCCGGCTCGCCTCTCCCGCTTCCTTCGCGAACATCCACTATGTGCGTCAGGGGGAACCGCGGGGGCTCGGCCACGCGGTGCTGCGGGCGGCGTCCCATGTCGGCGACGACCCCTTCGCGGTACTTCTCGGCGACGATCTGATCGACCCCAGGGATCCGCTGCTGGCCCGGATGATCGAGGTCCGCCACCGGTACGGCGGCAGCGTGCTGGCCCTGATGGAGGTCGCCCCGCACGAGATCTCCCGGTACGGGTGCGCGGCGGTGACCGAGACCGACGAGCACGACGTCCTGCGGGTGACCGCGCTGGTGGAGAAGCCGTCCGCGGACCGGGCGCCGAGCCGCTACGCGGTGCTGGGCCGTTACGTCCTCGACCCCGGCGTCTTCGGTGTCCTGCGCCGCACCGGGCCGGGGCGCGGGGGTGAGATCCAGCTCACCGACGCCCTCGGCACGATGTGCGGGACCGGGACCGCGGGCCCGGTGCACGCGGTGGTCTTCTCCGGGCGCCGCTACGACACCGGCGATCCCGGCGAGTACCTGCGCGCCGTGGTCCGGCTGGCCTGGGAACGCGAGGACCTGGGACCGGATTTCCGGCGGTGGCTCGGCGAATTCGTGGCCTCCCGCACGCGCCTTCCGGCAGCCGCGGAAGGCCTGGAAGCCGCTTGAGGGGAAAGCGACACGGAAGGGAGTCCCCGTGGACCTGGAACTCTCCGGAAAGGTGTACGTCGTCACCGGTGCGTCTGCCGGGATCGGCGCGGCCGTCACACGGTTGCTGGCCGCCGAGGGAGCCCGCGTGGTCGGTGTCGCACGCCGCGCCGAGAGGTGGGACCCGGCTGACGGAAACGTATGGGCGTTCACCGCTGACGTCACCGATCCCGAGGCTGCCCGGCGTATTGCCGAAGCCGCGCTGGGCCGGTACGGGCGTATCGACGGTCTGGTGAACAACGCCGGTGGTCTGACGGCCCGTACGGGATTCCTGGGAACCACCGACGACGACTGGAAAGCCACGTTCGAACTGAATCTGCATTCCGCGGTCCGGATGACCCGCGCGGTGCTGCCGGCACTCGTCGAGCAGCGCTCGGGAAGCATCGTGCACATCGCGAGCGAGGCCGCCCGTTACCCGGCGCCGCCCCTGCTGGACTACGCGGCGGCCAAGACGGCGCTGCTGTCGGTCTCCAAGTCGCTCTCGGCGGAGTTCGCGCCCGTGGGCGTGCGCTCGAACGTCGTCTCGCCGGGCCCGACCCGCACCGAACTGTTCGACGCGCCGGGCGGCTTCGCCGAGCAGCTCGCGCAGCGCTACGGCACCTCCCCCGACGAGGCCGTCGACCGCTTCGTCCGCGAGGAGCGCCGGCTGCCGAGCGGGCGCATCGGTCACCCCCGGGACGTGGCCACGGTCGTCGCCTATCTGCTCTCCCCCCTCGCCGGTCAGGTCACCGGCGCCGAATGGACCGTCGACGGCGGCGCCCTGCGCCAGATCTGACGACACCTGGACGGAGCCACCGCCTCACCCCGGTGAGCAATCGCACTTTCCCTCCCCGACCCATCGATTCCACATGAGGTGTACATGACATCGCCTGCCACGGCATCCACGCGCAGGACCGCCGCACCCCTGGACCGCCGTTCCCTCCTCACCCGCGGCGCCGCCCTTGCCGGCGGTGTGACGGCGGCGGCGGCCGGGCTGACCGCCACCGCCTCCCCCGCGCACGCCGCGGAGCCGTACGAGAAGGGCGCGCTCATCGGCCCCGACGACCCGCGCTACCCCCTTCTGACCACGGGGAACAACCAGCGGTACGTCGCCCGGCCCGACTACGTGAAGATGATCCGCTCGACCCGGGACGCCGAACGCGCGCTGAGCGCCGCCCACCGGGCCGGCAAGCGGGTCTCCGTGCGCAGCGGGGGCCACTGCTTCGCGCCGCTGGTGTGCAACCCGGAGGTCGAGGTCATCCTGGACTTCTCGGAGATGACGGACGTCGGCTACGACCCTGCCAGACGCGCCTTCTACGTCGAGCCCGGCGCCCGGCTGCTCAACGTCTACGAGGCGCTGTACAAGGGCTGGGGTGTCACCATCCCCGGTGGCATCTGCTACAGCGTCGGCGCCGGCGGCCACATAGCGGGTGGCGGCTACGGGCTGCTCTCCCGCGCCCACGGCCTGGTCGTCGACCACCTGTACGCGGTGGAGGTCGTCACCGTCGACGAGCGGGGGCGGGTCCGCACCACGGTCGCCACCCGCGAGGCGGACGACCCCGCCAGGGACCTGTGGTGGGCGCACACCGGCGGGGGCGGCGGCAACTTCGGCCTGGTCACCCGCTACTGGTTCCGCTCGCCCGACGCCAGGGGCACCGCTCCGGAGGACCAGTTGATGTCCCCGCCCTCCAAGGTCCTGGTCCACGCGGTCGACCTGCCCTGGGAGGACCTCGACGAGGCCAGGTTCACCCGGCTGCTGAAGAACTTCGGTGCCTGGCACGAGGCCCACAGCGCGCCGGACTCCCCCTACCGGCACCTGTCCAGCCTCTTCAACGTCAGCTCGCGGGCCCACGGCAGCCTGGGCATGTTCACCCAGGTCGACGCGACCGTGCCCGGCGCCCGCACGCTGCTGGACGACTACTTCGCCGCGATCACCGCCGGCACCGGTCTGACCCCACGGCCGATGGCCAAGGGCAACGGGGAGATCCCGCACCTGCCGGACCTGGCGGAGCCCCGCGTGATGCCGTGGCTGAACGCCGCCCGGCTGGTCGGCACGAACAACCCGACCATCACCAACCCCGTGTCCCGGGCCGCGCACAAGTCCGGCTACATGCGCCGCAACTTCAGCGACCAGCAGATCGCCGCCCTGTACAAGTACATGACGCGGCCCGACTTCGAGAACCCGGACACCATGCTGGTGCTGTTCTCCTTCGGCGGCCAGGTCAACGCGGTCGCGCCGGACGCCACGGCGAACGCGCAGCGCGACTCCGTGTTCAAGATGACCTTCCAGACCTTCTGGCCCGACGCGCGGGACGACGACTTCTACCTGGACTGGATCCGCGGCCTGTACGCCGAGTTCTTCGCCGAGACCAAGGGGGTTCCGGTGATCGGCGGCCGTACGGACGGCTGCTACATCAACTACTGCGACACCGACATGGCGGACCCGCGCCACAACCGCTCGGGCATCTCCTGGCACAGCCTCTACTACAAGGACAACTACCCCCGGCTGCAGCAGGTCAAGAAGCGCTGGGACCCGGGGAACTTCTTCCGTCACGCCCTGTCCGTCGAGCCCGCCCGGAAGTGACCCCGCCGGCTCGATCCGACATCCGAATCGGGAGACACCTGATGCGAACCGTCGCCGTGGTCCTGGGCACCCGCCCGGAGGCCATCAAACTCGCCCCGGTGATACACGCTCTGCGGGAGGACCCCCGCTTCGAGCCGATCGTCATCTCGACCGGTCAGCACCGGGAGATGCTGGACGAGACGATGCGCGAGTTCGATCTGAGCCCCGACATCGACCTCGCGGTCATGGTTCCGGGGCAGACGCTCTCGCAGACCACCTACCGTGCGCTGCGCGAACTGGAGGGGCAACTCGACTCACTGAAGCTTCAGGCCGTGCTGGTGCACGGCGACACGGCCACCACCATGGCCGGCGCGCTCGCCGCCTTCCACCACCGGATCCCGTTGATCCACGTGGAAGCGGGCCTGCGCAGCGGATTCCTCGGGTCGCCCTTCCCGGAGGAGGGCAACCGCCGCATGATCGCCCAGATCGCGGCGCTGCACCTGGCCCCCACGCCGGGCAACAAGGCGAACCTGCTGAGCGAGGGCATCGCCGAGGAGACGATCGCGGTGACCGGCAACACGGTCATCGACGCCCTGCACTGGGCCGGGAACAAGGCGGACGGCTTCGGCCACCCGGCGCTGGAGGACCTGGACACCGACACCCGCAAGGTCGTCCTCGCCTCCGCGCACCGGCGGGACGCCTGGCCCCACCTGCCGCAGATCGCCCGCGCCTTCGCGGCCGTCGCCGACGAGCCCGGCACCCGTGTCGTCGTACCGCTGCACCGCAACCCGGCGGTGCGCAGGGCGGTGCTGCCCGCGATCGAGGGCCACCCGGACATCACGGTCGTCGACCCGCTGCCGTACCTGAACTTCTGCCGGCTCATGCGGCGCGCCGACATCATCCTGTCGGACAGCAGCGGCGCCCAGGAGGAGGGTCCGGCGCTGGGCAAGCCGACGCTGGTGATCAGCAATGTCACCGAGAGGTCGGAAGCCGTGGTCGCGGGCACCGCGCGGCTGGTCGGCACCTCCTACGACGGCGTGTACACCCACACCGTCGAGCTGCTGCGCGACGAGGAGGCCTACGCGCGGATGGCCTCCGCCGCCAACCCGTACGGCGACGGGCGCGCCACCCGGCGCACCGTCGACGCGATCGCGCACTTCTTCGGCGACGGCCCGCCGGCCGAGCCGTTCGTGCCGGAGACCGAGACCGACGAGCTGAGCGTGGAGCTGGCCCGGACCGCGGAGTTCGCGCGCTCATGACGGGGCTGACGACCACGCAGACCGTGGACGCCGGTGCCGTGGGCGCGGTGCGCGCCCTGGACCTCGGCGGCGGCCACGTCACGGCGACCGCGGTGGCGGACGCGCGCGAGTTCCGGGTCGACGGGCGGGCGATCGTCGTCAACTGCGGGACGCGCGACGCGTACGTCGCCGAGTCCCCGCGCCGGCCGATCCCCCCGTTGACCTCGACGATCCTGGCCGACACGGTGATCGTCGAGGCCGGGCTCCTGCTGGTGCTGCGCACGGAGGACGAGGACGCGGCGGACATCGGCGCCATCAGGCGGGCGCCGGGCTGGGCCCGGCTGGGCGAGTTGCTGGGCGACCGGATCGCGGACGGGCCCGGCACCACCGGCGGTGTGCCGTTCGACGCGCGGATCCCGCTGTGGCGGGGCCCTCAGGAGACCGCCGGGCGGGTCGCGTTCGACCCGGCGCACATCCTGCGCGAAGCCCCGGTTCCCGGACCGGAGGAGCTCTTCGAGGTACGGGTCAACCTGTGGTTCGCCCCGGCGGGCACCGACTGTTTCATCCACAACCGGCACGAGTTCATCGAGGTCCACACGCAGGTGGCCGGCCGGGGCCGGATGCAGAAGTTCCGGCGCCAGGACCCCGGCACGCTCTACCAGGACCTGCCGATGAGCCCCGGACACACCACACCGGACCCGTTCTGCTCGCTCGGGTCCGACGGCGCCTTCGTCCACCCCTGGCACCAGTACCACGCCGACACCGACTGCGTGTGGCTGGCGATCGAGTACCACCGCCTGGCGCGGTGACCGTTGAGCGGAGTGAGGACATGAGCGACATCAGGATCCCGAAGTTCACCCCGGAGCTGGTGGCCGACCAACTGCGCGACGGCTACTGGCTGGAGGCCCCGGACATCGACGGGGACGGCCGGCCCGACCTGTTCGGCTACGGGCTGCGCCTGGGCGAGATCTACTGGTACCAGAACGACGGCGAGTGGACCCGGCGCCTGGCGGCCGACGGCTTCCGCATGCCGGTCGGCGCCGACTTCGCCGACGTCAGCGGCAACGGCTCGCCCGACATCATCGTCTGCTACGAGCTGTACGGGCCGATCGGCACCATCGTCGACCCCGACCCGCAGGGCGGCAAGATCGCCTGGCTGGAGAACCCGGGCGCGCCCGACAAGGACCCCACGCGCTGGAAGAAGCACTACGTCGGCCGCGCCACCGGCATGCACCGGCTGCGGGCGGGCTACTTCACCCAGTCGGAGCGGCTGGAGATCATCGGCCTGCCCATCGTGGCCGAGGCCGACGTGCACGCGGTGCTGCCGGTGGTGTTGTTCTCCCGGCCGGACGACGTGCTGACCGCCGAGGAATGGCCGATGACGATCATCGACGACACGAGCTTCCGCATGATCCACGGGGCGGAGAAGAAGCGGGGGCTCATTCCCGGCTCGGACCGCGACTCGCTGCTGCTGGCCTCCGACGAGGGGGTCACGTGGCTGTACTACGACGCCGAGCGCGGTGAGTGGGTCAGCGAACGCATCGGCGCCGGCGAGCCGACCCAGTTCGAGCGGACCGGCTTCCGGGGCAGCGGTGACCTGGACGCCGGGCGGCTGGGGGGCGACCCCATGGCGTACGTCGCCGCGGTGGAGCCGTTCCACGGCAACACGGTGGCCGTGTACACCAAGCGGGACGGCGGAGCCGGCTGGCAGCGGACGCTGCTGGACGTCTACGGCGACCCGAACGAGAACGGCGAGGGTCCCGGCCACCAGATCGTGTGCGCCGACTTCGACGGCGACGGCGACGACGAGTTCCTGGTGGCGCTGCGCGGCCCGTGGCCCTGGCAGGGCGTCATGTACTACAAGGCCGTCGACGCGGCCAAGGGCGTCTGGGCCAAGTGGCGGGTGTCGGACGAGTCCGTCGCGCGCATCGCCACCGCCGACTTCAGCGGCGACGGCCGGCTCGACTTCGCCACCATCGCGTACTCGGTGCAGAACTACTACGTGGCCAAGGACGCGAAGATCGTCGTCCACCGCAACGAGATCGACATGGCCGGCGGCACCGCCAGGTAGGGCGCGCGCCGGACTTCCGGGGCGGTCGCGACCGGCCGCCCCGGACCGCTTTCCCCCCGTACGACAGGTCTTCTCCGGGACCGGGAACACCTCCACTGGAGCCTATGTCATGAGCATTTCCACGATGCGTTCCGCGGCGGAGACCGGATCCACGGGTCCGGCCCGGCTGCCGTCGCTGACCGGCCTGAGGTTCTTCGCGGCGCTGCTCGTCTTCCTCTTCCACACCTCCCTGTCCAACTCGCCCATCCCGCCCAACGACCCGATCAACCCGTTCGCCGACGCCGGCGTCGCGCACGCCTACGAGAAGGCGTTCCTCAACACCGGGTACATCGGGGTGTCGTTCTTCTTCGTGCTCTCCGGCTTCGTGCTGACCTGGTCGGCGCGGCCAGGGCAGTCCGCGCACGCCTTCTGGCGCCGCCGGATGACAAAGATCTTCCCGAACCACGTCGTGGTGTTCACGGCCTCGCTCGTGCTCTTCGCCGGCGCCACGATCACGTCCGTCGGGCAGTGGCTGCCCAACCTGCTGCTGGTACACACCTTCTTCCCGCAGCCGGAGATCAACCTCAGCATGAATCCGCCGAGTTGGTCCCTCGGCAGCGAGCTGCTGTTCTACCTGCTGTTCCCGCTGCTGATCGTGCCGGTGCGCAGGCTGCGGGAGGGCGCCTTGTGGGGCTGGGCGGCGGTCATGGTCGCCGGCACCGTGGTGGTCCAGCTCGTCTCGACGTACCTGGTGCCCGACACCCCCAAGTCGGCGATCACCCCGATCTCCGACAAGCAGTTCTGGTTCGGCTACCTCTTCCCGCCGGGCCGTCTCTTCGAGTTCGTGCTCGGCATCCTGCTGGCGCGGATCGTGCTGGCCGGCCGCTGGCCGCGGTGGATGGGCATCGGGGTGTCGCTCGCGCTGTGCGCGCTGGGGTACGCGGCCGGGTTCGCCGTGCCGTTCCAGTACACGTTCGTCGTCGCGACGATCGTCCCGATCGGTGCGCTGATCGCCTCGGTGGCGGCGGCCGACGCCGCCGGGCGCGTCACCTGGCTGCGCAGCCGGCCGATGGTCTGGCTCGGCGAGGTGTCCTTCGGGTTCTACCTCGTGCAGGGCGTGTCCATCTTCTACCTGCGGTCCCTGCTGGACGGCGCCACCTACGGCGTGCCCGTGGCGCTGCTGGTCGTCGTCGGGTTCTTCTGCACGTCCCTGCTGGGCGGCTGGCTGCTGTACCGGTTCGTGGAGACGCCGGCCATGCACCGCTTCGGCCGCAGCCGCAGGGCGGTCCGCCCGGCACCGGCCACCCCGGCGGAACCGACCGTTCCGGCTGCCCCGGACACCCCGGCCGAGGCCGCCGAGCCGCGGCCCACGTCGCTGGGCGCCCTTTGATCCCTGGGAACACGGGCGGGGGACCGGGATCGTCCCGGTCCCCCCGTTGTATTTCGCGACCGGCCCCTCAGACGTCGGCCGGGGCCGGCAGCACGCCGGCCGATGAGAACTCGGCGAGCAGCCGGTACGAGGACAACCGGTCCCACGGGTCGCAGGTCAGCGTGTTGACCATGATCTCGTCGACGCCGTGCTCGTCGGCCAGCGCGGCGAGCCGCCGTGTCACCTGCTCCGGCGTCCCCCACACCAGCGAGGCCCGGCGGACGGCGGCTCGCTGCACCTCCAGGGAGGTCCAGCGGTGGCCGACCGCCTCCTCGGGGGTGGGCAGCGGAAGGTCCTCGCCCAGGTCCTTGCGGCTGCGCCACAGCAGGACGCTGTGCGCGAGCGCCTCGGCCCGGTCCTCGCTCTCGGCGGTGACCACGCGCACCGCCAGGACACCGCCCGGTGCCGGCCGGCCCACCCGCTCGGCGAAGGCCGTACGGTAGGCGGCGAGCGACTCCCGCGCGGGGCGGGGGTCGAGGAAGTGGGCGAACGCGTAGTCCGTCCCCAGCTCCCCCGCGAGGGCGGCCGACCCGCCGCCCGCGCCCAGCAGCCACATCCGCGGCGGCACGGGCGGGACCTGCGCCCCCTCCCCCGCTTCCGCCTCGGCACCGTCCATGCCGAGGAGCACCCGCAGCGCCCGCACCCGCTCCGGGAAGTCGTGGGCCGGACCACCCGCCCGGCCGAGGCCCAGGTCGACCCGGTCCGGGTACAGCGAGGCCAGTACGCCGAAGACCTCGGCGACCTTCACCGGCGAGTAGCGGGGCAGCAGCACCCCGCCGGTGCCGACCCGCATCCGGCTCGTGCGGGCCAGCAGGACCGCCGCCAGGACCTCCGGCGCGCTGCCGGCGAACCCCGGCGATCCATGGTGCTCGGCCACCCAGTAGCGGACGTAGCCCCACTCCTCGGCGGCCTGCGCCAGGTCGGCCGAGGCCCGCAGGGCGTCGGCCGGGGTGAAGCCCGCGCCGACGGGCGACTGGTCCAGCACCGACAACCGCGGGACCATCGGCGCTCCTCCTCTCACTGTCCCGCCCGCACGACGGCGGGCACGATCCGGTAGTCGCGCTGGAAGACGAGGTTGTGCAGGTCCCCGGTGGCGATGGCCCGCAGTGTGGGCACCTCGGCCGCGGCCTGCTCGGGGGTGAACACGTTCAGCGGCCAGTCGTGGACGGTCGCGCCCCGCAGGTGCGGATGGTGGAAGCCCCGGCCGTAGAAGGCGAGCAGCGTGATGGGGGCGATCCCGGCCGCCCGCTGTTCGGGCCAGGACAGCGTCCACTCGGCCCCGAGCCCTCCGTCCGAGGTGCGCCGCACGCCGCTCGCCGTCACCTCGCCGGTGTTCAGCAGCAGGACGGCGTCGAACTCCTGGAGGACCTGGACGGCGTGGGGGTGGAGCAGCTCCACGGCGCGCTCGAAGTGCCGTTCCTTGCCCTGCCGCGTGTGCGTGTCGCCGCCCTCGCCGTGGGTGCCGTCCCGCAGGTCCGCGAAGTGCCGGGCCAGTGCGGCGAGGTGGGGCAGCTCGGTCTCGGTGTGTGCGGTGGTCATGTCGTCTCCTTCGGTGACGTGAGGTGCCGGCGCAGGGTCGTGCCGAGCCAGCACCGCAGACGTGGGTTCCCCCGGCCGGGGCCGTCACCGGCGAGGAAGGCCGCGTGCGGGGTGTGCGGGAAGACCCGCAGCCGCACGGAGGTGCCCGCCTCGCGCAGCCGCCGGGCGTACTCCGTCACGTCGTCGCGGACCGGGTCGAGGTCCCCGACGGCGAGGACGGCCGGCGCCAGCCCGGTGAGCCGGTCGGCCTCCAGGGGGGTGCTGTACAGCGGTACGCCGCCACGTACGGCCGTACCCGCTCCGCCGCGGTACATCCGCCACGCCCGCCGCAGGTCGTCCGCGGCCGGGAAGGCGCCCGGGTCGCGGGTGTAGGCGGGGGCGGTGCAGCCGGGGTCCAGCGGCGGGTAGGCCAGCACCTGCGCGGCCAGCGGCTCGTTCCGGTCGCGCCGGGCCAGGGCCGCGCAGGCGCCCAGCGTCCCGCCCGCGCTGTCCCCGCCGACCGCCAGCGGCTCGCCGTCCGCCTGCTCCTCGGCCCAGGCGAGCGCGGTGAGCAGGTCGTCGAGCTGGGCCGGGTGCCGGTAGCGGGGGGCGAGGCGGTAGCCGGTGCTGACCACGGTGCATCCCGAGACCCGCGCCAGGTCCATGACCGGCTCGTGCCAGTGCTCCAGGGAGCCCGCCTGCCAGCTGCCGCCGTGCGCCCAGACGAGCCAGCCGAAGGCTTCCGCGCCGGGGCGGTAGACCCGGACCGGGACGCGGTGCGTCCCGGCGTCGAGCCACAGGGCCTCCCAGGCGGGTCCGCCGGGCCGACGGCCGTCCGGGCGGGCCGCGACGGCCTCGCGGCGGCCCGGACGGTCGTCGTGCGGCGCGTACCGCCGGGCGTTACTGCGCACGGGAGGCCGCGCCGCGCAGGAAGACGGCGCTGGTGAGCACACCCAGGAGCACGATGGCGGCGTTCACCGCGATCGCGACCTTCAGACCGCCGAGGATGGCCGGGGCGCCGGTGCCGGTCATCGCGGCGGTGGCGATGGCGCTCATGATCGGCGTGCCCATGGTGATGCCGATCTGCTGCGTCATGGTGGCGAGCCCGGTGGCCAGGCCCTGTTCGTGGTCGGCCAGCCCGGAGGTGGCGGTGACCATGAAGCCGACGATGACGAGCATGTTCCCGACGCCGCCGGCGAAGGTGGCGACCAGCAGCAGCCACATCCACCCGCGGTCGTCGCCGAGGCCGAGCAGGGCGGCCGTGAAGACCGTCTGGAGCAGCCCGCCGGTGATCAGCGTGCTCTTGCTGCCGATCTTCCCGATGACCTTCGGGGCGACGGATCCGCCGACGACCGTGCCGATGCCCAGCACGCCGAAGGAGAGGCCCGCGGCCAGCGCCGAGAAGCCCAGGACCTCCTGGAGGTAGAGGGTGAGCAGGAAGACCAGGGAGGTCTCGGTCAGGAAGGCGATCAGACCGGCGAGGTTGCCCCAGGCCACCGACCGCTTGCCGAGCACACCGATCGGCACCAGGGGCGCCGCCACCTTGCGCTCGACGGCGTAGAAGACCAGGAGCAGCACGATGCCGACGGCCAGGGGCAGCAGCGCCGAGGACGAGCCCCAGCCGTGTTCGCCGGCCTGGGTGAGGCCGAAGACGATGGCGAGCAGACCGAGCGTGACGCTGACGGCGCCGGGCACGTCCAGCTTCGGGCGCTCGTCGGGACGGGACTCCTTGATGACGGTCGGCGCGACGAGGAGGACGGCGAGGGCGACCGGCACGTTGATGAAGAACGCCCATCGCCACGACAGCAGGTCGGTCAGCAGACCACCGAGGATGGCGCCCGTCGTGAACCCGGCGGACATCAGCGCGCCGTTCAGGCCGAGGGCCTTCTCACGCAGCGGCCCCTCGGGGAACGACGTGGTGAGCAGGGACAGCCCGGCCGGGGTCACCGCCGCGGTGGCCAGACCCTGGAAGACCCGCGCCGCGATCAGCACCTCGGGGTTCTGCGCCAGGCCGCCCGCCAGCGAGGCCACGCCCAGCACCGCGAGGCCGCCGAGGAACAGCCGCCGACGCCCGAACAGGTCGGCGACACGTCCGAACAGCAGGGTGAACCCGGCCGCGCACAGGGCGAAGGCGGTCCCGATCCACTGCAGGTGCGCCAGTGAGAAGCCGAGGCCCTCGCCGATCACCGGCAGGGCGACGTTCAGGATGGAGAAGTCCACGGCCAGCATGAACTGGGCCGCGAGCAGCAGCACCAGCACCAGCCGCAGCCGGGGGGTGAGGACGGCCGGGGCCGTACCGGCGGCCGCACCGGGGGCACCGGCAGTACCGGCCGTACCGGCGGTTTCCGCATCGGTGATGGACATGAGGTCGATATCCCTTTCTCTCAAGCGCGGGCGTCTTGCGCGCCGCTCGGGACAGAGACTCGTCCGCTTCCAGAAGGCCAGCCAGAACCCTGTCTCGCACAGTCAGCGCGAGGGTGGTCATCTCATGACCACCCTTACCGCTCCCGACTGCCGTGACCTGCGGGCATCATGGACGAAGAGCCGCTTGCGCCCGCAAGCACCGTCGCCCGGCGGCCGTGCGGCCGGGCATGTACGACAGGGGAGGCATCGATGGACGCTCCGTCCGAGCTGGGAGACTTCCTCAAGTCCCGCCGTGCCGCACTGCGGCCCGAGGACGTCGGCATCACGCCGCATCCGACCCGCCGCCGCGTCACCGGGCTGCGCAGGGAGGAGCTGGCCATGCTCGCCGGCGTCAGCATCACCCACTACACCCGTCTCGAACAGGGCCGTGCCACGAGCGCGTCGGACGCCGTGCTGGACGCGCTCGCCCGCACCCTGCGGCTCACCGAGGACGAGACCGCGCACCTGAAGGACCTGGCCCGGCCGTCCGCCGCGTCCCGCCCGGCACCGCCGCGGGTGGAACACGCCAGCGCCTCCGCACGCCAGCTGCTGGCCGCGATGACCGACGTGCCGGCGCTCGTCCTGGACCGCCGCAACGACGTCCTCGCCTGGAACGCGCTGGGCCACGCCCTGCTCGCCGGACACCTGCCGTCCGACAGCCCCGACACCCCGGCCGGCCGGCCCAACCTGACGCGGATGCTGTTCCTGGACGAGCAGTACCGCGAGCTGTACACCGACTGGGACGAGGAGGCGCAGCTCGCCGTCGCCTCCCTGCGCCTGGTGGCCGGCCGCCACCCCGACGACCGCCGGCTGGCCGAGCTCGTCGGCCAGCTCACCGTCCAGTGCGACGAGTTCGCCTCCCGCTGGGCACGGCACCCGGTGCGCACCTGCACCTCGGGCGTGAAACGGCTGCACCATCCGCTCGTCGGCGCGATGGACCTCAGCTTCGAGAACCTCGTCATCCCCGGTACGTCCGGACAGCGGCTGATCGCCTACACCGCCGAGCCCGGCTCGCCCGCCGAGGCGGCGCTGCGCCTGCTGGGCAGCGTGGCCGCCTCCGGGGGCTCGACGGACGAGGACGTCTCCGCGACCGCGCGACGCTGACGGCGCGGTCGCGGGCGGGCGAGACCGGCCGGGCGGGAGCGGCCGGGCGGGCGATGTGGTGCGGGCGACCCGGAATGGACGGGCGCGGGCAGAGGGTCCCGTACAGGCGACCTGGTGTGGACGGGCCGGCAAAGGGTGTGGTGCGGGCGACCTGGCGTCGACGCTCCTGTGCGGGCGACCTGGTGTGGACGGGCCCGGGGCAGACGGTCCGGTCCGAGCCGGCCACTACGGACGGCCCGGACCGGATGAGCCGATGCGGGCCGCCCAGCGCGGACGAGACGATCCGGCGGGGCGGCCCGGCTCAGGCGGGTCGCCGCCCGGTCGGCACCAGCACGGACGGGCGGGCGGAGCCGACGAGGCGCAGATGGGCGTACGCGGCGGACACCATGGTCATGTGGTGGTGCCAGGCGGGGAAGGAGCGCCCGGCGAAGTCCAGCAGCTCGTACCGACCGTCCAGGCACTCGGCCGTGTCGAGGGAGCTGACGTAGCAGCGGGCCAGTTCCAGGAGTTCGTCGAGCCGGTGGTGCACGAGGTTGGTGAGCCACATCCGGGAGTCCGGCGCCCCGTCCGGGCCGAGTTCGCTGAACAGCCGGTAGGCCCGCCGTTCGCCGCCGGTTCCCGGCCCCTCCCCCACGGGCCGCCAGATCAGTGCGGACAGCACCTGGGCCTGCCGGAAGCGGCCGTCGGAACCGGTGACGGCAGCGGCATGGCGGTTCCACATCCGCGGCGCGCCCGCGCCCGCCGCGACGCCCGCCACTTCCCCCGGCCCGCGCCGAGGCCGCCCCCGCACCGCCCCGCGCGGCTGCCCTGCCGGGCGGCGCCGCTCGCTGACCCGCCCCGTGCCCTCGGACAGAGCGCGCGGATGAACGGCGACGACGAAGTCCCGTCCGGTGGCATCGAGGAGTTCGGTCAGCTCCGTCACGTCGGGTGCCTCGGTCATGTCGGCCACCACCGGCACCTGCGGTGAGCCGGTGCGACAGGCCCGGTCGGCGATCAGGTCAAGGGCGTGCCGCCACTGCGGGCGGAAGGTCTCGGCCTTCGGGATGCGGGCGCGGCTCCGCAGTCCGGGGTCGTCGGCCCACTGCCGGGGCAGGAACAGCCGCCAGTCGACGGGGAAGTTGGCTCCCGGGCACGACAGGAAGAGGACCGTCGCCATCTGGCAGTTGACACTGCGTCCGGACAACGGGTCGAAGCGCTGGTGCACGCCCACCGACTGGTCGCCGCGTTTGGGCAGGATCACCGGGGTGACGGTCCACGCCCGGACGGACGAGCGCTGCCCGATCCACCGGACGAGCGCCTCGCGGCCCGGCTCCCAGTCCCAGGGGCTGCTGTTGATGAACTGCTGCAACGAGTACCAGACGGTCGGCGAGTCGGACACGGACCCGGCCAGTCGGCGCACGGACTTCTTGCCGTCGGTGAGCAGCAGTCCCTTCAGATAGGTGGCGGCCCACCGGCGTTGATCGGCTCTCGGCAGATACCCGAAGATCTGCCGGGCGAAGCCTTCGACGGATCGCGCGCCCACGTCCGCCGCGGTCTGATGTGCGGATAACGAGAACACGGCTGTTGCTCCCTCATCACACTGCGAGAACAAGTCCGCCGCACATCAAACCATCCAGGTCCGGCACGGACCGTGACGCAGACCTCACGACCGGATAACGGCAGATTAAAATGATCCGGGCATGATCCGGGCCGGAGGAGATGGAGGGCTCAGGCCCGGTTTTCGGGTGCGACGTACTCGAAGGTGGGGCCGGCGGCCAGGCCGGCGTCGTCCTGCATCGCCATCAGGCTCTGTGCCTGTCCCTTGATCGCGTACATCGTGCCGACTGACATGCCCAGCATGGCCGGGTTGCCGTTGAAGGCCTGCTCCAGCTGGTGCAACATCTTGCAGTACGTCTGGTTGAACGCTTCCTGCGCGGTGCGGATCGCGCTGCCCTCGGGGTGGTCCTCCAGCCGCGGGTTGGGGCGCAAGGGGCGGACGCCGGCGGGGTCCACGGTCACGGCCTCCCCGGTGGGGCCGGACTCGGGCGTGTCACCGGGCTGGTAGCGGCGCCCTGCCGCGAGTTCCTGGAAACGGTAATAGTGGGAGACCGCCTTGGTTTCGGGGTGGAACAGGTCCATGTCCCCGTCCCAGACGTCAGCGCGGGCCGCGCCCTCACCCTGCTCGACGATCTCCTCAAGCGCCGCGAGCGCCGAGCTGAGGTCGGTGACCGGGTTGAGGTGCCCTGCCGTGTGGGCGAACGGGCCGCCGGCCACCTGGCGGGCGGGGTCGCCGGTGAAGACCTGGTCCTCACCCAGTTCGGCGCACAGGCGCCGCAGCCCCTTCTCGATGGCGTCGTAGAACTGCCCGATCGTCTCGTAGTTGTCGCCCTCGGCCGGATCTCCCGGGTGCGCCGGCTGTTCGATGCGGAGGAACATCTCCAGGGCCTCCGGCCCGAACGGCAGGAGAGACAGGTCGATGGAGGGGTCGGCGTGCGGCATGGTCCGCGGGTGTGGGGGCAGCAGGTGCGGCGCGTCCAGGCGGGGCTGTCCGCCGACCGCGTTGAGGAGGTTCGCAGCCAGGGCGAGGTGGATCATCTCCTCGACGAAGACGCCTCCGATGAGCTGTGCGGCCTCCGCGTTCCGTTCGGGGTCGAGGGAGTACAGGGCCGTGAGGTAGGGCGGCAGCGTGGCGTGTTCGAGTTCGATGGCCCACTGCAAGTGCCTGCGAAGATCGTCCAACGTGGCGATACCTGTCGTCGAGGCGGTGTCGACCTTGTCGGGCTGGTCCTGAAACATGAGGAGAGGCTCATTTCGGTGTCGGAGAAGCAAGGGAACAGACCCCCGGCAACTGACTGCGAAGCGTTGAAGCCGCCAAGTGGACGACGGAGCTCTTCGTTCGCAGCCGGAAGAACAGGCCCATACCCTGGAGTCACCTCACTGACAGGGCAGACGACCCATCTGTGACACGGAGACTGAGATCAGGCAACCATCGGTGCTGATCGAGCCGAAGTGGCAGTCCTCAGAGGGTAGTTGTGCTGCGGCACTCTCACAGGCGGGAGCAGTCGCACGACCTGCCCGCCCCAGCATCGCGCAACACACCTTCGGACGCTGAGGAACCACTGCGCGTGCATCCGTCGATGCATGGTAGGTGTGAGATAGTGTTTCGACCGCCGGGCCGACGGCGGCGGTCCTGCCGCGGTTTCCGAACTCCTGCCTGGCAGGACACACCCGGACTCCCCCGGCCCTGTTTCTCGTGTTCCCCGCTCTCCGGAGGCGCCATGCTCGCTCTCGGTCGCTCTCTCGCCAAGCATGCGCCTGGGGAGTTACCCATGAAAGGTGTATCCCATGGCTGAGCTGTTCTACGACGCCGATGCCGACCTGTCCATCATCCAGGGCCGCAAGGTCGCGGTCATCGGCTACGGCAGCCAGGGCCACGCCCACGCCCT
>NZ_JBIRJA010000021.1:144947-194294 GCF_044329325.1 Streptomyces sp. NPDC017676 | reverse complement strand
CTGGCCGAGCCGCCGGATGCGGCGGGGTTGCTGGACGCGTCGTCGGTTCCCTGGGGTGAGGGTGTCGGTGGTGCCGGTGATGTGTCGGAGTTCGGTGGTGCGCCGGTGGAGCCGGGTGTGGCCGGGGAGGTGCCTGGTCTGGATCTGCCTGAGTCGACGCCGGCGGAGTTCTCCGGTGCGGGGGAGGCCGACGGGCGCACGCCGGCTGCGGCCGGTGCTGGTATGCCGTACATGCCGGGTATGGGAGGTTTCGGGGGTGCGGGTGGCGGTGCGGGGCAGGGCGCCCTGGCCGAGCCGCCGGACTCCTCCGGCCTTCTGGAGCCGGACGGCCGGCCCTGGGGCGATGAGGCGAGCGGTGCGGACCCTTCCGAGCCGGTCGCGGGAGCCGTCGCGACGGCCGGAGCCGGAGGGGCGGCCCTGGACCTGCCCGCCACGAGTGCCCCGGCCGCGCTGTGGGCCCCGGTGCCCGGTGTCCCCGCACCGGCCGGTGGAGGGAACCGTGCCACCGGTACCGGGCAGGAGACACACGCGAGCGGACAGGACGGCGAGTCGCTCCTCTCGGCGAGCGCATGGGGCGCCGAAGACCAGGACGGCGTTCCGGACCTGGACGCCGGTGCCGACCGGACCGGCACCGTCGTCCCGGCAGGGCACGGCACCGGTGGTTCCGGGGGGCCCGGCGGCCCGGCTCCGGCAGCGTATGGTGCCGGCGGCCCGCCAGGACCTGTGACCGCGACCGCCGTGCCCGTGCCCGACGCCTCCACCCAGGGCGCCCCTGCCCCGCACGCCGCTCCCGGTCAGGCCCGTGTGGCCGCGGCGGCACTGGGGGGCGCCGCCTTGGGCGCCGTGGCCGCCCTGTCCGCACCCACGGAACGCGGCGGTGCGCGGGCCGGGACGCCGGCGACCGCGCCGGGGATCATCGAGAACGTAGAGAACGTAGAGAACGTAGAGAACGTAGAGGACGTAGAGGACGTAGAGGACACAGCCGCCTGGGACCGGACCGACGGCACGCTGATGCCCTTCCTCATCGCGGCGGCGACGGCGTCGGCGGAGGGAGCGGACAGCCCACGCTCCCGGTACTCCGGCGAGGCGCCCGAGGTCTGGTCGGGTGCCGGTGCGGTCGGCGACGCCTCGCCGACCGCACCCGCTCGGGCGACCTGGCAGCCCGGCCGTTCCGGCGTGGCGGCGGTGTCGTCGAACGGAGTGTTCCCGTTGGGCTCCGACCAGCCGTTGTGCGGCGACGTCTCCGCGGAGGAGCTGGAGGCGCTTGAGGCACGCACGCAGAGCGAGGCGGAGGCGGAGGACGACGAGGAGGAGAAGGAGCGCACCTTCGCGGATCTGCTGGTCCAGCGCCGGGACGTGTGGGGCGACCCCGGTTCGGACGACGACCTGGTCTGACGACAGCCTGGGCGGCCGGTACGCGAGGGCACGATGGGAGGGAAGAACGGGACGTCCGCGCCCCGGGCCGTGGCACGGCCAGGTGGCGCTGTTGTTCCCTGCGAAAGGCAGACAGCCGTCTGCGACGGAGCAGACCGCCGCTCCGCTGGGCCTCCCCGGCATTCGGTGACCGACGCGGCGGCGCATGACCGGGAGTGACAGGTGTCGGGATACGAGCAGGAGATCGAGCAGCTTCTCGCTGACTACCGCAAGGAGAGGGAGGAGGCAGAGGAGAACCGCCGTCGTATCAACGCCGTCACCGGTACCGCGACCTCTCGCCGCCGCGAGGTGAAGGTGACCGTCTCCGCCAGAGGCGAGGTCGCCGAGATCGATTTCCCGACCGGTGCGTTCCGTCGTATGACCCCCAAAGAGCTGGGCGAGCTCATCCGGACCACGATCTCCGAGGCACGTGCCCAGGCCCTGAAGCAGGTCGACGAACTGCCCATGGGACAGCTGCTGTTCGGCCTCAAGCCGTCCGAATTGCTGACCGGAGACGTCGACATGGACGCCATCCTGCCCAACGATCCTCACACCAGTGACCTGGTGCGCGACTACCTGGAGCACGGCTTCACCAGCGCGAACGGGTTCGCGCAGGACTGACCACGGTGCCCCGGTTTCCCCGCCCGGGCGGGGAAACCGGGGCACCGCATGCGTGCCGACCGTCAGTGCGCGGTGCCGGCGGCCCACACGGTGTGTCCGGACCGGGAGAGGATCACCACGTTCCCGTCGTTCTGGATGACGAGTTCGGCACCGGCATTGCCCGCGGTGCCGGACGTCCACAGACTCGTGTGGTTGGCGCTGTAGACGGCGAGGTTGCCGTCGTCCTGGAAGACGGCGTAGTTGCCGCTGCCGTGTGTGTGGGAGGACCAGCGGATCGTGCCGTGCTCGTCCGAGATGACCAGGTCGCCGTCGGTGCGCATGGTGATCCGCATCCGGTCGGAGGCCACGGACTCTCCGGAGTGCAGGACGTACGTGGCGTTGACGACCTTCGTCGACCAGTGCCGCTGCGTGGTGGTGTGCGACTGAGACTGCGACTCGGTCTGTGTCCCCGCCTGGGCCGACGTCCGCGCCTGGGCCGACGTCCGCGCCTGGGCCGACGTTTGCGGGTGGGACTGCGGCTGCGTCTGACGCGCGGCGGACGTCGTCTGGGGGTGCGTGGTCCGCACGGCCGCCGTGTGCGACGCGGTGGTGGCGGTCTGCGGCTTCCGCGCCGTCTTCACGTCGGCGGCGGCCGCGGCGGTGCGCGTCGAGGCGTGCCGTGCGGTGCCCGCAGAGGAGGACTCCCTCGCCTGCGCGGCACGCTGGGCGGAGCTCGCGGGCGCCGAGAGCAGGCTCACGGACCTGTCCACCGGCTTCGTCCGGAGTCCGGTGCCGTCGCCGTGCGGTCCCGCGTACTGACCGTGCGGCGCACCCGCGGCCAAAGACGGCGACGGGCCGTGGCCACCCGGCTCGCGGGCGCCGGTCTGCTCCACCGCCTTGTCCCCGTGTCCCGTCGTCATCCTGCTCGCCGAGCCGTGCGGGCCGCCCGGGAGTGCCGGCGAGACACCGGCCCGCGGAGCCGATGTCGGCGCGGGGAAGGTGACGTCGGCGCCGGCGCTGCCGTCGGGGACCGGCGCCGAGGTGGGACCGCCGGTTGCGTGCCTGGCGCCGGTTATCGCGACCGGGTCGAGCGCGTCGGCGCCCGTGGTCTTCTTCTCGCCGCCGCTCAGCAGGGGCACGGAGACCAGGACCGCACCGGCGACCGCCGCTGCGGCCACCAGCGGCCAGGCTCCGGGCCTGCCGGACTGGGACGCGGGCCGTCCCGGCGCCGCCTGGCCACCGGTCGCGGCGTCCGCAGCCCCGGTCCGCCCGTCGTGCGGACGGAACGTGCGGGCGGCAACCTCGGCCTCGGCCCGGACCGCGGCGGCGGGGACCGCCGCCACCAGGGGCCGTGCCTGCTCCACCCTCTGCTGGGCGACCGTCTCGGCGGCCGTGGTCCCGCCCCGGGTGAGGGCTTCGGACACTGCGGCTCCGTCGACATCCCCCTCGTACAGGGGCAGTGCGACGGCCCGGCGGACGTGCGGTTGCCCGGGGGGCGCCGCGGCGGCCGGAGGGCCGCCGGGCTGGTTTCTGCGTGTCATCCCTCGTCTTCTTCCTTTGCTCGGTTGCGCGCTGATTCGGGCCCGGTCCCCGGCGACGACGCCCTCAGGACACCGGGCCACGGGTGGACGCCTCCGGGACGGCGGGTGCCCCCGGCACCGTCACCGGAGGCGTGAAGGTGATGGCGATCGCCTCCGTGGCGCCGGGGGGCGGCGTCGCGAGGCGTCGGACAACGGTGGCTTCCTCCGCCGCCGGCCTGCCCGGCGGCCCGGGCGCGGCTTCCGGGCTCCGCTCCGCGCGCTCGCCCGCGGTCTCGGGGAGGGGCGTACCGGCCGGTTCCTCCACCGCGGCCGGGGTGTCCGTTCCCGCAGCGTTCCCGGCCGGGGCGTCGAAGGACGTGACCGTGTCCGCCGAGTGGTGTTCGGCCGGTTCCGCGTCGGGCGAGTCCGGGTCCGGCGGCACAGCCGGCGCCGCTGCGGACTCCAGCGGTTCGGCCGACGGCGTGACGGACGGGAGGGGTTCGGGTTCCGACGGTACGGACGCGGGCTGGGGGAACGCGACCTGTGCGGGAGCGGGCTGCTCGGACACCACCCCTGCGCCCCCGGCACCGGAGAGCCCCTGCCCCTCGGCGTCCTGCCAGCCGCGGGGCGCCAGGGCCAGGCCGTGCCGCACCGCCAACCGGCGCATGCCGTTCAGCACTTCGTCACCAGGGTCGCCGTGCAGCCGGATCTGTGTGCGGTCGCGCACGTCGTCCTGGAGGGCCGAGAAGAGCCGCTCCAGCGGTTCCCAGACGGTGTCGTGCAGAGCCTGGTCCGGCAGGCCGATCTCCACGGCCATCACGTCAGGAGCGACGGGACGCAGCACCGTCTCGGCGGGCGGCGCGCTGCCGTTCGGACCGACCCAGAGACCGGACCGGGTGACGACGACCTGCCACCTGCGGTCCAGGATCATGGCACCGGGTTCCAGCGCCGGCCGCAGCCCGCTGACCGGGGGCCGCCAGGTGCCCAGCCGGACGGTGGCCGCCGCGTCACCTTCCGGCTCGCAGACGACCTCTTCCACGTAGGGCCGCCAGGTGGGCTCGCCGGCCGCGTCGGTGAGCACGGTGCGCGGCGTGAGCGGTCCCGTCGGTACGGGCCGGGCGGGATCGCTCACCAGCAGGGGGAGCCCCGAGCCGACCTCCACCGGTACCCCGAGGAGCGCGGCCACCTGCCGCCCCACCGGGAGCGGGTCGCTGCCGTCCGCGGACACCAGGCGCACCGCTTCCCGCACGGTCGCGGGCAGCGCGGCCAGCACGTCGGCGACGGCCTGCGGCGGGACGGCGCGGGTGTGCGCGGCGCCGACGAGCAGCAGCGGCCTCTCCGCCTGCGGGGGCACGGCGTACCGCAGTGCCTCGACCCCTTCCGGTGGAGTGCCTGAGGGCAGGATGAGCAGTCCTGCCGGTATCTGCTCCACGACGCAGCCGCCCGCGACGGCCGGGACGACCCGCTCCACCGCCTGCTGCCACCGGGGCGCGGGGTGACGGGCGCCGACGGACACCGGCTCGCGACCGGGCGAGAAGCGCCGCCAACCGCCCGGACGCCCGGGCAGGCGGGGCGCGAACAGGCTGCCGGCCGGAGTGACCAGCGCCGCGCCGAGCGGAGCCAGTACGTCCGTTTCCAGGGCGTCGCTGAGCATACGGCCGGGCGCGGGCCGGTCCGCCGTCTCCGCCGCCGCGCCGGACATGACGAGGCGGACCAGCCGCCCCCCCACGGGGGACGTCCTCGCCAGTACGGGACCCAGCCGTGCGCAGAGTGCCTCGGGATCACCGAATCCGGCGCTCACCAGGACCGTGATCTCCTCGGCGGAGGCACGCAGCCGTGCGGCGGTCTCGGTCAGCGCCTCGGGCGGCCGGCCGGCAGTGTGGACGAGGTGTATGCCGTGCGCTTCGCTGATCTCCAGATGCCCGGTGCCGCCGCCGGCGGAGGAACGCCGGCCGAAGCGTCCGCTCATGTCCGCCCCCGCGGGCGGCGGATACGGGACCGCTCCCCGAACGCACCGGGACAACCCAGGCACAGCGCTCCGTCGAAGGGTGCAGTGGGCGTCACCCGCCGGAACATAGCGCAGGGCGGCCCCGCTCGTGTGCCGTCGCCGCACGCCCGCCGCGCCTGCCGGACGTGCCGTACCGCGGGCCTTTCCCGGGCCCCGGCTGGGGCGTGCCGCCCGTGAAGGGCCCCGACCGGCGTCTTGGTACGGCGTGCCCGCCGCCCGGATCGGGGGACGAAAGTGCAGTAAGGCCGGTACGAACAGCTCGCCCTGGAGCCGAGGACCGTCGGCGGTGCTCCGTGCGGCCGGTGACTGGGTTAGCTTGCGACTGGCTCGGTGAACCGGCCGGGGTGTCCGGGGCCGTCGTGAGTCCGTGATCGTCAGGGAGGTGCCAGGTGGCCAGGAGCGGTGCTGATCCGGAGCAGCTGCGGGCGAACCTGCGCAGTTGGAGCCAGAAGGGCGATACCTTCCACGACTGCGAGAAGACGCTGGAGACGATCAAACAGGCCGTGCTCGGTGCCCTCGACCCGCACGGTGGTGACTCCGTTTCCCGAGCCGTTCGACCCATGTGGGAAGGCAACCTGGAGCTGCTTCAGGACATCGTCAGCAGTACTGCCCGGCTGATCGAGGACACACGGACCGCCTTCTCCAACATGACCGAAGGCCTCTCGCGGATCGACGAGGCCACTCGGAACGCGGCGAAGCATCTGGCCGGCGGAACCGGGGGCGGCCTGCCCGGCGGCTCCGGGCACCGTTCGTAGGTCGGGTGTGCTGAGGTGGGCGTCTTCGACAACCTGCGGCTGCCGGCGTGGCTGCAACAGCTGCTTGCCGTTCTGACGGGGATGTTCTGGCCGAACGTCAACCACGAGGTGGTGCACGAGCAGGCGGCGAAGATGGACGCCTGGGGGGACCATTTCGAGTCGCTCCTGCACACGGTCGGTCCCTCGGCGACGCTGGTCTCGGGCGCGCTCGAGGGGCCGACGGCTGAGGAGTTCACCGCGCACGTGCGGAAGCTGAAGCAGGTGCTTCCACACGGGGTGAAAGCGGCGCGGGATCTGAGTTCGTCGTTCCGTGAGACCGCTGTCCAGGTGCAGTACGCGAAGTACATGATCATGGTGCAGCTGGTGTGGCTGATCTACACCGTCGTCGAGCTGCTGGCCTTCGGTCTGCCGGAGGTGGCGGTCGCGGTGGCGCGGGGTGTGGCCGCGGTGGTGCGGCAGATCGCCTGGCAGCTGTTCAAGTCGGTGGTGTCGGGGGCGGTCATCGGCGGGCTCATGGAGCTCGGCGTGCAACTCGTCCAGATGTGGCAGGGCTTCCGGGACCGCATCAGCTGGCGGGATGTACTGGAGCAGGCCGGCTGGGGCGGTGTGGGTGGCGGCCTGGCCGGGATCTTCAACGAGTTCACGCGCATGTACCTGCCCAAGCTGTCGGGCGGCGTGCTGCGGGACGTGCTGACCGGTGGCGCCTCCGGCGCGGTGGTGACGGGCTTCCAGATCCTGCAGTCCGGTGACACCACGGACGTGGGTTACGGGATCGCCGGCGGTTTCTTCGGAAGTCTTCCCGGCGGCGGCCGGCACGGCCGTGGTGGGGGGAGCCTGGACAGTCTCACGGGCGGGCTGGGCTGGCATGTGGATCCCTCCCTGGTGCCCTCCGGGGAGTGGGACTCGTTTCAGGGGCTGAAACTGCCGGACGGCGCGCGCGACGGCGCCGGGACGCGGTCGGCGTGGGAGGGCTCCGGTACGGGCGGCTCCGGTGGGGACTGGCGGAACGCGGCGGAGCAGGCGGGCGTGCCCCAGCGGCTGACATCGGCGTTCGAGGGCTGGGTGAAGAGCCAGGGAGGCCTTCCGGACCCGGTCGTCGACCGGGTCGCTTCCCGTGCTGTCGCCGCGTACGCCGGTGCCGGCGACGGCGGGCGGGCGCAGGGCGCGGACGGAGCCGCCGGCGAGGGGGCGCCGAGCGCGGCGCAGCTGCGCCGGTGGGCGGTCGAGGAACTGGCGGACCACCGGGCACAGCAGCGGCTGGACGCCGCTTTCACCGCATGGCAGCAGTCACCCGCGGCAGCCGGGCTCGACGACGGCGCGGCCGTGCGGGTGCACCGGTACGTCGCGCAGTCGGTCGCCGAACGGCTGCGCACCGGCGACTACGTCCAGGCGGCGCACGGCCGGGACCTGGTCGCGACCGCCGATCGGGTGCTGGAGCTGGCGGGGCTGGGCGGAGAACACGAGCGCACCGGCTACGACGCGATGCTCACCGCCGCCGCGGAGCGCGACCAGCGGATCCAGAGCGCGCTGCGCGCCTTCGACCAGGCGGTGCCGGTGCCGGTCGCGCCCGGTGAGAGCACCGACGGCAACGGAGCGGACGGCACGACGACCGGGCAGCTGTCGCCGTTCGGCCACGCGGTGCTGCGCGGGGCGTTCGGTGAGCAACTGGTCGCGGCGCACCGCGCCGTGTTCGGTGAGCCGAGCCCGTTCGGCGGCGACGGCCAGGCGTCCGATGACGCGCTGCGGACCTGGCAGGCGGAGGTGCGCGGGCATGTGGCGCGGCTTCCGGTGCACGTGGTGGCGCAGTCGGCGAAGGAGCTGACGGTCACCCACGCGCTGGGCGAGGTGGAGCGGGCAGTGGCGCGGGGCACCTGGCAGCAGGCTGTACCCGGTCTGGGCGCGGAGTTCTCGCGTGCCTTCGGCCTGACGGACACCGCCGCGACGGAAGCCGCCGCCGTTCCGCCCGACGTCCAGCAGGGTGCGGTGCTCGGCCTGAGCCTGGAAGCGGGCCGGCGCATCGACCAGTGGACCGAGCAGGCGTTGGAGGCGCCCCCCGGCTCGACGGCCGACGCCCTGCTGCGGCACCTGACACGCATCGCGGTCGGCGGTGGCAGCCCCGAGCAGATGTCGGCGGCGGACGTCGTGCGGCAGGCGCTGCCGGCGCAGGGCGCCGAGCGCCATCTGGCCCTTTCGGTGGCCCGGGATCACGCTCAGGACGCGGCGAGGGACCGCGCGCGTGCTCTGGCCGGTGCGGCGGGTCTGCCCGCGTCGGCTGCCGCGAGGATCATCGACCACCATGCCAAGGCCGCCCGGGAACTCTTCGACGCCACCTTCGTACACCCCGGGGACGGTCCCGGCGGTCCCGGCCCGCTGGACGACCGGCTCGCCGCCTGGAACGAGCGGCGCACCGCGATGGACCATGAACTGGGCAGGGCGCTTGCCACCCACGCGGGCACACGCCCCGCCACGGAGACGGCCGACGCCGCCCCCGGCACGGTGACCGGTTCCGCCGGGAACCCGTCGGCGGACTCCAGGAACGCAGCTTCCCGGCCGGTCACCGAAACCGGCCCGCGCACCGCCACGTCGGCCGACCGGAACGCCGCTGCCGACACCACGGCCGGGCCCGGCCGCCACACCAACCCCGGCATCAGCACCGAAACCGGTCCGGCCGCGCTGCCGGGCTTCGACACCACCGTCACGCCCGCTGGAATGGAGACCCTGCCGGAAACAGCCACCGCCACCACCGGCGCCCCGACGTCCGACGCGGACCCGTTCCGGACGGGCGCCGAAGGCCGTCCGGCCGACCCCGTACCGCCCACCGGCCCCACCCCTCCCGATCTGACCGACGCCGACTGGGGCGAGGCCGTCCGGCGCGCCCGCGAGACGACGGCGCCGCACACGGGTACGGCCTCGCTGTGGCGCACGGTGGGTGACCTTCTGGCCCGGTACGCTCCGCAGCCGTCCGTCATCCGTGAACCGGGCGACGCCTACGCGGCCCGGCACGAGGAAGCCGCCCTCGTCCTCGCCCACCGTGCGCTGGAACTGGGGATCACGGCACCGGAGCCGGGTCGGCTGCCCGACGGCCACCCGCTGCGACGCCACGCCGAAACCCTCGGCCGCCGGCTCACCGCCGAGTTCGGCATCGGGTTCGATCCCGCCCGGCAGACCGGGCTGCCCGGCGGCAGCCCCGACGTCGCACTCCCGTCGGCGCCGCGCCAGAGCGCCGACGGCTCCGCCGGCCCCCTGCCCGGTCTCGACTCCCGGGCGGCGCGGGAAGCCGCCACGGACGTCGACCGCGGGGCACAGACCGGTGGTCCCGCCGGAACCCGGGCCCGCCGTCTCCCCGACGACGCGGGACGTAAGGACCCGAACAACGGTGACCGGCCGTATGCGGACGCAGGGGCACGTCGCGCGGGCAAAGCGCCCGTCGGCCCGTGGGGCGATGCGCTGCGTAGATCCAGGATGCAGACAGAGGCGACCGACGCGTCCGACCCGGTACACGACCGCGGTGTCCGGGACCGTCAGGCAGCCTGGGCGGATGTGCTGGAGAACGTGAAGGGCGAGGCGGCTCCCACAGCCCCCTGGCGTAGCCACTACTGGCGGCAGGAGACCGCCGCGGCGAAGGGGCGGCTGCTGGCCGAGGGCGACCGTGAGAGCGAGTTCCTGCTCGGCCGGGCCCAGGGGATCGTCTCGGACGTCACCCTCTTCCCGGCCCTCGATCCGGAGCTGCACCAGGAGCTTGCGGGCCATCAAGAGATGCTGGACACGATGGTGCATCTCGTTGCCGATGAACTGCGCGAGCACGGGGACACGGCGGCCGCGTCGCTGGCGAGCCTGCTGCGTGACCAGTTCCGGGAAGCTCCGGGCACGGAAGGGGTGTTCGGGGGCCGGCCGGATCCCGGGACGGACGGCACCGTCGTTGCGCAGCACTCTCCCGAGGTACCGCGGCCCCCGGAGGCCCTGGCCGACATCGGAACCCCCGCCTGGCTGGACCAGGTGGTGCGGGCCCAGACGGCGTTGCACGGGCTGGGGGAGCTGGACGCGGCGTACCTGAAGCAGGCGCGGGACCTGCTGGCCCGGTACCACTCCCGGCGGGTCTTCACGGAGGCGGGCACCGGGTACGCCGACGCCTACGAAGACGCAGTCTCCCTCCTGGCCCATCGCCTGCGGCAGTCGGCCGGTGACGACGTCACGCGCCTGCCCGATCCGGGTCCCGGCGATCCCCTCGTGCGGGACGCGGAGGAACTGGGGCGGAGACTTTCCCTCCTTCCCGGAGCACGACCGCCGGCTGGCGCGGTTTCCGAGCAGGGGGCCCCGAGCGGTGACGGGGCCGGTTCCC
Source organism: Streptomyces sp. NPDC017676 (assembly GCF_044329325.1). Classification (NCBI taxonomy): domain Bacteria; kingdom Bacillati; phylum Actinomycetota; class Actinomycetes; order Kitasatosporales; family Streptomycetaceae; genus Streptomyces; species Streptomyces sp. NPDC017676. The sequence continues at coordinate 183,659 of NZ_JBIRJA010000021.1, read as the reverse complement.
GGCAGTGGCCGGAGCATCCGGACCTTGGTGGGGACGCGTGGCAGGACGAGGTGTCCGCGGCGCTGGAACAGGTCCGCGCGCTGGCACCCGCCGATCGGGCGGCGCTGCTGGACCGGGCGCGCCAGCTGCTGAACCAGTCGCCGACGGCCGAAGGAGTGCTGAGCCAGGACGCTTACCTGAGGGAACTCAACGAGGCGGTGCACGTCCTGGCGCGGCGGATGATCGTGGGCAATGTGCCGCCCGCGTCCTTGCGACTGTCTGACGGGCATCCCATCGTCCGGCTGGCCGCAGGGTTCGCGGACGCGCTGGCCGCCAGGCACGGGCCGCCCCCGGCCGGTACGACGCCTTCCGGCCGGTCGACGACGACCGCGTCGGGTCCTGGGACCGGGGGCGGGGATTATGGTGGGCGGCGTGTTTCCGGGCCGGAGCTGCCGGCGGGACGCACCGGCACGACCGCCCCGGCTTCCCAGCCCGGGGGTCGGGTTCGTGTCCCGCAGCCCGAGGGCCCGGCTCGTGTATCCCGGTCTGGGGATCGGGCTGGTGGGCTGCCGGACCCGGCGTCCCGGCCCGCGAGGCAGCGGCGGTCCCTGCCCCCGGTACCGCGGCACGACCCGCCGTCTGAGGCCGGGCGCACTCCGCAGGCGCAGGGGCGTGGGACCGAGGCGGCCACGTATGCCGAGGCGTGGCACGCCCGCGAAACCGCCGCCGCTTCGGCCGAGCGCCTCGTGGCCGGGGTCGCACGCGGCTCCTGGCACACGTCACTGGCCGCAAGCGCGCCGCACTTCAGCCGTGCCTTCGGGCTGACCGGTGCGGCGGACGGCGGCTCACCGGTGCGCGCGGCGGACCGCGCCGAGACCGACCGGGCCGCGCGCGCCCTCGCGGCGGCGGCCCGTCAGGCCCTCGACCACCGGCTCGCCACCGGTCCCGCGCCGGCGACCTGGCCGAGCGGTCAGGCGCGCCGTGTCATGGAAGGACGGCTCACCGAGCGGGCGGCGGCCCGCTCCCTGGCGTTGGCCCGCGCCCGCGCCAACGCCACCGCCGGTGGAGCACGGGAGGCGGAGGCGCTGCTGTCCCGGGCGTCCAGGGCCGGCTCGGACGTCCGGCGGATCGCGGACGGCCACGCTCGCCGGGTCGCCGACCGGTTCGACGCAGTCTTCGGCACCGACCCGGCACCGGACTCCCTGGACGGGCGCATGGCCGCCTGGTCGGAGGCGCGCGGGGAACTGACCGCGGACTTGCGTACCCGCATAGCCGAGGACGACTTCGAACAGCCGCACCCCGAACCGTCGGACACCCGGCCGGACGCCGCCCACCCGGGCGGACCGGCTTCACGCCGCACGGAGGCCGCCGGTCACTACGCCGCCCATGTCCACGCCGCCCGGCTGTTCGCCGCGTCGGTCCTGGACGCCTCGACACTGCCCGAGGGACGGCGCCGCGAGTACTCGCGGTACCTCGACGAGGCGTTCGACACCGTGTACCGCGAGTTGTTCGTACCGGAGACCGCCGCGCCCCGCGACGCCCGCGCGGATACCGAAGCCATGTGGCGCCAGCGCAGGGACGACCTAGTCACCTGGCTGTCCGCGCGTGTCCGCACCGAGGAGGACGGTGCCGGCCGCCCGTCCTCTCCGGCACCCCCGTCCCCGTTCCGCGGCCTCCTCAAGAACCTGACGGAGATCCTCCGCAAGGTGACCGCCCGGCTGCGCAGCCTCGGCAACCCCCCGCACCGGGAATCGGTGGCCGCGGTGTGGCAGGCCCATGGGCCCGTCCGGCCGAAGCGGCGCGCGGATGTGGCCGGCGTGCTGAACCGAGCGGACTCCCCGGAGATCCACCAGGTGCTCCGGCGCCTTGACGACCTCGCGGGCCGGTACGCGCGCATCGAGTCGGCCCTCGGACGGCTGGGCCTGTCCACGGTCTATGGCGTTCACGATCCGACGCTCACAGAGAACGACCGGCGTCTGCTGCGGCAGCACGCCCAGGCCGTCTTCTCCCACCTCCACGACGAGGTCTTCCGCTCGGAGCACGGTCTCGGGGAGCCGCTCTCGGCCGAACGGCGTGAGCGGGTCTGGGAAGCGGGGCAAGCGCGTGTGTCGCGGGAGATGCGCGCGCTGTCCCGGGAGGTGGCCCGCGTCCGTGGCCGCGCCGCGGACGCGGTGACGCGCCTCGTGGACCGCTACCGGGCCGCCCTTGACAACAGCGCCGTCCCCCGCGACGACGCCGTGGTCCGGGCGATCGACGAGGTACTGCCGGTGGCCGGACGGGACCTCCGTGCCGCCGCCATCGCCCACGCCGACGGTCTGCTGACGCCGGACGCGCTGGCCGCCTGGCGCTCCGGCGCGCTCCGCCTGCGAGAGGAAGAACTCCAGGAGCGGGCCTGGCGCCGACTCCTGGCGCGCGCCGGCTGGACGCTCCGGATGCGGGCTCTGGAGGAGGCCCGGGGACTCGTCGAGGGGACGCTCCTCCGGGAAGAGCGCGGCCCGGTCGTCCAGGAGCACGCCGAGCGGGTCGGCAGCGGCTGGGACGACTTCGTCCGTTCCGGCGTTGCACCTGCCTCCGGGCCCGCCGGTCTCGTCGCCGGTCTTCCCGGCTGGCACGAGACCCGCGAACGGCTCGGCGCGGACCTGCGCGAACAGGTGGACCGGCTCATGCGGAAGCGGGTCGGGTCAGGGGACGGGGCCGGTGCCGTACGATCCTCGGCCGCGCGCCCCCCGGCGGAGCCGACGACCGCTCGCGACGGTGCCCGCGCACCCGAGGACGAGGACCGGGTGGGCACGTTCTCGGATGAGGTCTTGGAGCAGGCGGGTGCCGTCCTCGCCCAGTATCTGCGGTCCCCCGTCGTGCTCGGTTCCGGCGCCGAGGGCGAGCGGCACCGCACGGCGCTGCGTGGCGAACTGCTGCGGGTGGCGCGGGCGCTGGGCCCGGACGGTCGCGACCTCGGCGCCGCGCACTCGGCCGCCCGGGAGATCGCCGCGGACGCGGACCCGGCGAGGGTCCGGGACAGGGGTGCGCCGGGAGGTGTCAAGAAGAAGTCCGGCAAGAAGGCCGGGAGCCAGCCGTCGGAGTCCTCGGCTCCGGCCGCCGGTCCCTCCGGCCACGAGGCGGGCGCGGCACGGTCGGCGTCCACGGCCGCTGACGACCCGCCCGCGGATCGCGCGCAGCAGCCGGTGCCTCCGCGGTCCACCGACGTGGCCGGCCGGTTGCCGGAGCATCGGCACGTCGCTGAGGCGGTGCGTGAGCGGCCGGAACTGCTCACGCTGCTGAGACTCCATCCTCCGCTTCTCGACGCCCTCAGCGGCACACGCACGGTTCTTGGTTTCCTCACCGTTCTGAGTCCGGACTGGTACCAGGCACAGGACGCCCGATCGGCCGCCCTGCTCGCACAACCAGACCTTCTGGACGTCATCGAGAAGGACACTGCGGCACAAACCTCGGTGCGGTGGCAGCCGAATCTGTTGCGGGCCATCGAGGGACGAGCGGACGTGCTGCAGGCGCTGTCCTACAACGGGGGGACCGCGACTCTGCTGGAGGCGGAGCCCGCTCTGGCCCGCGCGGTGATGAACACGGATGATCCCGTGGACACCGTCCACTCCCTGAACGGTGATCTGCGTGTGCTGTCGGCCCTCTACACGGCACTGACGCTGCGCGGCACCAACATCGAGGGCGTCGCGTACTACGAGGACCTGCTCTCCCAAGAGGTGCGCACGCAACTCCGGCGGTATCCGCACGAGCTTGTCGTGGCGCTGTCCGCTCCCGGGCTCCTGGGAAGGCTCAAGGGCAACTGGGGGCTTCTCGACACGCTGCGCAGGTCGCCGGTCCTGACCACCGTGCTCGAAGACCACCTCCCACTGGCGGCCCGGCTGTTCGCGGACGAGCGCCGGATCACTGCCGCGGTCGAGAACCCGGACGTGGCACCCCTTCTCTCCCTGCACCCGGCGTATCTCGATCAGGTACCCGATGACGATCTGGTTTCCGTACTGGAGGAGACGAGGCCGTTCAACACGTCGACGAACCTGCCTGACAACCTGCGGAAGTTCCGTGGCAGTCGAGCGGTCCAGCTCATGTACGCACACGGTGACGACTGGAACCGCTCCTTCCTCACCAGGTTGGAGATCACGCACCCGCTGATCGCCGCAGCGGTCAGCAGCCAGCCGCAGGAGTTCGCCCACCCTCACGAGCTGCGGCGCGTGCTGCACGCCCGGCCGGAAGAGTTCCGGCTCCTTCAAGACCTGTTCCGCCGTGGCACCGTATCGGGCACAAGCCTTCCGCACATACTTCGCATGTTCGGGCGGTTTGCCCACGTGCGGGCGGACATTGCCTCGGGGAGCGACAGCGCTGAGAAGCTCGCGGCGCTGTCCCGAGCCATCGACCGGTCGGTCGCCGGCGGGGAATCCGTGCGTCTTGCCGATCTGCTGCACCAGGACCCGGCCGTCGCGTGGACCGCTCTCAAGGAGCAGGCTCAGTGGAGCTACCCGAGCGCGGCGCTCGCCCTCACTTCTGTGCCGGACATGGCCAGGCTCTCCGATGGGAACCACTCGTTCATGTCGGCAGAAGGAGCGGTGGAAGCACTCCGTGTCGGTAACGGATCACTGGCTCGGCTTTTCGCTCGGCATGTCATGCTGACGGAGCGCATCACTGCGGAACAGCGCGATGCGATCATCGAGAACGTGCGTCGGCGAGGAGACCTGCTGCCGAAGCTGGAGCCCTTCTTCGGCGCCGTGACACCGGCTCACTGGGCGGCTCTGCTCTCCAGCGACCTGTATGCGACCCTGTCCGAGCAAGTGTCGGACGACAAGGCCGGCACCACGTTGAGCCAAATGGTCCTCACACACCCGGTCCTGCTGCAGGAAGTGGTGTCGCGTCAGGGCTTCGCCGCTCTTCTGCGCGACGAATCCGTGACAGCCGGACTGCGTCCTGCGGTGGACAGGTTCCTCCCTGCCCACAGCAAATGGGAGGCTGAGCGGACGAAGGCGGACGGAAAGGCGCCAGTCTCGGCCAAGAGGGACTACGAGAAGCAGGTGCGGCGATTCCGCACGGCTTTGGCCCAAGCCGTCCCCCTTCAGTTCATCACCGAGAAAGGTCACACGCTCGACAGCGAACGGGTCGAGCACGTCAGTCGTCTGCTGGAGCACCTGGCGCAGGGCAGCACGCCTGAGGAGGTGCGCGGCAGCTTTGGCGCCGATGCCCTGTCCGAGAAGACCCTCGACGCCTATCGCGCACTCGCGGAGAATGCCCGGCTTCACGAAGCGGCGAAGCAGGACAGGTATCTCGCTCAGGGACTCCTGTTCCGCGAGAACGTCATCGATCTGTTCCTCGTGCGCCCCTCACTGCTCGACCTCGTCAACCAGGCGCCGGACATGCTCGACTACATCGTCGAGGATGCGAACGTACCTCGTCTGCTCGCAGAGAACGACTGGGTCTTCAGAGGTTTCCTCATCAGTCCGCTGATGCGCTCGCTGTTCGGCGAGCCGCAGACTGTGCTCACCCTGGGCGACAACCCCGACTATATGTGGGCCCTCCACCACGCAGGCCGCCTGCTTCGCACGCCCGGCATGGAGAGGGTCGACGCCTTCGCCCGAGCCTCGCGGTCGATATCCGTTGCCGTCGCCGAGCGGGAACACATCATCCATGTACTGGCGAATGCCGAGGAACTCCTGGACACGCTCCAGGAGATCGGGGACGAACAGGTAATCGCGGCGGTCGTGGCGACGCAGGGCCGCTTGGTGGCCTCCGCGCAAGAGCCCCGGCTCGTGCGGGTGCTCGCCGACACACCGGGTTTGGGGGAGGTGCTCGCAGGGCGGAAGGACATCGTCGCGGAGGCGCAGTCGTGGCGAACCCTTCTGGGGGACCCGGACCTGCTGTCCCGCCTTGCGCTCGCCGGCGGCCGGACGGTCCGCACCGTCCTCACCGACTCCCGGGTGCTCCATGTCGCCGGACGTGCCCCGACGTTCGTGGACGCGCTCGCCGCCACGACGTCGGACGACGCACGGGCCGCGCTGACGCGGAGGCCGGTACTCGACCTGATCGTGAGGCACGGCGAGATCGCGAACTGGCTCGCCCAGTCGGCGGAGGCGCGTCGCCTGGTCATCCTCAGGAAACCACAGGACCTCACCGCCCTCCTCGCGTCCAGGTCCGTACGTACCGCCCTTCTGGAGCACCCGGAACTCGTCAAGGCCTTCAACGACCGGCCCCAACTCATCCGTGAGGCGCTCGCGGAGAGTCCGCTGTGGCGGGCGGCCGTCCGTCACCCACACCTGGGTACTTTCCTGGACACGCGTCTGCGTGACCAGGTGAACCGCACGGAGCGGCTCGTCGGGCGGCTCGACGAACTGCCCGCGTCCCTGTCGGCGGAGGAGGCCGGCCGGCTCGCGGCGGTGCTGCGCCGGCGGGGCATGGCCACCCTGCTGGACGGTACGGACGAGCCATGGCCCGACTTCGCCCGGGAGTTCCTGCGCCGTCCGTCCTGGCAGGAGTACGCCCTGCGGGACGAGAACTTCGCGGATCGCGTAAGGCAACTGGCGCAAGGCCGGGGGCGGTTCGGCGAGCTGCTCACCGCGCAGGACCCCATGGCCCTGCCCACGGCCGTGGAAGCGCTGGGACACCGTGCTGCCGTCCCGTCGTCCTCCGGTTCCGCCGCGGTGACGCCCGCGGGCGCGGACCGGGCCACGGGAGCGTCCGACGGCGCGCGGCGGCAGGCCGGGACCGCGCGGGCAGACAGGGACGCCAAGGGGAAGACTCGCCAGCGGCCGGACACCCGGGCCGGGGCCGCCGATCGGGCGACAGCCGGGGGCGCCGGTGACGCACCGGCCCGCACGGGCGAGGAGGCCGGCGGGCAGCACGCCGACAATCCCGAACTGCGGGAACTGCTGCGAGTCAGGCCGGAGCTCGCGGAGTGGCTGGCCGACAACCCGGAGGAGACCGAACGGTACCGCTTCCGTACCTTCCTCGACCGCAGCCTGCCGGACGCACAGGCTCTCGCGGACCGGGACGGACTGCTCTCCTCGCTGCAGTTCGGCCGTTTCTTCGACCAGTTCGCCGAGATGGCGGGCCTGGACGGGGATGCCTACACCGCCGTGCGGGACGTGGCGCTGGAGACCTGGAACACCGTGTCCGCCGGACGGTTCGCCGACGCGGCCCGGCTGCTCCGGCAACGAGCGGACCGCCTGGACCGGCTCGAGCCCACCCAGAACTCCACCTGGGAGTTCAGCGGGCGCATCAGGTTTCTGGGTGAGTCCGGCCCCGGGATCACCCGGGCTGACTTCACCGACGCACAATTCGACGTCCTGCGCCGCGTCTCCGTGGGAACGTCCGTGCAGGAGAAGAACGCGGTCTCCCTCAACCATCCGGCGCACGCCCACATCAACTCGGGCAGCGGAGGCGTCGCCTTCTTCTACGCGCTGGCCGAGGACGGGCGCGTCGACACGGTCGTCTACGACCTCAGCACCAACCGGCAGCGCAACGACTACCAGTGGCGGGAATCCGGCACCAGGAAGTTCATCGCGGGCCCTCCGTCCCTGGACGTCCACGCGCACGCCGAGTCATTCGTCGCCTCACGCGGGCGAGTGGCAGCCGCCGAGTCGGCCGCCCGTTCGGCGCGGGACGCTGCGGCCCGGCTGGATGCCCTGGCCGCCGGTGCGGACCCGCGCCGGCGGGCTGCGGGCGCCGACCGGGGCGCAGCCGGCACCAGGGCGGCCGAGCCCGGCCTCGCCCGCCTCGGCGGTGGCCGGATGCCTGACGGCGCCCCCGTGGACGACCGTCTGCCGGGACCCTCGGTCGCCCGGACCGCCGTACGCGAGAGCGAGACGGGGGCCGGCTCCTCCGCGGAGCGCCGGCCGGAGCCGGTGCCGGGCGCCGGCGGTGCGGATCACCCGGTCCTCGGCGGGCCGGAATGGTCCGGTCGGCTCGGCCGGGCGCGGGAGGTCCTCGCCGGTCTGAGCGAACCGGCGCGGGACCGGGTCTGGGCCGACGTGGCGCCGATCATGCAGCGGCCCTTCCGGCAGACGTCCACGGGCCGGCAGCCTTATCCGGCGCCTCGCGTCGTCCGTGACGGGACCGATGCCTACAGCGACGGTTACCACGAGATCGGCGAGCTCGTCGCCCTTGCGTTGATCGTCGACCCGGCGCGCCCGATCAGGGACGATCACCCTGCTCACACCCTGGCGGAAGACCTGCTGTCTCAGCTGTACCGTCGCCACTTCGGCGAGTCGGGGACGGACACCGCGACCGGGCCTCTGCTCGGCGGCAGCCGGGCACGCGGGAACCAGCCGGGCCGCGAGGAACTCCACCGGACACTCACCGGACGGCCCGCGACGCCGGGCCCGTCCGGTCCCAGGAGGGACCGGCGTTCGGCCTCCGCGACCGCGTCCAGGGGGCCCGGCGAAGAACGCGGACGCAAGCTCGTCAAGTCCGGTCCGAAGACCGCGGGGCTCCGCTCGACCTCGATGATGAGCAGGTTCGCCGGCTCGGTGCGGAAGTTCTTCACGGGCCGCCGGGACAGCTCCGTCCCGGCGACAAGTCCGCGGCGACGGTTCTCGGGCACGATCGTCAGCACGACTCGTCCCTTGGAAGCGTGGGATGTGAGGTCCGCGTGGCCTGCGGACCCGGACGACGGTCGTCACGCTCCCGGGCTGAGGGGCGAGGCGTCCGAGTTCGTGAATCCCGGTATCCCGGTTCCGGGTGGCTCCGGCCGGGTGGCCGAGGAGCGGCGGCGGGCTACGGAGACGGACCGGCGGCGGCAGGAGACCGAGCGGACCGCGGTACGCGGACGGAGGCCCCGTAGGAGTTCAAGCGCCCAGGCCGGGGTTTCGGTCTCGACTCCGCGCAGGCCGCTGGAGAGCGCTCGGCCGGCCACCCGGCCCGTCGTCGTCGACCTGCGGCCGGGGAAGCGCCGGGAAGCGAGGCCGGTGAAGGAGTTGAACACTCAGTGGCAGATTCTTTATGGAGACGGTCCGGAGGGCCAACGCGAAGAGCCGCCGTGGCGTGCGTCGAGCACCCCCGTGTTCATCTTCGCGTACGGTTCACATGAACGTCTGACGGTAGCCGATGAGTCTATCGAAAAGGAGATGGAGCCGGCGGAATTCGCCGTATTTCTCGCCGGGCGGTCGGAACTCAGGACGGCGGGAGACGCTCCCCTTGTTCTGGTGCTCTCGCAGGGGGGCGCCGGCGGTCTTGAGTTGCCGCGTCTCATCGCGCACCACACGGGACATGCGGTATGGAGTTACACGGCGCTTCTGCATCCGGTGACTGATGTCAACACCGACGTGACCTACATCGGTCGTGAAAGAAGGAAACCCGACGAGCCTGTGGGCTGGTGGGTCCTCACCATGCCCGAGGACTTCGACCAGCGTACGGCGAGGAGGAACGCCGCGACGCCTGATCCCTTCGCGGACGTGGAACACCTCACTCTGGTGGACGCGGCGGGAAGGCCGACCGGACGCTTCGCTCAAAGTCCCTGGGAGGCGAAATGGCTGGAATCCCATCTGGGTGCGATCGCCATCGCTGAAGAGTACCGTCAGGGTGAGATTCGTGACGACGGCGGACTGCACCGAATAGGGGCCGCCAGGCAACTGCCGTGGCGACGTGGGTACGGGAACAGGACACCCTACTTCCTTTCTGTGCACGGAAGCGCGTATCACGTTTCTTTGTATGCGCCGCACCGCTCCGACGGAAAGCATCGCCTCAACGGCTCCGAACTCGCCCAGTTCCTCAAGAGGCGGCCCAGCTTCAATCGGCTGTCAGATGACACCCCGGTCGTACTGATCGCCTGTTCCACTGGTGCCGACCGTGCTTCGGAAGGAGTCGCCCAGCGTCTGGCGAACGAGACCAGGCGCGTGGTGTACGCGCCGACCAGGAAGACGAACGTCCAGTTCACGGTCGAAGCCGGACCTGGCCGGAATGAGGGCCGCTGGGAGAGGTTCGACCCCGACAGCGGCGGTACCGCGCGGCAGGCCGACCGAGGGAAGACCGCTGGGCGCGAGCAGGACCGTGCGAGGGAGCCCATGGCGCTGAGCGCGGCGCCGCCGCAGGGCACCACGCCCCCCGCCGCCCACTTGTCGCCGGGTACCGACCCGACGGTCCCTGATCGCATCGGCGAGGAGAGCCCTTCTCGTACGGAGCCCGGGTCGGAGGAGCAGGTTCTGAGCGCACCGCCGCGCGCCGGAGACCGGAACACCGCTGACACGGACCCGTTCGCCCGTGACCACCGGTTGCGTCGGGACATGAGGAAGCTGCACAGAGGCCTGCGCCGACTGGCGAGCACTCCGCGGACGGACGGCCCCTCTCGATCAGCGGAGGTACAGCGCCTGACCGACGGCATGCGGATGCTGCGGCAGGAACTGGACCGCAGCGATCTGACCGTGTTCCTGCGGAGCTCGACAGCCGACCTGGAGGCGGGACGCCGGGCGCGCGAGGAGCGGATCGGGGAGCTGCGGGGCCAGATCTCCGAACGACAGAGCGGCAGCACAACAGACCGTGAGGAAGAGACCCGTGTGCTGCGGCGCGAGATCGAACGCATCGCCGACGAGATCCAGCGGCGGCAACGATTCGCCCAGCCGCTTCCCGCCGGGATCGAACCCAGCGCGGCGGACATGCGCATAGCCCAGGCCCTTGCCCCGGAAGGCGCCGGCAGGAACGTGGCCGAAGAGCTCCGTGATGATGTGTCGACCCTGCGCGGAATATGGGCGGAACGGGCTCAGGCCGGTGCGACCGAGACGAGTCCGTTGGCACGCCTCCTGCACAGCGCCGAGGAGGATTACGACCTGTATGTCACCCTCGCCGAGCGGAACGTGTGGGACAGGCTCGACGATGAGCAGGCCGGGCGCCTGGTTGCGGCCGAGCGCCAGGCGCGGCGTTTCCTGAGCGCCGATCGCCTGGCCGCGCGGGAACGGCTGCTCGCGCAGGACCTCAGGACGCTCCACCAAGTTACCGATGAGGGCCTCGACTACTTCATGGACCATGTCCACAGATACTTGGACAAGGAGACGGCCCTGGTCAGCGAGGTGCCCCTGTACGAGGACGCCCCGGGCACGGACCTGCTCGAAAGGCTCCTGGAAGGCGGGACGCAGACGCCGCTGCACGAGGTGCTGGCGGACAGCCGGGGCGGGCCCCGTCCGGAGTACGACCACGGCACCGGACTGCTCGCCGCGCTCGTGTCCGACCGCTGGCAGACGGGCGGCACCGGCGGCACGCACAAACTCGTGATCCACTGGGACGAGGCCGTGCGCGGTCGCACCTTGCACATGGTGGACTCGCACCCCGGCCGGTACGCCACCGCGTCGTCGCGATACGCCTTGCTCGCCCATGGTCCCGCCGAGGCGGTCCGCCTGGCGCTCGCCGTCACCGACTTCTTCGAGTCCGACCGGGAACTGGCACGACGTCTGTCGGCGCTGAAACCCGCCACCAACGCGCACTTCGGGGCGCGCGTTCTCGGGGACCTGAAGTGGTCTGACGTGCGCAGAGTCGTGCTCACCTACACCGACGATGCGTCGTGGGAGCGAACAGAGGCACTCGCGCGGCGCTTGCGGCAGTTCTCCAGGCAGAACGAACTCTCCTTCCAGGTCGAGGAGATGGTCGGCCAGGAGCAGTGGCCCCACGGGCTCTCCCCGGCACTCGGTGACGCCGACGTACTGGTCACGCCCGTGCCCTCGGCGGACGGAGGGTATGTCGTCGGGCGGGACTACCGCCCCGCCCACGAGCGTTCCGTCCCGGCTCTGGAGGGGCTGGACACGGGGAGTCTGGCGGTGGCCGGCCGTTCGGCGACTTCCCACACCTTGCCCCTGTACGAGACTGATCCATCGTTCGATGCTCCGTGGGCCGGCACCGAGCCCTACTTCCTGCTCGCTTGGGGAACAGCCGAGCGCATCGCCGTGCAGTACGCCGGTGGCCGGGCCGCCGAGCTGTCTCCGGAACAGTTCGTGGACCTCGTGGCAGCGGATCCCGATCTGAGCCGGCTGCCTTCGGACATCGCCATCGTGCTGGCCATGCCGTACGGCGGGGCGGGTGGACTGCACCTGCCGCGGTTGCTGGCCGCGAGGACCGGCCGCGAGGTCTGGTCCACGACCGGTCCGCTGGAGATCACACCCGTCCAGCTCCCGGATACGGAAGGGCTGACGGGCTTCATCACCAGGTACCTGTCGGAGCGTTCGGCACCGGTGGAACCGGGGGGCTGGTGGATACGCAGTCGTCCCGGCGACGCCGCTTCCGCGCCGGCGGATTTGGCACGGCCGGATGTCCTGCTGCGCACGGACGGTGAGGCGACGCCGACGGCGGCACTGGTGACCCACACACTGGTGGACGTGGACCACCGGCCCATCGGCCGTATGTCCCTGTCCGACGTTGACGTCGTGGACAACTTGAAATTGGTCGACGCAGCGGTGTGGCGGCAGACCGACTCCGTCGGCCATGGGCCCTTTCCCTGGGCCGGGGACATCAGCGCGGGCAGGCGTCCATACTTCTGGATGGCCCACGGGTGGCCGACGGAAGTCGTTCTTGAGGCCCAGGACGGGACAGCGTTGTACCCGGCCGGGGAATTCGCGGGCTATCTACGGCGGCGGCCGAGCCTGGCCGCACTGCCCCCAGCCCATCCCGTCGTACTGCTCTCCTGCTGGACGGGGGCCACCGCACGGGCCCCGGAGCCCGGCGCGGTCACGGCGCAGATGGTCGCCGATGCCACGGGCCGGACCGTCTACGCGCCCGACGTTCCGGTACGTCTCGACGGAACGCTGCTTCCCGACGGTGCATGGCACACGTTTCTTCCGGGCGGGTCCGAAGGGAACGGTCACGGGGTTCCTGGCCCGGTACCCTCCCACCCGTCCGTCGAGCAGGCCGGCGGCGAGCCCGGCACCGTACCGCCTCGCGACATTCAGGAGATCCGGCCGGTCCCGGACGAAGACGCCGGCTCTGCCGGACGGGACCGTGACGGGTCCGAACCGGTGCCGACACTGAGCGCGGGACCGCGGCCCCGTACGGCTCGTCGCACTGCGACGGAGGCTCCCGCGCCGGCGCCCGCCCCTCCCCGGCCCGCTGCGGAGCCTCCCGCCGTCCCGCCCCGCATCGACACCGAGCTGGACGCCCACCGCCCGCCGCGCCTGGACCGCACGCTGCTGCCGCCGGCCTGGAGCGGCGAGGAAGTCCGGTTCGCCGACGGGAGCCGGCTGCCGGTGTACCTGACGGGTGACGGCGAGCAGGCCGGCTCCGTCAGTTACGGGCACGCCCTGGTGACTCTGCGCGGAGTCGACCAGGTCGTCCGGGAGATCGGCGCCCGCACGGGCCTCGCGGACTCCCCGGACCCCGGCGCGCGTCGCGCCCTCGCGGACCTGGAACGCGCGCTTCGCGAGACACCCTCGGTGTTCCACGGCGAGGGCTATGAGTCGGCCCCGTTCCGGGACCGCGGCCGGCCCAGGGTGCTGCGGGTGACGACCCGGCCGCACGGCAACTGGGAACGGTTCGCCGACGGCTACGGTGCGCCCTACAAGATCGAGAGCGCACAGCGCAGCCAGACCACCACCGGCGTGGTGAAGTCCGTGGCGACGACGCTGAGGATCGCCCCGAACTTCACCGTCGGCCCACCGTCCGGCATACCGGCGGCCGGCTACGCACGCGTCGGTGGCGCCGTCGGCTTCGGCCGCACCTTCGACTTCGCCCTCCAGGACCAGACACAGAGCCAGGTCGAGACCCGCCGGGGCGACGCTTCCCACCTGCACCTGGACGACGTCCAGTACGAGGTGTACCTGGCCGGCCCGCGCCGCGACGCCTGGCTGCCGACCGCGTTCTCCGAAGGCGAGGGCCACATCTCGTTCGGCGTGCGAAGCGGCCTCGCGGTGCGCCTGCCGGACGATGAGACCTCCTCGCCTGCCCCGCAGTCCGTGGCGGACGCCGACCGGGTGCCGCGTTCGATGGCGCTGGGACCGTGGACCGACTACCGCCTCGTGCACACCGAGGGGTACGGACCGGTGCGTGAGATACGGGACTGGGCGCTGCGCCGGGTGGGCGCGAAGCCGGGAAGCAGTGCCTACGACGAGATCGCCGGGTTCTTCAGCGGCGACAACTTCCACCGGACCGCGGACCGGCTGGCGCACGGCCCGGTCGGCACCCGGCAGCTGGTGTCCGACGAACCAGGGCGGAAGCCGCTGGGCGCGTTCGTGGTGGAACGCGTCGTACCGCGGGAGGCGAAACTGGTCACGGGCACGACGGCGGCCGAGATGCGCCGCACCGTCCAGCGTTCCAGCCGTAACGAGCGCACGCTGAGCAAGGCGTACACCCAGGAGCTCAACGTGGCGGTGGGTCCTTCCATGTCCCTCGGCCGGTTCTTCGGGGTGCACGCCGGGCTGCGGGTGATGGCGGGACTCGCCGGGCGGTACGCCCGGACGACCACGTACAGCACCGTGTCGGGTGGCACCGGAGGCCGCAAGACCGTCGGCCAGGTCAAGAAGGCGCCCACGTACCTGTACCTGGTGGAGAAGACCGTTCATGTGCGTCTCACGGGGGACACGGAGCCGACGGCGTTCACCACATGGTCACTGGACCGGATGACGCGGACCGAGGCGCGACGGCACGCCGGCTGGGACGACGGCACGGCACTGCGCCGTCGGCACGGCAACGAGCCCGGTGCCCCGGTCTACCTCCCGGCCGACGGTCCGGCGCTGCTCGGGCTGAGCCGCGTGGAGGCGTTCACGTACGAGGACGGCGGCCTCGTACGCGGCGATGATGCGGGACATCCCGGCCGGACGCTGGTGGACGAGCTCCTGCACCAGGTCCTTCACCGGGCGGCCCGTGAGTACCCGGGCATGATCGCACCGTTGGAGGACTTCGGGGACCCTTCCGACGCGCGGTGGAAGAACGCCGAGCACTACCGGCTCGCCCTGCAGAACACGCTGAACGTGATCGACACGCTGTCGCACCACACCCTGGCGGGCAGCCTGGAGTCACTGATCACGACCGGTGTCGGCATCGCTCTGGCGGTGCCCGACACCCTCGTGCGTACCCGGCGCTGGCTCCGGATCCGCGGCCGGCTGACGGACCTCCGGTACGAGGGCACCCAGAACGACCTGCTCGTGCGCTCCAGCCTGCCCGGCACCGAACGTCTCGACGGAAACCGGGCCGTGGTGCGCGGACACGACGTGGGCGTGGACGTGTCGGCCGCGGTGCTCGACGCCTCCCGGGACAAGGTGGGCGTTCCGAACAACAGCGGTTCGTTGCAGGTCGGCCCTCGGTGGTCGGCACAGACGGGACGGCGGACCGGGTACGGCGCCACGGTGTCGGCGGAAACCACCAGCAGCGGCACTTCCCTTTCCCACCTGCACAGCTACAGGCTGGAGATCGACGTCTCCGTATCGGGTTTCCGGCGCCCCGCCCCGCTCGCGCGGCTCGGCACGCTCGGCATACTGGGCGCCGCCCCGTTCGTGAGCGGCGAGCGGGGGGTGGATCTCATCGGGGGTGCCGCCGGCGCCCCGTTGACCGGACGGGTGCTGCTCGCCCTGCCCGGCGAGCACCCTCCGGCTCCCGCAGCCGCCGGGGAGGCGCTCCGGCGACCGGCACCGAGGACGGAAGTGCTCTCGCCGGCGCAGGCGAGGGAACTCGCGCGCGGAACCGGCGCCCTGGGCGCCTGGGCCCGTATGCCTGGCCCGTTCGGGGATCTGCCCCACGCCCCCCTGGACGTCGCCGCCCACCGGGAGCTCACCGAGGCCGTCGAAGCGGTGATGCGTGAGGCGTCGGGCGGGGCCTGGCACTTCGTCGAGCCGGGCGCTCTGGCACACGACTCCGCGGTACGCCAGGTGGACGCGCTCACCGTGTCGGCGCAGTCGGACGTGCTGTCGGGACCGTCCGGGATGTGGGTCACGGGGCTCTACGGCAAGGGTTCCTACATCGACATGCGGGGCCGGCTCAACCACCGGATCCACGTGCTCGACCCCCGCGTGGTCTCCGCTCCGGTCAGGGTGACCACCGAACAGGGCCTCACCAGCGACTTGCAGGTGTCCGGGGCCGTCACCACCGCGCGGGGCTTCAGTGTCGCCGTCTCCGGCGTGTACGGCCATTCGCATCCGGTGGGCCCCACTCTCGCGGGAGCCTACGGACTGCTCGGGCGTTGGAGCCGGCAGCAGACGGCCGGTGTCGTGGAGAGCAGGGTCGCCACGGTCGACTTCGTCATCGAGGACGACAGCCACAAGTTCCTGGTGGCCGCGGACACGCAGCACGTCCTGATCGGCGCTGTCCACAGCGACGGGGTGCTGGCGATCCCCCACACGCTGCTGACGGCCCACGCCGCTCGCTGGTCCGGCCGTCGCCTGACCTTCTCCGACGACTGGCTGGGACATGTGCCGGAGAAGGCCGCGCACCGTCTGGGACTGGTTCGGGACCGGATGGGCGAGGTGCCGCTCTACCGGGAGCACCCCTGGGAGCAACCCGCCTGGCTACGGGGCCACCCGTTCGGTTCGTATCCCGTCAACACTCTGGACGCCACCGACCTGCTGCGTGACTTCGACCGCAAACTGGGCGAACTCGGCGTCGACCGTATCGGCCGTGACCTGGTCCAGGCGATGCTGGGGCCCCGTGCCCTGCGTGCGCTGCGCGAACAGCTCGTCTCCACCGGGAGTGCGACCGATGTCCGCATCAGCGCTCTCGACCGGCGCACGATCCGGTTCAAGGCGCAGAACGCCCAACTCGTCGTCGAACTGATCGCGGGGCCCCCGTTGTTCGATGGTCTCGGACACGGCATCACGTTCAAGGACGGACGCCAGGCCACCGAGACGACCGAAACGGGAAGGACCGACACCCGCATCCGGGCCGTCGGCCTCAGCGTCAGCGAGGGCGTGCGCACCGGTAACAAGGTGGCCCGCGCCGCCGGCCCCACCTACACGGAAACCGGCACGGCAACGTGGCAGGCCGCGCAGTCCCGCACGCAGGCGCGGCTGCGGAGCAGCCGGACGGAGCACAGCGGACCGCATGCCGAGTTCCGCAGGGCATACGAGGCGCGGATCACGCTTCGATACGGTGACGACGAAACCTTGTCGGTGCAGGGCCCCGTCGGAACGCTGCGCGAGCTGCTGCCGCTGAGCCTCGCGGTTCCCGCCGAGCCGCGGAGCGGTGACCGGGCACCGGCCGGTGCCGACCCGCTGGGCGTCCCGGAGATCGTCCCCCCGTCGGCAGCCGTCACCGTCTGGGAACCGGGCAGGGGTAACCCGCGGGAACAACGTGAGGCGCTGAGCTCGCGGGTTGCGGACTGGCGCACGGCAGCGCCCTTCGACATGCCGCCACAGGGCTTCGATGTCCGGGCCGTCACCCACCCGCACGTGATCCGGGCCATGGGGGAGATCGCCGTCGCACGGGCCTACGGCGCCTCGGCGGGCCCGCGCGCCGGACAGGCCGAGCTGTCCGGTCCCCGCCTCGGCGATGCGCTGGAGAAGGCCCGACGGACCTCCCTGACCCGCCCGGGCACCGCGCCCGCCCTCACCCTGCACGCCGGCACGTCCGACGCCGCGCTCGTGTCCTTCTTCCACAGAAGCACCACCGCCGACGGCTACCGGGTGGCGGGGCTGACGGAGGACAGCTTCCTGGGCGGCGCCCAGGGCGAATTCCGTCTCCACTCGCGGCCCGATCTGACCGGCGCCCGATTGCTGACCGTCGAACCGAGCAGCAACATGGTCGTGTCCGAGCGCTTCACCACCGGCGCCGACGCCTCCGTCATCCGATCCGGGGCCTACGAGCCGGTTCCCGGCGGCGGCCCCTCCCTCGACACCAGCGGCGCCGGCACAGCCGTCCCGTCCGCGTCGGCGTCCGAGTACACAGCCGCTGACGGTGACGCCGTCCGCAACGGTGGCAGCGCGGCCGACCAGGCAACGCTGAAACCGAAGACCACCCGCGCCTTCCTCTTCGCCATCCCCACCAGCTGGGTCGGCGTCGCCGAAGTGGAACGCAGCTTCAAGGACAGCGCGGTCGGCGGCTGGATGCACGAGCACCTCGGCCCGTTCGGCCCCAGCCGTCCCGGCCCCCAGGCGGTCTCCGCCGAAACGGAGATCATCGCCTGGGTCCGTGAGGACATCGCCCGCGACCTGGGGCTGGTCACCGACGACAACTTCCCCCCGCCGGTGGCCGACGCCTGGTCCAAGGTCGCCAAGGCGGGCACCGCCTGGGCGGACGCCGACAAGGCGTACTGGAAGCTCCGCCGCACCGTGCCGGACATCCGCGCCGCCTACACACGGGCACAGCACGACCGCAGCGCCGCCAAGAAGGACCTGACCCGGGCACGGGCCGGTGAGGGTGCCGAACCGGCGGTGCGGCTGAGGCTGCGCGACGCGACAGCACGCTTCCGCGCGGCCCGGGGGGAGCTGCGCCACGCCTGGTCCGGCCTCACGAGCGCGCGGGAAGCGGCCGACCGGGCCGCGGCCGAGTTCCACCGCGTCCGCGCCGCCACCGACCGGCTCACCCGCTGGTACCGCCTGTCCGCCGAGGAACGCGCCCGCGTCCCCGAACCGCCGGCCGTCGACTTCACGCCAGCCACGGCGAAGAGCGCCGCGCGGCCCGCCGCCTACACCGTGGGGAAGGGCACGCTCACCGCCCCCGACGGCACGGGCCACACTCTGCGCGACGTGCCCCGCGACGGCGGCTCCTTCTACCACGCCCTCGCCGACGGACTGCGCCGTCTCGGTCCCGGCGGCCCCGACGGCCGCGCGCCCCTGGCCGCCCCGCCGTACACGGCCCCAGGGCTGCGCGACCTGCTGGCCGCGCGCCTGGAGGGCACCGAGGACGCCGACCTGCTCGCCTTCGCCGGTCCGGACACCAAGGACACCTTCAGCCCGGCCGAACTGCGCGACGCCGGGATCGACCTGGGCGAAGATTCCCCGGAGCTGCGGGAGTTCCAGGACACCGGCCACATGCCCCTGCACCACGAGCTGTCCGCGCCCGAGCGCGCCCGCCTGGCCGTGCTCCAGCTGCGGCGGGACCCGGCCGCCGGGGACCCGGGCACTTGGGACCACGGCGCCGCCGACCTGCTGCCGGCGCTCGCCGCCCGCGCCCTCGGGGTGCGGGTGACCGTGGTCCAGAAGGACGGCCGCTTCCAGGACTTCGAGCCGCCCGCCCGGCAGGAGGCCGAAGACGAGGGCGCCGCGACGCAGGGGCGGACACCCCACGTCGTGCTGTACCTCGCGGACCGCCACTTCCAGTCGACGGTCCCCGACACGGCCGTGGCGGCGGTGGAAGCGGCGCGGACGGCACCGGACGGCCGCGACGCCGCCGCGGGGGCACCGCGCCGCGCACCGGAGAGGCCGCCCGCCGAGGAACCTGTGGCCGGCCCGTCCCGTGCCACCGAGCAGCCTGTGGCGGTCCCGTCCGCCCCGCCGCGCCCGGCGCACAGCTCCGTACCCTGGGCCGGCGTCGCGTCCGCCACCGCCGCCGACCGTTACCGCCTCACCGGTCCCGGCCGGCTCACCGCCCCCGACGGAACCGTCCACGACCTGCGCGAACCCTCCGGCGACAGCGCGGGCAACGGTTTCTGGGACGGTCTGGCCGCCGCCTTCCACCGCGAGCCGGGCGACACCACGCCCGCCGCTTCCCGCAACGCGGCCCTCGACCGCGCACGCGAACCGGTCTCGCTGGTGCGGGCCCGTCCCCTGCCCGCGTCGGCGCACCTGGACCGCGGCGTCCCCTTCACCCGGGACGAACTCGTCCGCGCCGGGGTCGTCCTGGACCGTGCCACGGCCTCCCGCTTCCGGGACGCCGGCGACCTGCTCCCCGCTCACGTCACCCTGACCCCGGGCCAGGAACGCGCCCTGATCCGCACCCAGCTCCACACGGCCCGGCACTGGGACACCGGCAACGAGCGCGCCGCCGTGGAACTGGCCGCCGCCTCCTACCGGGCGACCCTCACCGTGGTCGCCGAGGACGGCACCTCCTTCACCCACGTCCCCGGCGACGCGGTCCCCGGCCGCACCGCGGTCCTCTACCGGCGCGGGACGGAATACCTCCTGGCCCGGCCGCGGACGACGTCGGAGGCGCCCGAGGGGTACCGCCTGGTGCGGCCGGCGTCGGCCGACGGGGCTGCGCCGCTCGTGTACGAGGTGAGCCGGACGGGGCATGTCGGGACCCCGGAGGGTGAGGTTCTGTCCCCGCACGGCTGGGTGGGCGACGGCGCGGACTACGTGCATCTGCCGAGCGGTCATGTGCTGCGTGGTGCCACCGGACGCGTCGAGCGCCTGTGGCGGCCGGCCGAGCACGAGGACGCGTTCGCCGAGCTGGTCGCCCGGCAGGGCGAAGATCTCGTGTCGTACGAACTGCGGGCGACCGATGACGGCCTGCACGTGGTCCCCACGGACTCCGGTGCGCACGAGGGCACGGTGCTGTCCTGGCACGCGGGGGAGAACGCCACCACGGGGGACGGCACGCGGAACCGCGTCGAGGCGCACGACCCGGCCGTCCTCACCTCCCGACCCGACGACACGGCGAACCTCACGGCCGACGCGGAGGCATCGAACGCGGCGGAGGGGACGCGCAAGGCGTCCGCTCCCGCCACCGACGCGCACAGGGCCGACGGCCCGCGCATCGCCCCCGGCGCACACGTCGCGCACACCGGCAGCCCTGAGATCGACGAGACGTACGGCCCTCTCGCCGGCCCGAAGAAGGTCAAGGACGGTGAGTACGACGACCAGGGCCATGTACGGCTCAACCCTCTGTGGTACCCGCTGGAGGAATTCAAACCGACGCTCCTCGAACGCACCGACGCCGTCTGGCACTTCACCGTCGACGAGGACGGGAGGATTCTCATCGGCAGCGACCGGCTCCTCACGGTCGCCACGGAGGAGGAAATCAGCCGGCTCCACCAGGCGATGCGGGAGAAGAACCCCGACCTGACCATCGAGCAGCTCAAGGAGGACCTCGACAACCAGGGGCACCCGACCGTCTCCGCCGGGTTCGACCCCGGCACGGGCACCACACGCGTCCGTCCCGCACGTATCAGCGGCGAGCTCACGTACCAGAGGACGGCCCAGCGCTGGGAGGTCAGCGACAAGTCCGGGCGTTACATGAGCGACAAGATCCGCCCTGGCCTGAAGGCCGCCGATGCGCAGACCTGGCTCACCAACGTCGCACGCCGAATGAGCGACCGCCTCGGAGTCGAGGTCACCGCGGTCCTCCACAAGACCGCCCAGCCGCCCACCGCCGGCAACCACACCACCGCCGCTGCCCAGCACCCCCAGGCGGAACCCCATGTCCGCATGGCCAACACCGATTCGTCCATGCGGAGCGGTCTCAGGGCGGCGCTGGAGGATCGTGTGGGGGCCCTCGCGGAGCAGCTGCGCCAGGCCGGTGGCGGACTCACCCGTGAGAGCCTTCGTGCGGCTGTGTCCGCCGACGGCCGGTCCCGGCAGTTGCACACGGCCCTGCGGAGCTACGACTTCGCGGAGGAGCTGTCGCGGCGGGGGGCGGCGAGCGGCGATCCGCTCGGCAACCTGGTCGACCGGTGGTGGCAGGACAACGAATCCGCACCGTCCCTCGACTCGGTCCTCGGCACCAGGGACGGCAGGGGCATCGGTCACGCCCCGGCCCGGCCGGGGACGGCGTCGGAGACGTCCGTTTCCGCTGACGGGGTGCGTCCGGATACCGACGGACCGGCAGCCGACGCGGCCGCCGATGAGCTCTTGCCGGCCGCGGCGAACACGACCGGGGTGCGCGGCGAGCCCGTACGGGCCGTGTCGTCGGGGGAGGTACGGACGGAGCGGTGGATACCCTACCGACGGGGCCTGGTGTATGACCGGAACGAAGACGGCACTCCGCGGGACACTCGCTGGGCGGGCGAGCGTACGCGGGTGAACTACTCGTGGGAGTGGCGGGCCGGCGACGGTGACGGTGACGGCGAACTGCGCATGACCCAGCGGCTCCACCTGCGGCCGTCCCAGGGTGTCGACCCCGTGGCACTGGAGTCTTTGAGGCTGGCCGTACGGCAGCAACTGGACGTGATGGTCAACGGGATCCGCTATCGCGTCCCGGTCCCGGCAATCACCGACGGACCGGGCCCGCTGCTGCGCGTCGATGTGGAGTTCACCGATGATGTCGCACGCGCTCACAGCGTGGTGACCGTGCGTTCCGGACTTCCCGGACCGCGTGAAATGGTGCAGAACGTGTGGTTCACCGGTGTCCACCCGGCTGCGTACGTGCACGAGATCGTTCACGGCCTGGGCGTGCGAGACGATCACTCTGTCCCGGACATGCTCCTTACCCCCGGAGGCCGCCAACCACAGGCACCCGAACCGGGCCAGGCCAGCGTCATGGGCCGCTTCAGCAGCGGGACCATGCGACGGGACATGGTCCTTACCCCCGACCACCTCCGTCAGATCGCCGAGACCTTCGCTCCCCATGCTCAGCCACCGCGACCGCGTACCGACAGCCCGGCCGGCAGCGCGAACGGCCTCGAACAGAGGCATGCGGCCGTATCCCGCGAGCGGTCTTCCCGGAGCACCCCGTTCGAACACGAAGCACCGGCGGCGGTCGACTACTCGGTGGTCCACGCGTACGACAGTGCGGACATCGTCGAAAGCGATGAGGGGGAAGTTCTCTGGCATTTCACGAACGCCGACCCGGAACTCATCTTCAGTCGTGGCCTCCGCGCTGACGGTGAAGCAGGCCAGCTCTACCAGCACGCACGCAAACTCACCGGTCCCAGCTCCCAGTACATATCCACGTCACGCAACCCGAATCTGTGGTTCGGTGATGCGCGTTACCGGTTCCAGGTGGATGCCTCGCTCAGCTCCGACCCGACGGCGAGGACGGGCGTCGACGTCAACGCGAGCCTGGAGCAGATCGAGCCGGCGGGGCACTGGACCTGGGACGAGGAAGAGATCGCCTTCACGAGGCTGGTACCCAGTGAAGCCTTGGTGAGCGTCTACGACTCCGAACTGGACCGCACAGGTGTGTGGGAAGCATCTGAAACGCGCATCGTCTGGACGGAGGGAAACCACCAGGCGGCGGAGGTCCTGTTCCAGGAACCGGGCGAGGAACCCACCGGCTCGGACGAAGGATGGTCCAGCGATCACGACTACGGTCAGGGGTACGACTCACAGGAGGGGTCCCAGGGATACCAGTCGGACGATCCGGGGACCTGGTCCGACAGCCCTCCAGCGGTCGACTATGCGCCGAGTCGCCCTGACACACCGAGCAGCACCGGCCTTTCACAGGCGGACGGTCGACCCTCTGAAGGGACAGAGGAAACCGCTCCCGCCCGGGCGGCCGATCGGATCGTCCAGTCCGGAGCCGCTCACGAAGCGCCGCATGTCCGCATGGCCAACACCGATTCGTCCGTGCGGAGCGGTCTCAGGGCGGCGCTGGAGGATCGTGTGGGGGCCCTCGCGGAGCAGCTGCGCCAGGCCGGTGGCGGACTCACCCGTGAGAGCCTTCGTGCGGCTGTGTCCGCCGACGGCCGGTCCCGGCAGTTGCACACGGCCCTGCGGAGCTACGACTTCGCGGAGGAGCTGTCGCGGCGGGGGGCGGCGAGCGGCGATCCGCTCGGCGACCTGGTCGACCGGTGGTGGCGGGACAGGTCCCGGGATCTCCTCGGGGACGGCGGGGCCGGTGACACCGCGACCGCCCGGACCGGGCGTGGGCCCGCTGCCGAAAACCCCGCCGGGGGCGGCACGCGGGCGGCCGACGACGTCGTGGCCACCGACGGACCAGCAGTCCCGCACGGTGCGGAAGGCATCGCGGAAGCCTGGCGGCGGACGGTTGCCGGGCAGGCGGACTCGACGCAGTTCGACCGGATCACCGCAGCCGTGGACCGGCTGCGCGCCGCCCCCCGGGACGCCGCGGCTCACGAGGCCGTGCTGGAAGCGGCCGACGACTGGGAGAACGCCTCCCGTACCGGCACTGACGACGACGAAGAGTTGCGCGCCGCCGTGTACGACTTCAGGGAGCGGGTCCGACGAGCGGCCTCCGAACTGCCGCCGTACCCCACCGGTGAAGAGGGCGTCGGTGCTCTCACGGACGACCTGCTGCGGTCGGCTCGCATCTCCGACGTGCGCGTCACGGACGTCGGTCCCCTCGGTCCCGACCTGTTCGGGCACCGGGAGCTGCCCCCCGTCCCCCGGTTCCTGCGTGACACCGACGGGCGCCCTTACGACTACAGCGGCTTGACGGTCGACCAGAACGTGCATTTCCTCCACCTGACCGACATGCTGGCCGACACCCTCAGCCCGGAGATGGATCCCCGGAGCTGGCCCGCCGTTCCGGAAGGGCTCCACAGTGTGAGCCACCCGGACGTCGACCACCCGTTCCAGGAGGGGCTGATCGCCCCGCCGGTGAACTCCCGCACGATACGTACCCCACTGCTCGTCCACGCCATCTGGCTGGGGGAGACCCTGAGCCCCGCCGGTGCGTCCGCGACCTTCTGGAGACGCTTCAGCTGGTCCGCGACCCAGCACCGCGACGACGCGACGTTCGTCCTGTGGACCGACGTACCCAGGGAGCAGATACAGGCCGTGCTGCGTCGTCCGGACGCCGTCGGCGACGATCCGGCGCTGTTCGCCGTGTCCCGGCTCGTCTCCTGGGCCACCGACGCGGGTATCCGGCTCGTCAACGTGGACGAGGTCTTCAACGCTCAACGCCCGATGCCCCTGAACGGCCAGTTCAGAACAGAAGTGGCCAAGAGGACCGGACCCGGTTACGCCGCGGCGAGCGACATCCTGCGCATCGAGATCGTCAAGGAGTTCGGCGGGCTCTACCTTGACGGTGACAATCAGCTCACCTCGTTGATCGACATCAGGGACCTCGCCTCGCGCCACGGCGATCTCTTCGCCAGGAGCGAGGGCGCCAACGATGTGCTGCTCGCCCCGCCCCGGCACGCCTTCGTGCAGGAACTGGAGAACGCGGTCGAAGCGAACTACGGGCTCTCGCAGGTGGACCTCTTCGCCCGCGCCCCCCAGCGCTACGGAGATCACGGATCGCTCGACAGGGTGCGTAGGCGGTCCGTCATGCTGCGCACCGGGCCACAGATCATGGACACGGTTATGGAGGGCCTCCGGCGCCGTGCGACCTCCCGTCCGTCGGGCGCTCCCACCGTCGGCGAGTTCACCGGCTACCGGGAAGGAGGAGCGGTCTCCTGGCTGGCCGCTCCCGCAGAGGCCGACGCGTCACCCTGGCCCCGGGCGAGGACACTGCGGTTCGCGCAGGACCTGGCCCAGACCGCCGTGCGCAGCCTCTACAACCGCCAGGGCGACCTGCACATGGAACAGCTCGCGCAGGCGGTCGCGCGCGCGGACCATCCCGATCCCGACCTCCTGTGGCGCGCGGTGATGCGTTTCCTGGCCCGGCGTGAGGATCTGCGCGGCCAGGTGCGCGGAGCGACCGCCGCACGCTCCCACACGACCCGCTCCGGCAGGGACGTGACACCACCGGACGACGTGACGGAGATGCTTGTCCGTACGGCCGGCGCCCCTCCGCTGGGCTCCGGGGACAACGGCCGGTGGCTGGGCGAACGCTCCACGGCGGTGACGCTGCGGCTCCCCGGGGAGCCGGAGTCCGCGTCGTCCCGAGAAGACGAAGGCATCCGGCTCCGGCCGGAAGACACCCCTCGTCTCCCGGACGACGACCACGCCGGGTCCGAAGGCGGTCACGACGAGGACGGCTCACGGCTCTCGGACGACGACGGCTCCTTCGACGACAGCTCGTCCGACACCGAGAGCGAGGCCGATCCTCTCCTGAGCCACCTGGCGAAGGCTCTTGGGCCCGACGTCGTGTCGACACTGAGTGACCTTGAGATCGCGAGGGTCGAGAACATGCTCGTCTCTCGTGTACTACGGGCTGCCGATCTAGCCGACTACGTGTGGGCGGTCCACAACGTCGAACCGCTTCTGCACGGCCCCGAGGATCACCCTCTGGACGACCTCTGGCACGGCACCCGAATACTGCTGGCAGACATGCGCCGCCACAGCGGTGTGCCGGACGAACACCCCGAGCCCGCGGTAGTGGCCCGGATCCTCGGGGCCTTCGACCAGGTGAACCGTGAGCGTCTCGCTGAAGGCCGTGCGCCGCTGACCATGGAACAGGCGCTGGAGATGCTCCACCGGAACAGGAGTGAGGCCGGCGGATCCGTACCATCCGCGACCTCCCGCAGCGAGGACCGACAGCAGGCTCCACAGTCCACGGGCCGCGAGGCACGGACGGTGCGTGGAGCCGAGTCCGGAGACCGGCCGCCGACGGCGGGCCGGATCACGGAGGACAGCGCTCCACGGCGCAACACGGACGACCACTCCGTGCGCTCGCGCACGGCTTCGGAGACGTCTGTTTCCGTTGCCGCGCCGCGACCGGACGGGGAGGGGCGGACGGAGGTACCCGAGGGCTACCGCCTGGTGCGGCCGGCCTCGGCCGACGGGGCTCGGCCGCACGTGTACGAGGTGAGCCGGACGGGGCAGGTCAAGACTCCGGAGGGCGAGGTCCTGTCCCCGCACGGCTGGGTGGGCTACGGGGAGGACTACGTCCATCTGCCGAGCGGCCACTTGCTGCGCCGCGCCACGGGACGCGTCGAGCGCCTGTGGCAGCCGGCCGAGCACCAGGACGCGTTCACCGAACTGGTCGCGCGCGAGGGTGACAGCCTCGTGTCGTACGAACTGCGGGCGACCGAGGACGGTCTGCACGTAACCCCCGAGGACCCGGACGCGCACGAGGGTGCGGTGCTTGCCTGGAGCACCGGTGAGCCAGAGGCCGAGCGGTCTTCCCGGCCCGACGTCGCGGTCCGGGAACGGGACCAGTCGGGACTCGGTCGGGCGGTCCGGCAAGCCTCCGGCGGCGCGGTGAAGGGCAAGGCTAGGGTGGACAGAAGCGAGGCTTCTGACGACCAGCAAGAAGGGGCCGAAGCGCACGGGTTCCCGCGGAGTGTGCTTGCCCAGGCGGCTGCTCTTCTCACGGCTGAGGGTGCCGACTTCGAGTTGGTCATAGGTCACGGCGCGGCGGAGGAAGCACAGCGGCAGGCCATGCGCGATGCACTGCTTGAAGTCGCCGGCCACCTGACGCCGGGTACTCAGGAGGCGCACGACTCCGCGGTGCGCGCCGCCCAGCGGATCGTTGACGCTCAACGGGGCAACTCGTCCCCACTACGGGCAGATGTCCGGTCCTCGGAGGAGTCCAGCGACACCGACGCACTGATCGGGCGGTTGTTGCTCTTCGAAGTCCAGCGGGAGTTCAGTCGACTCCGACCGGATCTGCCCCTGCCCACTCAGAGCGACGTTGCCCGGATCGACCTGCCGCCGCGTTACGAGGTCCTGCCAATGCGACGACGCGGCGAGGCCATAGCCCAGATCCTGGTGACCGGAGGCATCGCCGCAATGCATGCAGGTATGAAGGGAGACGAATACGAAACGAGTTTTGCCGCGCACGAGATGTCTGAAGAGGGTCTCATTCCTGCGTATCTCTTCCAAAAGGAAAAGCTCGCTTCAAGTGATCTCGTTGAGTTGCAGGTGGATTCAAGGGCCGACTCCGAAGGGACTCTGCACTCCATCATTGAGGTAGTGACGCGGCCTCATAGAATTCTAGAAGGGGAGCGTAACCCAGTGGACGCGCTCCAGATGCAGCGGGCTGTTGAGGATGTGTTCCGTCGACTGGAGCGGGGCGGAAGCCTGCACGAGATGTTCCCTGAATCAGACGGATTCAACGTCGCTGAAGACTACCGAGAACTATGGTTCCGTGATTTGCGAAACGGTGTCTATGCCCAGTTCACGGTAGGGGTCACACTCCAAGGCCTTCCACACTTCCTGCGTACAGTCATAGAGTACTCTCTGCAGCAGCGCGTGCGTGAGATGGGGACTGATCATCTCGTGGCAGGAGAATTGTTCGGAGAGCGCATTGCGGGCTGGTACGCCGGAGGTGGAGCTGGTACGGCGTCGCACTCTATTTCTGCCGACGTGGAAGGCGACGCCAGGATGCTGCAGGGTTATCTTGCTTTGCTCTATGTTCAGTCAGCGGGAATGGCTGTTCACAACATCAAGAACACCGGGTTGCGCAAGAATGAGATAGCAATTGTGAGTCGCACGCCTCTGGCTGACGTGCGTGCGGTTCTCCCGGGACCGGTGCAACGCTTCATCGACCGGAACGAGTCGCACATCTCAACATTTTTTGATCTTGTTTTCAAGGAGACGAACCCATGGGTGAAAAAAGTGGGTAATCCTTGGGATACAGTACTGGATTCGAAGAATTCTGCCACAGGTGTCTCCGTTCGCTCATATCTGCAAAGTGCCCTCCAGGAGCGGCCTCCTGTCCGGGTGGGTCAGTCTGAGGAACTAGAGACCGCAGAAGTGGCGTTGGATTTTGACGGGCCTGACCCTCGTAGACCGCGGGTAGTTATGGAGCTCCGGCGAGTCGGAAACTACCGTGACAACTTGGAGGCGGCGTTCCGTAAAAGCGCTATGGTGTCCCAGTGGGTTCGGGATGCTGAGGCAGGGCACGACATTGGTATTTCCGTGGGGGAGCGCTCCGCACCTCATGGCATTGATTGGGGGAACAGCGAAGACGTCATGGTGCAAGTCAATCTTCTGCGGCTGGAATTCCAGCGGCAGTTGAAGAGTTCGGCACACGTGCCTCGGCGACCGCTCCCTCGAACTCCAACCGTGGGACCTGCCGTCGCCGGAGATCAGCGGCAGGAGCCTCGAACTGATTCCACTGCGACCAGGTGGAGCCTCATCGACGGCGAAGCGCTAGCAGACGCCGTCAACGGCCGGCTCGCCGATCTGGGCTGGGCGCGAGGAAGATTGACTATAGAAGACGTCCAGCATTATCTGCGGTCATACTCTCATCTGTGGAGCGAACATGACATAAACGCCATAGCGCAAGCTATCGCGGGGATTATTGCTGGGGACAGGAGAGCTGCCGGGCTGGCTGACCCTTCTTGAGGCTATGCCAGACGAACCAGAGTGCAAGGATGAGAAATGGAAGAACTCGAAATCGAGGAAGCGGATGGCGTCAAGCGCGCCCTGGTACAGACCGCCCCGGACGACGAAGTCGGCGCCCAGAAAAACCCGAACGATGGGGATGACCCGGACACGGCCGCCCGCTGGGTGTCCCGGCTGCGTGCCGTCGAGGCTGCCGGGGCTGAGGGCGTGGAGGCCGTGGGCGGGGAGGAACTGCCCGAGGTGCCGGAGAACATCAGGGAGGCCGCGCGGCTGGCACCGGACCACTGGCTGGGGGTGGTCGACCCCTACTGGCAGGGAACGGACGAGCCGCCCGCCTGGGCCATCGTGGGGCAGTGGCGCACGGACGGCGAGGGGGAGGTGGTGGAGTGGTCGGAAAATCCCGACTACCGCCCGTCACCGCTGGCGCTCGGCTGGGACGACCCCACCGACGCCCTCGACGCCGCCATCCAGCTCGCCGCGACGGGGTACGGCCCCGAGGAGGACATCGACCGGCTGTTGCTGACGGCCGAGGTCGCCGTACTGGTCGACGCCCAGGACGCGCCGGTGACCGCCTCGGCACCCGACGGCACACCGGTCGTCCCGGTGTTCACCTCACAGGCTCAGCTCGACCGCGTGGGCGCGCTGCGGCACCGTCGGGTGCGGGTGGAGGACCTGCTTCCGGAAGTCCCCTTCGGGCACGAGCTGTACCTGAACCCCACGGGCGCCGTGGCGTACGTCGCCGATCACATGACGCTGCTCGCCGGAGGCGGATACGGGCCGGAGGACGGGGAAGGGGCGGAAGAAGGGTACGGGGCGGAAGACGGGGAGTGATCCTCCCGTCTTCCGCCCCGCTTCGCGCCGTCATCCCTCAGCGCAGGGACAGCCCACGCACCAGCAGATCCAGCAGCGCGCACACGAAGAGCGCGATCCCGATGAAGCCGTTGACCTGGAAGAAGGCGCGGTTGAGGCGGGAGAGGTCGTGCGGGCGGACGATGGAGTGCTCGTAGACGAACGCGCCCGCGACGATCAGCAGGCCCAGCCAGAAGAAGGCGCCGGCGTGGGTGGCCAGGGCGAACCAGACGAACAGGGCCGTGGTGATCGTGTGGCACACCCGCGCGCCCCGGATCGCGGCCGGGATGCCGAAGCGGGCCGGGACCGACTTCACGCCGATGCGCCGGTCGGTGTCGACGTCCTGGCAGGCGTAGATGAGGTCGAAGCCGCCGATCCAGATGCCGACGGCGAGGCCGAGGATCACGGCCTTCCAGGACCAGGAGCCGGTGACCGCCAGCCAGGCACCGACCGGGCCCATGGACTGCGCCAGGCCCAGGAAGGCCTGCGGGAAGTTGGTGAACCGCTTGGCGTACGGGTACACCACCATCGGGACGACGGCGATGGGCGCCAGGGCCAGGCACAGCGGGTTCAGCAGGGCCGCCGCGCCGAGGAAGACGACGACGGCGACCAGTGCGCCCGTCCACGCGTGCCGCACCGACATCGCGCCGGTGACCAGCTCACGATGGGCCGTGCGGGGGTTCCGGGCGTCGATCTCGCGGTCGATGATCCGGTTCGCGGCCATGGCGAAAGTGCGCAGCCCCACCATGCAGACGGTGACCAGCAGCAGCTTCACCCAGTCGACGGCACCGTGTCGCTCGTACATCGCCGTCAGGGTGGCGATGTAGGCGAAGGGCAGCGCGAACACCGAGTGCTCGATCATCACCAGCCGTAGGAAGGCTTTGGTGCGCCCCGGCTGAGGGACCGCCGCGGATACTGAACTCACAGGACGACTCCTTGCACGAGCGCGCCGTTTGCGCGCATTCGGAAGTGTGAAGATCGTACCTGTCGTGACAGGGCAAGAAGTGACTGTCACGTGTGACTCATGTGTCGTTCGCACATGGGTCGGTACTGACTCTGCGGTCCGTGCCCAACCGCGTCGGTCCGCGCACCCCGTCACGGGGTGCGCGGACCGTACGTCACGGGCACCGTCGACCGGTGCGCGCGGGATCAGGGCCGGATGATGTTCTCCGCCTGCGGGCCCTTCTGGCCCTGGGTGACGTCGAAGGTGACCCGCTCTCCCTCAAGGAGCTCACGGAAACCCGTACCGGAGATCGCCGAGTAGTGGGCGAAGACGTCGGGTCCGCCGTCCTGTTCGATGAATCCGTAGCCCTTCTCCGCGTTGAACCACTTCACCGTGCCGCTGGCCATGCTGTGTTCCTTCGGTCGTGCTGGGTGAGTCCCAGGTGAACTGAGATGAGGGCCACCGGCGGTGACGCGGTGCGGCCCCGTGGGAAACCAGCCTGCCGTGCGGCTGAATTTCCGGCAACCGATAGCGCAGGGTGTCGCCCGGGTATGCGGCGGGCCGGAGACTGGGGCCGTTCCGGCGACAGGCGCGCGGGGGGCCATGGCGGCGGAGCGTGCCTAGAGCCTGGAACTGCCCCGAGTTTGCCTTGAGCGGGGTTCACATTCGCGGACTGTGCCACTCTCGGTGCCGGCGGCGGCCGAGGACAGCGGGGCCGAGGTCGCGGGCGCGGATCGGGCCAGGGCGTCGCCGGTCCGCGCGGGACAAGGTGTGCTGGAGGAGAACTGGGAGGCCACTGGGCCCGGGCAGGCGAGCTGACGGTCGATCTGCGGGAACCGGAAAGCTGGACCGGGTCACTCCTCGAAGGCCGCCCAGGCCTGCTCGAACCGTTCCGCCTCGGTCTCGAGCAGAGTGACGAGTTCGACGGCCCGCTTCGCCACGGCCGTCCCGAGCGGGGACAGACTGTAGGTGACCTTGGGTGGGATCGTCGCCTCGACATGCCGGTTGACCAGGCCGTCCCGGCGCAGGGTGAACAGGGTCTGCGACAGCATCTTCTCGCTGATGCCCTCGATACGGCGTCGCAGTACGTTGAAGCGGCACTCCCGCTCGTACAGGGCCGACAGGACGAGGACGCCCCATCGGCCTGTCACGTCCAGGAGCACCTGGCGGGAGAGGCAGTCCTTTGAGAACACACTGATGGTGGACTCGCCTTGGGTTGTCGTCATAAGCAGACACTATCCGGCCGGATCAAAGTCAGAAACTCACAATACATCGGCGACACATGACTGTCAGCCCCCTGACTGCCACCGGTCCGGCCGGAAGCGCGGTCAGCTCGCGAAACGGAAGCTCTTTCCGACGAACCCACCGAAGCTGTGCAGGTCACCCGCGGGCAGCGTCAGCGTGGAACCGGTGCACCCGGTGCCGCTGTAGACGAGGACGGTCCGATAGCTGTAGTTGAGGTCGGACTGTACCGAGAACGGCAGGGTCACGCACGAGGTGCCGACCTGGGACGGTGAGTACTCCAGAGCCGGGCCGGTGAATCCGCCCTGCCAGAAGGTGACGTAGCCGGGCGTGCCGGGATCGACGGCGAAGGCGGGGGAGCTGGACAGCCCTACCGCCAGCGCCACAGCGCCGGCGGCCACCGCGGCGGAAGCGATGTTTCTTTTCAGACTTCGCACAAGAACCTCCACGAGGTAGCGCTGGAGTCACCGAACGTCACTCACTGCTCAGCGACTCATGTGTCAGCTGCAATATAGGAGGCGATACAGCCCGGTGTGACGTTGGTGACTTACGTTGGCCGAGCGGTGGCTGGTCTACGGCTGGATGGCGCCGTGGCCGGCTGCCGAGCACCATCGCTCGGCCTGGCGGTATCTGCGGTGGCGCGCCGTTTCGGTGGATCAGCCCAGGCGGGGGAAGAGCCGGGCGGCGTTTCGCCGTTCGATGTCCACGAGTTCGTCCTCCGTGAAGCCGAACGACAACAGGTTGGCGGTGTTGTGCGTCACCGTCGTCTCGGGGGCGGCTGGCCAGTCGGTCCCGAACAGAACATGGTCTGCACCCGTGACCTGCAAGGTCGGCAGCAGAGAGTGAGCCGCACCGGCCAAGGCGGTCTCGTAGTAGAGGCCGCGCAGAACCTGCGTCACGTGAGCGGGATCGATGTCCGCGTCCTTGGGGCCACGGCCCATCTCGGTGTGTTCCGCGATGCGCCAGCCCAGTGTGGGGAGGGCACCGCCGCAGTGGGCCAGGATCAATCGCAGGTCGGGGTAGCGCTGGAAGACCCCCGTGTACACGGCGTTGGTGATGTTCCGTGCCGTGTCCAGAGGGTATTCGATCACCGAACTCGGCCGGTCGAAGCCGAGACTGTCGATGGCCAGATGCTCCGTCGGATGGACGAAGACGGGGACTCGGCGCCGGTTCAGCTCCTCCAGCAGCGGTTCGAAGAACTCGTCGCCGAAGTACCGGCCGTTGACGTTCGACGGAAGGATCACTCCGTCCAGGGCCAGTTCGTCCAGGGCGTATTCCAGCTCCGCCAGGGCCGCTTGCGCGCTGTCCCCCGGCAGGCAGGCGAAGGCACCGAACCGGTCGGGGCGGGCCGAGACGATCTCGGCGTGATCCTCGTTGACACGTCGGCTGGTGCGTATGCCGAAGTCCGGATCGTCCGGGGTGCCGGAGAAGGCGAAGGGCACCGACAGCACCTGTGCGGCGATGTCGTTGCGATCCATGAAGGCCAGCGCGCTCTCCGGAGTCCATCTCGCCGAGATCTTGTATCCGCCGCGCAGGCGGATGACCTGGCTGTCGAACAGTTCCGTCAGCGTGGGACCGAAGGCGTGCGTGTGTACGTCTATGCGATTGCGAGGCATGGCAGAGGCTCTCTCTCCGCAGATCCGCGGGTAGCCCAGGGGTGGGTCTCGTATGACTCCGACCCGGGTTTGAGAGGTGATATTACGCCGAAGTGTGGCCGCCCTCCTGTGCAGGGCCTTGAGCGGCGGTGATGGCGGCGACGACAGCCGCGTTGGCACACCAGTCCTGGCGCCCCGGCCTGGTGAGCGCGTAACTGCGCCGGTATCCGGCGGCGCCGTGGAGGGGAAGGTGACGCACGTGAGGGTGGCGTGGCCCGTCGGCGGCCATGAGAGCGGTACCGAGGCCGGCAGCCGTGAGACGGACGACCAGGTCGAGGCTGTCGATGCGGTGGTGGATCCGCGGGCTGACGCCGTACCGGGCGGTCACCCGGTGGACCAGTTCGGCATCGTCACTTCCACGGGAGTTGACGATCCAGTTCGTCGTGGGATCGATGATGATCTCTTCGGGGGCCCGGTCCTCCGTGGCCGCGACCACGAGATCGATCGGCACGTGACTGTAGGCGGCGGCAGGGATGTCGCGGGGGACGAGGCTGAGGTCGTAGACCAGGCCGATGTCGGTCTCGTCCCGGTCGAGGAGGGCTCTGGCCTCGGCGGGCTCGCGCTCCTCCATGGTGACGGTCAGGTCGGGGTGCCGGGCTCGCAGGACGGTGAGTGCAGGGATCACGTGGCGGGCCAGGCCTGTGGCGTAGCCCGCGAGGCGGACCTGACCGGTGAGTGGTCCCTCGGGTCTGAGGTCGCCGCGGGCGGCATCGAACGCGGCGAGCATGGCACGGGCGTGAGGCAGCAACGCCCGGCCCGCGGGGGTGAACGCGAGCCGTCGGCCGACCGGCTCCACCAGTACGACGTCGAGGGACCGCTGCAGAGCGGCGAGGTGCTGGGACACGGCGGAGGTGCTGTAGCCGGTCACGTCGGCCACAGCCCGCAGAGTGCCGTGGTCGGCCAGACCGACCAGGACACGCATCCATCGCAGATCCATCGAAGCAGCGTAAGGGATCGTCCGCGATCCACGGACACTCACCTCGTGGATGCGTGATAGACGGGGACGGTATGTCCATGGCCGAATGGAGGAGACCGGTTCCGGGACGGGCTCGGCCGGTGCGTCGGAAACCGGAATTCGGCCCGCAGCCCCCGAGGACGTCCCGTGCACGAATACACGCCCGCCGTCGAAACGACAGTGCTGGAACTCGCCCGGCTGAGCGTGGAACGGCTGGCCGCGAACCCCTCGCTGGGCGGCACGGCGACGCCGGAACACCTGGAAGCCCTCGCCGGCCGCACGATCACGGCCTGCGGGGTGGGCGGTCCCGAAGCGGTACGGCTCTGGTCCGAGGTGCTCGCTCCGGCCTGCCTGGCCGTCGACCACCCGCGCTACCTCTCCTTCATCCCGGGCGCTCCGACCAGGATGGCCGCGGCGTTCGACATGCTGGTCGCCGCTTCGAGCGTGTACGCCGGGTCGTGGCTCGAAGGCGCGGGGGCCGCGTTCGCCGAGAACCAGGCGCTGCGCTGGATCGCCGACCTGGCCGGCCTGCCCGGCACATCGGGCGGCACGTTCGTCCAGGGCGGCACGGTCGGGAACCTGTCCGCCCTGGTCGCCGCCCGTGAAGCCGCGAAGAGGACGCGGTCCCGCACGCCACGGCGCTGGGCGGTCTGCGTGACCGGGGAGACGCACTCGTCGGTCGCCCACGCACTGCGGGTGGTCATGGACGTGGACGTCATCCAGGTCAGGGGCGACGAGCGCGGTCGCATGACCGGCGCGGCGCTGCGGGACACCGTCGGCCGGCTTCCCGAAGCCCGGCGCGAAGGCGTCTTCGCCGTGGTCGCCACCGCCGGCACGACCAATCTCGGCATCGTCGACGACATCGCCGGAGTCGCCGAGGCCGCCCGCGACAACGGCTGGTGGCTGCACGTCGACGGCGCCTACGGAGGTGCCGGCCTGGCCGCGCCCAGCGTCCGGCACCTCTACGCCGGCATCGAGGAAGCCGACTCGTTCATCGTCGACCCGCACAAGTGGCTGTTCGGCCCCTTCGACTGCTGCGCCCTCGTCTACCGCGATCCGGAACGGGCGCGCCAGGCCCACACCCAGCACGCCGCATATCTGGAACCCGTCACGGGCCAGGGGGAGTGGAACCCGTCCGACTACGCCGTCCATCTCACCCGCCGGGCCCGCGGACTGCCGTTGTGGTTCTCGCTGGCCGCCAACGGCACCGACGCCTACCGCGACGCCGTCGAGCAGACGCTGGCCACCGCACGCGCCGGGGCCGACCTGATACGGAGCGCCGACCACGTCGACCTCCTGGTCGAACCCGACCTCACCGTGCTGGTGTTCGAGCGCGTCGGGTGGAAACCCGAGGACTACGACCGCTGGAGCGCCCACTTGCTGGCATCGCAGCGGGCTTTCGTCACCCCCACTCGGCACCGTGGCCAGGTCTGCGCCCGGGTCGCCATCGTCAACCCGCTGACCTCGCGGGAGGACCTGCGTCTCCTCATCGACTCGATGCGCTGACCCTCCCGCACTCCCGCACGCTCCCGACGCCGACGACCGGCCCTCTTGGAACTGGTGGACACCGTGGCTCGTTATGGCACGCAATTCGGACCGGACATCACCTTCATGGGTATCGACCCGTGCGACTGGGCGGACCCGGCGAGCTACGCCGACGCCGACGTCGTGATCCTGGGTGCGCCGTTCGACGGCGGGACCTCGCACCGCCCGGGCACACGGTTCGGTCCGCAGTACATCCGGCAGACCGACTACAACCCCCACGACGGATCGCGCCCCTCGCTGGCCATGCGGGTCGACGGGCTACGGGACCTGCGCGTCTACGACGCCGGGGACGTGGAGATGTTCTCGGGCGACGCCGAGCGCTCGGTGCGCGACCTGCGGACCGCGGTCCGAGCCGTCGCGAGCACCGGGGCCATCCCCGTGATCCTCGGTGGCGATCACACCATCGCCTGGCCGGACGCGGCCGGTGTGGCCGAGCACGTGGGGCCGGGCAGGGTCTCGATGATCCACTTCGACGCCCACGCCGACACGGTGGACGTCGAGTTCGGCTCCCTGGTCGGTCACGGCCAGCCGATGCGCCGGCTCATCGAGTCCGGCTCGGTGCGCGGCGACCGGTTCCTGCAGATCGGACTGCGCGGGTACTGGCCGCCGCCCGAGACGCTGGACTGGATGGCACGCCAGGGCATGCGCTCCTACGAGATGACCGAGATCGGGACACGGGGCCTCGACGAGTGCATGACCGAGGCGTTCGCCATCGCCATGGACGACTGTGACGGAGTCTTCCTGTCGGTGGACGTCGACGTGTGCGACCCCGGCCACGCTCCGGGCACGGGCACGCCCGAGCCGGGTGGCCTGACCGCCCGGCAACTGCTCGACGCCGTCCGCCGGGTCGCCTACGAACTGCCCGTCCTCGGTGTCGACATCGTCGAAGTGGCACCGCCCTACGACCATGCCGAGATCACGTCGTTCCTCGCCAACCGTGTCGTCCTTGAGGCACTGACCGGTATGGCGCGCCGACGCAAGGACGCTCGCGACGGCACGACGTGGGATCCGCGTAGGCCGCTGCTGGAGGGCCGCTGACTCCGGGCCGGACAGCGCTCCCGCGCCCGCCCGGTGACCCGTGAGTGACGGGTGAACCCGTCGCCGGAAGTGGGGTGCTCCGCACACCGGGCGGCGCCGGGACGTAGGGCCCGCTCCATGGTCCGGGACGGGTGCCCGGAGCGAGAGTGGGGGGAGTCCGGGCCGCCCGCGACGAGCGTTCACGGGAGTGGTGCGGGCCCCGACCGGACCTCGCCTTCGTCCCGATCTCCGGCCGGTGTATGGGCAGTCGATGGCTCGTGTGCGAGGAGAACGGGAAATGAAGGTGCTGTGCGTCCTCTATCCGGATCCGCTGACCGGGTACCCGCCCGAGTACGTCCGCGACGCGCTTCCCCGGCTCACCGCCTATCCGGACGGCACGAGTCTGCCGACCCCGTCCGCCGTCGACTTCACCCCCGGCGAACTCCTCGGCTGCGTCTCCGGAGGACTGGGCCTGCGCTCCTACCTGGAGGCGCAGGGCCACGAGTTCGTCGTCACCAGCGACAAGGACGGGGAGGACTCGGTCTTCGAGCGTGAACTGCCCGACGCCGACGTCGTCATCTCCCAGCCGTTCTGGCCGGCCTACCTGTCCGCCGAGCGCATCGCCAAGGCGAAGAAGCTCAAGCTCGCCCTCACCGCGGGCATCGGCTCCGACCACGTCGACCTGGAGGCCGCCATCCAGCGCGGCATCACCGTCGCCGAGGAGACCTACAGCAACAGCATCAGCGTGGCCGAGCACGCCGTGATGCAACTGCTCTGCCTCGTACGGAACTTCGTCTCGTCCCACGAGTGGGTCCGCAACGGCGGCTGGAACATCGCCGACGCCGTGTCACGGGCCTACGACATCGAGGGCATGGACGTCGGTGTCATCGCGGCCGGCCGGATCGGCCGCGCGGTGCTCAAGAGGCTCAAGCCGTTCGACGTCAACCTGCACTACATGAACCGGCACCGGCTCCCCGAGGCGGTCGAGCGGGAACTGGGTCTCACCTACCACCCGGACGTCCGGTCGCTGGTGCGCAGTGTCGACGCGGTGTCCGTGCACGCGCCGCTCCAGCCCGAGACGTACCACCTCTTCGACGACGAACTGCTCGCGACCATGCGCCGCGGCTCCTACATCGTCAACACCGCGCGGGCCGAGATCATGGTGCGCGACGCGGTCGTGCGCGCGCTGAAGTCGGGCCGGCTGGCCGGGTACGCGGGCGACGTCTGGTACCCGCAGCCCCCGGCGCCCGGCCACCCCTGGCGGACCATGCCGCACAACGCGATGACCCCGCACGTGTCGGGCTCCACCCTCTCGGCGCAGGCACGTTACGCCGCCGGCACCCGCGAGATCCTGGAGGACTTCCTCGCCGGCCGCCCGATCCGCGACGAGTACCTCATCGTGGACGGCGGCAAGCTGGCGGGCACCGGTGCGCACGCCTACACCACCTCGGGTGCGGCGAGCCCGGGCAGCACCGGCGCCTGACCCTTCTGAACCACGCGTGACGCCAGGGGGCCCTTCCCCCGAGGCTTCCCGGCGTCACCCTCCCCAGGGGGGGGGGGGGGGGGGGGGGGGGCCCCCCCCCCCCCCCGGGGGCGGGGGGGGCCCCCCCCCCCCCCCCCCCACCACCCCCCCCCACCCCGGCCCGGGCGCCCGGTACC
>NZ_JBIRJA010000021.1:0-144937 GCF_044329325.1 Streptomyces sp. NPDC017676 | reverse complement strand
TGTACCTTGCTGAACCCCGGTGCCCGCGGGGGGGCCCTCCCCCGGGGGGTTCCGGGCGCCCCCCCCCCCGGGGGGGGGGGGCCGGGGGCGGGCCCCGCGCCCCCTTCATGGTTCCCGTGGTCACGCCCGCCGCAGGCGCAACGTCACCAGCTCGAACGGGCGCAGGCGTACGGTGATCCGTCCGCCGTCGCGTTCCGGGTTGGCCGCGTCCGCGAGGGGCCGCTCCAGCAGGTCCGTGACGGTGAGGCCGGAGACCTCGAAGCCGGCCGTCAGGGTCGCCCGGACCCGGCTGCCGTGGGCTTCGTGGAAGCGGACGATGACGTCACCGCTGCCGTCGTCGGCGAGTTTGACGGCGGTCACGACGACGGCGTCGTTGTCGACGGTGACCAGCGGGGCGACTGCCCCGGCGCCGGTGAGACGCCGTTCGGGGAGGTTGATCCGCCAGCCCTCGCGGACGGCGTCGCCGATGGAGGCGCCGGGGACGAGGGCGTGGCGGAAGCGGTGGACGCCCTGGTCGGTCTCGGGGTCGGGGAAGCGCGGGGCACGCAGCAGCGAGACCCGGACGGTGGTGGTCGTACCGCCGTCGCCGTCGGTGCGGACGGTGCGGGTGACGTCGTGGCCGTAGGTGGAGTCGTTGACGACCGCGACGCCCCAGCCGGGTTCCTCCAGGTGCAGGAAGCGGTGGTTGCAGGCTTCGAACTTGGCCGCTTCCCAGGAGGTGTTGGTGTGGGTGGGCCGGTAGGCGTGCCCGTACTGGGTCTCCGAGGCGTAGCGTTCGGCATGCACGTCGAGGGGGAAGGCGAGCTTGAGGAACTTCTCCGTCTCGTGCCAGTCGACCTCGGTGTCCACCACCAGGCGCTGCTCACCCGGCGGCAGGGACAGGACCTGGGTGACGCGGGAGTCGCCGAAGGCGCGCACGACCTGGACGGAGGTGCCGTCCGCCCCGGCGGTGACCGACTCGGCCTGGGTGAGGTCGGTGACGGTGTTGCGGTAGAACTCGTCCACGTCCCAGGCGTCCCACATGTTGGGGAAGTCGGGGTGGAGCTGGAGGAGGTTCGCCGCGTGGCCCGGGGCGATGGTCTCGCGGTCGGCGGCCAGGTCGTAGGCGGAGACGACCAGTCCCTGGGCGTCGATCTCGATGCGCAACAGGCCGTTGTCCAGCACGAACCCGCCGTCCTGACGAGGAACGAGCGTGGTGGAGCCGGTCAGTGCCGGGGCGGTGGCACCGCCCGCGGCCACACCCGCCCGCTCGTGCGGGGCGGAGTTGAAGACCAGCTCGGTGGTGCCCTCGCCGGCCAGCGCCCGCTGGGCGCCCTCGATGATCGCGTTCAGTTCGCCGGCCAGGCGCTCGTAGGTGGCGCGTGCCTCGCGGTGGACCCAGGCGATGGAGGAGCCGGGCAGGATGTCGTGGAACTGGTGCAGCAGCACCGTCTTCCAGATCCGGTCCAGCTCCTCGTACGGGTAGGGGAACCCGGCACGGACAGCCGCGGTGGCCGCCCACAGTTCGGCCTCGCGCAGGAGGTGCTCGCTGCGCCGGTTGCCCTGCTTGGTCTTGGCCTGGCTGGTCAGGGTCGCCCGGTGCAGTTCCAGGTACAGCTCGCCCACCCACACGGGCGGCTCGGGGTACTCCGCCTCGGCCTTCTCGAAGAACGCCTGCGGGGTCTCCCAGGCCACCTGCGCGGAGCCTTCCAGGTCGCGCAGCCGGGCGGCCTTGGCGACCATCTCCCGGGTGGTGCCGCCGCCGCCGTCACCCCAGCCGGTCGGGGCCAGGGAGTGCCGGGCGCGCCCCTTGTCCTTGAAGTTCTTCGCCGCGTGGGCGATCTCGCTGCCCTTCATCGAGCAGTTGTAGGTGTCGACGGGCGGGAAGTGCGTGAAGATCCGGGTGCCGTCGATGCCCTCCCACTGGAACGTGTGGTGGGGGAACTTGTTCGTCTGCGACCAGGAGATCTTCTGCGTCAGCAGCCACTTGGACCCGGCCGCCTTGATGATCTGCGGCAGACCGGCCGCGAAGCCGAACGTGTCCGGCAGCCACGCCTCCTCGTTCTCCACCCCGAACTCGTCGAGGAAGAACCGCTTGCCGTGCACGAACTGCCGTGCCATGGCCTCCGAGCCGGGCATGTTGGTGTCCGACTCCACCCACATGCCGCCGGCGGGCACGAACCGGCCGTCGGCGACGGCCTTCTTCACCCGCGCCCACACCTCGGGCCGGTGGTCGCGCACCCACGCCCACTGCTGCGCCTGCGACATCGCGAAGACGAACTCCGGCTCGTCCTCCAGCAGCGCGGTCATGTTCGACGTCGTGCGCGCCACCTTGCGCACCGTCTCCCGCAGCGGCCACAGCCAGGCGGAGTCGATGTGCGCGTGGCCGACGGCGCTGATCCGGTGCGCGGACGGGACGGCGGGCGCCGCGAGGACGTCGGTCAGCTGTTCCCGGGCCCGGGCGGCGGTGCCGTTGACGTCCTGGAGGTCCACCACGTCCAGCGCACGGTCCACCGCCCGCAGGATGTCGTAGCGGCGGGCGGAGTCCTCGGGCAGCTCGGCCATCAGCTCGCCCAGGACCTCCAGGTCCATCACGAGCTGCCACACCGTCTCGTCGAACACGGCCAGGTCCATGCGGGTGAGCGTGTACTGCGGCTCGCTCCCGGCGGTCTCCTTGTCCCCGAGCTGCGTGGGCAGGAAGGGGTGGTAGTCCAGGATCACCGGGTTGGAGGCGGCCTCGACGTGCAGGCGGACCTCCTCGCCGCCCGCGACCGGCGCCCCGATCCGCACCCACTGGTTGCGCGGGTTCAGGCCCTTCACCGGGGAGCCGTCGGGCCGGTAGACCAGGCCCTCGCACTGGAAACCGGGCATGTTCTCGTCGAAGCCCAGGTCGAGAATCGCCTCGACCGTCTTGCCGGCCCACGCCTCGGGCACGGTGCCGGTCACCCGGAACCAGCTCGTCCCCCAGGGGGCACCCCAGCGGGACCCCACCGCGATCGGCTCGGGCTCGGCGGCCAGGCCCTCCTCGACCGGCACCGGTTCACCCGGCGCGTTCCACACCGCGACCTCCAGCGGCACCGACTCCGGGTACACGGCGGGGCGGATCCGTTCGTCCAGGACACGCTTGAGGCGGGCTTCGATCAGCGTGCGGTCGTCATGCATGCGGGGTGCTCCATCGGTGCTGCGGGGTGAGGACCTGCTCGGCCGTGACGGTCTCGGTGATACCACGGGCCAGCAGATGATCGGTGTCGTCCGCGCGGACGTCGAGGACCGTGGTGGGCCGGGCGCCGTCGGCGGTGAGCCGGAAGAAGGCGTCGTACACCGTGCCGCCCGGCGCCAGCGCGGTGCGCTGTTCCGGGTCGGCCGGTACGACGAGGGCGGTGGTGCGGGGTGCCGGGGCGGGGTGGGTCCGGCGGGCGGCGTCGGCCAGCACCCGTGCGATGTCCTTCGGCCGCCGGTCGTTGGTCAGCAGGCCGAGGGAGTACTCAAGTTCCGGGAAGTCGGCGAGGCCGCGCGAGACGTCGTGGGAGCACCACCAGGTGACGCCCCACAGGCCGGGGCAGTCCAGGACGTTCGCGACGGTCGCCTCGGTGAAGGCGGCGGCGTGCTCGGCGGGGACCAGCGGAGCGGGGGCGCCGACCTCCTGGAGCCACACCGGACGGTGCGGGTCGTCGGCCCAGGCCTTGGAGAGTTCCACCAGGTAGGCGGCGTGGTGCTCGCTGGGCACGGAGGCACGGCCGTGGCGCTGCGCGGTGCCGTTGAACACCCAGGAGTGCACGGCGGTGACGCCGCCGTACCGGGCGGCCTGGGCCGGGGTGAACGGCATGTCGTGCTGGTACCAGGTGGCGTCGTACTCGGCGTGCAGGTGCAGCCGGCCGGGGGCGCCCTCCTCGCAGGCGGCGAGCATGCGCTCCAGCCAGGTGTCGATCTGCTCGGGGGTGGCCCGGTCGGGATCGGGGTGGGGGCCGGCGCTGAACTGGTTGACCTCGTTGCCGACGGTCATGCCGATGAAGTTGGGCCGGTCGGCGAGGGCGGCGGCGAGGGTGCGCAGGTAGGCGGCCTGTCCGTCGATGACCTCGGGGTCGGTGAAGATGTTGCGCCGGTGCCAGGTGCGGGTCCAGGCGGGGAGGAAGTCGAAGCTGGACAGGTGGCCCTGCAGGCCGTCCACGTTCACGTCCAGTCCGCGTTCGGCGGCGGCGTCGGCGAGGGCCACGAGCTGTTCCACCGCGCGCGGCCGGACGAGGGCCCGGTTCGGCTGGAAGTAGGGCCACAGCGGGAAGACCCGGACGTGGTCCAGGCCGAGCTCGGCGATCGAGTCCAGGTCGGCGCGTACGGAGTCGAGGTCGAAGTCGAGCCAGTGGTGGAACCACCCTTCGCTGGGGGTGTAGTTGACGCCGAAGCGCACGGCAGGAGGCATGGGTGTCCTTGCGGGGGGTTTCGGTGAGGCGGGCGGCCTTCGGTCGGCGCTCAGCCCTTGACGGCGCCCTCGCCGACCCCGCGGAAGAAGTACCGCTGGAGACAGGCGAAGAGGACGATGAGCGGGGCCACGGCGATGACCGTGCCGGCGGCGACCAGCCGCTGGTCGTTGGCGAACGTGCCGTGCAGGTAGTTCAGGCCGACGGTGAGGGTGAACTTGCCCGGGTCGCCGAGCACGATCAGCGGCCACAGGAAGTCGTCCCAGGCGCCCATGAAGGCGAAGATCGCGACGACGGCGAGGGTGCCCTTGACCGACGGCAGCGCGATCCGCAGGAACCGCTGCCAGACGTTGGCGCCGTCGACGAAGGCCGCCTCCTCGATCTCGTACGGCAGGTTGAGGAAGGCGTTGCGCATCAGCAGCACGTTCATCGCGCCGACGCAGCCGGGCAGCACCACGCCGATGAGGGTGTTGTTCAGGTCCAGCGACCGCATGGTCGTGAACTGGGCGATGATGATGCTCTCGGCGGGCACCAGCAGCGCCAGGATGAAGACCAGGGTCAGCGCCCCGCGGCCCCGGTAGCGCAGCCGGGCCAGGGCGTAGCCGGCGAGGGCGGAGCCGACGCAGTTGGTGATCACGCTGGCGACGGCGACCTTGAGGGAGTTCAGGGCGTAGTCCCAGACGGGGATGACGCTCGCGACCCGGCTGTAGTTGTGCAGGGTGGGGTGCTCGGGCAGGAACGACGGAGGAGAGCTGTAGATGTCCTCCGTCGGGCCCTTCAGCGAGGTCGACAGCTGCCACAGGAACGGGCCGATCGTCAGGGCCAGCACGGCGAGCAGCAGCAGGTAGCGCAGGACGAGTTCCCAGGGCCTGACCCGTTGGCCGGTCTCGTCGGTGAAACGGGGGCGGCGGCCGGTCCGCCGGGCGGTGCCGGCCGTCGGGTGGCCCGGGCTGGCGGTGTGCTCGCCCGGGGTGCGCAGGGTGTCGGTCATGCCTGGGCCTCGTCCTTCCGGTCCGCGCGCAGCACCAGCAGCATCAGCACCACGGTGATCACGAAGACCACCACGGAGATCGCGGAGGCGTAGCCGACCCGGCCGCTGAGGCCGGTGCCGGTGCGCTGTACGAGCATCACGAGGGTGGTGTCCTCGCCGGCCGGGCCGCCGGTCGGGCCGGCCATCAGGTACACCTCGGAGAACACCTTGAAGGCGGAGACCGAGGCGAGCGCGGCCACCAGAACCATCGTGGACCGTACCGCGGGCACCGTGACGCTGAGGAAGCGGCGGACCGCGCCCGCGCCGTCCACGGCGGCGGCCTCGTGCAGTTCGCGCGGCACGTTCGCGAGCGCGGCCAGGTAGATGATCATGTAGTAGCCGAGGCCCTTCCACACCGTGACCGCCATGGCGCTGAC
Source organism: Streptomyces sp. NPDC017676 (assembly GCF_044329325.1). Taxonomy (NCBI): domain Bacteria; kingdom Bacillati; phylum Actinomycetota; class Actinomycetes; order Kitasatosporales; family Streptomycetaceae; genus Streptomyces; species Streptomyces sp. NPDC017676. The sequence continues at coordinate 139,136 of NZ_JBIRJA010000021.1, read as the reverse complement.
CAGGATCAGCCACTGGTCGCTGAGGAACCCGACCGGGCTCGCGCCCAGGGTCTCCAGCAGCGAGTTGATCAGTCCGCGTTCGTCCAGCAGCCACACCCAGATCAGGCCGACGACCACGATCGAGGCCACGACCGGGGTGTAGAAGGCGGACCGGAAGAAGGAGATGCCGGGGATGTGCTTCTGCACCAGCAGGGCGAGCAGCAGCGGCAGGATCACGAGCGCGGGGACGACCCCGAGGATGTACAGCGTGCTGTTGCGCAGGGCGATCCAGAACATGTCGTCGTGGAGCATCTCGCGGTAGTTGGCGAGACCGACGAACCGGCCCGGGATCAGCGTGCGACGGTCGGTGAAGGAGTTCACCACGGTCGACACGAACGGGTACAGCACGAACGCGGCGGTGACCAGCAACCCGGGTGCGGCGAACAGCCACGGACTGGTGGGCAGCTGACGCCGCACCCGGGGGCCCCGGCGAGCAGGGGAGGAGAGGGCCACGGCGGATCAGCCCTGCTTGAGCAGCTGGTCGCAGGCCTTGACAGCGTTGTCGAGCGCCTGCTTGGGGCTCTCCTTGCCCTGGAGCGCCTTGGCGACCTCCTGCTGGAGCGCGGTCTTCATCTGGTCGCTGAACTGCACGGGTGTGTAGTTCACGGCCGTCTTCAGGGACTTGGCGGCGGCCACCCGGACCCGGGTCTCGTCGGTACCGTCCTCCTTGGTGAAGTACGGGTCGTTCAGGGAGCCCGCGGTGCTCGGGAAGATGGCGACCTGCTTGGCGAAGGCCATCTGGTTCTTCGCGTCGGTGACGAAGTGCGCGAAGGCCACGGCCGCGGGCTTCTGCTTGGACTGGGCGTTCACCATCAGGTTCTGCACGTACATGTTGACGTGGCCGGTGCTGGTGATCTGGTCGGTGATGCCGATGTTCTTGTACAGGGTCGGCGCCTGCGTCTTGAAGTTCTTCAGGTCCAGCGCGCTGCCGGGATTCATGGCGACGGCCCCGGTGAGGAACTTCCGGCCGGACGACTCGGGCGTGGCGGTCAGGGCCTGCGGGTCGAGGGCCTTGGCGTCGAACAACTCCTTGTACTTGGTGAGGAGTTCGACACCCTTGGCGTCGTTGAAGGTGAAACCGGTGCCTTCCTTGTTCATCAGCTGGACGCCGTAGCGGCCGAAGTCCTCGATGGCCGGAACGTTGGCGAGGGTGGCGACCTTGCCGTCGGTCTTCTTGGCGATCTGCAGGCCGACCTTGAACAGTTCGGCGTACGTCTTCGGCGGCTGGTCGGGGTTGAGGCCGGCCTCCCTGAACAGGGCCTTGTTGTAGAACAGCGGGCCGGTGTTCAGGTACCAGGGGAACGCCCAGGTGCCCGGCAGGCCCGGGATGTCGGTGCTGCTCCACGCACCCGGCAGGTACTCGCTCTTGTACTTCGCCGCCGCCTTGTCCTTGTCCAGGTTCAGGGCGAGCCCGGCCTTGGCGAGCGGGGCGGCCAGGTCGGGGGAGACGTTGACCACGTCGGGCAGCGTGCCGCCGGCCGCCTCCGCGCTGAGCTTGTCCGCGTAGCCCTCGGCGGGCTGGTCGACCCACTTCACGTGGGTGCCCGGGTACTTGTGCTCGAAGTCGGCGATGACGCCCTCGAAGTAGGGCTTGAAGTTGGCGCGCAGGTTCCAGGTCTGGAAGGTGATGTTCCCCTCGATCTTGCCCGAGGCGTCGCCGGACGAGCTGTCGTCGTTCCCGGAGCCGCAGGCACTCAGCGGCAGCAGGGCCGCGACGGCGACAGCGGTGGCGAGGGTTCTGCGGGATATGCGCACGGCTGGGGGCTCCTTCGGACGGTGGGCCACGGCGACGATGCCGGCCACGGGTTCAGGGGCAGACATTGCATCCTGTGGCGGAAAAATGTCAATGGATTCGACTGAGAACTTCCGAACATCCATAGAAGTCGCAGGTCACGCGGTCTTGACGCGAGCGGGACAAGGGTGGTGCGAGGCTCTTGTCTCCGATCGCTAATGCGCTTTAGGCTGGTCACGCTCAAGCGCTTTAGTGCTCGATGCCAGGGAATGGGAGCGGAAGTGACGGACAAGCGTGCACCGGCTCGCCGGCCGACGATGAAGGACATCGCGCGGCGGGCGGGGGTCTCCGAGAGCGCCGTCTCCTTCGCCCTCAACAACCGGCCCGGCGTCTCCGAGGTGACCCGCGCCCGGGTGCGCCGGGTGGCCGAACAGCTCGGCTGGCGGCCGAGCACCGCCGCACGGCAGCTGTCCGGTGAGGGGACGGCGACGGTCGGGTTCGTGCTGGCCCGGCCCGCGCACACCCTCGGCGTGGACTCGTTCTTCCTCCAGTTGGTCTCGGGCATCCAGGAAGTGCTGGCCGAGCGACACCTCGGTCTGCTCTTCCAAGTTGTAGAGGACATTGCCGACGAATGCGCGGTATACCGGACCTGGTGGGCCGAGCACCGGGTCGACGGCGTCCTCATGGTCGACCCCCGCATCGACGACCCGCGCCCCGGCCTCCTCGACGAACTCGGCCTGCCCGCCGTGGTGATCGGGGGCGCGCCGGCCGGACTGGACCCCAAGCTGTCGGCGGTGTGGGCCGACGACGCCGGCGCGATGGCCGCCGTCGTCGCGGAACTGCACGCGCTCGGTCACCGGCGGATCGTGCACATCGCCGGTCTCCCCGGCCTGGCGCACACCCAGCGGCGGGTGCGCAGCCTGCGCGCCGAGGCCGAACGGCGCGGGCTGACCGAGGTCCGCTCCGTGACCACCGACTACTCCGACGCGCAGGGAGCCGCCGTCACCCGCCGGGTGCTGAGCGCCGCCGCCCCGCCCACGGCACTGATCTACGACAACGACGTGATGGCGGTCGCGGGCGTCGGCGCCGCGGCCGAACTGGGCTTCACCGTGCCGGACGACGTGTCGGTGGTCTCCTGGGAGGACTCCGCGCTCTGCCGGATGGTCAAGCCCTGGCTGTCCGCGCTGTCCCGGGACACGGTGGCCTTCGGCCGCACGGCCGCCCGGGAACTGGTGTCCCTGCTGGACGGCGCCTCCCCGGGCACGGTCCAGGTCCCGCTGCCCGAACTCATCGCCCGGGAGAGCACGGGGCCGGCTCCGGACTGACACCGCCGGCACGGGCGGGACCGATGACGGGGTGAGGAGGGCGACTCGGCGCGCCACCGCACCCAACGGTCGGACACCGGCCGCCACCACGACCGACGGCACGACTCCCGCCCGCCGCGTGTCGTGCCGCACGCTCCTCCACTGCCTCGTGCGCGGGCGGTGCCCCCACTCGCCGTACCGGCCGGAACCCGGGTACGTCGAGCGCGAGCGTCCCGGGCCGGAGGAGCGTGCCGCCCGAGCGCCCCGGGCCGGCACCACACGCACCCTCGGACAGACCCGGGAACGGGCACCGCGGCCCACGACCGTGGGGTGATCCCCATGCAGGACGCGTCGGGTCATGGGGATCACCCCATGGCCCTCCGGGGTGCCGCCTGACGAGAATCGGGGGACCGGCCTGGGCGCCGCCGCGGGGACCGCATGTCCCCGCCCGCGGTACGCACCCAGCTCATGTCGCCGGTCAGGAATGGAGGACCCCCGTGACCGCGACAGCCGAGCGACTCGTCGACGTCCACGCCCACTTCGTCACCGCCGACTACGTCGAGGCGGCCAGGGCCGCGGGACACCTGCTCCCCGACGGAATGCGGGGCTACCCCACCTGGTCGGCGGCCGGGCACCTGGACCTCATGGACGCCCACGGCATCCGCACCAGTGTGCTGTCCGTCTCGTCGCCCGGCACGCACTTCGGCGACGACCACGCCGCGCGCCTGCTCAGCCGACGGGTCAACGAGTTCGCGGCGGACGTGCTGCGCGCACACCCCGGCCGCTTCGGGCACTTCGCCTCCCTCCCGCTGCCCGACGTGGACGGCGCCCGTGCCGAGGCCGCCCACGCCCTGGACGTCCTCGGCAGCCACGGCGTGGCCGTCGAGACCAACCACGACGGCGCCTATCTCGGCAACGCCCGCTTCGAACCCCTCTGGCGGGACCTGGACGAGCGCGGCGCCGTCGTCTTCGTCCACCCCACCTCGCCGCCCTGCCACGAGGCCGTCTCCCTCGGCCGGCCCCGGCCCATGCTGGAGTTCCTGTTCGACTCCACCCGTGCCGTCTCCGACCTGGTGTTCAGCGGAGCGCTGCGCCGCTACCCGCGCATCCAGTGGGTCTTCACCCACGGCGGTGGCGCGCTGCCCCTGCTCGCCGACCGCATGGAACTGTTCCGGACCGTGTTCGGCTTCGGCGACCCGGACGGCCCCACCGTGCAGGAGCAGCTGCGCCGCCTCTGGTTCGACATGGCCGGCAGTCCCTTCCCGCACCAGATCCCGGTGCTCACGACCACCTTCGGCTACGACCGCCTGCTCTACGGCAGCGACTACTGCTGGACCCCGGCCGCGGGGGCCGTCGCGCAGATCGCCTCCGTCGACGCGGCCGAGCAGCCGGCCGGTGACACCTGGCGTGCGCTGACCACTCGTAACGCTGCCCGGTTGCTGCCGGACCTGGCCGCCGGACACTGAGCGGTCCGCGCACCGCGCTCGCGAAGAGTCGTGTCATGGTCACGTCCCACCGGCGGGCCGCCGCCGTTCAGGGCACGCGGCCGGGGGAGCGGTCGCGCCGTCGCACGCTACGGCGCCGTGCTGTGGCCCTGCCCGGCCGCCTTGCCCGGACCACCCTGGCCGTCAACGTGACCGGCCGCGCGGTCTTCGGTGTCTTCACGGCCGTGACCAGCGGCACCCCGTCGGCCCATCCCCTCCTGACCCGGTCGGGGTTCGCGGGCTCGTCGGCACCGGCAACGTCGCCCTCGACCTGGCGCGGCCCGGCCGCAGGGACGCCGTGAACCGGCTCCTCGTCGCGGCCGACGGACTGTGCGCCCGGTGCTGCGCCACCTCACCGACCGTGCCCCGCGCGCGTGGGCGGGTGGCGTCTTCCCCCGTACGTTCACCGTCGACGCCACCGCTCGCCTGGTCCTCGGCGCGCTGCCCGGCCTGAGCAGGCGGGGTGCCCACACCGGTGCCGGGACGCTCATCATGCGCGGGACTCCGTCGAACGACTGATGCCAACCCGTGGGCCATCGGGAAGCCTGGCTGGGGAAGAAACCACCAGGAGCCGCACGGAGGAAGACACGTGTTCGATGTGCCCGCGGCGGACCAGCCGGATGGCTGCCGACTCATGCACTGGCCGATCGGCTACTCCCCGGACTTCTCCGACCTCTGGGCCGTCGGCGCGGCCGACCTCGACGCGCGGCCAGAAGTCGTCTTCGGGTGCTTGGCCGACCTGTGCGGCGGGGCACGGAACGTCAGGCCGGTCGAGGAGCGGCCTGCGGTGAATATTGATCCGCCGGGACTGCGGACCGACAGCGAGTTCGCCTATCGGCTCGACGGGCTGGAGGTGCGCGCACGGGTCGGCGAGTGCAGCCCCTGCAGCAGACTGGCGTGGTTCGCGCTCGGCACCGATCTCGGTCTGTACCAGGAGTGGCTGCTCCTGGCCCGCGGAGACCGGACCCTGGTCCTCACGGGGTTCGCGGCGCGCGGTCCCGCAGCCATCGCACACCGGGAAGCGGACGCGGCGTCCGCCCGGCGCATGGTGGAGGAGTGGCTCAGGAAGCTCCGGGCACGGGCGTCCCGGGCGGCGTGACGGTCTGAGAGGGAACGGGCCGGCCTGGACCAGGCTCATCGCAAGCCCGGTCATGCCGTGGTCGTTACTTCGCGGACCATCGCCGTACCGGACACACAGGACGCCGACACTGTTCAGAACGGCATCGCCGACCCCGCCACGGCCGAGCGCGCCGCCGCCGCGATCGAGCGGTTCGGCCGCATCGACAGCCCCGTCGACAACGGCCGGATTCTTCGTCGCCGAGCCGTTCACCGAGTACACCCGGGAGGACTACGACGTGGTCACCGGCGTCGACCTGAGCGGGTTCTCCCGGATCACCTCAGGCAATGTCCCTGCCGAGTGCGTCCCGTAGGGCCGCCCGCTTGGTGATGCCCAGCTTCGGGAAGATCTGGTACAGATGACTGCTCACCGTCCGTGGTGAGATGAACAGCCGCTCGCCGATCTCCTTGTTCGTCATGCCGGACGCCGCGAGCTGTGCGATCTCCAGTTCCTGCGGGGTCAGGGCGGCCACGCCCCGGGTGCTGGCGGGGGCGCGCGTGGCCTGTCCCGCCGCCCTCAGCTCCCGTTCGGCACGTGCCGCCCAGGGCGTGGCACCGAGCTTCTCGAAGGCGTCGAGTGCCTGCCTGAGTTGGGCCTTCGCCTCGCTCATCGCCCGCGAGCGGCGCAGCCGTTCGCCGTAGAGCAGGCGGATCCGCGCGGTGTCGAAGGGCCACTCGCCGGCCTGCGGCGCCGTCAGGGCGTGCTCGAAGAGCCGCACGGCATCGTCGTCGGCGACGAGTGCCGCGGCGGCCGCCTCCCGCATCGCGAGCCGGGGTGAGAGAGCGGCGACGCCCGACTCGCGCAGCACGCGTACGTGGCGTTCGGCCTCGGCCCTGCGGTCCGTGCGGACGGCGGCCTCGACCAGTTCCAAGGCGACCCAGAGACTGTGCGGTACGTGCGAGGCGAGAGTCCCGGCGGGACTGATCTCCGTCGCGTGCTGATAGGCCGCCTCGAAGTCACCCTCCCCGAGGTCGGCCAGGACCAGGGCATGGCGGGCGTACGTCTGCGCCATGCCCACGCCGCGCGGACCGGCCCAGCCGATCATCTGGTCGGTGAGGGCCCGGCTGGTCTCGAACCTGCCCTGGACGGCGGCGAGGAGAGCCTGGTGATAGCGGAAGTAGAAGCTGAAGAACCTGCCCCCGAACTCCTCGCACACGGCGAGCCCCTCGGCCGCGAGTTCCGAGGCCTCGGCCCACTCACCGCGGACGAAGTCGTCGATACACACATCCATGAGAGCGACGATCCTCCGTCTGCCGGGCCCGTCGGCCCGGCCCTGCCGGATGGCCCGCCACAGTGCCTCCCGTACCTCGGCCAACCGGTCCGCGTAGATCGCGCTCGCCGCCACGGTCTGCACCACGCCGGGGTCCACTTCCTGATGGATCGTCGCGAGCCGGGCGTCCAGCAGTGGCAGCAGGGCCACCCCGGTGCGGACGGGATCGGCGCCGTACAGGCCCATGCCCAGGACCAGCAGCTCCGGTGGTTCGGGCCGGAGACGGGCCACCGCTCTGTGGAAGGCCGTCCACAGAGCGGCCCGTCCTCCGACGATGCAGACCAGGGCCAGGGCGAACAGCGCGCTGACCAGTTCCTCGTCGTGGGCGTCCGCACGGTTCGGCCACGCCTCGATCGCCTCGGCCAGCAGGCGGTGGGCGGTGTCCACGTGCCCGTCCGAATCAAGCAGCTGGAGCGCGGCCGCGGACGCGTAGTGCAGGGAAGCGGAGGGCTGATCGTGGGACTGGTGGATGCCCCGCAGCAGTTCGGGGGTGCTCCCCGCCGCCAGGCCCTCCGCTCCGATGTAGGCGGCCTCGGCCAGGCGGCCGGCGCGTGCCTCTGTGGTGGGGCTGAGATCGGCGGCCCGGCAGAGCAGGGAGATGACGGCCTGGTAGTCCCCGCGTCCCCGGACACGGCGGGCCGCCGCCTGGAGCAGTGCCGCCACCTCCTCGTCGGGTTCGACGGTTGCTTCGCCGAGGTGCCACGCCCGGCGCTCCAGGTCGTCATGGAGGACCTGCGCCAGAGCCTGGTGCGCCTGTCGGCGCTGGGCGGAGGTCGACTCCGCCACGACGGCGGACCGGATCAGGGGGTGCCGGAAGGTCACCGTGTGAGAGGCGGCCGCGACCCTGACGAGTTGTTTCTGCTCGGCGGGTGCGAGATCGTCCAGCCGGTAACCGGTGCCGGCGGCGGCTTGCAGCACCCCGAGGTCACCGGTGCTCTCCAGCGCGGCAGTGAGCAGCAGGGTACGGGTCGCGGCGGGCAGCGCCGCGACCCGGGCCGCGAACAGACCTTGCAGGCGTTGGCTCAGCGGGAGGATGCGGGGCACGGGCTCGGCGGGGCCGCGCCGGGTCTCCTGTACGGCGTGCGGCAGTTCCAGCAGGGCGAGGGGATTGCCCTGCGCTGTGCTCAGCACCCGCGCCCGCACCTGAGGGTCGAGGCCGGGGAAGCGTTCTGCCAGCAGCTGAGCAGCCGCTTCGTCGTCCAGCGCTCGCAATGGCAGCTCGGGCAGGCCGCTGGTGTCGAAGTAGCCGGCCGATCCGGTTCTGAAGGCCGCCAGGAGGCCCACCCTGCTGCCGATCAGCCGGCGTGCCGCGAAACTCAGCACCCCCGCACTGGCCCGGTCCAGCCAGGGCAGATCGTCGATGATCAGCAGCAGTGGGGCACGCGCGGCCGTCCTGCGCAGCAGCAGGGTCACGGCGTTGGACAGCAGGAGCCGGTCCGGAGCGGGGCCCACCGCGAAGCCCAGGGCGACGCGCAGCGCCCCGGCGTGTTCGTCCCCGAGCGAGGAGAACTCGTCGACCAGGGGATACAGGGCCTGGTTGAGCCCGGCGAAGCTCACTTCGGCCTCGAACTCGGCTCCGGTCACGCGCAGGACCGTCGTTCCTGACGCGCGGGCGGCGTCGGCGGTCGTCTCCAGCAGGGCCGTCTTGCCCACACCCGCCTCTCCGGACAGCAGCAGTGTGCCGCCGTTCACTCCGGTCTGCTGGAGAAAGCGCTGCAGAAAGTCGATTTCTCGCAGGCGTCCCACGAGGGTTTCGGGTCGGTCGCCGGGCTGGATCACCTGTGAAGTCTCCCCCGGCGACCGGCGGCGTATCAAGGCGGGGTTCGCACGGCAGGTCTCAGCCGCCCCGTGACCGCGTTGTCGGGTGGAAGTACCTTTCTGCGGAGAACCACCTATGGCGGCGAAAGCAGGCCTGTGAGGCGCCGTCCGTGACCGGACGCCCTGGCCGTCGGTCGTGCGGACGGTCGTCCGCCGAGGCCGGCCGACGGCCCTGTCACACCCGCGACGCCCCGGCGCGTCCGGCGGCGTCGCCCGTGCCGGCGAGCTTATACGTGATCGGCTCGTGCAGTTGGAGGCGCCGGTAGAGCAGATGGTGCACCGACGCCCCGAGGACGGCGCCCACGACCGGCGCCACCATGTAGCTCAGCAGGTCGGTGAACTGGCCGGCGAGCAGGGCGGGTCCGAACTGCCGCGCGGGGTTGGCGGAACCGCCGCTGAGCGGGCCGAACACCACGATGATGAGCGCGATGCACGCACCCACCGTGGCCGGCAGCCACCGGCCGAACGCCGGGTAGGCCAACAGGAAGCCGACGGCGAGGGCCAGGACGAGGATGCACCCGGCCTCCGCGAGGAACACGGCCGACGGCGACCAGGTCGGGGCGGGCCGCAGGGCTCCGAAGCCGACCGTAGACACCACCGGCCCCCACACCAGCCGGCCGAAGGACGCCCCGAGTACCGAACCCGCCAGTTGGGCGGCGATGTAGGGCAGGACGCTCACTCCGGGGAAGACGTCCATCAGCCACACGGCGACGGTCACCGCCGGGTTCATGTGCCCGCCGCTGCGGCGTCCCCACGGCGACAGGATCAGTCCGGTGATCAGCAGCCCGGCGACCGGCCCGATGACCGCGAGAGCGAGGCGCAGATCGCCGATGTACAGCGGGGACGTGGGCACCCGGAGCCAGCGCACGATGGTCACCACGAGGAAGAGCAGCACGGTCGTGAGACCGAACTCGCACCACACCTGTCCGGTGGGCACGGCGGCGGGACGGCGGGCGGACACGGGCATGGGGGTCACCTCGGTACGGGATGGGAGCGGGAACGCTCACTGCGCAGCTTCGCAGCCACGACGACGTGGTGAAATCGAGCCCGCACCAGCCGGTGCCTCGGGCAATCCCCACAGATGCCGTGGTGAAGTCACCTCCGACGCCTCGATGCCCTCACGTGCGGCGCAGTCACCCATCCTCGGCTGTGCCACCTGTTGTCATGTATTGCATGATGTCCGCATGCCCATACAACGCATAGGTCTCGTCGTTCACCAGGGACGGGCCGCCGCCCGGGAGGCGGCACTGACCGTGCACCGCTGGAGCGAGGCCCGTGGGATCCCCTGCACCGACATCGACGTGTGGGCCAAGGACCACGGCCGGCGCGGCGGACGCGAGGAGGCCGAGGCCGCAGGGAACCCCGACCTCGTCGTCACCCTGGGCGGCGACGGCACCTTCCTGCGGGGCGCGCGGATCGCCGTCAAGAGCGGGGCGAGCGTCCTAGGCGTCGACCTGGGCAAGGTCGGCTTCCTCACCGAGGTACCGGTGGGCGACGTCACCGCGGCCCTGGACGCCGTCCACGAGAATCGTGCAGTCGTCGAGGAACGCATGACGCTCACCATGCGCGCCTCGCGCCGGTTGGAGATACCGGAGGGGATGGACGCCCTGCTGCGGTACGGGCACGGCCCCATGCTGCCCGCCCCGCACGTCCGGACGGAGACCACCGAGGGCCAGGGCTGGGGCGTCGCCCTGGACGTCAACGCCCTCAACGACGTCGTCCTGGAGAAGCTCGCCCGCGACCGCCAGGTGAGCGTCGGCGTCTACCTGGCGGGCCGGCTGCTGGCGTCGTACTCGGCCGACGCGCTGGCCGTCGCCACGCCCACCGGGTCCACCGCGTACAGCTTCGCCGCCGGCGGCCCCGTGCTCTCCCCGCACATGGACGCGGTGGTCTTCACCCCCATCGCCCCGCACATGACCTTCAACCGCAGCATCGTCGCAGCGCCCGACGAACCGGTCGCCCTGCGCGTCCTGCCCCATTCCGGGCAGGCCGCGGTGAGCATCGACGGCCAGTTGCGGGGGGTGCTGGACCCCGGTGACTGGATCGGCGTCTTCCGCGCCCCGGACCGGGTCCGGCTGATCCGTCTCCACCCGACGGACTTCTACGGCCGCCTCCGGGGCCGTTTCCGCCTCACCGACGCCCCCGCCACGGCCGAGGACGGCCCCTCGGCGCCGTTCTTCCGCCCGGACACGCCCATCCCGCCGGACCTGGCGGGCATGCGGCTGCCGCCGCCGGCCGCCGCACGCTGAGACCCGCGCACCCTTCACCGACAGTTGGTTGATGCGTCACACACCCCCGTTCACCCTGGGTGTCAGCGCCGGCCGAGCTCCGGCGCCACATGGGTGAGAGCGCTGTCGATGACATGCGCGTTGCAGGCGACACCGAGCTGGTTGGGCACGGTGAGCAGCAGGGTGTCGGCGGCCGCGACGGCCTCGTCCTGCGCGAGCTGTTTGACGAGTACGCCGGGTTCGGCGGCGTAGGACCGGCCGAAGACGCTGCGGGTGGTGGGGTCGATGTAGCCGATCTGGTCCTTCGAGGCGCGCTCCTGGCCGAAGCAGGCGCGGTCCCGGTCGTCGACGAGCGGGAAGACGCTGCGGCTGACCGAGACCCGCGGCTCGCGGGTGTGGCCCGCCGCCCGCCACGCCTCCCGGTACGCCTCGATCTGCTTGCGCTGCTGGACGTGCAGCGGTTCCCCGCTCTCGTCGTCCTTGAGCGTCGAGCTCTGCAGGTTCATCCCCCGCTCGGCGGCCCCTCGCGGAAGCGGCGGGCCGAGGCCAGTCCGATGCCGCTGGTGCCGCCGGTGACGACGACGGTCTTGCCGTCGAGCCGTCCCATGGTCTTCTCCTTGCTGGGGTGGTTCGGCAGATCCATTCCGTTCCACCCGTAGGTCAGGGATGAGCCTGAACCGCAATCGCCATGCAGATCCAGGCTTCAGCGGTTGACTTCGAGGGTGGTCAGAACGAGCAGGGCACGCAGGATGCGGGTGGCGCGGGCGGGGTCGGTGCGGAGCTTGGTGAGGTCCGCCGGTTCTTGAGGTGGGCGAAGCCGTGCTCGACCGGTGCGCGTCCGACGGCGTGGACGTGGTCGGCGTCCTGCTGGGCCGGGGTGAGCCGGTGGGCGCGAGTGGCGGTGAAGCCGGTTATGACCCCGGAGTCGCGCAGGTTGTTGTCCAGGCCGCAGAAGCCCAGGTCCGCCAGTGTCCCGAGACCGGCGCTGCGCAGGTGATCCAGGACGTGGCGGCGAACGACGCGGGTTCAGATGCCGGCGACATCGATGGACTTGGCCTGGAACGTCTTGCCGATCGTTTTGGCCATCAGGCGCTTGCCGAGCTGAGTACTCCCCAGCTTCCGGGTGACAGCACGTATCGCGAGGTCCCGGTGAGTCTGGGGCACGAACATCGTCAAGCCCTCGGTACGGCCGGCCTTCTGCTGTCCGGCGACGAACGGCCGCAGTCGCTGGTCCCATTCACGTAGTGCCCGGGCCGTGTTGCCCACGTTGCGCTGGAGCAGGGTGCCGAGCAGGTCCGCGCCGGCCAGGGCGGTGGAGGCTCCCATCCCGCTGTACAGCGTCAGGCACCAGGCCGCGTCGCCGAGCAGGACGACGCGATCGGTGTGCCAGCTGGACATCTCCACCTGGTGGACCGAGTCGAAGAGATAGTCGTCGGCCTGCTCGAACTGCTGGAACAGATGTTCCAGCACCGGCCCGGTCGGCTCGGGGCCGAAGGCCCGGCGGAGCGATTCGATGGGCGGGTTGCGGAACTGGGCGTCCTCGTCGTCGGTGCGGTAGTTGAACAGCACGGTGGGCAGGTGGTCGGCGAAGGGGAAGGTCCACACGGAACGGCCCGGTTCGCCCAGCATGAGCCCATCGCAAAGCCGGTAGCCGGGGAGGGGCTCCTTGAGCAGTGCCGCGCCGATGATGTGGTTGAAGGGTCGCAGGAAGTCGGCGTCGGGGCCGAAGGCCAGTCGGCGCACGGTGGAGCGCAAGCCGTCGGCGCCCACCACAAGGTCGAAGCGCTCCGTGGTCGTGACGGCATCGTCCCCCGTGGTCGTGGCCAGGCGGACGTCGACGCCGTCAGGGTGCTCCTCGATGACAGTCGGCGTGGTGCCGTACCGGATCTCGGTGTGCGGGGCGACGCGGTTGTAGAGGGCGGCCTCAACGTCTCCGCGGAGAATCATGCTGGGCCCCCCGGGAAGGTCGGCGTAGCCCATGCCCGGCCGGCGGCGGCCGGAGCGGTCGATCTGGTAGGTGACGCTGTCGGCGGCGACCCGGTTGCCGATGGCCTGGAGGACACCCATCCGCTGAGCGGCGGCGCGGCCTGTGCCGAAGAGGCCGATGAAGTAACCCGCGGTCCGGCGTTCGGGAGCACGCTCGACGAGCAGGGGCTCCCACCCGACCTCGCGCAAGCGCATGGCCGTGGCCAGGCCTCCGATGCCCATGCCGACGATGAGAGCGCGGGGTGTGCTCATGGCGGTCCTCTCCTGGTCAAGGGGTGAGTAGTGCCAGAGAATCAAATGGAGAGATCTCTCCATTTGTGCGGCTGTGCCACCGTAGCACGGAACTGGAGACAGTTCTCCGTTTGCTGGATAGGGTGGCTTCATGAGCCGCCGCACCGCCTCCGCCCCGCACTCCGAGCCGCCTGCCCCCCGCCCGCTGCGCGCGGACGCGGAGCGCAACCGACAGCGCCTCATTGCCGCTGCCCAAGAGGTCTACGCCGACCGTGGTGTTGACGTCACCCTCGATGACATCGCCCGCCACGCCGGCGTCGGTATCGGCACCGCGTACCGTCGTTTCGCCGATAGCCAAGAACTCGTCGACGCCGTCTTCGAGTCCGAGATCGAGCGGCTGACCGAGCTCGCCGAAACGGCCCTCGCCCACGAGGACGCCTGGGAGGGCTTCGTGCAGCTCCTCCAGACCACCACCGAGCACATCGCGCGAAACCGCGGACTCCGGGACGTCCTGTTGACTGGCACGCACGGCAGGACCCGGGTAGCACTCGCCAGGGAACGCCTCACCCCAGCGGTCAACGCCGTCATCACGCGCGCCCAGCAGGCCGGACAGCTCCGCGACGACATCGATACGACGGACTTCCCTTTCGTGCAGATGATGCTCTGGGCCACCACCGAACGCAGTCGGGAAGTCGCACCGGAACTGTGGCGGCGCTACCTCACCCTCGTTCTTGATGGTCTACGTCTCGCCCGGACCGGGCCGACACCTCTGTCCCCCGACGCACTCGACCCGCAGCAATTCGACCGGACCATGCTGTGACATGTAGACGGAAGGTGCTCTTTCGCTCCTGCAGGCGGTCGGGCGGCTACGGCCACGCGAGACAACGCCCGGTATGTCATCAGGCCCGTCACCGCGAGCGCGACGATGCCCGTCGTGCGGCACATGTCTTACCGGGCGGTCACGATCTGTTCTTCCGTGCATCTGGCGACGTCTCCCAGGGAGTCCCGCTCAGCCGGCTGCGCGGCCTCGTCGAGCACTGGCGCACCAGCTACGACCGGCGCGCCCTGGAGGCCCGGCCGAACAGGGCGGGGCAGTACCGGACCCGGATCGACGGCCTGGGCATCCACTTCCTGCACGTCCGTCCAGGCACCCGGACGCCCTCCCGGTGATCCTCAACCACGGCTGGCCGGGGTCGGTCGTGGAGTTCATCGACACGATCGGCGCACTCACCGACCCGACGCGCCACGGCGGCAGCGCCCGGGACGCCTTCCACGTCGTCATCCCCTCCATGCCCGGGCACGGCTCCTCCGACCGCCCCGCGCAGACGGGATGGGACCCCGCGCGCATCGCCTCCGCCTGGATCACCGTGATGGAGCGCCTGGGTCACCGCCGCTACATCGCCCAGGGCGGGGAACGGGGAGGCGCCGTCACCCCCCAGATGGGCAGGCAGCGACCGGCCGGACTGCTCGGTGTGCACCTGAACCTGCCGGAGTCCATGCTGACCAACACGGCACTGGGGGAAGGCACTCCGGAGGAGAAGGCGGCCATCGCCCAGCAGCAGGTCCTCGCCCAGCAGTACTCGGGGTACTTCCAGGAACAGGCCACGCGCCCGCAGACCCTCGGCTGGCCTTGGCCGATTCCCCCGTGGGGCAGGCCGCCTGGATCTTCGAGAAGTTCACCGACTGGACGGACAGCGACCACCGTCCGGAGCCGCTCCTCGGCTACGACCGCATGCTCGACGACATCACCCTGTACTGGCTCACCGACACCGGCGCGTCGTCGGCACGGCTCTACTGGGAGTTCTACCGGGACAACCACGACCTGACGCACCTGGACCTGCCGGCCAGGGTCAGCGTCTTCCCCGGCGAGCTGGTACGCACACCCAGGGTGTGGGCGCAGAAGGCGTACGAGAACCTCGTCTACTCCAACGACGGCATCGCCGCGGGCGGTCACTTCGCCGCCTTCGAACAGCCCCGACTCTTCGTGGAGGAACTGAGGGCTTACGCCCGTCTCGTGAGGTGACCGAGGTGCGCTTCGCGACCGATGACGACGCGGTCGTGCGCCTCGCCGCCAGCCGGCGCTGTAGGTGCGGGCCAGGTCCCGCAGCCGGTCACCCTCCCGGACCTCTTCGGGCGACCGGGGCATCAAGGGTAGGGCGCCCGGGGACACCGCACGCGGCCAGGCGAGAGGGCCCCCGGCACGCCCGTCCCTCCGGACCCGGCGGGCATGCGACTGCCCCGACCGGCGGCCGCATGCCGAGCTGGTTGGCGTCAGGCGGTCGCACGCCGCCTGACGGGCGAGCCGGGGCCGCCGCTCGGCCCCGGCAGCCGGGCTCGTCCGCCGGCATCATCGCGTCGGCGGAGGCCCGACAGGACCTAGCTGATCCGCAGGGAGGCGATCAGCCCGTCGCGCAGCTCGAAGGCCATGGGCCCGGTGCCGTTGTAGCCGTTGCCCGACACCTTCAGCGTCAGCAGGTAGCGGCCGTCCGCCGAGTCCCGCTGGGCCGAGACCAGATCGAAGTGGGCCTGCACACCGATGTTGTCGGTGCGGTTCCAGTCGCTCACCCCACGGCGCCCGTGGAACTCGCGGCCCCAGTCGTTCAGGTACGCGTCCGGTGCGAAGGCGGACACGAACGCCTCGGAGTCACCGGCGTTGGTCGCTTCTATGAAGGCCCGGATGGCGTCCGGGAGTTCGATGTCGGTCATCAGCCGCTCCTCACGGGAAAGGGTCACCGGGCCGGCCCGTAAGCCGGCACCTCGAAGAGTTCGTACTCGCCGACGACGGAGAAACCGAGCCGTCGGTAGACCGGCGCGCCGTCGCCGGTGGCCTGAAGGGTGGCCACGCGTAGACCGTTCTCCCTGGCGGCCTGCACGGCGG
Organism: Streptomyces sp. NPDC017676; assembly: GCF_044329325.1. Lineage (NCBI taxonomy): Bacteria > Bacillati > Actinomycetota > Actinomycetes > Kitasatosporales > Streptomycetaceae > Streptomyces > Streptomyces sp. NPDC017676. Next base: position 123,049 of record NZ_JBIRJA010000021.1, on the reverse strand, counting down.
CCTGGGTGAGGACCGCGCCGATCCCCTGCCGCCGTCGTGAGGCGTCGGTGGTGACGACGTAGATCCCGGCCACGCCGTGTGCCACGTACAACAGCGCCGTCCCCACGGTCTGCCCGTCGAGCCGACCCGCGAACCGGGTGATCCGCCCGGCGTCCGTCCGCTCCCGTTCGACGCGGACGAGGTCGTCGTGGAGTTCCGGAGGGAGACCGAAGGAGGGGCTGTAGGTGCGCACCCAGTCGGACAGTTCCTCCACGGAGTCACCGAGGGGCCGTACGCGCAGGGCGTCGGGGCCGCTGACGTGCCGCACCTGGTCCGTCCGCACCGCCATGATCGGCATGAACCCCTCCTGCCTGGCCCCGCCATCGACGAGTCGCCGACGCACCTCCGGCCCGCTGTCGGGACCGACCCACCAGGTGAACGGCAGGCCGTCGAACCGCTTGACCGCATCGGCCACGGCTTCCTCGGTGCGGTCCTCGTTCCGCAGTCGCATCACACCGTTGAGCTGGCCGTCGGCGAGCCCGCTGCGGAACAGGGACAGGTAGTCGTCCCGTCGTTCCTGAACTCCCCAGCCGAGCCAGTAGTCACGGCAGTTGGCGAGCTGAGGTTCGAGGATCGTGATGTCAGGGCTTTGATTCACAAACCGAATATAACTCGGTAGATGTCAGTATCGGTTCCAGTGTGACATTCAAGTGTGTCAGGCCGTGGGTCCGGAGAACAGGTGGTACTCGGCGACGGCCTCGAAGCCGAAGCGCCGGTACAGCGGCTCACCCATCGGGCTGGCGCCGAGCGCGGCCAGGCGCATCCCCCGTTCCCGCCCCGCCCGCAACGCCGCCGTCGTCAGGGCGCCGCCGACGCCACGCCGCCGGTACGCCTCCGCGACATGGACCAGGAAGATGCCGGCCACCTCGTGCGCCATGATGACCACCGTCGTTCCGACCACCTTGCCGTCGAGCACCGCGGCGAGGCGGACGATGTCCTTGTTGTCGGCCCGCCCGGCCTCGACGCGCACCACGCCGTCCTCCAGGCTCGGTGAGACCCCCATGGAGGCGCTGTAGGTGCGGACCAGTTCCCGCAGCCGGTCACCTTCCCCGACCTCTTCGATCCGCAGACCGGGCGGCGGCTCCTCGGTCTCCTCGACGCCGTCGAGCGACCGGGTCATCAGGGGTACGGCACCGAGGGACACCGCACCCAGGCCGGCGAGGGCGTCGGCGGTACCCTCCGGGCTGTCCGGGCCGACCCACCACCACCAGGGCACGCCCGCGAGCCGGGCCCGCGCGGTGGCCATCGACTCCTCCACGACGTCCAGTGACCTCAGCCGTACGACGCCGTTGAACTGCGGTTGCGCCAGCCCGCTGCGGTAGTGGTCCGGGTCTCCCCACGCGCTCAGCTCCGCGCCCCAGCCCATGAGGTACTGCCGGAAATTGGCTGTGACCCGGGCCATGTCCCCGGTGTCCGGCGTAACTGCCATGTGTGTCACCTTCGTGATCATCGAACGCAGTGCGTTCTTCGCCGACTTGGACCGCGACCGCGGCCGACTCGTACGGAACACCATGTGGGTGCCGCACTCATGTAGTCAGTCTAGTTGTTCAGTGACATCATGTGTTTGGAGCACGTGTCTTGTAGAAAGCCCATGTCGACTGAACAGTCCGCGCCCCGCGGCCGTGGTGGACGCGGGGCGTTCGGCGTGCGGTGGGTTCGGATCAGTCGACCGCGGCCGTGGGCTGGTCGGCCAGGAACCGGCCGAGCTCGCCGAGGCGGGCGGGATCGCGCTGGAGCGCCCGCAGGCCGAGGAACCGGATCAGGTCGAAGAACACGTCGTCGTCCTCGATCTTCTGGTCCAGCAACATGGCGAGTGAGCCGGGCTCGTCGTACGGCAGCCTGCGCACGGGCTGCTCAGCGCCGGCCGGCCGTACCGCGGGAGCGGCGGCACCCGGGGTCGTACGGGGCTCGGGAACGACCGTGTCCGGGACGGCCGCGGACGGCGTCGCCTCCGTGACCGGGGCCTGGACGGGCGGCGGGGCCGGCGTGGCCGGGTGGGCCGCGGCGGGGGCGGGGGCGGGGGCGGGACGAGTCGACGGCACGGGAGCCTCCGGGACGGCCGCGGACTGCGCGCCGTCGGTCGACCCGCTCGTCTCGTCGGGAACGGCCGTGGTCTGCGCCGCCGCTGCCGTGACCCCATGATCCGGCCCCGGCTCCGGCTCCGGCTCGGTCTCCGGCGGCCGGGGCGCCTCGCGTGCGGCCTTCTCCGCCTCCCTGCGGGCCACGCGCTCCGCGTCGGCGCGCACCCGTTCCGCCTTGAGCGCCTCCAGGGCCGCCTCCTGCTCCTCGGCCGGCTTCTTGCCGACGGCGCGCAGCAGATCGATCGGCTCCTGGCCGATGCGGGCCTGGAGTTCGGGGGTGAGCGTCAGCAGCGCGAGCCGCTGGGACACCCAGCCCTGCGACCGGTGCAGCCGCTTGGCCAGCGCGGTCTGGCTGCCGTGGATGGCGAGCAGGCGTTGCAGGGCGCGGGCCTCGTCGAGTTCGCCGAGGTCCTGGCGGTGGATGTTGGCCACGAGGGCCGACTCCAGGAGCTCCTCGGACGTGTTGCCCTGGTCGTCGCTGACCATGACCTTGACCGTGGCCAGCCCGGCTTCCCGGGCGGCGGCGAGCCGGCTGCTGCCGTCGATGACGACGTACGTGGTGTCCGGTTCGAGGTCGCCCTCCCGGTCGGGGTTGGCCTTGAGGTAGGCGTCCCGGTTCATGACCGTGATGGCCTGCTTCTGGCCGTGCGTCTTCAGGCTTCCCGCGAGGTCGGTCAGATCACCGAGCCGGGAGCGGGGGTTGTCGGGGTTGGGGCTGATCCGGTGGATGGGCAGCTCGGTGGGGGGCGCGACGCCCTCGGTCGGCACGCCCGTCGCGGCGGCCACCGCCTGCCGGCGCGCGCTGACGGTGCGGGCGCCGCCGAAGCGGCCCGCCCCCAACTGGTCGGCCTTGCTCATGAGATCTCCCGGGCCAGCGCGCGCATGCCGACGGCCTGCTGGGACTTGGGTGCGTAGGACAGCAGGGGCTGCTTCATCCGCACGGCCTCCTTCTGCTCCTTGAGGTCTCCGATGAGGCCCACGACCCGCGGATCCTTTATGTCGACCCACCCCTGGAGGGAGGAAGTGGCGATGTAACCGCGGCGCGAGTCGTAGAGGTTGACGACGATGCCGAGGTAGTCGATGTCGACCTGGAGGTCCGCGCGCAGGTCCTCGATCTGCGTGGTCAGCAGCTCGTAGGCGTCGGCGGAGCTGTCCTCGGCCTGGACGACGATGAGCGCGCCGGACTGGCCGGGCTTCTCGCCGTCGCGGCGCCGGCCGTAGTAGGCCGCCGCGTCCATGCTGAGGCCGAGGCTCGGCGGGCAGTCGATGAGGATGACGTCGTAGTCGGACTCCAGGGGCATGAGAGCCCGTTCGAGGGCGGCCTCGCGGGCCCGGACGGCGGACAGCCGTACATCGAGGAGGAAGGCGTCGTTGCAGGCGGGCAGCAGGTGCAGACGGCCGCCGAACTTCTCCTCGTCGATGGGGACGACGAGGTCGCGCAGGTCGCCCTTGGGGTCCCCCGCCATGTGGTTGGTGAGGCTGTCGCCGTTCATCGGCAGGGGGGTGGCGCCCAGTTGGTTGGTGAGGTGGCACTGCGGGTCGAAGTCGACCAGCAGGACCCGCATCCCGAGCCCCGGCAGGTTCTCCACGCCCAGCGGGTCGTCATCCGGTTCGACGCCGCCGGCCGCGGCCTCGCTGTCCCTCAGGGCCTTGGCGAGGGCCTTCGCCACGCGCACGGGGTGCAGGGCGTCTGGTGACTCGGCGAGTGCCTCGCCGACACCGGCGGTGATGGCGGTCTTGCCCACGCCGCCCTTCTGGTTGCAGATGACGATACGGCGGGTGACCGCGGGGCGCTCGACGTCGGGAGCCGGGTTGGTGTCCAGCCACAGCTGGACGGACTGGGCGAGACCCTGGATGAGGGAGACCCGGCGGTCCTCTGCGGAGCGCCGGAACTCCTCCCACTGCCCGGGCGGCAGGAAGGTGGAGAAGGAGTCGGCGCCCGCGGTGTCGACGGGCGCGGTGGCGGAGGCCAGCGCGCACCAGTCCCGGACGCCCTGTTCGACGGCGGTCTGGATCTCGATGCCGAGCTGGGCCGCTCTGACCTTGAGGTTCTGCCGGAGCCAGCCCGGCAGCTTGGAGACGACCTTCTCGCGGTCGCTGGAGGTGGCTGGAGAACTCATGGAGGACACCTTACTAACGCAGATGATCGACTGAAGAACCGACGCGTTAGTTTTCGATGTTCTGTGGGGCCGTCAGCCCCTCTCCTCGGTGTGGCGGTTCCGGGCGAGCAGCCGCTGCCGGGCGCGTTCGCCGTACGCGACCAGTGCGAAGACGCAGTACACGAGCACGCAGTTGGCCAGGACGAAGGCGATGTCCGCGGCGGTGCGGACGCGGGGCCACACGGCGAGGACGAGGACGAGCCCGATCGGTGTACCGGCGTAGACCGCCAGCAGGACCGGGCGACGGGCGGCGAACCGCTGGACCGGGGTGGGAGGCCGGCCGGCTCCGGCCGCCGCGCCGAGGACGGCGCGGGCGAGGGCGGCGACGAGACCGAGGACCCGTGCGGCCGGACCGGGGGAGCGTGTGGTCATGACACACCCTCGGACACCGGGAGCGTGAGATCGACGGCAGGACCCTGGGCCTCCCGGACGCGGGCGCCGAGCGAGCGGCAGATGGACAGCATGCGGTGGTTGTCCCGGTCGGTCAGCACATGGACAGATGCCATACCGAGGCGGTAGGCCTCTCCAAGGGCCCGCCGCACCAGCTTTGTGCCCAGCCCGACGCTCTGCCAGGCGTCTTCCACCAGGATTGCGAGTTCACCGGTCCGGGCCACCGGGGTGCGGAGGAGATGTGTGGCGGCGATGACGAAGTCCGGGGCGTCGGCGGGTCGCGTCACCCACGTCAGACCCCGGTCCGGCGCGGTCAGCGACTGCCACTCGGAGCGGGTCAATCTCTGCCGCGCCGTCTGATAGCGCCGGTGGCGCGACTCCGCGCTGCAGCGCGCGTGCATCGCGTTGACGGCGGTGTGGTCGGTCGGCCCGGCCGGCCGGGTCAGCGTGGCTCGGCCGTCGAGGGCGAGGATGGAATGGTCACCGGGCTGGAGCGCGGTGGGGGCTTGCGACACGAACGTACCCGTTCTCACGGTGGGCAGGACTCTGTTCCGGCACCCAGGGCATGCGTGGCTTTCACGATCGCGCGTGGACTCACATGTCTGCGCCAGTGTGCGATGGTGAACACAGCACGGTCAATTCGGCCCACGTAGTGGGCTCACATCTCATCAATAAGTAAGCACAGGAGTACTCAGTGAGTAACATTCTCGTCGTCGGTGGGACATCGGGTCTCGGCAAGGAGGTCGCCCGGTTCTACGCCGGTCGAGGCGACGAGGTCACCGTGACCGGGCGCGACGCCGCCCGGGCCGCAGCCGTCGCGAAGGAGATCGGCGCGGCCCGGGGACTGGGCCTCGACCTTGCGCAGCCGGCGGGTATCGAGAACGCGCTGGCCGACGTGGAGCGCGTCGACGGACTGGTCCTGACCGCCGTCGCACGCGACCACAACAGCATCCACACCTACGACATGGAAGCCGCCCTGCACCTGCTCACGCTCAAGTTCGTGGGGTACTCGCAGACGGTGCACGCCCTGCGCGACCGGTTGCACGACGACAGCGCCCTGGTGGTCTTCGGCGGGCAGGCCAAGGAACGCCCCTACCCCGGCGCGCTCACCGTCGCGACCATGAACGCCGGCGTCACCGGACTGGTGCGGGCCCTGGCCACCGAACTCGCGCCGATCCGTGTCAACGGCCTGCACCCCGGTGTCGTCGGGGACAGCCCCTACTGGGAGGACAAGGCCATCGACAGCGTTGTGGAGCGGACGCCGACCGGCCGGACGGCGACCATGGCCGACGTGGTCGACGCGGTCGACTTCCTCCTCCGCAACCGTTCGGTCAACGGAATCGACCTCGCCGTCGACGCGGGGTGGCTGCTGCGCTGATCCAGGGCGCGACCGACGGGGGACGGGGGCGGACCCCGCACCGCGACGAGCACCCGTACGGCCCAAGGCGCGCACTCCCGGCCGGTGCGGCGTAGCGTGTGGTGAGCGTGGCGGACCGGCCCGCCCCAGCGGGCTGACCACGGCCGGCCGATCGCGCAGTCGTTCGTCCCCGCGTGACAGGAGCACCCCCATGACAGCACGTCCTCGCCGGCCTGGAACGGGCCGTTCGGCGGCCCTGCGCAGCGGTGTCCCGCTCGCCACCGTGATGCTGGCCGCCGCCTGCGTCACCCCGGCCGCCCACGCGCGCCCGGCACAGCCCGACTGGGCTCCGGCGGTCTCCGCGTCGGCCACCTCCGCCACCGCCTGCGTCGACCGGGTCTACAACAGCATGACCCAGGCACAGCGCATAGGACAGCTCTTCATGGGAGGGGTGTCCGCCTCCCGCCCCAGCGCGACCGATCTGCGCACGCTCCGTGACCACCACGTGGGCTCGGTCATGCTGACCGGGCGCAGCAGCGCCGGCACCAAGGCGACGCGCAAGGTGGTGGACGGCTTCCGCGGCCAGGCGGACAAGGTCTCGGGCCGGCAGGTGGGCCTGCTGGTGGCGACGGACCAGGAGGGTGGTCAGGTGCAGGTGCTGAGCGGCCCAGGGTTCTCCACCATCCCGGCCGCGCTGACCCAGGGCGGCTGGTCGACGTCGACGCTGAAGAGCCGGGCAGCGGGCTGGGCGGCCCAGCTCAAGTCCGCCGGACTGGACCTCAACCTGGCCCCCGTCGCGGACGTGGTGCCGGCAAGCCTCGGCACCCGCAACGCGCCCATCGGGCGCTACCACCGTGAGTACGGACACACCCCCGACACCGTCGCCTCGCACAGTGTGGCGTTCGCCGCGGGGTTCAAGCAGGCGAACGTGATGACCACGTTCAAGCACTTCCCCGGTCTCGGCCGGGTGACCGGGAACACCGACACCACCGCGAACGTAGTCGACTCGGTGACGACCGCCACCAGTTCCTACCTCACGCCGTTCAAGTCCGGTATCAAGGCCGGTGCACCGTTCGTGATGACCTCCTCGGCCACCTACACGAAGATCGACGCCCACCACATCGCGGCCTTCTCGCCCACCGTCATCCGCAAGCTGCTGCGCACCCAGCTCGGCTTCAAGGGCGTGGTCATCTCCGACGACCTCGGGCAGGCCGTCGCGGTCCGGTCCTTCACCCCGGGCCAGCGAGCCGTCAACTTCCTGTCGGCGGGCGGCAACATGATCCTCACCGTGAAGGCGTCCACCGTACCCGCGATGGCGCAGGCGGTCAGCGACCGAATGAAGACCAGCGCCGCGTTCCGCGCCGACGTCGCCGACAGTGTGCACCGCGTTCTGCTGGCGAAGGTGAGCGCCGGACGGCTCAGCTGTGGCTGAGCGGTGGCCGGGGCGGCGCCCGTACCCGGACCGGTAGCTGAAGGCGTCCCCGGCCCGCGGTCGGGCCGCACGCCTCCGGCGGACCGCGGTGGGTCGGCCGCGGCGTCGGTCCGTCCGCTCTCGCGTCCGGGGCCCGGTCGCCGCGTCGGTGTCCGGACCGAGCGGCCGGACAGCCCCGTGCCGGGAGCGGACGTTCCGCTGCCCGGCGGCGGCCACTACGGCTCGTCCACCCGGCCGGTGTCCACGCCCCTTACCACAACGGGCACGCCGTACTCGGCGGAGACCATGTGCGCGAGTTCCCCGGCGATCCGGCGGAACTCGTCGGCGAGGCGAGTGTCTCCGCTGTCGTACAGCACCAGCTCGTGCCGCTCGTCCACGGGTACGGACGGAGACGCCGCGCCGGACCGCTCGCGCCGACCGTGTATCCAGAGGCCGCTCGGCGTCACCTCCACCGCCGCGTCCGGGCCGTGGCGGTAGACACCGGGGCGCAGCAACGGGAGTTCGCGCAACGGCCAGTGATGGTCCGTCACCAGCGGTTCGCGGTGCTGACCGGCCCGCAGCGGCGGGAACTGGACGGACTCCCGGGCCATCACCATGCGTCCGGGGGAGCCGCCGGAGCCGACCGCCACCACCGTCCCCGCGGTGTCCGGCCGGGAGCCGGGACCGATGGGCAGCCCGTTGTATGTCCGCACCGCCCTCCCGGCCTTCTCGGCCAGCGCCGCGCCGAGCGACATGCCCGCCGGCAGGGCGACCGGGCCGAAGCGGGCGAACCGCGCGACGGTCCTGACCTGGTCCGGGAGCGTCCACCACAACCGTGTGACATCGGCCAGCGGTACGGCCTCGGCCCCGGGTGCGCCGACGACCACGGTGACCGCGTCGCACCTGCTGCTCAGACGGGTCGTCAGCAGTGCCCGGTGACGCGGAAACACAGGCGTCACCCGGGCCGGGCGCAGCCACAGTCCCGCGGGGACCGGCTCGGCCAGCGTGCGTCTGCTCACCAACCAGGCGTCCGTGGGCAGGTGCTGCTCCCACTCGGGGCGGGGGAAGCGCCGCCCCTCCCCCGAAGTGCCTCCACCGGGGTCGTACCGCGTCCAGCCCGGTCCCTGTTCGGCGTCGACGAAGAGGGCGCCCTCCGCCGTGGGCCGGGGCCGGCCGAGCGCGGTCACCACGGTCCGGCCCGTGCGGGCGGCGAGCCACCGCCCGGCCTGCGCGGCGCCGCCGGGAGGCGTACGGCCGAAAACGACCCGCAGGCCCGCCGCGCCGGCGGGCAGCGCCCGGACCACGTCGTGCAGCGCCCGGACCACGTCGTGCAGGAAGCCGGGGGAGGCGCCCGGCGGGACGTCGATGACGACCAGGGTGTGCTCGGGGTCGTGGGCCAGTCCGGCCGCGTACATCCAGGACCGCTGGTCGAGGGCTGCGGAGGGGTGGACCAGCCAGGAACTGCCGGCCCGGCGGGCGACCAGGCGCGTGCCGGGCCCGGCGCCCGCCTCGCTCACCGGACCGTCCGGACCCTCGCTCAATGCCCGGTGCCCGTCTGCCAGAGCACGCTGTCGCCGAGCTTGATCTGCACGTTGCCGTCCGGAGTGATCACCAGGACCGCGCCGGGGTGGCCGTTGGTGTACGACGACCAGTGGACGGTGCCCTGCGGATCGTAGATCGCCATGCAGCCGTCGTCCTGGAAGACCGTCTGCAGGTCGGAGCCCGAAGTGTGGGACGCCCAGCGGGTGACGCCCCGCTCGTCGGTGACGACGAGATCGCCGCCCCCGGTCATGGCCAGCGTCGCCTTGCCTCCCGCCACGGACTGGCCCGGGTTCAGCACGGCGGTGGCCTGGACGACGTACGGTTCGCGGACGGGGGTGGCCGTGGCGATCGGTGTCCTGGAGTGCGCCGGGGGAGCGGTGCGTGGCCCGGAGGAGCCGACGCCGTGCCCCACGACGGCGGTCGTACCCGGGGACGTCGCCGTGGACCGCACACCCTGGCCACCGGCCGGCGTGGGGTCGGCGGGGCTGGACGACCCATGGCCGGGCGAGGGGGACGTCTTCGGCGGTGAGGTTCCCGACGAGACCGGGGCCGGTCCGTCCACGCCCACGTGAACGGCCGGTGCCGCTTCGGTCCGGTCCTCGCCGTGCTGGCTGCCCAGGACCGCGGCCACTGCGATCACACCCGTGCCGACGAGGCCCGCCCCGATGGCCATCGACCCCTTCCTGCGCGACCACTTCCGGTTTTCGTGCGATCGTTTCCGGCCGGTGAGGGGCGTGGAGACCGGCCGTCGCGCGTCCACGCCGGAAGCGGGCGCGCGCACGGGCCCGCTCAGTGACTCCGACGGTGGCGGAGCGGTGACAACCTCGGTACCGGACACGTCGTCCACCCAAGGCAGTGGCTCGTTCCACAGGGCGGTCTCCGCGTCGGTACGACCGGGGGGCCCGAGCTCCCACCCGGTGCCGCGCCCCGGCGTGGGTTCCCCGCTCGGCTGCGGCACCTGAAAGGCATTCATGTTTCCCACTTCACTTCAGCGTGCGCCCGGCGCGGCTTGCGAGCGCAGGCTAACGCGCCCGCGGGCGCGGCCGGTTCGGTGCGGACAGCGGGCGGGTACGAACGGGAATCCGAGTGGTCCTTCCGTACATCCCGCGAGCCGACCCGCAGGCCGCCTTGCGCGGACACGCCCCGCGGGACCTATGCGACAACGGGCTGCGCCGGAACCCGCCCCCAGGCCGCGACGGTGCCCAGACACAGGTCCGTGAGTTCTCCACTGCTGACCTGGGTCAGGAAACTGTCCAGTTCGGCAGGGGTGATGTGGAAGGAGTCCTGGAGATCAGACCTCAGCTGTTCGGCGCTGAGCCGCCAGAAGCGGCCCATCGGGCCGGGGCCCACCGAGGAGGCCGATGCCTCCATCCCGACGGCCGTCAGGCCCGCCGACGCGAGAACTCGGGATAGGTCACGGGCCCATGTGCAGTCGGTGCCGATCCGCGCCTGGACGGCGGCGCACATGGCGAGGCTGACCTTGCGGTAGAGCGGGTTGGGTGAGGACTCCAGCGGGAACTGGGCCAGGTCTTCGACGACGAGCCATCCTCCCGGCTTGAGCCAGCGGGCGACCCTCGCGAGGTCGGCGTCCCGACTGCGCAGGTGGGAGAAGACCCAGCGGGCGTGGATGAGGTCGAAGGAGCCCGTGGGAAACTCGTCCCGTGTGACGTCGTGTTCCCGCGCCTCCCAGCCGTTCCTGCCGTCGAGGTCGGGGAAGAGCCGGGTGTCGATGTCGGTGGCAACGACCCTTCCCCGCGGGCAACGGGCCGCCAGCCAGCGGGCGGTGGTCCCGAGTCCGGCTCCTATCTCCAGACAGTGCCAGTCCTCCCGCAGGGGCAGACGTCCAAGACGCTGGAACGTGTTCTCGTCCAGCGCCTGGGCGAGTGCTTCGAGGCGCTCGGCCTCGTCCGGACGCAGATGCGAGAAGACATGCTCGCCGTACACCTCCCCGGAGGGGGCCGGCGCGCTTGATGTGTCGGTCACTTCACTGCTCACTATCTCTTCACGAAACGGTGACCCGGCGGAACGGAAAGTCGCCCGGAAGCCGTGGCCCACGGCCGCGCAGCCGGAAGCCTGCGCGGCGACAGAAGGGGTCAGGCGCTGCCTGGTTCGATGAAAGGCGCGCGCTCCATCAGGTGCCGGACCCGGGCGAGAGCGCTGTCACGGTCCGGCTCCGACGATTCGGCCACGCTGAAGGACAGGCCGAGGAGGGAAGCGAACCGCCCTCCGTTCTCGTGGGCCAGCGCGGTACTGCCCTCCCACAGGGCCGACCGCAGAAGGGCCGGGGTCAGTTGCAGGGTACCCGCGGAGCCGACGACGATGTGCCGCGCGAGGCTCTGCTCCAAGGCGGTCGGCGTCCACTTGCCCGTGGCCGCGTCCTGCTCCAGGGCAGCGGTCAGCTCGGAAAGCAGGCCGGACGGCGAGACCGGTGCCGAAGGCGGCGAGTCGTCCAGGTCGACGGGTTCGGACATGTGTCAGTTCCTTCGGAGTGACGGCCGGAGTGTCGGCGAGGAGGAGATATTGGAACGGGCCCGTGCTCGGGCCGTCGCATCCGTCAGCGGTCGCGCAGCAGATCCGCCGCTCGCTCCGCGATCGCGAACACCGTGGCGTTGGTGTTGGCGGACACGATGGTCGGCATGACCGAGGCGTCGGCCACCCGCAGCCCCTCGACGCCCCGCACGCGGAGCTGCGGATCGACCACGGCTCCGTCGTCGGTGCCCATGCGGCAGGTGCCGCTGTAATGCGCGTACGTACGGATGTTCCGGCGGACATAGGCGCGCAGGGCCTCGTCGTCCTGGACGTCAGCCCCCGGCAGGGCTTCCGCGCCGCGCCACTCGGCCAGTGCCTCGGTCCGGCCGATCTCCCGGACCGTGCGCAGACCGTGCACCAGGGCGTCGACGTCCCGAGAGTCCGTGTAGTAGCGGGGGTCGATGACGAGCGCGTTGCCGGGGGTCGCATCGGCCAGCCGGACCGTGCCCCGGCTGAACGGCCGCATGAGCGCCACCATGAGCATGTAGCCCTGGTCCATCGCGGGACCGGGCAGGGTGTCCTCGCGCAGCGGCACGTCCACCATCTGGAGCTGGACGTCGGGTCCGTCCAGTGACGGGTCGGTGCGGATCAGTCCCGCGACCTCGCCGTGGTTGCCCATCGAGGGCGGAACCGGCCGGGAGGACTGGTAGACGACACCGGTGAAGGGGTGGTCCTGGAGGTTCGATCCCACCCCGGCGAGGTTCAGTCGCGGTTCGACGCCCACCTCACGCAGATGCTCCTCCGGGCCGATGCCGGAGAGCATCAGCAGCTGGGCGGAGCCCAGCGCGCCCGCGGTGAGCACCGTCTCCCGGGTTGCCCGCGCGCTGTACCGCAGCTCCCCGACCCCGTACTCGACGCCCGTGCACCGCTCGCCGTCGTAGGTCAGCCGGTGGGCAAGGGCGTCCGTCACCACGGTCAGGTTGGGCCGGTCGAGGGCGGGGCGGAGGTACGCGGTGGCCGCATCCAGCCGAAGACCGTCCATGATGGTCAGGTCCTCCCAGCCGAAGGCCTCCTCCAGGCCGCTGGTGAAGTCCTCGGTGATCGGGTGGTCTGCCTGCCGCACCGCCTCGAGGAACGCCTCGGACAGCGGGTGGGGCCGGGCGGCGGGAGCGACCCGCAGCGGTCCCTCCATGCCGCGGTAGCGGGGGTCACGGCCGGGTACACCCGTGAGGTTCTCACTGCGCTTGAAGTAGGGAAGGAGCTCGTCGTACGTCCAGCCGGTCGCGCCGGCCTGCTCCCAGGCGTCGTAGCTCGAGCGGTGCCCGCGCAGGAAGGTCATGGCGTTGATGGACGAACTGCCGCCGAGGGCCCGCCCGCGCGGCAGAGGGATCACCATGCCGCCCGCGCCCTCCTGTGGGACACTGCGATCGGCCCAGTCGGCGTCGGAGCCCATCAGGGCGGGCCAGGCGGGGGGAACCGCCATCAGGTCGAGGGGTTCGGCGCTCCCCGCCTCGATCAGCAGGACGCGGACTTCCGGAGTCTCCGACAGGCGGGCCGCCAGCACACATCCGGCCGTACCGGCTCCCACCACGACGTAATCGTACGCTTCTGTTTGCATCATCCAGCCTGTCCGGGCCAGTCACATGAGTGACTCAGTAACTCAAGTTTGAGATCATATTAGTCACATGTTTCAAGGTGTGCGAACAGGAGGTCCCGGATAGATACCCGGAGGCGCTCGTCGGCGTCGCTTCCTACGTATCGCCCGGGCCATCACCGTCAGATGACGTATGGGAAAGGGGAGGACACGGCTCGCATCATGGAGGAGCGGCACGGGGTAGTGCGGGGCGGCCCCTGTCCCAGAAGCGGGAAGCGAGCAGATGACACAGCCGGAAACAGTGAAATACCACCCCTTCCATTCATCGTCGGAGCGGCGGTGGGAGGAATGAGAAAAGCGCATCTCGCCTCCACCGCCACGTACTGGGTCGCCAAGCGGTTTCCGGTGATCATCTCCTGTGAGTTCTCCTACGACGTACGCGATCCGTACGCCGTCACGCTGATCCTCAATTCGGAGGGTGAGCATCCGGTGCGGTGGGTCTTCTCACGGGAACTGCTCGCCGACGGGCTCACGGGTGGCGCCGGGGAGGGCGATGTCACCGTGTGGCCGGAGAACGACGGGGCCGACCGGTGGTTCCTGTGGCTGGAGGTGGGGCGCGACCCACACACCGCTCTCTTCGAGATACCGGCCGATGCCGTCACCGAGTGGCTCCTCGAGACCTACCACCTCGTGCCCGAGGGGCGAGAAGGGGCATGGGTGACATGGGACGAGCTGCCTCACCTCATCGAATGAGACTGTCGGACTTCCTGTGCTCATACTGCTGCGCATCTCACCAAGGAATGTCACACTGAGTTCGTGCACTGACGCCCGGAGACCTGTGTTCGATGTCTCCGGCGGCAGTCCGGGATTCACCTGCGGAGCGCGATCAGCATGAGGAGCCGACCCAAGGAGGTGCCGCATGCCCGGACCCGAGGCAACGAACACCACGGACTTGGTGACGCACTACAGCGCTCAGCTGGCCAACGACCTTGAGCGGAACGCCGAGGAACAGGACGGTATCCGTGCCGAGCTGGAGCAGCTGGAAGCCCGCCTCGGCGCGCTGCGGCGCGATCACGCCGTTCTCATGACGATGCGGCAGGCTCTGGAGAGCGGCATACCCCTCCAGCACGTGCCCGCGTCACCCGGGGAGAACGCGACGGGTGGCCCCCTGGGCGGGCGGGGCCTCGGCGGGCGCAAACAGCGCGTACCGACCCTGGTCAGTCTCATCCGAGCCCACCTGGCCGAGCGGTCCGGCCCCTGTTCCGCCGGCGACGTCGCGGCGACGCTGAGTGAGACACAACCGGACCGGGCCATCAAGACCACTGTGGTGCGTACGACATTGGAGGGGCTTGTCGCGAGAGGTGAGGCCCGACGCATCAAGGAAGGGCACTCGGTTCGCTACGTCGCTGCCTGAGACACACCGGGTCCCGCTCTTTCCCGTGCAGGGGGAACGGCGGGACCCGGAGGCGGTCACTGGAAGTCGCAACCCGGGTTCGGGGCGTCCTCGGACAACGGCGCGCCGTGGGGAAGGACGTAGAGGACGTCGAGAACGACCGGGACGGTGCCCAGGTTGCGCCCTATGTGCACGTGGTCGGCGCCCGCGGGCTCCTTGATGTAGTGGCCCTGCTTGTAGACGCCGTCCGAGGCGCACGAGGCGTCGAAGTGGCTCAGTGTGCCCTGCTCGACGTAACCGATGAGCGTACCGTCGTGGTAGTGCCAGCCCGTGCTCTGCCCCGGCGGCAGGGTGATGCGGCGCAGGATGTAGTCCTTCGAGCCGATCGTGGTTTCGGAGATGATGGTTCCGGTCACGCCCGGGCCGGCAGGGGTGGCGGAAGCCGGCACCGCCGCGGCACTCAGCGAGAGTCCCGCGACCGCCGCGGCGGCGAGGCTGGCACGGACCAAGTTCCTGGCCATAAGTAACCTTTCAACAAAAGCCGCTAGAAGCATCACTCATGTTAATGCCTCTTCGAGGGGCAGAGTGACATCATATGACTTGTGTTGATGACAGCATGACAGAGTCAGATCACTTGATCGCTCTGTGGCCGGACATGCTGGACAGATCACGAATGCGCGGTATACAAGCCGTGCCATGAACCCGGTGTCGCTCGGCGTCTTCCTGTGCTTCTTCTTGCTCGTCTCGGTCATGGGATTCCTGGCCGCACGGTGGCGCCGGATCGACGGCGAGCAGACCCTGGACGAGTGGGGTCTCGCCGGACGCTCCTTCGGCACCTGGGTGACCTGGTTCCTGCTGGGCGGCGACCTCTACACCGCGTACATCTTCGTGGCCGTGCCGGGAGCGGTGTACGCGACGGGCTGGCCCGGGTTCTTCGCCATCGCCTATTCCAATCTCGTCTACCCGCTCGTCTTCACCTTCCTGCCGCGCCTGTGGTCGGTCTCCCACCGGCACGGATACGTGACCACGGCGGACTTCGTCCGTGGCCGGTTCGGCTCCAGAGCCCTGTCCCTGGCCGTGGCGGTCACCGGAATCCTGGCGACGATGCCGTTCATCGCACTCCAACTGGTCGGCCTGCGGGCCGTGCTGGACGTGATGGGCCTGGGGGGCGGGAGCGACACCAGCACGGTCGTCAAGGATCTGCCCCTGCTGGTCGCCTTCGGCGTGCTCGCGGCCTACACCCTCACCTCCGGGCTGCGCGCACCGGCCTTGACCGCCTTCGTGAAGGACCTGCTGATCTATGTCGTGGTCGTCGTGGCGATCGTCTACGTTCCCTTCCGGCTCGGTGGGTTCGGTCAGGTGTTCGCCGAGGTCCGCCGCACATTCGCTGAGACCGGTCCGGGGACCGGGCTGCCGCGCGGCGCGCTCGTCCCCACGGAGCGGGGACAGTGGACGTACGCGACACTGGTCCTCGGCTCCGCGCTGGCGCTGTTCGCCTACCCGCACGCCGTCACGGCGACCCTCTCCTGCCGAAGTCGTGAGGTGATTCGCCGCAACACCGCGATCCTGCCACTGTACTCGCTGATGATGGGGTTCCTCGCACTGCTCGGCTTCCTGGCGATCGCGGCTCAAGTCAAGGTGTCCGATGCCCAGTTGGCTGTACCACAGCTGTTCGAGGACCTCTTCCCCGCATGGTTGGCGGGCGTCGGGTTCGCGGCGATCGGCGTGGCCGCGCTGGTGCCGGCCGCCGTCATGTCGATCGCGGCGGCCAATTTGTTCACCCGCAACGTCTACAGGGAGTTCGTCAAGCCGGACGCGACGGCCGAGCAGGAGACCCGCGTCTCGAGAATCGTCTCCGTGTCGGTGAAGGCCGGCGCACTGGTCTTCGTCCTGACCATGGAAGACACTGTGGCCATCAACTACCAGCTTCTCGCCGGCATCTGGATCCTGCAGACCGTTCCCGCGCTGGTCGGCGGCCTCCTCACCCGCTGGTTCCACCGCTGGGCGCTGCTGGCCGGCTGGGCCGCGGGCATGGTGTACGGCACGGTGGCGGCATACGGGAAGGCGTCACCGACGCGGAAGCACTTCGCAGGCAACGCCACGGAGATCCCGGGCATCGGCGCGAGTGGCTACATCGGCCTCACGGCCTTCGTGCTGAACGCCGTCGTCACCGTGGCGCTCACCCCCTTGCTCAGGGCGGTGCGGGCGCCGGAGGGCGGCGACGAGACCGAACCCTCGGACTACACGGCGGACCCGTACGGCGAAGCGGGCAGAGGGAGGCGCTCCCACTGATCCGGCCGTGCCCGTCCCGAAATCACTGCGACAATGCGTCCCTCAGCGCGGCACGGGAGGTGATGCCGAGCTTCGGGAAGATGCGGTAGAGATGGGTGCCCACCGTCCGGTGGGAGAGGTAGAGCCGCTCGCCGATCTGTTTGTTGGTCAGCCCCTCGGCGGCGAGCATGGCGATCTCCACCTCCGTGGCAGTGAGACTGCCGGTACCCGTCCCGCCGACGATCGGCAGAGGATGATTGCGACCGGCGGCCCGCAGCTCGGCGCCCGCCCGGTTGGCCCAGGGGGTGGCGCCGAGGCGCTGGAAGACCGCGAGGGCGGTGCTGAGGTGTGAGCGGGCTTCGGCCATGTCGCCGTCGCGGCGCAACCGCTCACCGTAGAGGAACTGCACGCGGGCGTAGTCGAACGGCCAATGATGGGCGCCCGGGGCCGACACGGCGCGCTCGAACAGGGCAAGTGCCTCCTCGTCAGGGGCGACGAGCGCCTCGGCGGCCAGGGTGAGCAGGGCGAGCCTGGGCGACAGGTCCGGCAGTCCCGCCTCCCGTATCGCCCGGGTGTGCGACTCCGCCTCCGCGGTGCGGCCGGTCCGCACCGCCGCTTCCACGAGATCGAGGGCCACCCACAGGGCGTGGGACGTGTACGGGGCCAGCCGGCCGGCGGGGCTGAGCCGGGAGGCGTGCTGGTAGGCGGCCTCCCAGTCCCCGCGTCCGGCGGCGGAGAGTGCCTGGGGGTGGTGCGCGGTGCGAGCGGCGCCGTGGGCCTTGCGGGCGGTGGTGACACGGGTGAGTTCATCGGCCCACCGGTCCGCCTCCGTGTCGCCGCGGACGGCGGCCAGCAGGGCCTTGTGCAGGTAGAAGAACCAGGTCACAAAGGTGTATCCGTGGCTCTCGGCGAGTGCCAGGCCCTCGTCGGCCAGCCGTTCGGCCTCCTCCCAGCGCCCGGCTGCGAAGTCGTCGAGGCCCAGGTGCAGCAACGCGCTCAGCGCGCTGCGCACGGCACCGCCCGACCGGCCGCTTTCGACAAGGGCCCAGGCCCGCGCGCGACAGCCGTCGAGCAGATCCAGGTAGATCGCCGAGGCGTGGAGGCGGACCAGCTGCTGCGGCTCCCGCCACTCCTGCTGGCGGTCGATGAGCTCGGCCAGGCGCCGCCGCTGCCCGGGTGACGTGCGGGCGGCGTCAGGCAGGGTCCTGCTCATGAGCAGCAGCAGCTCCGGGGACTGAGGCCGGAGCCGTTCGATGGCGGCGTACAGCGGCGGCCAGTAGTCCTCCCGGCCGGCGAACCAGCACATCATCAGCAGGGTGTGGAGAGCCTCGACGAGGTCGGTGCGGGAGGCGTCATAGCCGTGGTCGCCGTTCTCGATGGCGTCGACGAGCAACGTGTGCGCCGCCTCGACGTCGCCGTCACCGTTGACGAGCACGTAGGCGGCGGCCGCAGCCGAGTGCAGCGAGCCGCCGAACCGCGGACCGACAGTGCGGATCTCGGCCAGCAGACGGGTGGCGGTACCCAGGTCACCGGTGAGGTGGGCGGCCAGGTAGGAGGCCTGGGCCAGCCGTCGGCAGCGGTCGTCGGCGGCGGTGCTGAACTGCGCGGCGCGCACGAGAGCGGACAGCGCACCGGCCGCGTCACCGCGGCGGAGCTTGCGGTGGGCGGCCTGCTCGAGCGCGTTCGCGACCGACTCGTCGGTCCCGCTCGTCGCCTCGGCGAGGTGCCGGGCACGGCGCTCCGGATCGTCGGTGAACAGGTCGGCGAGCAGACGGTGGATCCGGCGCAACGCGGCTTCCTCGGCGGACTCCACCACCGCCGAGCGTACGAGGGGGTGACGGAACTCCACCTGCCGCGAGGCGAGGTCCACCTTGACCAGTTTCGCGCTCTCCGCCGGTGCGAGATGTTCGAGGGCGGGTTCGGCGCCGGTGGCCCGCTGGAGGATCCGCAGGTCACCGGTGCCCTCCTGAGCCAGAATCAGGAGGGCTTCCCGCGTCCGCGCAGGCAGCAGCGCGATGCGTGCCGCGAACGCCGACTCGACATGGCGGGTGAGCGGGAGCACGTCCGGCAGTGCCGCGACGCCGGAGAGCTGGTCGGGGCTCAGGGCCGAGGGCAGTTCCAGCAGTGCCAGCGGATTGCCGCGGGCCTCGGTGACGAGGCGGTGGCGTACACCGGGCACCAGATGGGGGAACGCCGTGCGCAGCAGTTCGTCCGAGGCGGTCCGGTCGATCGGTCTGACCTGGAGGGTGGGCAGACCGCTGCGCTGGAAGTGGTCGCGTTCGTCGTTGCGCGCGGCGGTGATCAGGCCGACCCCGCTGCCGGTCAGACGCCGGGCCACGAAACCGAGCGCGACCGCACTTGGGCTGTCCGCCCAGGGCAGGTCGTCCACGACGAGGAGCAGCGGTCCCGACTCGGCCTGGCGGCGCAGCAGGGTGAGGAACGCGTTGAGGATCACCAGCCGTGGTGGGATCGGTCCGGTCAGCATGCCGAAGGCCGCCAGCAGGGCGTCGCGGAACACGTCGTCCAGCTCTGTCAGCACCGAGGCCATCGGGAGGAGCAGTTCGGCGAGCACCCCGTAACTGACGTCCGCCATGTACTGCACGCCGGTCGCCCGAATGACGTGTGCGCCCTGCGCGGAGGCGAGGTCGGCAGCGGTGTCCAGCAGACGGGTCTTCCCCACACCGGGCTCACCGTAGAGGAACAGGGAATCGCCCCGGACCCGGGACCGCTCCAGGAAGGTTTCGATCCTGCGCAGCTCTTCGGCGCGGCCGAACAATGGCCGCGAAGGGGTGGCATCGTCCATGGGCACACCTCTGGAGGGTCCCACTGTCACCTCGGGCAGCCTGGAGGAAGCTTAGGTGACCATGGAGACTGACTGGCTCTTACTTAACTTATTCAACATACATGATTTAGTCTATGAAGAAGCATGACAAGTGGTAGTTAAGTCTTCGGTAATCATGTCAGTATGTTCACAGGCTTCTGCCGCATGATCCCTAGAACCTTTCTGGAGTACTTGCATGAGCAACGTCGACAGTCCGGACACCTCAGCCCTGACGGGCGACTACGCGATCGACCCGTCCCACAGCACGATCGGTTTCGTGGTGCGGCATGCCATGGTGACCAACGTCAAGGGCGGCTTCCGGGACTTCACCGGCACGCTCCACCTCGACGGCGCCGACCCTGCCAGGTCCACGGCCACGCTCGACGTGCGAATGGACAGCGTCGAGACCGGCAACACCGACCGTGACGTGCACCTGAAGTCGTCCGACTTCTTCAAGATCGACGAGTACCCGGTCATGACGTTCCGCTCCACCAAGGCGGAGTCCCTGGGCGGCGACGACTACCGCATCACCGGCGACCTCTCCCTGCTCGGTGTCACCAAGCCGCTCACCATCGACCTGGAGTTCAACGGTGCCGCGAAGGACCCGTTCGGCAACGAGCGCGTCGGCTTCGAGGGCAAGGCCGAGATCCTGCGCTCGGAGTGGGGCCTGACCTGGAACGCGGCGCTGGAGACGGGCGGCGTCCTGGTCTCCGACAAGGTCAGGCTCCGGTTCGACATCTCGGCGGTCAAACAGGCGTAACGGCAGGCGGGGGCAGCGTGCCGATGCCGGACCGGCCGCCGGGCGAGCCCGGTGGCCGGAGCCGTGCACGACCATCCGACGGCCGCACGCCGCGGGAGACGACCGTCGCACGAGCCGGTCCTGCGTCGTGACGGACTCCGCCTCCGCCCAGGTCGTCAGCGCACGCGCACTCCGGCCCGGAACACGCCGGCGACGTTCAGGAGGGCAGCGGCGTCAAGCGCCGGATCGCCCTCCACCACGAGCAGGTCGGCGTCGTAGCCGGCACGGATCCGTCCCTTCCGGTCGCCGAGTCCGGATGCCTCGGCCGCCCGCGCGGTGACGGCGGACAGCGCCGCCCCGGCGGAGAGGCCCAGTCCGCGGAGTTCGGCCACCGCGTGCGGCAGCACGTCGTGCGGTTTGAACGGGGCGATCCCGGCGTCGGAACCCACCACTAGACGGGCGCCGCGCGCGTGCAGCTCTCCGTAGCCCGCGTGGATACGGCCGAGCTGCGCGGCGATGGCCGTTGGCGGCGTGCCCGGCGCCTTCGGGTCGACCCCCAGCGTCACACTGGCGAACACCGCGCTACCGGCGATCGCGGTCAGCACCTCGTCGCTGGGATCGCAGCCCTCGGGCGTGAGGAAGCTGACGTGTTCCAGGGTGTCGACTCCCGCCTCCACGGCGTCGAGGATGGCCCGGTTGCCGTGCGCGTGCGCCGCCACGCGCAGACCGAGCCGGTGTGCCTCCTCGACCACCGTGCGCAGCTCGTCGACGGTGTACTGCGAGGCGTGCGGAGCCATCGAACCGGGTGTCATGTTGCCCCCGCTCGCCATGATCTTCACGACGCCGCATCCCCGCGCGTGCCGTTCCCGGACTGCCGCGCGCAGGGCTTCCGTACCCTCGGTCTCCCCGCCGAAGAAGTGGCAGTGGCCGCCGACCGGGGTCAGCGGAGGGCCGGCGGAGACGATGTGCGGGCCCTGGCCGGGACTCCGCTCGAACTCCCGAGCGAGGGCCACCGCCAGATAACCACGGTCCCCGAGGTCACGGACGCTCGTGACACCGGCGTCCAGTGCTCTGCGCGCGGTGCCTCTCATCCGTCGGAGCAGCTCGTCGTCGTCCGTCTCACCGAGCGCGGTGACCGGGTCTTCGCCGGCATCGAAGGCCAGGTGCACATGGGTGTCGATCAGTCCGGGCAGCAGACAGGAGTCGGGGCCGTAGTCGACGAGTTCGGTGGCCGAGAGGTAGGGGTCCATGTCGTCGACGCCGGTCACCGCGGCGATCCGACCGTGCTCGATGTGCAGCGCACAGGGACCGGACCATACCGCACCGTCGAACATGCGCGCAGCACGTATCACATATTGACTCATGTGCTTCACCATAGTGACAAGGCGCGTGGCTGATTATGACTTCAGGAAGTCTTAACACTTCCTTGTGTTGTGCATCGCCCGACAGCACGATGACTCTCGCAACTGTCACTACCGCGCTGTCGAGAAAGGCTGCGATGAACGACGTGCCCTATGTGGGCCGCAGGCGCCTGCTGAAGATGTTCGGTCTCGGCGCCACCGCCACGACCGCCACGGTCCTGCAAGCCGATCCCGTGCTCGCCGCGACGCTGGGCCACGACGAACGCACCGGTGTCTCCCCCACCGGTTACAAGGCCCCCACCGGACTCGCCGGAGACACCCCCGCCAAGACCACCGCCGATTCCTGGATCACCTCCCACAGCCGGACGATCACGGAGCTGAGCGACGAGATCTGGCAGCACGCCGAGCTGTCCCTGCGGGAGTGGAAGTCCGCCCGGGCTCACGCGGCGTTGCTGGAGCGCAACGGCTTCCGCGTCGCATGGGGCTCCGCCGGTTTCCCGACCGCGTTCACGGCCACCTACGGCTCCGGCGGCCCGGTGCTCGGCTTCAGTGCGGAGTACGACGCCCTGCCCGGCCTCTCCCAGAAGAAGGGCGCGTCGTCGCACGACCCGCTCGTCTACAACTACGACGCCTACGGCCCGACCTACGGCGGCGGCCACGGCGACGCGCACAACCTGCTCGGCGGCGCGGCCACCGCCGCCGCCATCGCCGTCAGCAAGGCCATCGAGGCACACGGCCTCAAGGCCACGGTGAAGCTCTTCGGCAGCGCGGGCGAGGAGCAGCTCGTCGGCAAGGCGTACGCCGTCAAGGCCGGGGTGTACGACGGCCTCGACGCCGTCCTCGACTGGCACCCGTTCAACGTCACCATGCCGTTCTGGAACACCACCAGCGCCCTGCTGTCGGCCACCTTCACCTTCCTGGGCGCCTCCGGCCACGGCGGCACCCCGCTCGGCAACAAGAGCGGTCTCGACGGCGCGCTGCTGATGGCAACGATGTCGGAGTACTTGCGGGAGAAGAACGTCGCCCCCTCGGGCCGCTTCCACTACGCCATCATCAACGGCGGCGGCGCCCCCAACGTGACACCGGACATGTGCTCCATCTGGTACTACGTCCGCGAGGGCAGCCCGGCCCGCGCCCAGGTTCTCTACGACAAGATCGTGGACTGCGCCAAGGCCGCGGCGCAGGCGAGCCAGACCCGGCTCGTGCACAAGTTCCACTCCGGCACCTGGAACCTGCTCGCCAACAAGGCGGGCGCCGAGCTGGTGTACGACAACATGCTGCGCATCGGCGCACCGCAGTTCACCGAGGACGACCACGCCCTGGCCAAGGCGATCCAGAAGTCGCTGGGCAAGCCCGAAACCGGCATGCCCACGACCATCACCCCGCTCGCGCCGCCCGCCGCCAACTACACCGGCGGACTGGCCACCGACGCCGCCGACGTGAGCTGGCAGGCGCCGACGGCCACGCTGCTCGCGGCGGCCTATCCGCCCGGACTGCCCAACCACAACTGGGGTGTCACCGCCACCGCCGCGACCCACATCGGTCACCAGGCCATGCTCTCCGCCGCCCGTTACATGGCCGCCTCCGCCGTCGACCTCATCGAACAGCCCGACCTCCTCCAGGGCATGAAGGACGAGTTCAGGGAGCGCACGAGCGGGGTGACCTGGAAGAGCATGATCCCCGACGGCACCCAGCCGCCGCTGTACGAACCGCCCGCCGAGTTCCTCAAGGCGACCGGGCAGTCCTGGCCGCCGCCCGGCGTCACCTGGCCGATCCCGCAGATCGTCGCCCAGGAGCAGCTCGGCACCACCGGACCCGCGCTGCCACCGGTGACCTGACCCCAGCCGCGCCACACTCCGACCCCGTCCCCAGAGAAGGAGCCCCGTCCATGAACATCGGCATCGGCCTGCCCATCGGCGATCCCGGCCTGCTGACCGCCTGGGCCCGGCGGGCCGATGCCGGCCCGTTCAGCTCGCTCGGCCTGCTCGACCGGGTGGTCTACGACAATCCCGAACCCCTGGCCGCTCTCGCGGTCCTCGCGGGCGCCACCTCGCGCATCCGCGTACAGACCGAGGTCCTCCTCGCCCCCACGCGCGACACGGTCCTGCTGGCCAAGCAGGCGGCCACCATCGACCGGATGACCGGAGGCCGGCTCGTACTGGGCCTCGGCGTCGGCACCCGCGCCGACGACTACGCGGCCGTCGGCGCCGACATGCGAACCCGGGGCCGCCGCCTGGACGAGCAGCTGGCCGTCATGCGCCGGCTGTGGTCCGGCGCGGACCACAGCGACGGCATCGGCCCGGTCGGACCGCGCCCCTCCCGCCGGGGCGGCCCCGAGGTCCTGCTGGGCGGGTTCCAGCCCGCCGCCCTCGAACGCGTCGCACGGTGGGCCGACGGCTACCTGGCCGCTGCGCCCGTGCCGATGGTCGGGGGCCTGTTCGACACCGTGCGCGAGGCCTGGCGGGAGCACGGCAGGGAGGGCCGGCCCCGGCTCGTCGCCCAGCTCAACGTCGCGCTCGGCCCGCAGCGGCTGCTCGACGAGGCGCGCGAAGCCCTGCTGAGCTATTACGCCTTCACCGGCGTGGCCGACCGGGTGGCCGCCGGTCTCCTGACGACGCCGGCGGCGATCCGTGAGGCGGTCACCGCCCTCGCCGACCTGGGCGCGGATGAGGTCGTGCTCTACTGCTACGGCCTTGACCAGGACCAGGTGGACCGGCTCGCCGACGTGGTGTGAGACACGGGGGGCGCGGTCCGCCGACCGCCCGGGGTGTCCCCGCGGGGCACGGTAAGTGCCCTCCCGCCGCCCATGCCGGGGGCCATCCGTTCCGGGAGGGCCCGGCCCGTCGGCGGGTGCCGCACCGAGAACGGACACCGACCGCCCGGTCCGCGTCGTTCCGGTCACGCGGGTCCGGTGGCCCGGGGAGCGTGACGGCGTCACAGCGGGCAGACTGCCGCGGTGTGCGGGACCCGGCGCGGTCGGAGCGGGCGGCCCACGGTCCACATGATCCGCGCTCCCCCTTGCCCCCCACCCAGGTTCGTCCTCCGCCCGGGACCCCACCGTGCACGCCCGGCTCGTCAGCGGCCGGAGAGGCTGCCTCCGCCGTCCACACCGAGGACCTGACCGGTGATGAAGCCGGCGTCCTCGCTCAGCAGGAAGGCGATGGCCGCAGCCACCTCCGCCGGGCGGCCGAAGCGGCCCATGGGCACCGAGCCCAGCACCCTGGCCTCGTCCGCGCCGCCCACCGGGTGCTTGTCCCGGAAGAGTTCGGTCTCCACCGGTCCGGGGGCGACCGCGTTGACCGTCACCCCGTGTTCCGCCAGCTCCAACGCCCACGTGCCGGTCAGCCCCACCAGCGCGCTCTTGGCCGCCGCGTAGCTGCTGCGCGTACGCGAACCGTACTGCGCCCGGCTCGTCACATTGACGATCCGGCCCCAGCCCCGCTCCCGCATCCCGCCGACGCAGGCCTGGGTGACCTGCACGGCGGCCCGCACGTTCAGGTCGTACACCTCGTGCAGCGCGTCGAGGGTGATCTCACCGAGCGGTTCCGGCAGGACGATGCCGACGTTGTTGATGACCGCGTCCACGCGTTCCGCGCGGGTGACGGTCTCCAAAAGCTCGCGCGTGGCCCCGGCGTCGGCGAGGTCGCACGGGTGCAGCACTCCCGGGAACCCGCTGTCCGGGACACCGCGGGCGATCCCCAGCACCCGGTGCCCCCGGTCGGCGAGACGGTGCGCGGTGGCGAGGCCGATCCCCTTCGACGCTCCTGTGATCAGCACGGTACGTCCGGACAACAGCGGTCTCCTGTCCTTGAGCATCCCAGACTTGACCCCCTCGCCGATCTTCCCACCCGCCGCGTCCGGCACCTCGCCGTCGTGCGCCTCCACGGCGGCGGCGAGGTACGGAAGTGCCTGGGAGCGGGTACGCGAAGGAATCCGACGTCTGCGTGTGTGACCAGTCATCTGCCGCCGACCGGACCTCCTCGGATCGCGCGCACCGGAGCGGGGCGATTACGTCGTAATAGACGCTGGGGCCGGGGCGACGTGCCGTGCGCCGGTCGTCCTGCCTGGCGGGCTCACCCTGGAACCACGGCGGGCCGGTGATGTCGATGACCGCCCGTAGCGTCAGGGTGAGGAGCGCAGGAGGCGGCCCAAAGCCGTGCGGGAGGTGACGCCCAGCTTCGGGAAGATGCGGTGCAGGTGGCTGCTGACCGTCCGGTGGGAGACGTAGAGACGCTCGCCGATCTCCCGGTTGGTGAGCCCTTCGGCCACCATCAGGGCGATCTCCAGTTCCTGCGGGCTCAGCAACTCCCGCGCGTCGGGCACCCCCTCGGCGCTCGCCTCGCCGGAAGCCCGCAGTTCGCGGCGGGCCCGCTCGGCGAACGTGACCGCGCCCAGGGCGTCGAAGGCGTCACGGGCGGCCCGCAGCGGGGTGCGCGCGAGGGCGTCGCGGCGTCTGCGGCGCAACCACTCGCCGTAGGCCAGTTGCGTCCGGGCGCGGGCGAAGGGCCAGCGCGTCAGGTCGGCGGCCAGTGCCTCGGAGAACTGGCGTTCCGCGTCGGCGTCGTCGGCGAGGACCGCGCGCGCGAACCGCACTCCGATGTGCAGCGCCGGCGACGGATGGACGGCCGCGACCTCCTCCGCGCGGCCGACGACCCCGCGGACCTCCTCCGCGCGGTGCGCACGCAGCGCCACGTCCACCAGATCCATCAGCCCGTAGTGCAGCGCGGACGGGTGGAACGCGGGCGACGCCGGATCGTGCGGCTGCCGGAGCCGGTCCAGGGCACCGTCCAGGCGGTCCTGCGCGGCGGCGACCTGCGCGAGCGCCAGGTGGGCGGTCGCCAGGACGGGGCGGGCGCGGTACGCGCCGCCGAGACCGATCGCCTCCGTGGCCAGTTCCTCCGCTTCCGCGAACCGCCCGCCCAGCGCGGCGATCAGCGCCTGGGTGGCGCGGATCATCGCCCGCAGCACCGGCTGGGAGGTCTCCCCGGCCAGCCGGAGCGCCGCGTCGGCCGACGGGACCGCCACCGTCAGATCGCACAGCAGCGCGGCGCTCCACGCCCGCACCGTCAGCGCCTTGGCCAACAGACCGAACCGGCCCTGGGCCCGCAGGCCGTTCAGGGCGGCGGCGGAGAAGCTCGCGGCCAGTTCGAAGGCGCCGACCAGGACCGCGGCCGTGCCCAGAGTCTGGTCGGTCACCGCGTGCCCGCTGGGGTGTGCGGCCCAGTGGCGGAGCCGGGCGAGGACGTGCGCGCCGTGCTCCCCGGGTGCCGCGCAGGCCATTACGGCCAGTGCCAGCGGCTCGTCGGCCGGTTCCAGGCGTTCGGCGAGGGCGGCCACGCGTCCGGCGGCTGTGTGACCGCCGTCCACCCACACACAGTGCACTGCGGCCGTCCACAGGATGCGCAGGGCGAGTGCGCCGTCCCCGTCGTCGGCCACGTCCTGGGCCAGATCGGTCAGCGAGACGACGTCGGTGCCCTCGGGCACATCGTGTTGGAAACGGGCCGCCGTCCACGCGGCCCGGGCCCGCTGCCGCGCGGACAACGTACCGGCATCCGCGCGGTCCACAAGCCGGGCCACCTCGTCGCGCCGCCCGGCCTCGACTGCGAGGTCGGCCGCGCGCAACAGCAGCTCGGCACGGCGTTCCGGGCAGTCGCTGAGCTGTGCGGCGTCGTCCAGCGCGGCGACCGCGGCCAGGACACCGCCGCGTTCCGTCTGCTCGGCCGCCGCTTTCAGGACGTCGTCCGCGTCATCGTCCGGGCCCGGCCCAGCGGCCGGGACGGGCTCCCGGGGCGGCCGGGGCCTGGACGGCGTCCGGTCGATGGCGGCACGTACGCGGCGGAGTTCCTCCGGGCTCGCCCCGGACAGCACCGCCCCGCGGATGACCGAGTGCCGGAACCGCAACTCGCCCCCGTGGACCGTGATCAGGCGCCCGCGCACGGCCGGAGCGAGATCATCGGGATGGACGGACTCGCCGGCGATCAGCTGTGCGGCCTCCACCACCGCCGTGACGCCGCTGTCCTGGTGAACCGCCGCGATCAGCAGCAGCAGCCGGGTGAACGGCGGCAGCCCGGCCAGCCGGGCGCGGAAGGCGCTCTCCACCCGGGGCACGGGCGGGGGCGACACGGTCGTCGTCGCTTCACCGCACGCCTCATGGGCGACGCGTGCCAGTTTGACCAGCACGAGCGGATTGCCGTCGCCCTCCGCCAGGACACGCGCCCGCAGAACGGGGGAGAGGCCGGGTGCCCGGGAGTCGACGAGAGCCGCGGCCTCGGCAGCGCCGAGCGGATCCAGCGGCAGCACCGGCAGACCTGTGGTGTCCGCCGGGGAACGGAAGCCCTCGCGCAGCGTGGCCAGCAGCACGATGGGCTCGGACGCGAGCCGGCGGGCCACGAAGGTCACGACGGCGGCGGTGGCCGCGTCCAGCCAGTGCACGTTCTCGATCACCTGTAGCACCGGGCGTCGTGCCGCCGCCTCGGCGAGCAGGTTGAGTGTGGCCGACGCCACCTGAAACGGGCTGGCGTCGGGTGCCGGGCGCGTGTCCAGGCAGGCCCGCAGCACCTCGCGCTGGCCCGGAGGCAGCCGGCCGTCGAAGACGCGGACCGGTCGCAGCAGTTCGCCGAGCGCGGCGAACGGGTGGCGGGAGCCCGGTTCCGTGGCGACGGCGGTCAGGACCTGCGGCCCGTCCTCCGCCAGCGAACCCAGGGCATGGCGCAGCAGGGCCGTCTTGCCGATTCCCGGCTCGCCGGTCACCAGCAGGGCTCCGCCGGATCCGGCCAGTCCCCGGTCGATGACGTCCCGCAGGGTGGCGATGGGGCCCTCACGCCCGATGAATGTCACCGTGCTCGCTCCCGTACCTGTTACCCGCTCGGTCGAGTCTAGTCAGGGCCCGCGCCGGGCACCGGCGGAGTGCCGGACCCGGGCCTGCCGTCCAGTGTTCGCGGGTCTTCCCGCGCCGGGCCGTCACCGGACGGGCGGGAAGACCGACGCCAGTTCGGCGCGCGATGAGATGCCCAGCTTCGGGAACACCCGGTGCAGATGGGTGCTCACCGTGCGGTGGGAGAGGTACAGGCGCTGCCCGATCTCCCGGTTCGTCAGTCCCTCGGCTGCCATCTGCGCGATCTGCAGTTCCTGCGGCGTCAGCCGGTCCCGGGCGTCGGGCTCGCGACGCCGGCTGGTCTCACCGGAAGCGAGCAGCTCCCGGCGAGCGCGGTCGCCCCACGGGGCGGTGCCCAGCGCGTCGAAGGCCTCGCGGGCGGCCCGCAACTGGACCCGGGCGTCCGTCACGCGACGCTGGCGGCGCAGCCACTGGCCGTAGGCGAGCTGAACTCGGGCCCGGTCGAAGGGCCAGGCGCACCCGCCCTCGGCCAGTGCCCGCTCGAACAGCGCCTCCGCGTCGTTGTCGTCGGCGAGGACCGCGCGGGCGTAGCACAGGCCGCTGCGCAGGGCGGGCGACGTGCTGCGCAAGGCGGCCTTCTCCATCTCGGCGATCACCGACCGGGCGCGCCGGGTGTCACCGCTGTGGACAGCGGCGTCCACCAGCTCGATGAGGGCGTAGCAGCGCAGGGCCGGCTGGTGGGCCGGGTCGGTCGGGTCGTGCATGCGCAGCAGATGGGCGTACGCCTCTTCGTGGCGGCCCGCTCCCATGGCGGCCAGTCCCCGGGCGATCTGAGCGGTCGCCAGTACCGGCCGGGCGGCGACGGGCAGTCCGATCCGCTCGGCCCGGGCCGCCAGCTCCATGGCGCTGTCATACCGCCCCTGGAGCGCGGCCGTCCGGGCCTCGGTGGCGACGTTGATGCCATGGAGAAACGTTTGTCCTGTTTCCCGGGCCAGCCGGCTGGCCTCCTCGGCGACGGGGATGGTGGAGGACAGGCGTGCCAACTGGGCGCCGCTCCAGGCCTGAGCGCCCAGGGCCCGGGCGAGCAGGCCAAGCCGGCCCTGCGCGCGCAGTCCGGGCACGGAGACCTCGGACAGCTCCTCCGCCAGCTCGAAGTCGCCGACCAGCACGGCCGCGCTCCCGACCAGCCGGTCCGCCTGGGCGTCGCCCGCCGTCCGGCCGGCCGCCTGCCGCAGATGCGTCAGGACCCGGCTCCCGCTGGTCACCGGCTGGGCATAGGCGAGGATCGCCAGGATGCGGGGGTCGTCGTCGGGGAAGGGCAGCGCGTCGGCGAGGGCGACGATGTCACGGCGGGCCGCGTCGCCAGGTTCGGACCAGAAGCAGCGCAGCGCGGCGCTCCACAGGATCCGTACGGCGAGGTCGTGGTCGTCCTGGGCCATGACGGTCCGCACCAACTGGGTCAGCAGAGCGGTGCCCTCGGAGGCGTCCCGCATGCCGTCCTCCAGGCCACCCTTGATCCACTGGATGCGGGCCCGCTGCTGCGGGGTGGTGGCCCACGGGGTCGCCGCGTCCAGCAGCCGGGTCAGCAGGTGCTGCTGGCCGGTGTCCACGGCCTGGTCGGCGGCCTTGAGCAGCCGTTCGATCCGCTGGTTGGGCCCGCTGCTGAGGCGGGCGGCCTGTTCCAGGGCGAACACGGAGTCGGCGGCACCGCCTCGGCGGTAGGCGCGGTCGGCGGCGGCCTCCAGCCGGTCCGCGAGCCGCGCGTCGGGCCGGACCGTGGCCGCCGCCTCGTGCCAGGTCCGGCGGTCGGATCCGGGTGGCAGGCAGCGTGCCAGGGCCGCGTGGACCTCCCGGCGACGGGCCGCGGGGGCCGCCTGCCGGATCGCCGAGCGCATCAGCGGGTGCCGGAAGCGCACCATGTCCCCGGCCGTCTCGACCAGCCGGGCCGAGACGGCGGGAGCGAGGTCCGCGGCCGTCACCGCGGCAGCGGGACGCGGAGAAGCGACACTCAGGATCTCGGTGAGCGACGGGCTGTCGTCGCAGGCGGCCGTGAGCAGGATGCGGCGGGTCGTGTCCGGCAGGGTGCGCAGCCGAGCGGTGAACGCGTCCTGGAGCCGCCGGGACATCGGGGTCCAGGGAGCGTCGGGGGAGATCGTCTCGTGCCCCGAGGTGTCCGTCGCCAGTTCGGTCAGCGCGAGCGGGTTGCCGGCCGCTTCCTTCAGCAGCTGCTGGCGGGCCACGCGGGCCAGGCCGGGCGCCCGCTCGTCCAGCAGGAGGGCGGACGCCTCTGCGGACAGCGGCCCCACTGCCAGGCCGGGGATGTCGGCGCGGGTCAGATGCGAGGGATAGCCGTCCCGCATGGCGGCCATCAGCAGGATGGGCTCCGATTCCAGGCGCCGGGAGAGGAAGGCGAGGACCTCGGCGCTGGCCCCGTCGAGCCAGTGGACGTCGTCCACGACGAGCAGCAGCGGCACGTCGGCCGCGGCCCGTGCCAGCAGATTCAGGGCGGCGAGCGCCACCAGGAACACGTCGTGGACGGGTGTGTCCGTGATGCCGAGCGCCGCCTGGAGCGCGTCCCGCTCGTTGTTCGGCAGATCGCCGATCAGGGCCCTGAACGGGAAGATGAGCTGATGCAGTCCGGAGAACGGCAGCAGCGTCTCCGACTCCACGCCGACCGTGGTCAGGACGCGGTGCCGGCCCTCTGTGCCGTGCCGTGCCGCCTCCTCCAGGAGCGCGGTCTTCCCGATACCGGGTTCGCCGTGTACGAGAACGGCGCCCCCTTGTCGGGACAGGCCGTCGATACGGTCTTGCAGGAAGGCCGTCTCGTTCTCACGGCCGAACAGTGCATCGGCGGGAAACCGCATCGCCGGCACCTCCATGGGAAACATCCCAGAAACTAAAAACCGGTGGATAAGCGGGTGGACGGTCCTGGGCGGGTCCTGCCGGCAGTTGCACGACACAGCCAGTAACTTTTCCATAGCAGTGTACTACGTCGGTTCGTTATCCCGGTCCCACTGCCTTTCCGTGCTTCAAGTGGTTGATTTCGCGTCCCGGTTCGCATCCGAGGAAATGCCGGAAGTATTGCAGAGCCGTCATGGCCGACGGCGAATACGCGGAATTAGTCGCAGGAGCGAATACCCTCTGCGTGCTTTTTTCCGCGCTCGGAAGGTGCCACCGGGTCGCATCCGCTGCGGGCGCGGTGAGGACGTCGGTGGTCGCGCCGTTCGCGTAGTCGTTGCGCACCTGAACGGCACCGAACGCGTATCGGTGTCGGACGGTCCGCTCGCGTTCGGTCGTGCGGCGATGACCTCGGCCGCCTGAACGGCCGTACCGGACGGGGGCTGACCACGGCGTCGGTCGCACGGTGTCCGTGCCGCCGGTGAGGTGGAGCCCCAGGCGGCGGCCTCGCGGTCGAGGAGGACCACGGCCACGGCCCCGCGTACGGCAAGCCCGCCGGCCCTGGGGCCCCCGGACCGAAGGCGAGGTGCTGGATCTCCTCGCTGTCGCCCTCCGCCACGTGGACGTCATCGCGGGCCCTGTGGGTCCGCGTGCCGTACGCCCGGCCGAAGGGGGCCTGAGAAGAGCTCACAGCGGACGTATCGTCTCGGCGAGGAGCCGTGGCTCGGACAGGAACGGGGAGTGGGCCGTCCGCAGCGACTCGACGACTGTGGGATTTCCGGGGAACGCCTGGTCCGCCTCCGCGATGAACAGGTCCTGTAGCGCGGGCGGGACACACCGGTCCCGCGTGCAACGTACGTACGTGCGGGGAACGGATCCCCATCCGTCGTCCGTCAGATGCGTCGTCTGGGCCGCGAGACCGATGGGCGAGTCGGAGCCGAGCAGCGCGATGGCCGCGTCGGCCACCGGCTGGGGTACGTCCCCGTAGAACGCCTCCCGCAGGCTGCGCAGCACCTCCTCGTCGTCGCTGCGTGTGTCGATCCGCAGGGCGCCGATCGCCGAGGGGTCACCGGACAGCAGCGCGGGCACGTGGGATTCCGCGAACTCGGGGCGTTCCATGTACGTGAGCGCGGCCACGTTGGAGGCGGGCATGTACCCGCTCACATAGACGACCCGGGCGACGAGACCGGGGTTCTCCTGCGCCACGCGCGTGATGACCGGACCGCCCATGCTGTGCGCCACCAGCGTCACCGGCGCGCCACATCCGATGCGCCGCACCGCGTGGGTCAGTCCGGCGGCGGCCCGGGCGACGTTGACGTGCGCCAGCAGGGAGAATTCCGTGGCGAACGCGCCGGGGTCGAACGGCCTGCTCAGCAGCGCGGCAGGCCTGCGGGCCCGCAGACCGTGCCCCGGCAGGTCCACGGCGACGGCCGGTCTGCCCAGTGCGGCCAGTTCCACGATCACTTCGTTCCAGCACCAGGCGCCGTGGAAGGCGCCGTGCACCAGCACCATCGGGCCATGACCCATACGGAGGTACTCCCCTTCTGCGAAACCCGGGCGTTACGGGCCGTCGGTGATCCACGGCACCTGTTGCGCCCCCTTCACGACTCTCCGTTCGCGCGCCACCGGGCGCATCTGTCATTCGACGGTGCGGTGACTGTCGTGCGCCCGGGAACGCTCCGCGTCACGGCGGTGCCGGCTGCCACGCGGTTGCTCGGAGGCCGGGCGCACACCGCCGTGACGGTCCCGCGAGAACCCCCCTCGATGACCGGTTCCGGAGCCGTCGGCGGTACGCGAGAGCCATCGGCAGAAGAGGGTGCCCGCACGGGGCCGGTCCGTCGCGGCGCGGCGGTGGCCGCGGCGCCGCGACCGCTCGGCCCGGCGTCACCGGTCGGGACCGGCGCCCGTGCGACGGGGTTTGCCGGGCTCGCCTGTCCGCCGACACAGGCGGGCTGACGGTATACGGCCGACTCGAAATACGGCCGACTCGAAGGACTCGGCGACGCCGGCCCCTGGGCGAGGTGCAGGGTGACGTCCATGCGTCGATGATCCCGCGCGCGGGGGGCTCCGCCCGCTGGGTGCCCAGTCGCCCCCGGGGTCCCCGGCTCGCACGTCGCTGCTCACGAGGCACCCTGCACCGCGTCGCCGGTCACGTCCCCCTCCGTGCCGGGGCCAACCGCCTGAAGCCGGTCCCCACGTGACAACCCGGCCATGAATGGCACGGCGCGCACGAGACGCCGTACGCGCCCGGCCACCGAGAACGGCATCGCGGTGACGGCCAACGCCCGCGGCCTCGCCACCCCCCCGGCGTCGAGTTCGCCCCACCCCACCGCGCCACCCGCATCCGCGCCCTGCTCGACGCGCCCGCCGGCCCCACCGGCGCGCGCCCCGGCTGGACGTCCGCCCTGCTGACGGCGATCACGACCTACGTGCTGCTGGGCGCGACGAGCGCGGAGCACCCGCGCACACGTCGGCCGCGGGGTCCACCCGGCCCGGGCCCGTCGGCTCCGGGCCGACAGCGCTCCGCCCCCGGGCGGGCGGTGACGCGCCAGCCCGGGGGCGGTGGATCGGGTCACAGCGCGGCGGCGGTCGCCGGTCGACGAGGGAGCGCACGACGTCTTCACCACCGGCCGCCGCCCGGACGCCCTGGACGCGGCCGTGAAGCAGATCGGCCGCAACGTCACCGGGGGCCAGGGCGGCTCCCCCTCACCCGGCTCCCCCTCACCCGGCTCCGCCTCCGGCGCTCATGCGGGTTGAGGGTCGCCGCCGGGAGTTCGCCGGCGCCGCCCGGTGTGCCCCGCGCCGGACGCCGCGCGCCGTCGTGGCGCGGACCGACGGGTCAGCCGGTTTCGTAGCGCACCGGCAGGCTCACCGGACCGCGCATCATCCCCGCCGGGATCCACCCCAGCGTCTCCAGGGGCGTCGTGGGTTCAAGGCGGGTGAACCGGTGCAGAAGCGTCCGCAGCGCGATCTGGATCTCCAGGCGGGCGAGCGGTGCGCCCAGGCAGTGGTGGATGCCGTGCCCGAAGGAGAGATGGCGGACGGACGGGCGCGTGACGTCCAGAGCGGCCGGGTCCGCGCCGTCCGGCAGGGGAGCGTCCCGGCTCGCGGACACCAGGGACACGACGACGACGTCGCCCCGCGGAATCGGGACCCCGGCGAGCACCAGGTCCTGTGCGGCGAACCGGTGCGTGGTCAGTTCCACGGACGTGTCGTACCGGAGCAGTTCCTCCACCGCGCCGGGCAGCAGGTCGGGCCGCTCACGCAGCAGCCGAAGCTGGCCGGGGTGGCGCAGGAGCGCCACGACGCCGTTGCCGAGCAGATTGACGGTGGTCTCGTGCCCCGCGACGACCAGCAGCAGGGCGGTGCCCACCAGTTCCTCCTCGGACAGCCGCCCGTCCTCCTCGTCACGCGCGGCGACCAGCGCGGACAGCAGGTCGTCCGCCGGCTCCCGGCGCTTGTCCGCGATGAGCCGGCCCAGCAGCCGGTGCAGACCGGCCACCGCCTCCCGGTGTCCGTCCGTGCCCACCTCCAGTGCCTTGCTGCTCCAGGCACGGAAATCGGCGCGATCGGCCGTCGGGATGCCGAGGAGTTCCGCGATCACCGTGACCGGCAGGGGCGCCGTGAACGAGTCGATCAGGTCCGTCTCCCCGGACGGTGGCAGCGCGTCGATCAGCCCGTGCGCGATCTGCTCGACGCGCGGCGCCAGAGCGGCCGTCCGCCTCGGGGTGAACGCGGCGGAGACCAGGCGGCGCAGCCGGGTGTGCTCCGGGGGATCGGCCTCCAGCATCTGACCGCCGAGTCCGACACCCGGCTGGTTGAGGACGTATCCGGCGGCCGTGAGCGCCTCTGCGGCGGGTACCGGATCCTTGAGCAGCGCGGGGTGGGTCAGGGCCGCGCGCGCCTCGTCGTAGCCGACGACGAGCCAGCCTTCGATGCCCGAGGGGAGCAGTGCCCGGTGCACGGGACCCGCCGCGCGCAGACGGGCGTACTCGGCCTGGGCGTTCGCCTTGAAGGCGGCATCCAGGCGTACCAGGTCACGACCTGGAGATATGTGTAACTCAGTCATGGCATCAGCCTATGCGGCTTGGGGAGGACAGTGTCCCGGGCAGCTGAACAAATGACCTGCTCCATCATCAACTAGGCTGACATCAGCCGCACCTACTTGTTCTCACCATCACGGGTCATGCCCCGGCCCTTCACCGACTGAAAGGTCAGGACTGCACGGATGGCCAAAGTCATCGTGGCGTCGACTCCTCTGCACGGACATGTCACTCCCATGCTCGCCGTCGCCCAAGGCCTGGTGCGGCGCGGACACGAGGTCCGCTTCCTCACCAGCACCCGGTACGCGGACCGGGTGCGCGCCGCCGGCGCCGCGTTCGTTCCCCTCCCGGGGCAGGCGGACTACGACGACCGCGCGCTAGACGTACAGTTCCCGGGCCGGGCGGCGGCCCAGGGGCCCGGCCGACTGATCTTCGACATCAAGAACCTCTTCGGTGACGCGATCCCGGACCAGTTCTCGGCGCTCCGGTCGCTCCTGGCCGAGTTCCCCGCCTCCACCGTCATCAGTGACCTCCTGTTCTTCGGAGCCCTGCCGCTCTCCCTGGGGACCCCCCGCAGCGACCGGCCCACCACGGTGACCATGGGCATCTCGCCCGTCCCAGTCGACAGCGTCGACACCGCGCCGTTCGGCTTCGGCGTGCCGCCCCTGCCGGGAGCGGAAGGCCGGGCACGCAACGAGGCGATGTACGCCCAGGCGCGCGAGGTGTTCGCGGACGCGGAAGGGCATGTGGGCAAGGTGCTGGCCGGCCTCGGGGTGACACTCAGCCGGTCGCTCTTCAGCGAGTCGGCCGCGGCGGCGGACCACTTCCTCCAGCTGACCGTGCCCGGTTTCGAGTATCCGCGCAGCGACGCCCCGGCCTCCCTCCGGTTCGTCGGGGCGCTCCCGTCCGAGCCCGGTACGGATGCGGAACTGCCCGAATGGTGGGACGACCTGGTCCAGGGGAACGGGCCGGTGGTCACCGTCACCCAGGGGACCGTGGACAACGCCGACTTCTCGCCCCTGCTCCTGCCCACCCTGCGTGCGCTGGCCGACCTCGACGTGACCGTCGTCGCCGCCACTGCCCGCCCCGGCGGTCCCGAGGCGGTACGGGCCGCGCTCGGCGAGCTGCCCGCCAACGTCCTGCTCGGTGGGTACATCCCCTTCGACCGGCTGCTCCCGCTCAGCGACGTGCTCGTCACCAACGGCGGCTACGGCGGCGTGCACACCGCCCTGCGCCACGGCGTCCCCCTCGTCGTGGCCGGTACCACCGAGGACAAGCCGGAGGTGGCCGCCCGGGTCGAATGGGCGGGCGCCGGCGTCAACCTGCGCACCGACGCTCCGGACGAGGAGACCCTGCGCACGGCCGTGGGAACCGTGCTGAACGAGCCGAACTTCCGCAGCCAGGCGCGCGCACTCCAGGCGGAGATGGCGCAGTACGACCCGTTCGCGGCGATCGCCGAGGTCGTCGAACGGGCCGAACAGGCCTGAGACGACGTGACCGCGGGCCGGCCGGGCCATTGCCCGGCCGGCCCGCACCGCAGAAGCCGTCACAGGTCGTCGTAGGACTCGCTCAGCGCCAGGGCGACCAGTTCGTCGGCGGACAACTCCGCCAGACCGGCGTCGTCATCCCCCCCGGACGGCCGTGCTTCCGTGTGACCGTCCCCGCCGTGACCGGACGGTTCCGGCTCCGGACCGGGTGCCAGCAAGCGCTCCAGATGGCCGGCGACCGCCGCCGGTGTGGGGTGACTGAACGCGAGTGCGGCCGGCAGGGACAGGCCCGTCTCCCCGGACAGCCGGTTGCGCAGCTCGACCGTCATCAGCGAGTCCAGTCCCAGGGCGTGGAACTGCCGGCCGGGGTCGAGGAAGCCCCGGCGGTGACCGGTGATCTCCGCCACCGCGTCCAGGACCAGGTCCAGCAGTTCCGCTCCCCGGCGGGGTTCCGCCCGGGCGTTCTCGCGCGCTCCCTCCTCCGGGGCGGTGCCGGCGGAGGGCCGCCGGTCACCTGTCAGCCGTCCCGGCAACAGGACCGGGTCCCCGGCCGCCAGCGCCGCGTCGAAGAGCACCACGCCCTCTTCGGCGGTGATCGGCAGCATGCCGCCGCGCCGGATGCGGGCCAGGTCCGCGTCGCCCAGCGCGGCCGCCATGCCCGCCACCGGTTCCCACAGCCCCCACGCCAGCGATACCGCCGGCAGCCCGAGGGAACGCCGGTGCCGGGCCAACGCGTCCAGTGACCGGTTGGCGGCGGCGTAGGCGGCCTGCCCGGCGGTGCCCAGGATGCCCGCCGCGGAGGAGAACAGCACGAACATCGCCGGCGGCCGGTCCCTCGTCAGCTCGTGCAGCGTCCACGCGGCATCGACCTTGGGACGCAGTACCTGTGTCAGCCGCTCCGGGCTCAGCGCCGTGACAACCGCGTCGCCGAGCGTTCCCGCGGTGTGCAGCACCGCCGTCAGCGGACGGTGCGCCGGTACACCCGCGACCAGCCGGGCCAGTGCGTCCGGGTCCGTGACGTCGCACGCCGCCACGGTGACCCGGGCACCGAGCGCGCCGAGCTCGGCCACCAGTCCGCGGGGGTCCGCGCCGCGCCGGCCGGCCAGCAGCAGGTGCCGGGCGCCGTGGGCGGTGACCAAGTGCCGGGCGAACACCGCGGCGAGCGCACCGTCGCCCCCGGTGATCAGGACCGTCCCGTCCGGATCCAGGGAAGGCGCGACGGGGCGCGCCTGCGCGGGAAGCGGCACCACGGCCTCTCCGAAGACGGCCCCGGCGCGCAGGGCCAGCCGGGACCGGCCCGCCGCACGCGAGTCCGCCACCGCGGCCGGCAGCACCGCCCGGGACACCTCGGTGCCGTCCACGTCCACCACCGTGCACCTGCCCGGATGCTCGGACTGGACCGAGGCCAGCAGCCCCCAGCAGGCGGCGTGCGCCGGGTCCGCCGTCCCTGCCGGCGGCACGGCCACCGCGCCCCGCGTGACGACCACCAGATGGGCACCGTCCGGCTCCGGCCGCGCCAGCCAGGTCCGTACGATCTCCAGCGCCGTACGGGTCGCGGAGTGCACGGCCCGCGGACCGGTGCCCTCGGGAACCGGCAGCTCCACCACCACGGCCCCGGGACCGGCCGGCACAGCGCCCAGTGCCCGTGCGGGGTCCGGGCCGCACACGGTGACCGGCTCGGGAGCGCCCGCCGCGGGGCGCGGGAGCGCCACCCATTCCGGCCGGTGCAGCAGGCCGTCGACGGGCGGCTGCGGCGAGGGTCCGGCCGGGTCGTGCGGCACCCCTCGGGGGCGCGCGGACGGAGCGGACCGTGGTGAGGGCACGGCCCGGTCGCGCCGTCTGTCTTCTTCGGGGCGGGCAGGGTGGTGCGATCCGGAGGGCGGCGGCGAGGACGGGACGGAGCCGCGCGTCACGCCCCCGGCGGACCGGGACAGGAGACGATCCCGGGAGATCGGCAGGAGGAGCAGCGCCTCCACGGACGCGACCGGCTCCCCCCGGTCGTCGGCGATGTCCACGCTCATCTCCCCGCCGTCATGGGGGCGCAACGCCACGCGCAGGACGCCGGTCGCCGACCGGTGGATCGCGAACCCGCGCCACACGAACGGGATGTGCGGCAGCAGCCGCCCCTCGGGCCCGGAACCGTCCAGCAGCGGTGTCAGCCGTTCCGGGACGCCGTCGAGCCCTAGGGCGTGCAGCGCCCCGTCCAGCAGCACCGGGTGGACCCCGGTCGCCGCCCCGTGCACGCCTGGTTGGGCGCGCAGCTCCGCGAACAGTTCCTCCCCGCGGCGCCAGCAGCGGACCAGTGAACGGAAGGAGGGCCCCCAGCGATAAGCGCCCAGGGCGGCATGATCGTCGTAGAAGGCGTCGGCCGGTACCTCCACCGCGCCCGGGGGCGGCCACGCCTGCGCTCCGGCCCGGGGGGCCTCGGCGGCACCGGAGCCGATGGTGAGCGCGCCCCGCGCCAGCACGGTTGCCCCGGCGGAGCCGTCCCCGTGGTGCAGCAGGGTCACCGCCCGGCTGCCGGAGCTCTCCGGACCCAGTCGCAGTTCGATGCGCGCGTCGGCGTTCCCGGCGAGGACCAGTGGTGCGTGATGGGTCAGCTCGGCGACGTGCGGGCAGCCGACCCGGCCTCCCGCCCAGGCGCACAGTTCCAGCCAGGTGGTGCCCGGCACCACGGTCCGCCCCAGCACCTGGTGGTCGGCGGTCCACGGCTGGGCGGTGACGGACACACGGCCGGTGTGCACCACCGTGCCGTCCTCCTGTGTGTACGACGACTCCAGCAGCGGATGCCCGGCCGGCGCCGTCGCGCCCCCGGCCCAGAACCGGGTGTGCCGGAACGGGTAGAGGGGCAGCTCCAGCGCGGAGGGCCCGTAGCCGGGGTACCAGTCCACCGCGACCCCGGCCGCATAGGCTTCGGCCAGGGCCCACGCCAGCGCGTCCGGTTCCGTCCGGCCGGGCCGGACCAGGACGACCCGGCCCTGTTCGCCGGCCCCGCCGTCCGCGCGTGCCGCGGAGGTCCAGGGCCCCCCGCCCAGCAGCAGCGCGGGCGAGTCCGCCGGAGCGTACGGGGCACGCGGTTCCCGCGCTGCCCAGTACGCGGCCGAGCGCAGGACGTCCGGCCCCACCTCCTCACCGGTCACGTCCGACACCACGGGCAGCCCGGGCGGCCGGAACTCCAGCCGCGCCACCACCTCGCCGATCCGGTCGCCGGCGGTGACCAGGGCGGCGGCGCCCTCGGGGGTCAGCACTCCCGCCAGCCGGGCGGCGGCCACGCGTCCCGGCCCGCGGCCCCCGACGAAGAAGGGGTGCACGCCGTGCCGGGCGAGCGTGCGGGCGAGCGCCATCGCGAACGCGAAGGTCCGGGCGGCGGGGTCCCCGCCCGCCGACGCGTCGGCGGGCAGCCCCAGGCGACCGGCCTCCTCCCGCCACGCCGCCGCGAACACCGGGTGCGCCCTCGCGAGTTCACGGCCGGCGTCCGGCCGGTACGGCTCACCGGGCAGGAGCAGTCCGAGCCGCTGCCGGCCCTGCGCCCGCCCCCGCACCAGGCGGGGGTCGTCGGCCCCGTCCGCCAGACGCTCCAGCACCGCCGCGAACTCCTCGGGTGTGCGCGCGACGACGGCCGCCCGCTCCTCGAACACGTGCCGGGTGGTGGCGAGCGCGTGCGCGACCGCGGCCGGGGGCTCCGGCTCCCGTGCGGCCAGGGCACGGGCCGCCGCGCGCAGCGCCGCGTCGGAACAGGCGGACAGCGGCCACACGACGAGCGCGCCCGGCGCGACGTCCGGTACGGGTCCCGATGTGTGTACCGGGGCTTGTTCGAGAATGACGTGGGCGTTGGTGCCGCTGAGTCCGAACGCCGACACACCGGCCCGGCGGGGCCGCCCGGTCCGCGGCCACGGCGTAGTCGCGGTCAGCAGCCGTACCCGCCGCTCGTCCCAGTCGACGTACGGCGTGGGCCGGTCCACGTGCAGGGTGCGCGGCAGTACGCCGTACCGCATGGCCTGCACCATCTTGATGATCCCGGTCACGCCGGCGGCGGCCTGGGTGTGCCCCAGGTTGGACTTGGCCGAGCCGATGAGCAGCGGCTCGCCGCCCGGGTGGCGTTCGCCGTAGGAGGCGTGCAGGGCGCGGGCCTCGACGGGGTCTCCGAGCGTGGTCCCGGTGCCGTGCGCCTCGACGGCGTCGACATCCCCGGGGGCGAGCGCGGCCATGGCCTGGGCCTGGCGGACGACCCGCTCCTGAGCGGGCCCGTTGGGCGCGGTCAGGCCGTTGCTGGCGCCGTCGGAGTTGACGGCGCTGCCGCGCAGCAGGGCCAGCACCCGGTGTCCGGCGCGCACGGCGTCCGACAGCCGTTCGAGAACGAGCAGCCCGGCGCCCTCGCTCCATCCGGTGCCGTCGGCGGCGGCCGCGAACGGTTTGCACCGGCCGTCCGGTGCGAGTCCGCGTTGCCGGCTGAACTCCTGGAAGGGACCCGGCCCCGCCATCACGGTGACCCCGCCGGCCAGTGCCAGCGAACACTCCCGCGCGCGCAGGGCCTGGCTCGCCACATGGACGGCGACCAGCGAGGAGGAACAGGCGGTGTCGACGGTGAGGGCCGGCCCGTGCAGTCCGAGCGTGTAGGCCACCCGTCCGGAGACGACACTGGAGGCGGTGCCGGTGACGTGGTGGCCCGAGGTGCCCAAGACGGCTCCGTCCGCGTCGTAGTCCTGCGTCCAGGCGCCGACGAAGACACCCGCCGACGTGCCGCGCAGGGCCGCCGGGTCGATCCCGCCGTGCTCCAGGGCCTCCCAGGCGACCTCCAGGAGGATCCGCTGCTGCGGGTCCATCGCCCGTGCCTCGCGCGGGGTGATCCCGAAGAACTCCGCGTCGAAGCCCGCCGCGTCCGCCAGGAAGCCCCCTTCGCGTACGTAGCTGTGCCCGGGTGCCGGCACGTCGGCGTCCGCGCCGAGCGGGGCGGCGGGGGAGTGCAGGGCGGCGAGGTCCCAGCCGCGGTCGGTGGGGAAGGGCCCGATGACGTCCTCGCCCCGCGCCAGCAACTGCCACAACTCGTCCGGTGAGTGCACTCCGCCCGGCAGGCGGCAGGCCATGCCGACGATCGCGATGGGTTCCGCGCCGCCACCGCCCGCGCCGGCGGTGCCGCGGTGGTCGGCGGTCCCGCTGTCCGCCCCGGCGCGGTCCTCGGCGTCGGTGCGGCAGGCGTCCCGGACGCGGCTGTCCGCTCCGCCGCCGTCGTCGTTCCCGGCCGGGTCCTCGTCCGCTGCCCGGCCGCCGCCCGCCGTCGGGGCGTCGGCCCGCGTCCGCTCCTCGTGCGCCGGGGAGCCTTCCGTGGCGGGGGTGCCGGTCGCGGTGGGGGAGCCGGTCGCGCTCGGGGCGTCGTTCCCGGCCCGTGTGCCGTCCGTGTCCTTCGCGGCCTCCGTGTCTTCCGTGAGGCCGGTGGCGGACGTGGTCCGGCCGGTGCCGGGGCCGACGGGAGCCCCGGGGGCCCCCGGGGCTCCCACCCGGTACGCGCCGGTGCCGTGGTCCGCCGGAGCGCCCCCCTGCACGGCCGTCCCCTCCCCGGCCGCGTACCCGTCCAAGAGCGCGGGCGCCGGCGTGTCCGCCAGCAGGCGGGCGACGGCGTCCGGGGTGGGGTGGTCGTAGACCAGCGTGGCCGGCAGGGGGGCGCCGATCGCGGCGGCCAGCCGGTCACGCAGGTCGACGGCGAGCAGCGAGTCCACACCCAGCGCGTGGAACGGGAGGGCCGGATCGATCCCGGCCACCGGATGGCCGGTGACCGCCGAGACCTGTGCGACGACCAGATCACGCGTGCGTGCCGGTGTCTCCGTCGCCCGCTGCGGGCGCGGCCCCGCCGGCCGCCGGCCGTCGGAGCCGGCGGCCGGCGGCGCGACCAGGTCCAGCAGCGGCCGGGGCCCGGCCGCCCGCAGGACGGCGGCGAAGCGGGGCCAGTCGACATCGGCCACGGTCACGGTGGGCCGCCCGTCCTCGACGGCCTCCCGCATCGCCGCGAGGGCCGCGTCCGGTGCGAGGAAGCGCAGGCCGCCGCGCAGCAGCCGGTCGGCCAGCCGCTCCTCCCGCGCCATGCCGCCGCCGGACCAGGGGCCCCAGGCCACCGAGGTGGCGGGAAGACCACGCTGGAAGCGGCGCTCGGCCACGGCGTCGGCGCAGGCGTTGGCCGCCGCGTAGGCGCCCTGTTCCACCCCGCCCCACACGCCGGCGGCCGATGAGAAGACGACGAACGCGTCCACGGAGTCACCGGCGAGTTCGTCCAGCAGAACGGCGCCGGTCGCCTTGGCCGCCAGCGCCGCCGCCAGCTCACCGGCGCCGGTGCCGGCCACCGGGGCCCGGTGGTCCACCCCGGCGGCGTGCACCACGGTGCGGATCGGGCCGTGTTCCGCCTCGGCACGCTCCCACGCCGCGGTGAGAGCCGCGCGGTCGCTCACGTCGCAGGCGACATGGGAGACCGTGGCACCGGCGGAGAGCAGCCGCCTGGTCAGCCCCGTGGCGCCAGGGGCGCCCGGACCACGGCGGCTGAGCAGGACGACATGCCGGGTGCCGTGGTGGACCAGCCACTCGGCGGTGTGACCGCCGAGCGCCCCCGCTCCGCCGGTCACCAACGCGGTGCCGCGCGGCCGCCAGCCGCGGACCGCGGAGAGTGGTGGTGCGACGGCGAGCCGGCGCACGTGGAGACCGTCCGCGCGCAGGGCGAGCGCCTCCTCCGGGCCGGCGTGGTCCAGCACCCGCACCAGTCGGCCGACGGCCGCGCGGTCGGTCACGGCCGGCAGGTCGACCAGCACGTGGCGCCGGGCCGGATCCTC
Organism: Streptomyces sp. NPDC017676; assembly: GCF_044329325.1. NCBI lineage: Bacteria > Bacillati > Actinomycetota > Actinomycetes > Kitasatosporales > Streptomycetaceae > Streptomyces > Streptomyces sp. NPDC017676. The sequence continues at coordinate 79,347 of NZ_JBIRJA010000021.1, read as the reverse complement.
CAGCGCCGCGGTTCGCACCAGCCCCCACACCGCCGCCTGCGCCGCAGAGGTCACCGGCTCCCCGCCCGCGTCGACGGCGCCACGGGTGAGCAGCCACAACGGTGTCCCGGGCGCGGCGTCACCGGCCGCTCCCAGCAGCAGGAGGGTAGCGGCCGTTCCCGCGCGCAGATCCGGGTGCACCGGATGGGGCCGCGCGTCCAGGGCGAGCAGGGACAGCACCCCGTCCAGCGGCCCGGCCCCGCGCAACCGCGCGGCCAGCTCGGCCCGCTCGGTGTGTCCCGTGACGGTGAGCCGGGTGATCCGCGCGCCGGCGTCCGCGAGCGCTCCGGACAGAGTCGAGGCCAGGTCCCCGGCCGGGGTTTCGGCCGACGGGTCCGCCGACCGGGTCCCTCCGTCCGTCCCGTCCGGTACGAGCAGGGCCCAGTGGCCGCGGACGGCCGCCCGCGCGGTGTCTCCGCCGGTGCCCGAGGGGCCGGTGTCCGAGGGGACGCCCGCCGGTCCGGCGGTCCGGCGGTGCCAGACGACGTGGTAGCGGGTGGGACCGGGTGCACCGGGTGCACCGGGTGCACCGGGTGCACCGGGTGCACCCGGTGCGGCGGTGTACGGGGTGGGGTCGGCGACGGACGAATCGGGATGCCCGCCGGGCGTTCCGGGACCCGTGCGGGGCGCGGCGGGCAGCCCGGGACGCGTGCCGGGCGCATCGGAATGCTCCGGGTGGGTGCCGGGCGCGTCGGCGTGCCCCGTGGTCGTACCGGCGGGTCGCGGGTCGGCGTGCGTCTGCGGCCGTGCCCGGTGGAGCGGGGCCGGCCGGTCCTCGGCGACGTCCGGCCCCGCCGTTCCGTCCGCCAGCCAGAAGCGGCTACCCCCGAAGGGGTACGTCGGCAGATCCGTGAGCCGGCCCGGCAGCACGGCCGCCCAGTCCAGGGACATACCCGCGCAGTGGGCGCGGGCCAGCGCCGAGGCCAGGCGGTGCGGCTCGGTACCGGTCCCGCCCAGCAGCGGCACGGTGACGGCGTCCGGCACCATCCGGCTCAGGGTGGAGTCGGGACCGGCCTCCACGAGAACGGTCACGCCCTCGGCGGCGAGGGCGCGGGACGCCTCCAGGAACCGTACCGGGCTCAGCAGTTGCCGGGTCCAGTAACCGGGGGAGGACAGTTCGTCGGCGGTGGCCGGGCGGCCGGTCAGCGTGGAGACGACCGGAACCGTGGCCGGCCGGAACTCCAGGCCGAGCAGGACCCGGTGGAAGTCTCCGACGGCCTCCTTCAGCAGTGGCGAGTGGAAGGCCCGGTCGCCCGGCAGACGGACCGCCCGCACACCCGCCGCGGCCAGGGCGGCGGCCAGTTCCTCCACGGCCGCCGGTTCCCCGGAGACCGAGACCGAGCGGTCGCCGTTGACGGCGGCGATCCAGACGGCACGCCTGGTGAGGAAGGGCAGCACCTCGTGCTCTGCGGCGAGCACCGCGAGCATGGCCCCGGCCGGCGAGCGCTCCTCCACCAGACGGCCGCGGGCGCACACCAGCGTGCAGGCGTCCGCGAGGCTGAACACGCCCGCGGCGTGCGCGGCGGCGATCTCGCCGACGGAGTGGCCGACGAGACGGTCGGGCCGCAGCCCCCAGCCGCTCAGCAGCCGGAAGAGGGCCGTCTCCAGCGCGAACAGCGCGGGCTGGGTGTACCGGGTGTGGTGCAGCGCTGTCTCGTCCCGCCACATGACCTCGCGCAGCGGGCGGTCCAGACACGGGTCGAGGAGGTCGCAGACCTCGTCGAAGGCCGCCGCGAACGCGGGGAACGCGGCGTACAGGTCCCGCCCCATGCCGAGCCGCTGGCTGCCCTGCCCGGTGAACAGCACGGCCGTGCCGCCGGGTTCGGCCGCGGGGGCCCGCACCACCGAGGACGTGGTACGTCCCGCCGCCAGGGCTTCCAGCCCTTCGACGAGCCGGTCGCGTCCGGCGGCGACCACCGCGGCCCGTACGGCGAAACGGGACCGGTGACCGGCCAGCGTGCGTGCCACGTCGGCGGGCGCTGTGCCGGGTGCGGCGGATAGGTGGCGGGCCAGTTGCACCGCCTGCTCGCGCAGGGCGGTCTCGTCCCGGGCGGACAACAGCCAGGGCAGCGGCCGCTCTTCCCCGGTTGCGGTGCGGTGCGGGGCGGCCCGCCCGGCCACCGCGTCCGCCGAGCCGCCGGGAGCCGGGGGTTCCTCCAGGATGAGATGGGCGTTGGTGCCGCTGATGCCGAAGGCCGACACACCGGCGCGGCGCGGTGCCGCGGACCTCGGCCAGGGCCGGGACTCGGTCAGGACGGCGACCCCGCCGCCGTCCCAGTCGACCTTGCCGGTGGGCCGGTCCACGTGCAGGGTGCGCGGCAGGACCCCGTGCCGCAGCGCTTGCACCGTCTTGATGACACCGGCCACACCCGCGGCGGCCTGCGTGTGTCCGAGGACGGACTTCACCGAGCCGATCCACAGCGGCGCGCGGCGGTCACCGCCGTAGGCGGAGATCAGGGCGGACGCCTCGATCGGGTCGCCCAGTGCCGTGCCGGTGCCGTGTGCCTCGACGGCGTCCACCTCGTGCGGTCCGAGCCCGGCCGCGGCCAGGGCCTGCCGGATCACGCGCTCCTGGGCCGCACCGTGCGGGGCGGTCAGCCCGTTGCCCCCGCCGTCGGAGTTGACGGCGCTGCCCCGGATCACGGCCAGCACGGGATGTCCGGCGGCGACGGCGTCAGTGAGGCGTTCCAGCAGCACCAGGCCCGCGCCCTCGGCGAATCCGGTGCCGTCGGCGGCGTCGGCGAAGGACTTGCAGCGGCCGTCGGGGGCGAGCCCGCCCTGCCGGGTGAACTCGGCCAGCACGCCGGGTGTGGCCATCACGGTGGCGCCGCCGGCCAGCGCCAGGTCGCACTCGCCCGACCGCAGGGACTGGGCGGCCAGGTGCAGGGCGACCAGGGAGGAGGAGCAGGCGGTGTCCACCGTGATGGCCGGGCCCTCGAACCCGAAGGTGTAGGCGAGCCGTCCTGACGCCACGCTCGCGGAGGTGCCGGTCAGCAGGTGCCCGCCGCTCTCCCCGGCGTCCGCGAGCCGGGGCCCGTACTCCTGGGCCATGACGCCGGTGAACACCCCGGTCCTGCTGCCGCGCAGGTCGGCGGGGACGAGCCCCGCGCGTTCCAGCGTCTCCCAGCCGACCTCCAGCAGCAGCCGCTGCTGGGGGTCCATCGCGAGGGCCTCGCGCGTCGAGACGCCGAAGAAGGCGGCGTCGAAGCGGTCGGCGCCGGCCAGGAAGCCGCCGCGCGTGGTCGCCAGGGCGGTTCGGGGCCAGCCCCGGTCCGCCGGGAGGGGCGTCAGCGTGTCGACGCCGTCCGTGACCACGCGCCACAGGTCCTCCGGTGAGCGCACCTCGCCCGGGAAGCGGCAGGCCATCGCCACGACGGCGATCGGCTCACCGGCTCCTCGCCCGGCCGGACCCGTCGCCGCCGCTCCGGTCCCGTCGGCCGCCCCGTGGCGGGGAGTCCCCCGGTCGGACAGGGCCGCCGACACCAGATGGCCGGCCAGGGCGGCGGCGGTGGGGTGATCGAACACCACCGTGGTCCGCAGCCGCAGGCCGGTCGCCGCGCCGAGCCGGCGCCGCAGCTCGGTGGCGGACAGCGAGTCCAGACCGAGGTCGCGGAAGGCGCGGCCGGGATCCACCGCGGCGGGGTCCTCGTGCCCCAGGACCTCGGCCGTCAGGCGGCGGACCAGAGCGAGCGCGGTGGCCCGGCGGCGGTCCTCGGGCAGGCCCCGCAGGCGTTCCCGCCAGCTCTCGTCCGTCGGTTCCGCAGCGGGCCGCTCCGGTGCCTGCGCCCGCACCGGGTCCAGGCGGGCCCCGATCACGTGGGCGGGAAGGCCGCCGGCCAGCACGGCGTCCAGCACCCGCAGCCCGTCCTCGTCGGTGAGCGGAGAGATGCCGCGGCGCCCGAAGCGGGCGCGGTCCGCCCGTCCCATGGCGCGGGTCATGGCGCTCTCGCGCTCCCACAGCCCCCACGCCACCGAGGTGGCGGGCAGCCCTTCGGCACGCCGCAGCACCGCCAGCGCGTCGAGGAAGGCGTTGGCCGCGCCGTAGTTGGCCTGGCCCTCGGCGCCGAGGGTGCCGACTACGGAGGAGAAGAGCACGAACGCGGCGGGCCGGGCCGCACGGGTGAGCGTGTGCAGGTGCCAGGCGCTGTCCGCCTTGGCCCGCAGGACGGTGCTCAGCCGACGCGTGGTGAGGGTCCCCACCGTCGTGTCGTCGAGGACGCCTGCCGCGTGCACGACCGCGGTCAGCGGGTGCGCGGCGGGTATGCCGGCCAGGACCGCGCCGAGGGCGTCCCGGTCGGCCGCGTCGCACGCGACGATCCGCGCGTCGGGTCCCAGCTCGGCCGCCAGCCGTCGGGCGCCGGGCGCCGCGGGGCCCTGGCGGCCGAGCAGCAGCAGGTGCCGGAAGCCCCGTGCGCGCAGGTGCCGGGCCACCAGCGCGCCGAGCGTCCCGGTGCCCCCGGTGATCACAACGGTGCCGTTCCGGTCGGGTGCGCCGGGAACGGGGTGACCCCGGCCGGGGTCACCGGCCGGGTCGGACGCGCGCGGTTCCCGGGCCCGGCCCGGGACACGTGCGGGCGCGTACTCCGGGCTGCCGGGCGGTGTGGCCGGTCCGGGTGCCGGGGCGGTGACGCGTTCCGGTGCGGGTGTCTGCGGGTTGTGGGGTGGGGCGGTCGGTGGTGGTGCCTCCGCGTTGTGCGGTGGGGGTGTCTGCGGGTCGGGGTGCGGTGTGACCGGCGCGGGTGTCTCCGCGCTGTGCGGCGGGGTGGCCGGTCCGGGTGCCGATTCCGTGGCGTGCTCCGGGGCGGGCGTTCGCGGCTCGCGAGCCGGCTCCAGCGGTTCCGGGACGGTGAGACGGGTCAGACACGGCGTGAGGAGCCGGCCGCGGCGCACCGCCACCTGGTCCGCGCCGCAGGCCGCGGCGGCCCGCAACGCGGTGCGGTCGGCCGGGTCCACCGGCTCGTCACCGCCGCCGGCCGTCTGCCCGCCATCGGCGTCGGCGTTCCCGCCACCCGCACCACCGGTACCCGTACCGGAAGGGGACAGCGCGTCGGCGGAGGGGGCCGGCTCGTCCAGGTCCACCAGCACCAGCCGGCCGGGATGCTCGCGCTGGGCGCACCGCAGCAGCCCCCACACCGCCGCGGCCCCGGGATCGAGGACCGGCTCCCCGTCCGCGACGGCCACGGCCCGGCGGGTGCTGATCAGCAGCCGTCCGCGTTCGCCCCGCGCCCGCCAGGCGCGCACGGCGGCCAGCGCGGACCGGGCCGTCTCGTGCGCGGCGGCGGCCGGGTCGGCGCCGCCGGGGCCGGCACAGTGCACCATCTCCAGGACGTCGTCGTCCGCGTCCGCGCCGCGTGCCCCCGGCCCGGCGGTCTCGCGCCACAGCAGGCGGTACAGGTCCCGGTCGCCGGGGCCGGACCGGGGCGCGGGACGAAGCGCCACCTCGCCGATCTCCAGCACCGGCGTCCCGGAGGGGTCGGTGGCCAGCACCCGGTGGGTGCCGGGACCCAGCGCGACGGCCCGCACCCGCAGATCGCGGGCCCCCGCGACCAGGACGCGGACGTCCTTGAGGGAGTACGGCAACAGCACGTCCCCGTCGGCCCCGGCCGCGTCGCGCAGCAGCGGTTGCAGTACGGCGTCCAGCAGGGCCGGATGCAGTGCGAACCCGGCGACCCCGTACGCGTCGCTCAGGCGGGCCGTCGCGAAGGAGGTGCCGCCGTCCCCGTCCCCGGCCCGCCACACTCCGGTCAGGGCGCGGAACGGCCCGTCGTAGGCGTAGCCGGCGGCGAGCAGATCCTCGTACCACCCGTCAGGGGCCGTGGGCTGCCCGGGCGGCGCCCAGGGGGACGAGCCCTCGCCCGGGTCCGGTGCCGGATCGGCAGTCAGGACGCCCGTGGCGTGGACGGTCCACGCACCGGCGCTCCCCGGCCCGGCCGGGCGGGACGACAGGGTGACGGTGCGCCGACCGTCGTCCTCGTCGCCGAGCACCGCCTGCACGGTGACCGCGCCGGTCTCCGGCACGGTCAGCGGCGTGTCGATGACGAGGTCGCGCAGCAGGGGCGTCCCGGCCCGCCGGCCCGCCCACAGGGCCGCCTCGGCGTACGCGGCGGCCGGCAGCAGGACGCGGCCGGCCACGGTGTGACCGGCCAGCCAGGGACGGGAGGCCAGGGACAGCTCGGTGGTGAGCACGGTGGTGCCGGTGCCGGCCACGTCGACCGGCGTGCCGAACAGGCCGTGGCCGCCCGCGACGGCGGCCGGGCGCGCGGCGGGAGCCAGCCAGTGGCGCCGCCGCTGGAACGGGTACGTCGGCAGCGGGACGGCCGGCGGGCCGGACGGCGCCGGCACGAGCCGGTGCCCGTCGACCGGTACGCCGGCCGTCCACGCGCGGGCGACCGCGCGCGTGAAGTGGTCCACGCCCGCGTCGTCCCGCCGAAGCGACGCCAGGACGGTGACCTCCGTGCCCGTCTCCTCGGCGATCTGCTCGACCGCGTCCCCGAGCACCGGGTGGGGCCCCGCCTCCACGAACAGCCTGTGGCCGTCGGCCAGCATGGCGCGGACCGCCCGGTCGAGCCGGACCGGTTCGCGCAGGTTGCGGAACCAGTAGCCGGCGTCGAGGGCCGTGCCGGGGCACCGGGCGCCCGTGGTGGCCGAGTAGAAGGGCACCGCCGTCCCCGTGGGGGCGGGCCCGGCCAGGGCCTCGGTCAGCCTCTCCCGCAGCCGCTCCATCCACGGGGAGTGGCTGGCGTAGCCGACGCCCAGCAGCCGGGCGGGTGTGCCGCCGGCCTCCCACTCGGCCACCAGCGCGCGCAGTTCGGTCCGGTCGCCGGCCAGTACGGTGGCACGCGGTCCGTTGACGACCGCGACGCGGACTTCGGAGCCCCGGGCGGCGAGATGCGCGCGTACCTCCCGCTCGCCGAGGGCCACGGACGCCATGCCGCCGGTGTCCGGCGCCGGCTCCGCCAGGAGGCGGGCCCGCACCGCCACGATCCGCGCCGCCTCCTCCAGGCTCAGCGCCCCGGCGGTGTGGGCGGCGGCGATCTCCCCCTGCGAATGCCCGACGACGGCGGTGACGGGCACGCCGTGATCGCTCCACAGCCCGGCGACCGACACCGACACGGCGAACAGGGCGGGCTGCAGCAGGTCGACCCGGCCGAGCAGCGCGCCTGGCTCGTCGTACAGGAGGTGGCGCAGGGTCAGGTCACTGTGGGCGGCGAGCGCCTCGACGGCCGTACGCAGCCGCCGGGCGAACGCGGGCGACCCGGCGTACAGGGCGCGCGCCATGCCGGGCCACTCGCCGCCCTGCCCGGGGAAGACCAGGGCCACCCCGTCATGGCCGCCGGCGGTCCCGCTCTCGGCACGGGCGTGGGCCGAACGGTCCGCCAACGCCCGCAAGCCGGTGCGCAGTTCGTCCGCGTCACTGCCCCATACCGCGGCCCGGCGGGACAGCCGGGCCCGGCCGGTGGCAAGGGTGTGCGCGACCTGCCGTACGTCGGCCCCGGGATGGTCCACGGTGTACTGGGCCAAGGCGCGTGCCTGAGCACGCAGTGCGGCGGGCGTGTGGGCGGACAGCAGCCACAGGGCGGGCACGGACCGGGGGACGGGCGCCGGGTCGGGGCCGCCCGGCTCGCCGGCCTCGCGGGTGTCCGGTTCCCGCGGCCCGGCCTCGGACACGTGGGCATCGGGCGCGGACGGGACGGGCGGGGGCTCCGCGAGGATCAGGTGGGCGTTGGTGCCGCTGATGCCGAACGACGACACCCCCGCCCGGCGCGGCCGGCCCCGGTCGGGCCACGGCCGGGACCGGGTCAGCAGCCGCACCCGGCCGCCGCCCCAGTCCACCTCGCGCGTCGGTTCCGTCACGTGCAGGGTCGCGGGCAGTTCACGGTGGCGCAGCGCCTCGACGGCCTTGATGACCCCGGCGACGCCGGCCGCCGCCTGGGTGTGGCCCAGGTTCGACTTGACCGAGCCGAGCCACATCGGGTGGGCCGGGTCGCGGTCCCCGCCGTAGACGGCGAGGAGCGCGCCGGCTTCGACCGGGTCCCCCAGGGCCGTGCCGGTGCCGTGCGCCTCGACCGCGTCCACGTCGTCCGGCCCGAGTCCGGCGGCGTCGAGCGCCTGACGGATCACCTGTCGCTGCGCACGGCCGCTGGGTGCCGCGAGTCCGTTGCTGGCACCGTCGGAGTTGACGGCGCTGCCGCAGACGACCGCGAGGACGGGGTGACCGTTGCGGCGGGCCTCGGACAGCGGCTCCAGCAGCACCAGACCCGCGCCCTCGCCGAAGGCGGTGCCGTCGGCGTCGTCCGAGAACGCCTTGCACCTGCCGTCGGATGCCAGCGCCTGCCTGCGGCCGAGTTCGGTGATGACACCGGGCGCGCCCATGACGGTGATCCCGCCCGCCAGGGCGAGCCGGCACTCGCCGAGCCGCAGGGCCTGCGCCGCCTGGTGCAGGGCGACCAGCGAGGAGGAGCAGGCGGTGTCGATCGTGAGGGCGGGGCCCTCCAGGCCGAGGACGTAGGCGATCCGGCCGGAGAGCAGCGCCGGGGTGGTGCCGGTGAAGAGGTAGCCGTCGTGTCCGGGGGAGCCGTCCGCGGTACGGGGGCCGTACTCGTGGCCGGTGCCGCCGATGAACACTCCCACGCGTTCGCCGCGCAGCGCGGTGGGGTCCAGTCCGGCGCGTTCGAACGTCTCCCAGGCCAGTTCCAGCAGGATCCGCTGCTGCGGGTCGAGCGCGTCGGCCTCGCGCGGGCCGATGCCGAAGAAGTCCGCGTCGAACCGGTCGGCGTCGTGCAGGAACCCGCCTTCGCGGACGCCGGCCGGCCCCAGCCCGTCCGGGCCCGCGGGCCAGCCACGGCCGGCGGGCAGCGGACCGGCGGTGTCCCGGCCCTCGGCCAGCGCCTGCCACAGGTCCTCCGGTGAGGCGATGCCACCGGGGAACCGGCAGGACATGGCCACCACGGCGACCGGTTCGTCGCCGCGCGGTGCGGTGCGCGCGGTGCCGGCCGCGTTCGCGGTACCCGACGGGTGTGGGCCGCCGGTACCGTCGGCGCGGGCGAGACGGGCGCCGAGCGCGGCCGGGGTCGGATGGTCGAACAGCGCCGCCGCCGTGACCGTGATCCCCGTGGCGGCGCTGAGCCGCCGGCACAGTTCCAGGGACAGCGCCGAGTCGAGGCCGAGGTCGCGGAAGGGCCGTGCGGGATCGATGTCCTCGGCACCGCCGTACCCGAGCACCCGCGCCGTCAGTTCCCTCACGAGCCGCCCGGCCTCCCGCCCATCGAGGGCCGCGGGTACGCCGGCGGGAGCGGTGGTGACGGCGACGGCGTTCCCGGACACGACGGCGTCGGCGTCGTCGGGTTCCCCCGAGCCCGCGCCCGCGGGGACGGGAACTCCGCTGCCCGTCCGTTCCCGGTCGGTGGCCGGTGTCCCTGCTGCGCCGGAGGCGGTGGCCGGGCCGGTGGACACTTCGGACGTCGTGCGGGTGAGGTCCGGGACCTGCGCCCGGCCGGCGTCCGCGCGTTCGGCCGGTACCCGCCCGTCCATGACCGCGTACGAGCGCCGCTGGAAGGCGTAGGACGGCAGGTCCGCGGGCGCGGGCCCACCGGTGAAGTGCCCCGACCAGTCGACGTCGGCGCCCAGCACGTGCGCGGTGGCCAGGGCGCGGTGGAACCGGGTCACGCAGTCGCCGTGCCCGTCGGAGGCGGACACCAGCCGTACGGCGGTGTCCGGGGCCGGTGCGCCGGTGCCCTCCGACACGAGGAGGTGTCCGGCGTCGCCGTATCCGCCCGGGACGGCGACCGGTCCCGTCTCCGCGGTGGTCGGTGGCGGCCCCACCGTCACGAACAGGTCGTGCCCCGCTTCCCGCAGAGCGCGCACGGCATCCGCCCATCCACCGGGCGCCGGGAGCAGGCTCCAGTGGTCGGGGGCCAGCCGGTCCCCCACCACGGCGGCGCCCGTCACCGACGAGTACAGCGTGCTTGTCCGTCCGCGCCTGCGGGCCCGCTTCGGGGGCGCGGCCGCGGACCGGTCCGTGACCAGGAGCCGTACCGCCTCCGGCAGCGAGAGGTACCCCGTCAGACAGGCGGCGGCGAGTTCCGCCCCGCCCTCGCCCAGGACCGCGTCGACGCGCAGGCCGCGTGCCTGCCACAGCGTGCCGAGCGCCATCGTCAGGGTGAACGCGGCCTCTTCGTCGTGGACGCCCGAGGGGGTCAGCAGGTCGGCGCGCACCGCCCGGCCGGTGACGGCGGCGAGGGCCCGTTCACAGCGTGCGACGGCGGCGGCGAACGCCGGTTCGGCGGCGAGCAGGGCGCGCACCTCGGCCGGTTCCAAGGACACCCCGGACCGCAGCAACAGGGCCGTACGGGCGGGGCGGAACGCGGTGCCCAGCAGGACCCCACCGGTCGTCCGGCGGCCGTCGGTCAGGGCGTCGAGACCCGCGGTGAGCGCTGCGGAGTCCCGGCCGACGACGGCGGCCCGGTGGGCCAGGTGCGCCCGCCCGGTTGCCAGGGTCCGGGCGACGGCGGCCGGCGGGAGCGGACCGGCCGCCTCCAGGTGGCTGCGCAGCCGGGCCGCCTGGGCACGCAGCGCCTCGGGAGTCGCCCCGGACAGCACCCAGGTGTGCGGCACCCCGTCCGCGCCCCGCCGGACCCGCGCGGACCGCACCGTCCGGACCCGCGGCGGTTCGGCGAGCACCAGGTGGCAGTTGGTGCCGCCCATGCCGAAGGAGGACACGCCGGCGACGCGGGGACCGGTCACCCGCGGCCAGGCCCCGCCCTTCCGGCGCACGGTCAGCCCCAGCTCGGCCAGCGGGATGTCCGGGTGCGCCGCGGCGAAGTTCAGCGATGCGGGCAGCCGCCCGTGCCGGAGGGCGAGCACCACCTTGGCCAGCCCCGCGACGCCCGCGGCGCCCTCCAGGTGACCGATGTTGGTCTTGACCGAGCCCACCGCCAGCGGTTCGGTCCGGTGGGGACCCAGTGCCGCGCCGAGGGCGCGCGCCTCGACGGGATCGCCGGCCCGGGTGCCGCTGCCGTGCAGTTCGACGTACGACAGTTGCTCCGGGCGGACGCCGCAGCGCTGCCAGGCGTCGCGCAGGAGCTCTTCCTGCGCCGCGCGGCTCGGGGTGGTCAGGTCCTCGTCGGCACCGTCGTTGTTGACCGCCCCGCCCAGCACCACGCAGTGGACGCGGTTCCCGTCGGCGAGCGCGCGGGACAGCGGTTTGAGGACCACGGCCGCGCCGCCCTCGCCGCGGACGTACCCGTTGGCCCGGGCATCGAAGGTGTAGCAGCGGCCGTCCGGCGACAGGGCACCGAAGCGCCGTGTGCTGAGCGCGCCGGTCTCGCTCAGGAGCAGGTTGACGCCGGCGGCCACCGCGGTGTGCGACTCGCCGCGCCGCAGGCTCTCACAGGCGAGGTGCACGGCGACCAGCGAGGAGGACTGGCCGGAGTCCACCGTGAAGCTGGGGCCGCGCAGCCCCAGGGCGTGGGAGACGCGGTTGGCCAGCATGGCGTGACTCGTCCCGGCCAGGGTGTGGGCGGTGACACCGGTACCGCCGGCGCCGGTGACGGGCGACGGACCGGCCATCGCGCCGACGAACACGCCGGCCGGACCACGGCGCAGGACCGCGGGCGGGGTGTGCGCGTCCTCCAGCGCCTCCCAGGACAGTTCGAGCATGAGCCGTTGCCGCGGGTCCATGGCGGCCGCCTCGCGCGGTGAGATCCCGAAGAGGTCCGGGTCGAACGCCGTCACGTCGTCCAGCAGTGCGGCGAACTCCGCCCCGACGGCGGGACGGCGCGCCGCCGGGACCCCCACCACCGCGTCCCGGCCCTCGTCCAGCAGGTGCCAGAACCGGCGGGCGTCCGGTGCCTGCGGCATCCGGCAGGCGATACCGATGACGGCTATGGGTTCGTCATTCACACCTGACATCAGGTTACTCACGCCAGTGAACATAACATTATGTCAACATTCAGCAGTACTGCTTTGTTGACTTCGATGGATCGCTGGAAGGGGAGTCGGAGTATGACGGCGGGCCGGGAAGAGGTCGACCACGAGCGACTCGTGGCGGCGTTGCGGAAGTCGGTGCGTGACAACCGACGACTAGCCCGCCGGTACACCGAGCTGAGGGACCGACTGGACGAACCGGTGGCGGTCGTCTCCATGGCGTGCCGTCTGCCGGGCGGCGTGCGGACTCCCGAAGATCTGTGGGAGCTGGTCGACACCGGGAAGAGCGCCGTCGGTCCGTTGCCCGAGGACCGCGGCTGGGACCTCGACACCCCGCACGGGTCGCGCACCGGGCCGGCCGGGGGCTTGCGCACCCGGCGCGGCGGATTCCTCGCGGACGCCGCCGACTTCGACGCCGCCTTCTTCGGCATCACCCCCCGCGAGGCCGTGGCGATGGACCCGCAGCAGCGGCTCCTGCTGACGACGGCGTGGGAGGCCGTGGAACGCGCCGGGGTCGTGCCCGGCACACTGCCGGGACGCCCGGTCGGTGTCTTCACCGGCGTCCTGGCCTCCGACTACCACCCCGGCTTCGGCCGGGTGCCCGACGGATACGAGGGTTACGTCCTCACCGGAACCGGCACCAGCCTGGTGTCCGGCCGCATCGCCTACCTCCTCGGGCTGCACGGTCCGGCGATCACCGTGGACACGGCCTGCTCGTCCTCCCTCGTCGCCGTTCACCTGGCCGTCCAGTCCCTGCGGTCGGGGGAGTGCGAACTGGCCCTGGCGGGTGGCGCGACCGTCATGGCGACCCCGCAGACCCTCGTGGAGTTCGCCGTACAGGGCGCGCTTGCGGCGGACGGGCGCTGCAAGGCGTTCGGCGCCGACGCCGACGGGACCGTGCTGGGCGAGGGCGCGGGGATGCTGTTGCTGGCCCGGCTGTCCACGGCCGAACGTCTGGGCCTGCCCGTGCTCGCTGTCGTACGCGGCTCGGCCGTCAACTCCGACGGCGCCAGCAACGGGCTGACCGCCCCGAACGGCTCGTCGCAGCGCGCCCTGATCCGAACCGCCCTGTCCCGGGCCGGACTCACGGGCGCCGACGTGGACCTGGTGGAGGCGCACGGCACCGGAACCGCGCTCGGCGACCCCGTGGAGGCCGACGCGCTCATCGACACCTACGGCCAGGACCGCGCGGACGACCAGCCGCTCTGGATCGGCTCCGTCAAGGGCAACGTCGGCCACACCCAGGCCGCCGCCGGCGTGACCGGCGTCATCAAAGCGGTGACGGCCATGGTGGCGGGGCGTATGCCGCGAAGTCTCCACGCGGAGGAGCCCACCGCTGCCGTTCGGTGGTCGCGGGGGGCGGTCCGGGTCCTCGCCGAGGCCCGCGCCTGGCCGCGGCCAGGCAGGCCGCGTCGCGCTGCCGTGTCCGCGTTCGGGCTCAGCGGCACCAACGCCCACGTGATCCTCGAAGAGCCTCCCGCCACCGGACCGGCGGCGGCCGGGGGTGTGTCCGCCGGGTCCGGCGCCGGCCGCCCGCTCGTGTTCCCGTTGTCGACGCGGACGGCCGAAGCGCTGCCCGAGCAGGCGGCGTCGCTGCTCGCCCATCTGACGGACCGTCCGGACCTGCCGCCGGCTGCCGTCGCCCGCACGCTGGCCGTCGGCCGCACGCGGTTTCCGCACCGCGCGGCCGTGGTGGCGGCCACCAGGGACGACCTGCTGGAAGGCCTCGCCCGGCTCGCCGACGGTGAACCGGGGTCCCCGGGTTCGGAGGCCGGCGGGTCCCCGGACCTGGCGGAGGCCCGTGAACTGGCGGCGCGCTTCCGGGCGGGGGCCGACGTCGACTGGAGCGCCCTCTTCGGCTCGGCACCGCCCCGCACGGTGCCGCTGCCCACGCACCCCCTCCGACCCCGTCGCCACTGGTGGCCCCTCACCGCCGCACCGGCCCCGCGTTCCCGCACGTCGTCGGCCGGAGCCGTGACGCCGGCCGACGACATGGCGGTGGGACCCGTGGCCGCGGCGGTGACGGTCCTGGGGGCGGTGCCTGGCGGCATGGCACCGGGCGACGGCGCGGGGGCCGGGTACGGGGTGGCGCCTGAGGTGGCCGTGGAGGGTCAGGCCGTCCGGGAGGGTGCCGCGGCTGCTGGTGGTGAGGTGCCTGTACAGGGGCCCGCGACGGTGCGGGGTGTGGGGGCTGACAGCGGTGTGGTGGCGAAGGACGTGTCCGTGTCCGGGCCCGGCAGCGGGGCGGAGACCGGGACGCCGGTGGCGGCCGAGAGCGTGCGGACGGCGGGCGACGGCGCGGGGGCCGGGTACGGGGTGGCGCCTGAGGTGGCCGTGGAGGGTCAGGCCGTCCGGGAGGGTGCCGCGGCTGCTGGTGGTGAGGTGCCCGTACAGGGGCCCGCGACGGTGCGGGGTGTGGGGGCTGACAGCGGTGTGGTGGCGAAGGACGTGTCCGTGTCCGGGCCCGGCAGCGGGGCGGAGACCGGGACGCTGGTGGCGGCCGAGAGCGTGCGGACGGCGGGCGACGGCGCGGTGACCGGAACCGGTGGAGCGGCCATGGACGCGGGGGCGGTCCAGGGCGTCCGGATGCCAGCGCAGGTGGCCACGGCCACCACCGGCCATGGTCCGGCCGTAACCCCGCAGGGGTGCGAGCCGGAGCGGCTGGACGTGCTGGTCAAGAGCTCGGTGGCGGCCGTGGCGGGCCACGAGGACTGGCGGCTCGTCGACGCCGACACCGCGTTCCGCGACCTCGGACTGACCTCGCTGGGGCTGACGGAACTGCATGAACGGCTGCGCGAGGCGACTGGCCTGCCCCTGCCCACCGGACTGCTCTTCGCGCACCCGACCCCCCGTGCCCTCGCCGCCCAGCTCGGCGGCATGCTCGCGCGCCCGACACCGGCACCGGCCGGACACCCCGGACCCGCCCCGGCACCCCGCCCCGTCCTGGACGATGCCCGCTCCGCCCCGGACCACGACGCCATCGCGATCGTGGGCATGGGCTGCCGCTATCCGGGCGGCGTCACCGGCCCGGAGGAGCTGTGGCGGGTGGTCGCCGGGGAACGGGACGCGACCACCGGATTCCCCGAGGACCGGGGTTGGGCGGTGAGCGGGCTGCCGGACGGTGCCGCGCGTGGCGGTTTCCTGGACGACGTCACGGCATTCGATCCCTCGTTCTTCCGGATCTCCCCCCAGCACGCCACGGCGATGGACCCGCAGCACCGGCTGCTGCTGGAGATCTCGTGGGAGGCCCTGGAGCGGGCCGGAATCGACCCGCTGACACTGCGTGGCTCCCGGACCGGGGTCTTCGTCGGCATCGCCCTCCAGGACTACCGGCCGCGTGACCCCGGCACCGCCGGCCACCGGGCCCTGGGCACCGCGCCGAGCGTCGCCTCCGGCCGGATCGCCTACCACCTGGGACTCCACGGCCCGGCGGTCACGGTGGACACCGCCTGCTCGTCCTCGCTGGTCGCCCTGCACCTGGCCTGCCAGTCGCTCCGGTCGGGCGAGAGTGCGCTCGCACTGGCCGGCGGGGCCACCGTACTGGCGACACCCGAGGCCTTCACCGAGTTCCACGCCTTGGGCGGTCTCGCCTCGGACGGCCGGTGCAAGGCCTTCGGTGAACAGGCCGACGGCACCGGATGGGCGGAGGGCGCGGGAGTGCTGGTGCTGGAACGCCTGGCGGACGCGCGCGCCGCCGGGCACCCGGTGCTCGCGGTGGTGCGTGGCAGCGCCGTCAACCAGGACGGCGCCGGCAACGGTCTGTCGGCTCCCAACGGCACGGCGCAGCAGGCAGTCATACGCGACGCGCTGGCCGCCGCCGGCGTCCGCGCCGCACAGGTGGACCTGATCGAGGCACACGGCACCGGGACCCGGCTGGGCGATCCGGTGGAGGCCGAGGCCCTGCTGGCGACGTACGGCACCGACCGGCCGAGCCCGGCCTGGCTGGGGTCGCTCAAGTCCAACATCGGTCACACCATGGCGGCCGCAGGCGTCGGCGGTGTCATCAAGACCGTCATGGCGATGCGTCACGGCAGCCTCCCGGCGACCCTGCACGCCGGGCGGCCCACGAGCCGGGTCGACTGGAACACGGGACGGCTGCGCCTGCTCACCGACGCCCGCGACTGGCCCGTCCGGGACCGGCGCTTGGCGGCGGTCTCCGCCTTCGGTATGAGCGGGACCAACGCCCACGTCGTCCTGGAGGAGGGCAGGCCGGCTGAGACCGCCCCGGCGCCCTCGGCTTTCCCGGCGGCTCCGGCGCCCTCGGCCGTCCCGGTGCCCGTTGGCGGTGTTCCGTCGCCGGGTCCGTCGGCCACCGTCGGCGCCGCTGGACCGGCCGGGGCTCCTGGGTCCGCCGGGCCCGCCGGTGCCGCGTCGCCGGATGCCTCGGTGCCGGCCGAGCCGGTGGCCTGGCCGGTGTCCGGCCACACCGACGCCGCGCTGCGCGCCAATGCCGGCCGCCTGCACGCCTGGCTGTCCGAGCGTCCCGGCGTGACCGCCGCCGAGGTGGCCCACGCCCTCGCCCGGCGTTCCGCCTTCCGTCACCGCGCGGTCGTCACCGCCGGCACCAGGGCCGGGCTCCTCGACGGTCTGCTGGCCGTGACGGAGGGCAGGCGGTACGCGGGGGCCGTGGAGGGCGTACCCCGGCACGACGCCGTGCTCCTCGGCGTCCTGTCCCCCGGCGTCGCGGACGGCGGGCCGCGGAACTGGCGCGCGTACGGCATGGTGCCCGAGCGGCTGCTGCGGCTCGGGCGGGACGGCGGCGCCGCCGCGCGTACGGCGTTCACGGGTCCCGGGCACCACGTGGTCGTGTGCTTCACCGACGGTGACAGCAGCCTGTCGGACCTGGTCCGCGAGGCGGCCGTGGAGGCGGGTGCGTCGGCGCAGGTGCTGTCCGTGCCCGTCTCGCCCGACCCGGCGACGCTCGCGGACGTCCTGGGACGCGCGTGGACCCTCGGCCTCTCCGTCTCCTGGCCGGCGGGGGAGATCCCCGGGCCCCCCGTCGAACTGCCCACCTACGCCTTCCAGCGCAGGCGCCTCTGGACGGCGGAGCAGACAACCGAACCCCGCGCCGGCGGTGCGCCGGCCGAGGTTCCGGCGGGTTCCGCGGCCGGGTCCGGCAGGGTGTCACCGGACCGGGCCGTCACGGGTTCCGGGCGGGAGGCCGGGAGCGTGCCGACCGCCGCTGCCGTGGAGGTCGCTGCCGTGGGGTCCGCTGTCGGCGAGGCCGCTGTCGGGGTGGTCGCTGCCGTGGGGCCCGCTGTCGGGGAGGTCGCTGTCGGGGAGGTCGCTGCCGTGGGGTCCGCTGTCGGCGAGGCCGCTGTCGGGGAGGTCGCTGCCCTGGGGTCCGCTGTCGGCGAGGCCGCTGTCGTGGAGCCCGCTGCCGTGGGGCCCGCTGTCGACGAGGCCGCTGTCGTGGAGGTCGCTGTCGAGGAGCCCGCCGTCGTGGAGGTCGTCGGCACCTACGACTCCGTCCTGTCCGTCGTCGTGAGCCTCACCGCGGGCCTGCTCGGTGTGGACGAGGACGCCGTGGACCCCGGCCAGGGCTTCTTCGCACAGGGGATGGACTCACTGACGGTCACCTCGCTGTGCGAGCTACTCGCTGACCGGCTGCACCTGACAGTGGACCCGACCGCCTGCTTCGACCACCCCACCCCCGCCGACCTGGCCCGCCACCTGACGGGTCCGGTGCCGAGCCCGCTCGCTGCCCCGCCCGCGCCGGCCACTTCCATGCCGCCCGTCGAGGCGGTGCCCCAGCCCGCCGCACCTGTCGGCTCCACGGAGCCCTCGGCGCCCGTCCGGGCCGCGCGCCTCTCCGTCCGCCCACCCGCCGCGATCGCCACGACCCCCACCCCCGCCGCGGGAACCACACCGCCACTCCCCACCACGCACACCACCCCGGCACTGTCGACCACGCGCACCCCCGCCTCGCCGTCGCCCACGCGTGCCCGCGCCGCCACCGGCAGGACGGCACCTCCCGCCGCGACCGCTCCCGTCACCGGGCCGACGGCCCCGCGCGCCGCCCGCACCGGTGGCTCCGACGCCATCGCCGTCGTCGGCATGGCCTGCCGGCTGCCCGGCGCCGACAGCCCCGAAGCGCTCCACCGGCTGGCGGTCGAGGGTGGGGACGCCCTTCGCGAACTGCCGGACGGGCGCTGGGACGCCGAGAGGTTCCACACCGCCGCGCCCGGCGCCCCGGGCATGATCACCGCCCGGCGGGCCGGGCTCCTGCCGGACATCGACACCTTCGACGCCGCGTTCTTCGGCATCGCGCCGCGCGAGGCGGCGTACATGGACCCGCAGCAGCGGATGTTCCTGGAAGTCGGCTGGCACGCGCTGGAGGCGGCCGGTCTGGCCGCGGACCGGCTGGCCGGGACCCGCACCGGGGTGTTCCTCGGCATCACCGGCGCGGACTACACCCAGAGCACCTTCCAGCACGTGCCGCCCGAGAGCCTGGACGGCTACGTCCTCACCGGCGCCGCCTCCACCTTCGCCGCGGGCCGGCTGTCGCACCGGCTGGGACTGAACGGACCGAGCCTGTCCGTGGACACCGCCTGCTCCTCCTCGCTGACCGCGCTGCACCTGGCCTGCCAGAGCCTGCGGGCGGGCGAGTGCGGCGCCGCGCTGGTCGGCGGGGTGAACGCGCTGATCGCTCCGGAGCCGTTCGTCGTCCTGTCCCGCGCCGGGATGCTGTCCCCCGACGGCCGGTGCAAGCCGTTCGACGCCGCCGCGAACGGTTACGCCCGCGCGGAGGGCTGCGTCGCGGTGGTCCTGCGCCCCTTGGCGGACGCCCTCGCGGACGGCGATCCGGTCCTTGCCGTGATCCGCGGCTCGGCGGTCCGGCACGACGGCTCCAGCAGCGGCGTCACCGTGCCCAACGGCGGCGCGCAGCGCGCGGTCGTCCGCCAGGCCCTCGCCGACGCGGGGGTCCGCCCCGCCGACATCGGCTACGTCGAGACCCACGGCACCGGGACCGCGCTGGGTGACCCCATCGAGCTGCGGGCCCTGGGCGAGGTGCTGTCCGAGGACCGTTCCGCCGGCAGCCCGGCGGTCATCGGCGCGATCAAGGGCAACGTGGGCCACCTGGAGGCGGCGGCCGGGCTGGCCGGCCTCGTCCACGCCATCGAGACCCTGCGCACCGGGCGCATCGCCCCCATCGCCCATCTGAGTACGGTCAATCCGGCCATCGGTATCGACGCGCTGCCGCTCGTCCTGCCCACCGCCGCGCGGCCGTGGCCGCGCGGCGAGCGGCCCCGCCTGGCCGGTGTCAGTTCCTTCGGTGCCAGTGGGACCAATGTGCACGTCATCCTGGAGGAAGCCCCACGCACCGCGGAGCGGGAGCCCGAGCTGGAGCCGGAGCCCGAGCAGAGGTCGGCCCCGTCGGCCGTTCGGCAGCCGGAGCCGGAGCCGGAGCCGACGTCCGAACGGCCGGTCCGACGCGAGCGGCTGATCGTACTGTCGGCCCGCGACGAGGAGGCACTGCGCGCACTGGCCGACGCCCATCGCGCGGCTGCGTCGGCACCGCTCGCGGACCTCGCCCGCAGCACGGCCACCGGCCGCACCCACTTCCGGCACCGGCTCGCCGTCAGGGCCGCGACACCCGAGGAGTACCGCGCCCGCCTCGCCGCGCACCTCGACGGCCGGCCGGCCACCGGGGTGCACACAGGCCGCGCGCCCGCCCGGCCGCCGCGCATCGGGTTCGTGCTCACCGCGCAGGGCGCCGCGTCCCCGTCCGCGGCCAGGGCTCTGTACGGTACGGATCCCGCCTTCCGCGCCGATCTCGACCGGTGCGACACCCTGTTCGCCGAGCGGCTCCCGCACGGCCCGCGCCTGCTGGACGTGCTGTTCGCGCGGTCCGGCGCCATGGAACCGGGCGCCGGTGAAACCCGGGCACGGGCCGTGGAGTTCGCCGTGCGGTACGGGCTGCTCCGGCTGTGGGAACGCTGGGGCGTACGCCCCGCCGCGGTGCTGGCCGGCGGCACCGGCAGCCACGCCGCCGCCGTCGCGGCCGGCGCGGTCTCCCTGGCGGACGCGCTGGCGCTGATCGCCGACCCGACCGCGGAAGCCACCTGCGCGGTGCCCCGGCTGCCACTGGTCTGCGCGACGAGCGGCGAACCCGTCGCGGAGGACGGGCGGGCCGTGCGCGACATGCTCGACCGTGCCGCCCGGCCGGGCGGGGCCCCCGCCGCGGGCGCCCGCCTCCTGGACGCACTGGACTGCGCCCTGTACGTGCACCTGGGCCCCGAAGAGCCCGCCCTCGCCCACGCGTCCCAGGCCGCCCCGCGCCGTCACATCGTGGCCCCGCTTCCCGGTGCCGAGGACCCCACGGGTCTCCTGGCCGCACTCGCCGAGCTGTACGTCACGGGCGCCGGAATCGACTGGGAACGGGTCTACGAGCATGCGTCCGGGGCCCGGATACCGCTTCCCCCCTACCCCTTCACCCGACACCGCTACTGGTACCCGACGCACCCCCGACCCTCCGCACAGCCGCCCGCTCCCCACACCACGCCGCCCGCCGGCCCGCCGTCCGCCTCGGAGCAGACCGCTCCGCCCGCCGGCCCGCCGTCCGCCTCGGAGCAGACCGCTCCGCCCGCCGGCCCGCCGTCCGCCCCTGGTCCGGTCGCTCGCCCTGCCGCCCCACCGGTCACCCCGGGCTCCGGTGACCAGCCCGCCGGGCCCCCAGCCCCCGCATCCGGCCCCGCCCCCACCCCAGTCCCTGCCCCGCCGGCCGGTCCGCCAGGCGAAAGGCTCCTGACCACCGACTCTCACACCGGCCTCGGCGACTGTGTCAGCGGCGGTACGGCCGTGGTCAACGCCGGCTTCCACATCGAGGCGGCCGTACGCGCCGGGCGGGAGCTGTACGGCACCACGCACGTGCGTCTCACAGGTCTGACCCTGCCGCACGCCATGCTCCTCCCGCAGGACGGCGGCGGTGTGCACACCCGCGTGACGCTCACTCAGCCCACCGAAGGGGGAGCGGGCTTCACCCATCAGGGCCGTGTCGCACCGCAGGAGGCGTGGCGGACGCATGCCCGGGGCACGGTGCTTCCCGGTCCCGTGGCCCCCGCCCGGCTGAGCGCGGCGGACCTCGACGCGATCAGGCGCCGGTGCGCGAGCACCCTGACCGGTCGGGCGTACTACCGCGCCCTGTGGCGGCGCGGCCTGCACCTCGGTCCGTCGGCGTGCTGGCTGACCAGTGTCGCGCGGCGCGACGGCGAGGCGCTCGCCGTGCTGCGGGCCGCCGACGCGGAGGAGGAGGCCGACGGCTGCGCGTTGCATCCGGGCGTGGTCGACTCCGCGCTCCAGCTCGTCTTCGCATGCGAGTCTCCCGGCGCCCCCGCCGACCGCGTGTACGTGCTGGTGTCGATGGAGGAGTACGTCTTCCACGGCCACGACGGCGGCCCGTTGCTGTGCCATTTCTCCGTACGGCCGACCGCACGGCCCGGCGGCACGATCACCGCGGACGTCCAGCTCCTCGACGACGGCCGGCGGGTGGCGGAACTGCGCGGGGTGCGGATGCTGGCCGCGAGCCGCGACACCCTCCTGCGCACACTGGGCACTCCGCACCGGCCCACCGTGCCCGGAGCCCACACGGACCCGGTACGCCGTGCGGACCCCGTGCCGCCGGCGGACCCGGCGCCCCACGCGGACTCCGCCCCACCCGACGACCTCCGGCCTCATGCCGACCCGAGGTCCGACGCCGACCTCCGGTCCGACGCCGCTTCTCGGCCCGATGCCGATCTGCGGCCTCATGGTCACCGCCGGGCTGACACCGACCGCCGGCCTGACACCAACCCCCGACCCAACGCCGACTCCCAACCGGACATCGCCTCCCAACCCGCTTCGACCCTCGCGCCCACTACGACCCCCGCCTCCGGTACACCCCCCACGCCGAATGCGGGCCCCCGGCCGGACGCCAGCCCCCTGTCCCGTGCGGGCACCTCCGCACCCCGCGCCGAAGCAGAGGCAGTCGCCCCGGGTGCCGTCGGCCACGGGCCCGCGGGCGCGCCGCGGTCGCGGGCGGGGACGGCCGACGACGTGCTGGCCCTGGCCGCACGCCGAACGGCCCAGGTGCTCGGTGCCGGTGCCGACGCCGTCGGGGACGCGTGGCGCGTCCCCGCGCCGGTCGACGTGGAGACGCCTCTGACCGACCTGGGCATGGACTCGCTGCTCGGCATCGAACTGCGGGATCTGCTCTGCGCGGACCTGGGCGTGGACGCCCCCGTGGAGTGGTTCCTGGAACAACCCACTCTGACCGAGCTGGCGGCCCGTCTCGGCGGCCTGCCGACCGCCGGCGACCGCGCCCCGGACGCCCCGGTACCCGCCGTCGTCGAACGCTTCGCCCCCGGCGGCCTGCACGTCGTCGAGCGGGGCACGGGGGACCCGGTCCTGCTGGTGCACGGCGGCGGCTTCGCCGGGCCTGAGTCGTGGCGGGCGCAGGAGCCCCTCGCCGCCCGCCACCGCCTGCTGGTCGTCTCCCGGCCCGGCTACGGCCGCAGCGAGGAGCACGGTCCGGAGGACTACGTCACGGACGGCCGGCTCCTGGCCGGACTCCTGACCCGGCCGACCCACGTGGTGGCGCACTCCTACGGCACTCTCGGTGCCATGCTGGCCGCCGTCCGGCGCCCGGAGACGGTCCGCTCGCTGACCCTGGTGGAGAGCGCCGCGAGCGCGGCGGCCCGGGGCAGCGAGGCCGTCGACGCCTATGAGCGCGCCGCCCGGGGACTGGTGGCCCGTCCGGGCGCCGACCCCGACGCCTTCTTCCGCAGGTTGTTCGCCCTGATCGATCCCACCACCCGCTACCCGGTGCCGCTGCCAGGAGAGCTGTCCCGTTCCGCTCGCCGGCTCTCTGCGGACACCCGCTGGCCGTGGGAGGCGGTGGTACCGGTCCGCGAACTGCGCGCGGCGCCCTTCCCGGTCCTGGTCGTCAGCGGTGGCGCGCGCCCGGTCTTCGAGCGGATCAGCGACGCCCTGGCCGAGCAACTGGGCGCCCGCCGTCTGGTCGTGCCCGGCGGTCACGCCGTGCAGAACACCGGAGCTCCCTTCAACACCGCGCTGGAGGAGTTCTGGTCCACCGGCTGATCAACGGGCGGGGGGACGGGCGCCCGCACGTCACCAGGACTCGCGGCTCCGGTCCGGCGCGACGCTGTACGCCGTGCCGGAGAGCAGGCCGGTGACCGTACCGCCGATGGCCAGGAACACTGCGGCACTGGCGAGCTTGGCGGCGAGGCCCAGGTCCGTCGTGAACGGCAGCAGGGCCAGCGCCACGGTCACCAGACCGGCGATCCAGGCGAAGAAGGCGCGCGGCCGGGCGACGGTCAGCAGCAACAGGTGCAGCAGCCCGGTGGCCACGACGGCGCCGGCCGCCGCCCACGCGGCCAGGTACCCCGTCGTGGCGTCCCCCCACGCGCCCGCCTCCCCCGGTGCGAACACCGCGATGCCGAGGACACCCCGCACGAACATCGTCGCCACCACCGCGACCAGGGCGGCGACCACCGCCGTCGCGGCCCCGGTCGCCCACAGCCGGCCGGCCGCGACGGTCCGCGGTCCGGTCGGCGTCCGGTAACCGGGCCCGCCGCGCGGGGTGTTGTAGGGAGTGTCGCCGTACGGAGCTGAGCCGGCCATGAGGAACCCCTCGGACGCGCCATAGAGTTGACTTGCCGTCACGTCCGAACCGGCTGCCCGCCGACGTGCCGTCAGGGTGGCAGCCGGTCCCGTCGCGCTGCTACCAGCATGCTCCGCTCCCGCCGCCGGCGCGACCGATGCGGTTCTCCGCCCGTACCGGACACGGGAATTGCCCGTCCGGCCACTCCCGGTGGGACGGACGGGAAGACAGCCGGTCGCGACAGCTGCTTCACTCGACTTTCGTGATCTTCCCGTGTGGAAGAGAGGCGAAGCTGGACTCCCGCGGTCCGTACCGGACCACCGAACCCGACATCCGAGAGAGAACACCTTGCTCATACGCCGAAGCGCCGGGCCACGCCGGCGCAGACGCCGGGCCGTCGGCGCCGCCGCGCTGACCACCGCCGTCCTGGCCCTCCTCGGGGCCGTGACCCCGGCCCAGGCGGTAACCGAAGGGCCCCTGAAGCAGTCGGCGGCGCCCGCCCCACCCGGCCACACGGAGCCCCTCTGCGGCCCGCCCAAGCCGCACGAGTTCACCTGCTTCGGCCTGCGCCGCACCGACGTGACGGCCCGTAAGGGCGTGCTCGGTGCCGCGGCCGATCCCCAGGGCTTCGGCCCCTCCGACCTGCGCGGTGCCTACGACCTGCCCGCCGACGGCGGCGCCGGCGCCACCATCGCCGTCGTCGACGCGTACGACAACCCGAACGCCGAGGCCGACCTCGCCGTCTACCGCGCCCAGTACGGGCTCCCGCCCTGCACCACCGCCAACGGCTGCTTCACCAGGACCGACCAGCGCGGCGGAAGCGACTACCCGGACCCGGACTCCGGCTGGGCCTCCGAGATCTCCCTCGACCTGGACATGATCTCCGCGGTGGCACCCAAGGCCCGCATCCTGCTGGTCGAGGCGGACACCGCCACGATCGACGACCTGGGAGCGGCCGTGGACCAGGCGGTCGCGCTCGGCGCGAAGTACGTCTCCAACTCCTACGGCTCCAACTACACGTTCTTCCCGGAGGACCCCGCGGAGTCGGCGGCCGACGTCCACTACGACCACCCGGGCGTCGCCGTCGTCGCCTCCTCCGGCGACTTCCGCTACGGCGTCTCGTACCCGGCCGCCTCCCCGAACGTCACCGCGGTCGGCGGCACCACGCTCACCAAGGACCCGGACGCCGCGCGCGGCTGGTCGGAGTCGGTGTGGGACCACGACGGCAACGGCACGGGCTCCGGCTGCTCCCTGTACGAGCCCAAGCCGGCGTTCCAGCGGGACACCGGCTGCCCGGGTCGTACCGTCGCCGACGTCTCCGCCGTGGCCGACCCCGCCACGGGCGTCGCCGTGTACGACAGCTACGGCGACACCGGCGGCTGGGGCGTGGCCGGCGGCACCAGCGCCTCGGCGCCGATCATCGCGGGCGTGTACGCGGACGCGGGCACCCCGGCGGCGGGCTCCCGGCCCGCCGTCTACCCGTACGCCACCGGCGGCCGGGGACTGCACGACGTGACCGCGGGCGCCAACGGGACGTGCGCACCGGCCTACCTGTGCACCGCCGGCCCGGGCTACGACGGCCCGACCGGCCTCGGCACCCCGGACGGCCTGACGGCCTTCACCATGGGCCCGCACGGCACGCTGGCCGGCACGGTCACGGACGCGGGCTCCGGCGCGGGCGTCGCGGCGGCCGAGGTCACGGCCGGCCCGTACAGCACGGCCACCGACGCCCACGGCCACTACACCCTGCCGCTGCCCGCCGGTGACCACGACGTCCGGGTGACGGCGTACGGATACGCCACCGGCACCCTGACGGACGTCCACCTCACCGACGGCGGCACCACGAGCGGCGATCTGGGCCTGCGCAAACTGGCCACCCACCGGGTCTCCGGCACCGTCACCGACGGCTCCGGGCACGGCTGGCCGCTGCACGCGAAGATCACCGTCGACGGGGTGCCGGGCGCCCCGGTGTGGTCCGACCCGGTCACCGGCGCCTACCGCCTCGACCTCCCCGAGGACCACGCGTACACGCTGCGTGTGGTCGGCGACGACAGCGACTACCGGTCCCTGGTACGCCAGGTGAACGTGGGCGGCGTCGACCAGACCCTGGCCCTGGCCCTGGCCGTGGACACGTGGGCCGAGGACGACCCGGCGTACACCGTGAAGGCGGACACCGTCGGCAGCGAGACGTTCGACGGCGGCTCCGGGCCGCCCGCCGGCTGGAGCGTGACCGGTACTCCGGGCTGGACGTTCGACGATCCCGGCGGCCGGGGCAACACCACCGGCGGCTCGGGCGGCTTCGCCGTCGCCGACGCCGACCACGCGGGGCGTTCCCTGGACACCTCCCTGATCAGTCCCGCGTACGACTTCGGCCGCACCGGAGACCCGGCGCTCAGCTTCGACACCGACTACGAGGGATCGGCGGAGCAGAAGGGCGAGGTGCAGGTCAGCGCCGATGACGGCCGCACGTGGACCACGGTGTGGCACCAGGACCAGCTGTGGACGAGCGGGCGGGTGGAGATCCCGCTGACCGACTACGCCGGCGAGGACGCGGTACGGGTGCGGTTCCACTTCACCGGTCCCGGCCTGTTCTGGACCGTGGACGACGTCACCATCACCGAGCGGGTGGCCACACCCGTGGCCGGCGGTGTGCTCACCGGCACGGTCACCGACGCCAACACCGGCAAGGGGCTGATCGGCGCCGTGGTCCGCACCGGCGGCGCGAGCGCGCCGACCGTGGCGGCCTCCGGCGACCCGCGCGCGGGCGACGGCCACTACCGGCTGTTCGTCCCCGGCGGCGGCCGGACCACCGCGACGGCGTCCAAGCCGTCCTACACCGGGGCCACGCGGACCGTCACCGTGCCCGCGGACCGGGTCACCGCGGCCTCGTTCGTCCTGAAGGCGGGGCGGCTGTCGGTCGGCACGGCCCGGATCGGCGCGAGCACCACGCAGGGGGGCCACGTCACCCGCAAGGTGACGGTGCGCAACACCGGGACCGCGCCGCTCACCGTCCGCGTCGGCGAGCGCACCGGCACCGCTCCGGGCTCCCCGGCACCGGGCACCGCCTGGCGCGCCCTGCCCGACCTGCCCGTCCCCGTGATGGACAACGCCGTCGGCACCTACCAGGGCAGGCTCTACTCAGCCCTCGGCTTCGACGGTCAGGAGCCCACCGCCGACCTGTACATCTACGACCCCGCCACCCGCGCCTGGAAGCAGGGTCCGTCCGCGCCCGAGCCCCGGCAGGCCACCGCGCACGGCTTCATCGGCAGCCGCCTGTACACGGTGGGCGGCTGGGGTCCGCAGGAGACCGTGAGCCGCACGACCCAGGTGTTCGACGCGGCCACCGGCCGCTGGTCGAAGGGCCCGGACATCCCCGAAGGGCACTACGGTGCGGCGAGCGCCGTGCTGGACGGGCGGCTCTATGTGGTCGGCGGCTGCACGAACACGGACTGCTCGGACGCGGTGTACGTCTACGACCCGGGCGCGCGCTCCTGGTCGCGTGCCGCCGACTACCCGCAGAGCATCAGCTGGGCCAACTGCGGGGTCGTCGACGGACGGCTGTACTGCGCGGGCGGCATCCACGACTACGTCGAGACCGGTGACGGCTACGTCTACGACCCCGCCTCCGACAGCTGGCAGCCCATCGCCGCCATGCCGACCGGCCTGGCGACCGGCACCTACGCGGCCGCCAACGGACAGTTGCTCGTCTCCGGCGGCTTCAAGCGCGTCGGCGTCAACCGCGTCCTGACCGCCGAGGGGTACGCGTACGACCCCGGCAGCGACGCCTGGACACCGCTCCCGGACGCTCCGAGCGCCGTGTACCGCGGCGGCGGCGCGCCCGGCCTGTACCGGGTCGGCGGAAGCGGCCAGGTCCGCTTCCCGGTCCCCGTGGCCACGGCCATCCTCCTGCCCGGCTACGACCGCACCGAGAGCGACGTGCCCTGGCTGACGGAGACCCCGCACCGCCTGGTACTCCGTCCAGGCGGCACGGCGACCCTCACGGTGACCCTCGACGCGCGCCGGCTGGACGGCACGGGCGACTGGACGGCATCCCTGGTCCTGGCCACCGACGGCCCGTACTGGGTGCCGGACATCCCCGTGCGCCTGCGGGTGGGGCACCGGACGGCCTCCCGGGGGCCGTCCGGCACATAGCGCGTCATTCCGGATGAGGGCCGGCGTCCGGGAGAACCGTTCTGTTCCGTGAGTGCACGGAACGCGCGGCCGTGGAACCGCCCGGACCGGCCCCCGCTCTTGCCGTACGCATGCGAGAGGCAAGCAGGACGGGGCGGCGCCAGCCGGCCCCGTCCCCGCCACCGGACCCGAGGAACACCCATGTCGAGCAAGGCGCGTGTGTACGGCGCGGTATGCGCGTTCATCGCCCTCTTCCTGGCGATGACGCACCCGGCTTCGGCCATCCAGGGAGGCACGGTCAGCAAGCACGGCCCGTGGGCGGTGCGCGTGTACATCGACGGCGAGCCGTCCTGCACGGGCGCCGTCGTGGCTCCCGAGTGGGTGATCACCGCCGGTCACTGCGTCCGCTACGACAACTGGGACGTCACGTTCCGCGTCGGCAGTCTCGACCAGCGGCACGGGAAGGTCGTGCACCGCGTCGAGAACGGCACGGTGTTCGCGCCCGGAGCCGACGTGGCCCTCGTGCGGGTGCCCCGGCTGACGGTCGAGCCCATCGAGCCGGGAACCGCCGCCGACGTGAAGGTGGGACGCGGCGTCCGGTCGTACGGCTGGGGGGCCACCTGCGCGCCGCCGAGGGACGAGGCCTCGTGCCAGTCGGACGTCCTCCGGCAGGCGCGGGTCAGGATCGTGTCGCACGCGGACCGGCGGTGTGACCTGCTCGTGGGCACCGGGGACTTCTGCGCGCAGCGCGGCACCGGCCTTCCGGCGGGCGGCGACTCGGGCGGCCCGGCGACGGCGTTCGACCGGGCGGGCCACGAGGTGCTCGTGGGCGTGCTGTCCGCGTCGGACA
This sequence comes from Streptomyces sp. NPDC017676, assembly GCF_044329325.1. Classification (NCBI taxonomy): domain Bacteria; kingdom Bacillati; phylum Actinomycetota; class Actinomycetes; order Kitasatosporales; family Streptomycetaceae; genus Streptomyces; species Streptomyces sp. NPDC017676. The sequence continues at coordinate 50,800 of NZ_JBIRJA010000021.1, read as the reverse complement.
GGAGGGAGGTCGCGTCGTTCGGGGACGCCACGCGCCTGCGTCTGTGGATCAAGTGGGTCATCCGCACCGGAGGCCACTGAGACACAGTGTCCCGAAGCTGACAGGGACTGACATCATGGCCCGGCTGTTGGGATCATCAGTGATTACGTATTTTCGTGCGTTGTCAGCCGAAGCCAGATACGTTACTCACTGAAAGAGTAAGAAGATCCCATCCTTTTCACCGCTGGGCGGAGCATGAGGGTACGACGGGGGTACCAGGGCGGGCGACTGGGGCTGACGAGCCTCACGGTCGCGGCGAGCGGCCTGCTCGCCCTGCTGATCGGTGTCGCCTTCGCCGTCCTGCTCTGGGCGATCGACGACGCCAACGACTCGACCGCGGCGCGGCGGGCCTCCCGGACCGCCCTGGTCGAGGCGGGAACCATGGAGCAGCTCGTACTGGACCTGGAGACCGGCCAACGAGGCTTCGTGATCACCAAGCAGGAGCAGTTCCTCCAGCCGTGGAACGAGGCGCGCAAGGACCTCCCGAGCGAGACGCGGCGGTTCACCGAAAGCACCACCTCGGCCGGTCAGCAGCGTGCCGCCGCGCGCATCGCGCGCGATGTCCGGTCCTACCTGGACGACTATTCGGTCCCCCTGGTCGAGGCGGTACGGCGGGGTGACCCCGCCGCCTCCGGACTGGCGGAGACGGACGAGGGCAAGCGGCGGGTCGACGCGCTGCGGACCCGGTTCGACCGGTACATGGCCGACGAACGCGCACAGCTCGCGGCGCGCGAGGACGCCGCGGGGGCCAACGGGCACCGGGCGGTGGTCGCCGCGGGCCTGGGTCTCGCGGCGTCGACCGCCCTGGTGGCGGCCTTCACGGTGCTCCAGCACCGCGCCGTCGTCCGGCCGGTGCGCGGGGCGGCCGCCGCGGCGCAGCGGCTCGCGGACGGCGACCTCGCCACCCGGATCACGCCGAGCAAGGTCGCGGAGATCGGCGCGCTCGGCACCTCGTTCAACTCCATGGCGGCCTCGTTGCAGGACAGCCGCAGGCGCGTCATGCAGAGCGTCGAGGAGGTGCACCGCCGCACGGCCCGTGATCTGCACGACGGGGCGCAGCAGCGGCTCGTCAGCCTGATGATCGCTCTGCGGCTGGCGCGCGAGATGCTGCCCGACGAGCAGCCCCCCGTGACCGAGCTGCTGGAGGACTCGATCGCCAACGCCCAGACCGCGATCGACGAACTGAGGGAACTCGCCCGGGGCATCTACCCCCTCACGCTCACCGTGAAGGGGCTGTCCGGTGCGGTGGAGGACCTGGCGTCCCGGTGTCCGGTGCCCGTCGACGTCGAGAACAAGTGCGACCGGCGGTTCGCCTCCGCCGTCGAGTCCAACGCGTACTTCATCGTGGCCGAGGCCGTGACGAACGCGGTCAAACACGCTCGGGCGTCCCACATCGACATCTCTCTGGAGCTGACCGGTGACGTTCTGCGGATACGGGTCGCCGACGACGGTGTCGGCGGCGTGGCGGGGCCCGCGGCCGGCAGCGGTCTGACCGGACTGGCGGACCGTGTGGCCGCGTTCGACGGCACGCTGTCCATCGAGTCGCCCCCGGGTGAGGGCACGACGATCCTGGTGCGGATTCCCGTCACCGCCTGAGATCCCACGGCAGGCGTGGCCGGACGGCGGGCCGCGCTCGGGGGCCAAGCGCCCCGGCATGGACCTCGCCGGTCTCCGCCACGCCATGGAAGAGGTCCCGACGCGCGCCGTTCGGCGTCCGCTGCCGGGCCCCGGCCCGCGGGGTGGACGGCGCGTCGCCGATCGCGCCGACCGCTCTTCGTCTTCCTCGTTCGCGACCGACGCGGGGCGTGCGGTGAACGGTGAACGGCATGCCCTTCCGGCGGCGCCCCCACGGCCGCGGTCCCCTGTTCCGCCGCGGCGCGTGGCCCCGTCTCCGCTGCGTCCGGCCCGTTCCGCGCCCGTCCGGCCTTCGTCTCGGCCTCGTCCGCCCTGTGCCGCTCGTCCGGTGCTCGTCGTGTCTCCCCGCCCGGCCTTCGTCCCTGGCCCGTCCTGTCCTTTGTCCGGGTCCGCGTCTGCCCCCTACCGCCCCCGCGTCCGCCCCCTACCGCCCCGCCTCCCCCCGCCCGTCCCCGTCCGGGCCGGCCCCGCCGCCCGGGACGGGTGTCCGTCGGCGAGATGTGTTCCCGGTCACGAAGGCGTGAATACGACACGGCGTCAAGACGCCAGTCCGGTGGCATTGACCGGTCCATCCGGCCGGGTGATCTTCTGACCAGTGTGGGCTTCACCCCGACAACGATGTCGGCCCGTTCCCCGCCGGCCCGTTCCCCGATATCTCCCCGGAGTTTCCCTGTGCGGACACCCCCAGTGGCGCGACCCGCTCGCGGTCGCCCCAGACCCGGCCCCCGTGCCTCCCGCCCGCCCGTCCGGCCCTGGCGCCGTGCCGTCGGCGCCGTCGCGACGGTGCTGCTGAGCGCCCTCGCCGTCCAACTCCCCTCGTCCGGCGGGGCCGCCGCCGCCACGTCCGGCACGGCCAGGCCCACGACCGAAGCCCTGTGCGGCACTCCGAAGCCGGGCCGGTTCGGCTGCTTCGGCGTCCGCCGCACCGACGTCCCCACGGCGCGCCTCCAGGCCGGCGGCCAGACGACACCCGACGGATACGGTCCCGCCGACCTGCGTTCCGCCTACGACCTGCCCGCGGACGGCGGCGCCGGCGCGACGATCGCGATCGTGGACGCGTACGACAACCCCCGGGCCGAACAGGACCTCGCCACCTACCGGGCGCAGTACGGTCTGCCGGCCTGCACCACCGACAACGGGTGCTTCCGCAAGACGGACCAGCGTGGCGGCAGCGAGTACCCCGCGCCCGACGACGGCTGGGCCGGCGAGATATCCCTCGACCTGGACATGGTGTCCGCGGTGGCGCCGAAGGCCCACATCCTCCTCGTCGAGGCCGACAGCGCCCTCACGGACGACCTGGGCAGCGCCGTCAACACCGCGGTCGCGCTGGGCGCCCGCTACGTCTCCAACTCCTACGGCTCCTACTCCGAGGACGAGAGCGTCCAGGCCCTCGACAAGGCCTACTTCGACCACCCGGGCACAGCCGTGCTGTTCAGCTCGGGCGACAACGGCTACGGGGTGAGCTACCCGGCCTCGTCGCCGTACGTGACCTCGGTCGGCGGCACCTCGCTCACCCGGAGTCCGGGGACCGCCCGCGGCTGGTCCGAGAAGGTCTGGAACACCGTCACCACCTCCGCCTCGGGCGCACAGCACTGGGGCGCCACCGGCTCGGGCTGCTCCCAGGCCGAACCCAAGCCGGCCTTCCAGCCGGAGACGGGCTGCGCGGGCCGCTCGGTGGCCGACGTCAGCGCGGTCGCCGATCCCGCGACCGGGGTCGCCGTCTACAACAGCTTCTCCGACGCCGGGTGGAACGTCTACGGCGGCACCAGCGCCTCCGCGCCGATCATCGCCGGTGTCTACGCCCTGGCCGGCACCCCCGTCGAGGGCACCTACCCCGCCGCGTACCCGTACCAGACCCCCGGTGCGCTCCACGACGTCACCGACGGCGACAACGCCAGCTGCCCCGACGCGGGGCTGTGCGGATTCGGCACCACGCCCCGGTGCGACCCCACGCCCAGCTGCACCGCCGGTCCCGGCTACGACGGACCCACCGGACTGGGCACGCCCGACGGCCTCGCCGCGTTCCGGCCGGGCCCGCACGGCACCGTCTCCGGCAAGATCACCGACCGGGCGACCGGGAAGCCGGTGCCCGGAGCCGCCGTACGACTGGGTGACTACCACGCCTCGGCCGGCGACGACGGCACCTGGTCGCTCGTCGCCCCGGCGGGCACCTACCGGTTGACCGTGAGCGCCTTCGGCTACGCCGACAAGGACCTCGGCCAGGTCGAGGTCGCCGACGGGGCGCGGGTGAGCGCCGACGCCGCCCTGGCCGCCGTGCCCACCCAGACCGTCTCCGGCACCGTCCGCGACGGCGGCGGGCACGGCTGGGGCCTGTACGCCCGGCTGACCGTCGACGGCGTGCCCGGCACCGCCTTCACCGACCCGGCCACCGGCCACTACTCGATCCGGCTGCCGCGTGACGCCACGTACACCCTGAAGGCCACCGCCCTGTACCCCGGCTACCGGTCCGCCACCGCCACGGTCGCCCTCGGCGCCACGGCCCGGACCGCCGACCTCTCCCTTCCGCCGACCGGCACCGGCACCCTGCCGCCCGGCTACGCCGTCACCTACCACGGCGGCGGCCTCCAGCCCTTCGACAAGGCCACGACGCCCGAGGGCTGGAGCGTCGTCAACCACACCGACGCGGGCGGCTGGGAGTTCGGCGACCCCCTCAACCGCGGCAACCAGACCGGCGGCGAGGGCCGCTTCGCGGAGGTCGACGACTACGCCCTCGGCTGGGCGCCGGTCGACACCGAACTGGTCAGTCCCGCCTACGACTTCTCCGGGCTCACGCAGCCCCGGCTGGAGTTCGACACCGCGCTGCCGGGCACGTACCGCTTCAGTGACCCCACTGCCGACGTCGACGTGAGCACCGACGGCGGACGCACCTGGGACACCGTCTGGCACACGACCGACGTCGTGAACGGCCCCGCCCACGAGACCGTGGCGCTCACCGCCTACGCGGGCAAGCCGTCCGTGCGCGTCAGGTTCCACTACAGCGGTTCGCTGACCGGTTTCTGGCAGCTGGACAACGTGGCCCTCGGTACCCGCACGCTGGACACCGTGCCCGGGGGCCTGCTGACCGGACGGGTGACGGACGCCAACACCGGGACCGGCGTCCTCGGCGCCACCGTGGCCGCGGACGCCGTACCCGCCGACAGCGGGCGCAGCATCGCCTCGCCCGGCGACCCCGCCGTGGGCGACGGCCTGTACTGGGCCTTCTCCTCCCGCACCGGCCGGCAGCGGTTCACCGCGGACCTCGCCGGATTCGGCTACCCGGCCGTCACCTCGACGGTGAAGGTCGAGGCCGGCACCGTCACCACGGCCGACTTCCGTCTGCACCCCTCCCAGCTGGAGGTGAAACCGTCCGCCGTCGGTGTCACCGTGCCCTGGGGCGGCCGGAAGACCGTCACCGTGAAGCTGCGGAACACCGGAGGCGCGCCCGCCACCCTCTCCGTCGGGGAACAGAACGTCGCGGGGAGCGCGCCCGCCTCGCCGGCCGGGGCGCCCCGCAAGCGCTCCGCCACCGGGGCCGGCCCGCTGGACATCCCGCGGGCCGCCAGGGGAACGGCCGCCGGCCTGCCCACCGACCAGGCGTGGAAGCCGGTCACGGACCTTCCCCAGGCCACGAGCGGAGGCGTCGCGGCCACCCACGACGGCATCCTGTACGCGGGCCTCGGCCAGACCCCCGACGGCTGGCTGACCAACTCCCTGCGCTCCTACGACCCGGACACGGCCACCTGGAAGGACCTCGCTCCCGCGGTGACCAAGCGGTTCGGGGCGGCGGCCGGGTTCATCCGGGGCAAGCTGTACGTGACGGGCGGCAAGGACTCCGCGGGGCAGCCCATCGCGGGCGGTGAGGTCTACGACCCGGCGACCGACACCTGGTCGGCGATCGCCGACGCGCCCGTCGCCTACGGCAGCCCCGGCGCGGCGGTCGTCGGAGACAAGCTCTACGTGATCGGAGGCTGCGCGCAGTTCTCCTGCGGCAGCGGCGACGTCCAGGTCTACGACCCGGCGACCGACTCGTGGTCGCGCGGCCCCGCCTACCCGACGCCGACGTCCTGGACGACGTGCGGCACCGCCGACGGAACCCTGTACTGCGCGGGTGGCGTCTACCAGGCCGACGGCGGCTTCCCGCGGGCGACCGCCGTCGGCTACGCCCTCGACCCCGCCAAGGGCCGCTGGACGCCGATCGCCGACCCGCCTGCCGACGTCTGGGGCGCCGCGGGCGCCGCGGCGGGCGGCCGGCTGCTCATGGGCGGCGGCGTGCTGGTCTCGGCGGGCGCCATGACCAACGAGGCGTACGCCTACGACCCGTCCGCCGACACCTGGACCGCGCTGCCGAACCTCCCGCAGCCGCTGTATGCGGCGGCCTCCGCACCGGGGTGGTACGTCCTGGGCGGGCAGTCCTCGGACCGGGTGACCCAGACCGCCGCGCAGGTGCTGCCCGGCTGGGAGGGGCCGCACGGGGACGTCCCGTGGCTGAGCGAGAAGGCCGCCGCGCGGACCGTCGCACCGGGGCGGACGGTACGTCTGACCGTCACCGCCGACGCCACGGCGATGGGACCCGCCGACGCGGGCGTCCACCAGGCGCGCCTGGTCGTCGACTCCGACGGCCCGTACGGGTCCGTCACCGTCCCGGTCACCCTGACCGTGGTGCCGCCGCACGGCGCGCTCCGGCTCACCGGCACCGTGACCGCCGCCCGGCCGGGTGGCACGAAGGGACCGCTGGCCGGAGCCACGGTCCGCGTCACGGCCGGCGACGGTGTGCACACCTTGCGCACCGCGCTCGACGGCCGCTACGAGGTGTGGCTGCCGGACGCCGGCCGCGCGGTCGGTCTCACCGTGAGCGCGGAGGGCCACCGGACGGTGCGGCAGACCGTCCGGCCGCACGGCGCCGCCGGGTTCACGGCCGACGTCACGCTCGCCCGGCGGTAGCCGGTCCGGGCCGTGGGGCGGGCCGTACACCGGCCCGCCCCAAGGAGCACCGGCGCGGCTCAGGCACCGAGGGGGTCGTCCGGCGTCCACCAGCCGCGCCGCGCCGCGAGCACACCCGCCTGGAACCTGCTGGCCGCGCCCAGCCGCGCCAGCAGGGCCTGGACCCGGCGCTGCACCGTGCGGTGTCCGATGCCCAGGTGACGGGCGATGGCCTCGTCCGGCAACCCGAGGCCCAGCAGCGACACGATGCGCCGCTCCTCCTCGCTGAGGAAGGCGTCCGGGCCGTCCCGTTCCGGGGGGCCCGGCACGAAGGGCTGCGCCTGCTGCCACAGGGTTTCGAAGAGCACGCTCAGCGCGTCGAGCAGGGAGGAGGGGTGCACCAGGACGCAGGTGTCCAGCACCTCGGGCGTCGACACCAGGGGGATCAGCCCCGCCTGGTCGTCGGCGAGCAGCAGCTTCATCGGCGCCCGGGGTACGACGCGGACCTCCTCGCCGCCGGCGACGTCCCGTTCGACGCGGCGTACCACTCCGGGCAGCAGCAGCGAGTCCCGGCCGTGGATGAACCGGCTGCGGACCTGCCTGCCGGTGATGTTGACGACCGAGTTGACCCGGCTGCCGTCCCCGGCTTCCGCGTAGGGCGGCGCGTCGATGCCCCGGATCTCCCGCTCGGCGCGCCGGAACAACTGCTCCCCACAACGCGCCACGCCCTCCGCGCCGGAGATCACCTCGATGAGCGAGGCCGACCCGTGGCCGCCCCTGGCCCGTTGGTGCCGCTCGCCGAGCCGCTGCGCGAGGGCCCGTACCCGCCGGATGTCCCGTTCGCGGGCCAGCAGCAGCACCTCCACCGCGTGCTCCGGCGGAAGCGCCGTGTACCGGGCGGGACGGCCCGGCACCCGGGCGACGAGACCGCCGTCCTCCAGCCGCACCAGGGCGTTCTCCAGGTCGAAGCCTTCCATGCGGGTCCGCTCCGCCAGTTCGGCCACGGTGAGCGACCGGCTGTCGACCAGCGCCAGGTAGGCGGCCTCGGCGCGCTCGTCCAGACCGAGGACCTCCAGCACCGCACACCCCCAACTCCCGAGGGAGAAGTCCCCTTTCCGGTCGTCGCGGCCGGGACTTCCCCCAGGAGCAGAAGCGTAACGGGTCGGGCGCGTACGCACCGGACCGGCTCCTGAGCGCTCAACCGCCCCTGCCGGGACGCGGGTCAGCCGATGTAGAGCACCGATCCGACGCACCAGGCCGTCCGGGAGTCACCGGGGTGCTGCACCGCCCAGCTCAGCGCGGCGACCGCGCAGGCCGAGGAGGTTCCGTAGTCCTTGGAGATCACCTCTCCGCCCGTGCCGGCCGAGGCCGTTCCCGCGCCCGCGCACAGGAGGACGGCGGCCGTGGCCACCGCGGCCGGGAACAGTTTCATCTTGCGCATGTCATGGCTCCAGAGGAAGTGTGGTGGATGGGGTGGAGGGAGCATGCCTGCCAGACCGTCGGCCCATGCCGTATGCGGGCGGAAAGGGACCGGCGGGAAGAGGGGTGTGCCCTTGCGGACCCCCGGGACCCGGCCGGCCGGTCAGGCCCGCCGCCCCGGGGAGTGTTCGCTGCGGTAGGCGCGCACGCCGGCGCGCAGCCGGCCGAGGGCGTCCTCCAGCCGTACGGGCTGGCAGGCCACGTTCACGCGGACGAACCGGGAGCCGTTGCCGCGGAACTCAGCGCCCGCCGACAGGTGCAGCCCGGTCCGGTCCCTCAGGAACGCGCACAGGTGCTCCGTGTCGGCGGTCAGCGCCGCGCAGTCGATCCACATCAGGTAGGTGGCGTCGGACGCCACCACCCGCAGCTCGGGAACCTCGTCCGCGAGGAACCGTGTGGCCCGGCGCCTGTTCGCCGTCACCACCGCGCGCAGTCCGTCCAGCCACCGCTCACCGTGTGCGTACGCCGCGAGCGTCGCGTCGGCGGCGAACACGTTCGGGTAGCCGATCCAGTCGGCGTGCAGTCCGCGGGCCACGGCGGCCCGGAGCGCCGGATCGGGCACGAGGAGCGCGCCGGTCTGGAGGCCGGCGAGGTTGAACGTCTTCGTCGGGGACACGCAGGTGACGCTGGTACGGGCGCACAGCGGCGAGACGGAGGCGAACGGGGTGTAGGCGTGACCGGGCGTGGTCAGGTCGCCGTGGATCTCGTCACTGACGACGAGGACGTCGTGCCGGGCGCACAGCTCGCCGATCCGTTCCAGGACCGGCGCGTCCCACAGGTTCCCGGTGGGGTTGTGCGGGTTGCAGAACAGCAGCACGCGGGTGCGGGAAGCGGCCAGCTTGCGTTCGAGGTCCGCGAAGTCGATCCGGTACCCCGTGCCGTCGTAGCGCAGGTCGCTGGGCAGGACCCGCCTGCCGTTGCCGGTGATCAGCTCGAAGAACACGTGGTAGACCGGGGGCAGCACCACCACCTGGTCACCCGGGGCGGTCATCCGGCGCAGCAGGGAGGAGACCGCCGGGAGCACACCGGCGCAGTACACCACCCAGTCCGCAGCGACGGCGAAGCCGTGTCTGCGGGCCCACCACGCGCTCAGGGCGTGCGCGTACTCCTCGTCGAGCTGGGTGTAGCCGAACAGCCCGCTGTCCGCGCGGGCGCGTATCGCGTCCACTATCTCCGGTGCCGCCGGGAAATCCATGTCGGCGAGCCACATCGGCAGCTCGCCCGGAGGACCGCTCCACTTCAGGGAGTGCGAGGTGCTCCGGTCGACGGGGCGCGTGAAGTCGTACGCCGGCCGCGTCATGACACGGAGAACGCGGAGCAGCAGGGCTCACGGCGCAGCTGCCGGCTGACGTGGAGCCAGTCGGCGCGCTCCGGGCCGGCCGGTGCCGGCGGGCCGGGCGGGAACGCGTTCACCAGGTCCTCGCGGCGGTGCACCATGCCGTCCCGCATGACCCAGGAGGTGCGGACGAGGTCGTCGATGTCGTGGAACGGGTCGCCGTCGATCACCGTGAGGTCGGCGAGCTTCCCCGGCTCCAGGGTGCCCAGGTCGTCCCCGGCCCCGAAGAGCCGGGCCGGGACGACCGTCGCCGTGCGCAGCGCCTGCGCGACGGACAGGCCGCCGAAGCGGTGCAGGGCCCGCAGGGCGACGTGGAGGTGGAGGCCGATGGGCATCAGCGGCGCGTCCGTCCCCAGGGCGAGGACACCGCCGTCGCCGAGGATCCGCCGGTAGACGGCCGTCTCCCGCTCCAGGGCGCTGGTGGCCGCGGCGCTGGGCGGCGTCTGCGCCAGGCTCCGCACGAGCGCGGCGTCCCACGGTGCGGCGAGCCGGGTGACGCGGGTGTCGTCGGCGAGCGAGGGATCGGCGCCGAGCTGGGCGAGCGCGGTGAACGGGGTGGCGATGAGCGCGAAGTCGCCGCCCCGGTACGTCTCGTGGACGTCCTGGTAGGAGTGGCCGGTGGGGGTGAGCGCGTGCCCGTACTCGGTGCGCTGGGTGGCCTGCAGATGGGTGGTGAGGTCCTGGCCGACGGCGGCTCCGGGGGACAGGAAGTGGCTGCCGCTGAGGACGCCGAGGTCCCTGTGGGCCGTGCGGACGGCCTCCCGCATGACCTGGGCGGACGCGCGGACGTAGGTCTTGACGAAGTCGACGTCGAGTGCCACCGCCCGGCGCAGGGTCCGCTCCAGACCCTCCCGGGTACGGTGCGCGCGGGCCATGCTGTAGGCGACCCGGCTTCCGTCGATCAGCTCACCGGTGGCGAACAGACGCGGTGCGGCCATCCGGCCCGCCGCCACCGACTCCCGGACGCGGACGGCCTCGTGGGCGAAACCGCCGAGGGAGACGTTGGTGGTGATGCCGTAGGCGAGCATGAGGCTGCCCTGGCGGCTGCCGTAGGTGTACTGCCACGGGTGGGTGTGGGAGTCCCACAGTCCGGGGACGACGGTGGAGGCGGAGGCGTCGATGACCCGTTCACCGGCCCGGGCCCGTGCCCGGTGGGGTTCGACGGCGGTGATGCGGTGACCGCGGATGACCAGGTCCACGTCGTCCCGGGGCGACTCGCCCGTCCCGTCCCACAGCCGCCCCGCGTGCACCCGGACGGTGTCCGACCGGGACGGCAGCCGCCGCCGGTAGGCGAGCGGCACCGGGACGTCACGCCGGCCGGAACCGTCGCGGGCCACGAGCCTGAGCCGCCCGCTCGCCTCGTACAGCAGAGTGCGGGAGTCCCCCGACCAGGAGGGGTGGTCGGCGGCCTCGTCGGTCAGGCGGTGCGGGTCACCGGCGGGGGAGCCGTCCGGGCGGACCGGCAGCACCCACAGCGCGGACTCCATCACGAACGCCATGGCCGTGCCGTCCGGCGACCACACCGGGCCGCTGTTGCCGCGGTCGGACAGCGAGGCGTGCGGGGCCGGGAGGTAGGTGTTCGACTGCCCGGTCGCGGTGTCCACGACACGGATGACGTTGTAGCCCTCGCGGAAGCGCTTGTTGAGCCGGTTGCGGTCGCTGAACGCGAGGTACCGGCCGTCGGGCGACCAACTGGGCCGTCCCGGCAGCCCGTTGGCGCCCAGCGGAGCGGCGAGGGTCCGCTCCGCGCCGCTGGCGAGGTCACGGACGAGCAGATTGCCGGTGGAGTCCTGGCAGGCGAGCCTGGTGCCGTCGGGGGAAAGCGCCGGATTGAGCCGGCCCCCCGTCGCGAGCACCTCCTCCCGGCCGCCGTCGAGCCGGAACCGGCGCACGCCGATCAGCCCGTCGCCGTCCGGCCCGCTCTCCCGGCAGTACAGGACGCTCCGCCCGTCCGGAGCCCAGGACGGCATCTGCACGTAGACGGACGGCGGCGCCTGCACCAGTCTGCGCGGCCGGCCACCGCCCACCGGCACCACCCACAGCGCGCCCAGCGCGACGAACGCCACGGACACGCCGTCGGGGGAGAGGACCGGCAGGTGCACACCCCGGACCGGGCGCCGGGCCACCGAGTCGAAGTCGAACCGCTTGCGGGACCCGGCCGGCCGGGGCACCGGCAGTTCCGCCACGAAGGGAACCGTCTGCGCGCCGCCGCGCGCCGCCCCGGGCCGCCGCGCCCTGACCTGCCCGTCCGCGACGTAGAACAGCTCGCCGTCCGCCGTCCAGGAGGGCGGCAGCGGGGAGACGTCCTCGCCGTCCGTCACCGGCTCGCCGTCCACCAGCAGCGTGGAACGCGCCGAGTTGGTGCCCTGCGCGGCATCGTCCACGCGCACACAGGCCACCCGGCCGTCCGCGCAGACCGCGGGACCCACGAGCGTCCCCGCGGTGACCGTGCGCAGCACCGTGACGCTCCCGCCCCCGGCGGGAACGGAGGCCAGCGTGCGTCCCCCGTCGGCGCCGGCCCGGACGAAGACCACCGTGCCGCCGTCGGGGTGCCAGGCCGGGTCGTAGTCCTCCACCCCGGCGTCACGGGTGAGCCGCGTCAGCTCACCGGAGCGCACGTCCACCGTCCAGATGGAGTACGAGCTGCCGCGTACGGCGTCCCCGCCCCGCTCGGACGCGAACGCGATCCGGCTGCCGTCGGGCGACCAGCTGACGCCCCGGTCGTCCCACGGCCCGGACGTCAGCCGGCGCGCACCGGAGCCGTCCGGCGCCATCGTCCACACGTGGAACCCGCCGCCCTGATAGGCACAGACGGCGATCCGTGAACCGTCCGGCGACCACGTCACCCGGGCCGGTTCCAGCTCGGCCGCGGTCAGCGCCGTCGCCGTGCCGCCCGCCCGGGGCAGCGACCACAGCACGCCCTGCACCTCGACGATCAGACGCTCACCGTCCGGCGAGACGGCGACGGAGGCGTTGGTGCCACCGGTGAACCGGAGAGTCCTGCCGGGCGCGGCCCCCGCGGCCGTGCGGCCGGCGGCGGGGGCCGCGCCGGCCCGGTCCGGTAACGCCACGGCGGCGGCCCCCAGGCCCGCCTTGAGAACGCCCCGACGGGACACTGCCGAATCCTGTGCGCTGTGCTGGTCCATGGGTGCCCCGGAGGAGGAGTGACGGCTGCGGACATCCGCATCATGGCAACGCCGTGCGTGCCGGTGCCGCCACACGCGGTCCGGAGTGTCAGGCGGGCAACACCCTTTCCCTCCTGTACAGCGGGCCGGGAAGCGGGGCCGTGCTCACTCCTCTTCCGTCGGCTCCAGGCGGATCAGCACGCCCTTCGAGGTCGGCGTGTTGCTGATGTCGGCCACGCTGTCCAGCGGTACCAGCACGTTGGTCTCCGGGTAGTAGGCCGCCGCCGAACCGCGCGCCGCCGGGTAGGCCACCAGCCGGAAGCCGGGTGCCCGGCGCTCGGTGCCGTCGTGCCACACGCTCACCAGGTCCACCCGGTCGCCGTCGGCGAACCCCAGCTCCGCCAGGTCCGCCGGGTTCACGAGGACCACGCGCCGGCCGCCGTGGATGCCCCGGTAGCGGTCGTTCAGCGCGTACGGGATCGTGTTCCACTGGTCGTGCGAACGCAGCGTCTGGAGGATGAGGTGCCCCTTCGGTGCCTGGAGCCACTCGACGGTGTTGCGGGTGAAGACCGCCTTGCCCTGCGGTGTGGGGAAGACGTTGTCGTTCACCGGGTTCGGCAGGCGGAAGCCGCCGGGCCGGGCCACACGGGCGTTGAAGTCCTCGAATCCGGGTACGACCCGCGCGATCCGGTCCCGGATCGCGCCGTAGTCCGCCTCGAACTCCTCCCACGGGACCGCCACCCGGTCGCCGAGCGTGCGCCGGGCCAGCCGCGCGATGACCGCGACCTCGCTGAGCAGGTACGGCGAGGCCGGCGGCAGCTTGCCCCGGGAGGCGTGCACCTGGCTCATCGAGTCCTCGACCGTGACGAACTGCTCGCCGCCGCCGCGTACATCGCGCTCCGTCCGGCCCAGGACCGGCAGGATCAGTGCCGTGCGTCCGCACACCGTGTGGGAGCGGTTGAGCTTCGTGGAGATCTGCACGGTCAGCCGGCACCGTCGCAGCGCGGCCTCGGTCACCTCGCTGTCCGGCGTCGCCCGGACGAAGTTGCCGGCGACGCCGACGAACACCGTGGCCCGGCCGTCGCGCATGGCGCGGATGGAGTCCACCGTGTCCCAGCCGTGCCGCGACGGCGGCGTGAAGCCGAACTCGCGCTCCAGCGCGTCCAGGAACGACTGCGGCATCCGCTCCCAGATGCCCATGGTGCGGTCGCCCTGCACGTTGCTGTGGCCGCGCACCGGGCACACACCCGCTCCCGGCCTGCCGAGGTTGCCGCGCAGCAGCAGGAAGTTGACGACCTCCCGGATGGTGGGGACGCCGTGCTTGTGCTGGGTCAGCCCCATCGCCCAGCAGACGATGACACTCCTGCTGGCCAGCACCAGCCGGTGCACCTGCTCGATCTCCTCCCGGGTCAGCCCTGTGGCCGCGCGTACGTCCGCCCAGTCGAGGGCGCGCACATGCGCGGCGAAGGCGTCGAACCCGGTGGTGTGGGCGTCGATGTAGGAACGGTCGATGACCTGCCCAGGGTGCTCGTCCTCCGCCTGGAGCAGCAGCAGGTTCAGCGCCTGGAACAGGGCGAGGTCCCCGCCGGGACGGATGTGCAGGAACCGGTCGGCCAGCTCGGTCCCCCGTCCGATGACGCCGCGTGGCCGCTGCGGGTTCCTGAAGCGCATCAGGCCGGCCTCGGGCAGCGGGTTCACGGCGACGATCCGGCCGCCGTTGCGCTTCGTCTCCTCCAGCGCGGACAGCATCCGGGGATGGTTGGTGCCCGGGTTCTGGCCCACGACGATGACCAGGTCGGCCTGGTGGATGTCCGCCAGCGAGACGCTGCCCTTACCGATTCCGAGCGTCTCCGTCAGGGCGCTGCCGCTCGACTCGTGGCACATGTTGCTGCAGTCGGGCAGGTTGTTCGTGCCGAAGGCGCGGGCGAAGAGCTGGAGCAGGAACGCCGCCTCGTTGCTCACCCGGCCGGAGGTGTAGAACAGGGCCCCGTCGGGCGAGTCCAGGGCGTTCAGCTCGTCGGCCAGCAAGCCGATCGCCTCCTCCCAGCCGATCGGTTCGTAGTGGTCCGAACCGGGCCGCTTGACCATCGGTTCGGTGAGCCGCCCCTGCTGGTTGAGCCAGTGGTCGGACTTGCCGTCCAGCTCGGAGACGGAGTACCGGGCGAAGAAGTCGGCGGTGACGCGGCGGGTGGTGGCCTCGTCGTTGATGTGCCTCGCGCCGTTCTCGCAGTACTCCTGGAAGTGCCGGTGCTTGTCGGGCTCCGGCCAGGCACAGCCCGGGCAGTCGATGCCGCGGGTCTGGTTGATGTTGAGCAGGGTCAGCGCGGTGCGCCGGGGCGAGGTCTGCTGGAGGGAGTAGCGCAGCGCGTTGGCGACCGCGGGGACGCCCACCGCCCAGGTCTTGGGCGGTGTGACCGTCAGCTCTTCCTCGGTCCCGTCGTCAGGAGTGCCCATCGGTGGCCGGCCTTTCTCTGTGGGGCGCGGGTGTGGAAGCGGCGCGGGGTCCGGCTCAGACCGAGACCGCGGACGGCTTGCCCAGGTCGCCGGACAGCTCGTCGTCCGGCCCGGGCCTGCCCCTGCCGAGGAAGCCGTAGGTCGCTCCGGCCAGCAGCCCGCCGCCGACCAGGTTGCCGAGCCCCACGAGCAGCAGGTTGCGGGCGAAGTGGCCGGCGGTGGCGCCCGGGAGGTGCTCCATCAGGCCCAGCCAGTAGTAGGTCATGTTGGCCACGACGTGTTCGAAGCCGGAGCCGACGAAGGCCAGGAGGCACCAGAAGACCAGGGCCAGCTTGGCACCGTCGGACCTGGTCCGCGCGGAGGTCCACACCGCCAGGCACACCAGGAAGTTGCACAGCACGCCACGGAAGAACAGCGCCGTGCCGGACTCGGCGGCCTTCGTCTTCATCAGGCTCGCCAGCAGTGCCATCGCGGGCGCGGGATGACCGGGTGCGGCGCCGGCGTCGAGCACTCCGCTCTCGTACACCAGCCAGGAGAACAGGGCGGAGCCGAGGAGGTTGCCGATGTACGACCCGACGATCAGTGCCACGGCGTTGGCGACGGTGGTGCGCCGGGCGGCGATGCCGTGGACGGAGGTCATCATGTTCCCGGTCGTCAGCTCGGCACCGGCGAAGATCACCAGTGTCAGCGCGATGCCGAAGACCGCGCCCTCGACCAGCTTGGTGTAGGGCGACCCGGCGGCCTGGAGGGGACCCGCCACGGTCAGCAGCAGCACCGCGGCGACGCCGATGTACGCACCGGCCAGCATCGAGCTGACCAGGTAGCCGGCCGGGCTGCGCAGACCTCGGACCTTGTCCGCCGCGGTCTGACCCTGATCGGCCAGGGCCTCGGCTATGGGGATGGGCATGATGTCACCTCTTCACGAACCGGTGTTGCATGTGTACGAACCGGTGTTGCATGTGTCTGGACACACCCTGACTGTCCGCCGACGAGATGACATCACTAGAACGAGCGATTCGCCTCCCGGTTCGCCCCGCGGCTCCGGCAGCCGCGCCGGTGGGCCCGCAGGGCGACGCGGGAGGCGGACCGCTCAGTAGGAGAACCGCTGGATCTGCCGGTCCTGCGGGCCGTACGTCCAGCCGGTCCTGGTCGCGGGATCCAGCTGGACGGCGTTCTCGGCGCCGCCGTGGGCCGCGACGGTGAAGCCGGTCAGCGTGCGGACCACCGCGCCGGTCCTCAGGTCGACCACCGCGAGCTGACCGGTGGCGTTGTTGTCGGGCACCCACATGCCGGCCCCGAAGTACGGGGTGCCGGCCGGTGTCGGGAACGAGACCACGGCGACCCGGTGGGCGCCGTCCACCGCGAGCGCGGATGCCTTGCCCAGCCGGACGGCGACGGGGTCGGCCGCCTTGCCGGTCGTCTCGTCCGACGCGCCCAGCACGGTCGTGGGGACGATGTTGACGCTGCCCACGGTGGCCGAGAGGTTGAACAGTGATCCGGCCCCGTCCGAAGCGATGCCGTGGCTGCATCCGGAGGTGGTGTCCAGGCCGGTCACCGTCCGGGTCGCGAGGTCGACGCGCGCCGGTACGGACGCGCCCAGGCAGTTGAACGGACCGGCCGCCTTGGCCAGGAAGACGTCCCCGGTGGAGGAGTCGAACGCCAGCAGGCCGTAGGCCCCGGGAGCCGCACCGGCCGGGTCGGCCTGGACGGGTTCGGCCGGGGTGCCCGTGGCGAGGTCGACGGGCAGGACCAGGTCGGCGTGGTCACCGGCCCGGTGCAGGAGCAGCGCGCCGCGGGCGTGAACGGTGTCCACCCGGCCGGTGACGTAGGTGTAGTCGGCCGCCGGCAGTGTGGTGACGCCCGTGCGGGAGCCGGTGCGGGTGTTCCAGGTCTCCACCCGCACATCCCCGGTGTCGGTGCCACGGTGGACCAGCAGCACCCGGTCGGCGGTCGCCCCGACGACCTCGTAGGAGGAGCCGGAGGCCGGATCCGAGGTGATGACGTCGCCGTAGCGTCCGGTCGCCGGCGTGTAGTGGCGGACCTCCGCGCCGCCCGAGGGGAGGGCGAGGGAGACGACGGAGCGGGAGCCGGCCGCGGCGAAGCCCGTCACCGTGGCCTCGCCGGGGGCGAGCCCGTCGTCGAAGGCCAGCGACGACACCGGGGAGGCCTGCCCGAGCACCTGTCCGTCCCGGCCCAGGGCCAGCACCCGGACGGTGTAGTCCTGCGAGCTGCCCAGAGCCAGGGCCGCCGCGTCGAGCCGGACCGAGCCCGAGGTGGCGGGCAGCGTCCGGTGCAGCACGGAGGGGCCGTTCACACCGTCGTGGTCCAGGCGGGTGCCGTTGGGATTGCTGAACGTGTTGAACGTGCCGTGGAGGGTGGGGGCCGGGGCGGAGAACTCCACCTCGGCGGCCCGTGCTCCGCGCACCGACCGTACGTCGTAGCGGACCGTGAAGGAGGCGGCGGCGCGGGAGACCTCCGCCGCGTGCCCGGCCCTTGCCCCGGTACCGGTCAGGAGCGGGGCCGGCGGACGGTCCGCGGCGCTGCCGCCGCCGACGCGCACCGGGGCGAACTCGCCGTAGGTGACGCGCTGCGGGTTGCCGCCGAAGCCCTGCTGGGCGATCCCGATGCCGTAGATGCCGCCGCCGGCGGCGAAGGCGTGCGCGGGGATGGTGACCGTTCCCCTGGCCGAGGTCAGCGCCTGGTGCCAGCCGGCGGTGAACAGGGGGGCGAGCTGCGGGTTCCAGTGGCCGGCCGTGGACACGACCAGGGTCGGGTCGGAGAGGGACGCGACACCGGTGAGGTCGTAGGAGACGGTCACCGGACGGCCGGCGTCGACCGTCGCGGGCGCCTCGGGGGCGGTGGCCTCCGCGTAGGTGCCGTCGCTGGGGCCGACGACGAGGGTGCGGGTGACGCTCGCACGGGTACGGCCGCCCGTCAGCACCCGGTACGTCACCGTGACCTCGCGGTCCGTCGAGGAGACCAGGGGCAGGCCGGCCGCGGTCAGGAGCCGGGCCGGTGTCACGCGTATCGCCGGGCCGGCGGAGCGGAAGACCGTCGAGCCGACCGTCAGGGTGTACTCGGCGTGGCCGACCGGGCCGGTGACGTCCCCGGCGAAGGTGACCGGTCCGGTCAGACCCTCGCCGTCGCCGCCCGAGGAACGGTCCCCGAGGTCGATGCGGCCGGGGTCGGTGGTCTCCGTGAAGGCGCCGCCGAGACCGCCGACGGTGACGCGGTGGGCGACGGACAGACGGACCAGCGAGGGCGGTCCGGCCGGCCCGCCCAGCGCCTTCTCGACGGCCGCCGTCACGTCGATCTGCGGGCCGACGTGGAGGTTCCGGTCGATCTGGGGCGGGGTGGCGACCGCGCGACCCGTCTCCACCAGGAGCTTTCGTACCTGAGTGGGCGTCAGGTGGTGGCCGCCGAGCCGTCCGGCTTGCAGGACGACCGCGGCCGCGGCGGCGATCTCGGGGGCAGAGGCCGAGGTTCCGCCGTTGAGGGCCACCGAGACGTCCCGCGCGGAGCCGCCGGACGGGTGGGAGAAGGCGAGGATGTTGTCGCTGGGCGCCGAGAGGTCGACCCGGCTGCCGAAACCGGAGGAGAAGGTGCCGAAACCGCTGATCCGGGTCTCGGCGACGGTGGCCTCGCCCCGCTGCCCCGAGGCGAGGGTGTCGTCCAGGGTGGTGCCGCCGGCGGCTGTCGCGCCGCTGTCGGGGACCCTGGTGGGGGTGGTGGACGCGGCGTCGTCGTCGATGGCGGTGGCCGAACGGCCGTCCGCCGCCAGGTCCGTGGCGGTGCTGCCGCCGTCGGGCCCGACGGCGGCGGGCGTGTACAGCCGGGTGCCGTCGTTGGAGGAGATGGACACCACGATGCCGTCGTCGTGGACGAGGGAGGTGACGATGGAGCGGATGACCGGGTCGTCCTCCAGGTAACGCCCGGGGAAGCCCTCGGCGTCGGTGCCGAAGCCGAGGCTGGCCGTGATGACGTCGGGCCTCGGCGACTGGTGGGCGGCGGCGAGCAGGGCACCCGCGATGCGGTCGGTGGTGGGCTGCTCCGGTACGACGAGCCGGTAACCGGCGCCCGGTGCGATGCCGAGGAGATCCGTGTAGCCGCTGCCGGTGGCCCCGGGCCGCTGCCGGTCGTGCGGGAGCGGTGCCATCACGCTGAAGTCCAGCAGGACTTCGTCGAGAGCCGGGTCCTGGTTCTCGGTGGAGGCGGTGCCGTCCAGGCCGCCGCCGTCCTTGGCGACGTAGGCGGGGATCAGCGGCATCGAGGGCAGATCGAGGTAGCGCTGTCCGTCCTTGAGGACGGTGGTAGGGCCGTGGGAGCGTACGTAGGCGTCGCCGGCGTCGGCCATCGACTGGTCGGTGAGATCGCCGATGGAGACGTTGGTGATGATCTCTCCGGCCCCCGGCTGCTGTCCGTGGCTCCGCTGGAGCAGGGAGAAGGCGCCGACCGCGTTCACCCCGCCGGAGTTGAGCAGGGCCTGCGCGGACGTGGTGAGGGCGTCGTTGGACGGCACCGCGTCCGTGGCTCCCGTACCGGTGCGCCCGCCCGGCACCGCCGCCGCTCCGGACGCCGCCGGGAAGGCGCGGACGACCGCCGGGTCCAGCGGACGCGCCCCCGTGTTCATCGTGTTGACGTACCGGTCGGGTTCGGCGCCGGCGATGCCGGGCGTACCCCGCAGGGCGCGGGCGACCGCGGCGGAGTCCCGCTCCCCGGTACTCAGGACGTAGGTCCGGGACGCCACGGTCCCGGCTCCCCGGACCACCGGACGCAGCGACCTCGCGCCGACCGAGCGGAACTTGGCGTCGAGAGCCGGATCGCCGGTCTTCGGCAGCCGCGCGGCGACCCGGGTCCCGGGCACGGGCGCGCCGGTGACCGACGTGGCCGGGTCCAGGGTGACCAGGACCTGACCGGGCACCACGCCCTCCCGTTGCGGGCTGTGGCGCAGGGAGGACGGCGTCGCCGCCGTGCGGACCGGCGCCGAGGGGGCGCTGGGCTCCGCCGCGCGCGCGGGAAGCGCCACCGTGGCACCCGCGGCGGTCAGGAGGAGGACGGCGCAGGCCCGGACGAGCCTGTGCGCCGGGGGACTTGCGTGTGGCATGAGGGCACCTTCTGCTGATGTCCGATGCGCGCGCACGGCATGTCACCGCGCGGAACGCACGACAGGGACGTGCGCCCGCACATCTCGGCAGGACGACGCCCCTTTCTGCGGCGAAGATGCCAAGGGGACCGGTGTGGCGCAAGGATGCCGGTGCGGCCGGATCACGCCAGGTGGCGGCCGGTGGCCAGAACGACCGGAGCGGAAATGGAACTTGACGTCCTAGGACTCGGCGATGAAACACAACGCGTCTACACGGCGCTGGTCGGTCTGCCCCGGAGCACCGCTTCACAGGTGGCGGACGCCTGCGGGACCAGCACGAGCACGGCGGCGCGGCTGCTGACCGTCCTGGTGAAGGCCGGTCTCGCGACCAGGTCGGCGGGACGGCCCCCGCACTTCACCGCCGCCGCGCCCGACGTGGCGGTCACCGAGCTGATCCGGCAACGCGAGCGGCAGCTCGACGCGGCCCGCTCGCTGGTGCGCCGGCTGGCCGAGACACACCGGGAAGCCTCCCGGATCGGCGACCCCAGCATCGCGGTGGAACTGCTCAGCGGACACGAGGACATCAGCGCCGCCGTCCGCCGGCTCACCGCCGGTGCCCGCCGGGAGATCCGCGCGTTCGACCGGCCGCCCTACGTGAACCGGCCCGGCAGCGACCTGGAGCACCAGCGCGGCCGGCAGCGCACCGGCGTCACCCACCGCGTGGTCTACGACCGGGCCGCGGTGGACTGGCCGGGCCGCCTGCGCGACGACATCCTGCCCAGCATCCGGTTCGGCGAACAGGCGCGGGTGCTCGCGCGGTTGCCGATGAAGCTGGTGATCGCCGACGACACCTCGGCGGTCATTCCCTTCAGCCTCGCGCCGGGCGGGCACCAGACCGCCTACCTGATCCACCGCTCCCCGATGCTCACCGCGCTGGAAGCGCTCTTCGAAGCGGAGTGGCAGCGTGCGGCACCGCTCCAGGACACCGGGCCGCGAAGCGGCCGGCCCGACGGACCCGACCCCGACACCCTCGCGCTCGTCAGACTGCTGGCGTCCGGATGCTCGGACACGGTGATCGCCCGCACCCAGGGCTGGAGCGCGCGCACCACCCAGCGCCGCATCCACCGGCTGATGACCGAACTGGGCGCGGCCACCCGCTTCCAGGCCGCGGCACAGGCCGCACGTCGCGGATGGCTGGGGTGACCCCCGGGGAGGGCGCCCCACAGGCCGGGGCCGGTCCTCACCCCGCATGTGGCGTGCCGTAGGAGAACTCGTACCCGGCGAAGTCCGCGACATGGACGTACCCGATGCGCTGGTAGAGGGCGTTGCTCGTGGGGTTGTCCGGATCCGCGAACAGGACGACGTCCGTCGCGCCCGCGGCCAGCGCGGCCCTGCTCACCTCGGCCGTCACGGCCCCCGCGTAACCGCGGCCACGGAGGTGGGCCGGGGTGTAGACGGGGTCCACCCGGACCATGCCGCCGACCATCGAGGTCGCGGCCGCCATCGAGACGGGGGCGCCCTGCGGGGTCTCCCAGAACGTGAAGTGCCGGTCGCCGAACCGCGAGTCGTCCCAGGAGCCGGCGTCGATCAGGTCGATGGAGCGCTGTTCCCCGACGTCGACACAGAACTCACGGCACCAGCGCACGACGTGCTCACGGTCCCTGGCGCCCGTGACGCGGCCCCGGCCCTCCGGGTGCGGCCGCGGCGGGGTGAGCGTGCCGAGGCGGTAGAGACGCGTCCGCCAGAAAGGTGTCGGCGCCGCGCCCGTGTGCCGCTGCCACGCCTCGGCGAACGCACCAGCGGTGTCGTGGTCCGCGATGACGTTGGCGGGGGTGTGGCCGAGGCCGGCCAGCAGAGCGGCGAGGGCGTCGGCCTGCTCGGCCGAGAGGGGGGTGAGGCCCAAGCGGCAGTGCGGAGTGCGATAGAAGACCGCGCGTACTTCGCCTCCTGACTCCAGCCGGCCGAAAACGGCGGTCTCGGCAGCACGATCGGCTGCCTTCCGTGTCCGCAGCTTCTCGATGTCCGTCAGCGGCGTGTTGTGCAGGGCGGGGCGCGAGCACAGGAAGTCCCCGGCTCGGGCGAGGAAGTCGTCGACGTCTTGGGTGAGGTGCCAGTCATCCGGGAGCATGCTTCATGGTCCCGGATGCGGCCGGCAGGGCGTAGAGGGGCGCGGGCCGGCGTGGTGTCGCTGTCGGGGCCGGTCCCGTGACCATCCGCCGCGCGGCGATGACCGATCATGGTCGGCATGTCACTCATAGCATCCGTCGTGGTGTGGGCCATCGCCTGCCTCCACGCCTGCATCCTCGTCCTGGAGATGTTCCTGTGGACCGGCCCGAGAGCCCGGGCCGCCTTCGGGACCACTGCCGAGTTCGCCTCCCGGACGAAGACGCTCGCGGCCAACCAGGGTCTGTACAACGGATTTCTCGCCGCCGGCCTGGCGTGGGGCGCGGTGGCCTCCGACCCCGTGGGTTTCCAGGTGAAGGTGTTCTTCCTGGTGTGCGTCGCGGTGGCCGGCCTGTACGGAGCGGCCACCTCCAGCCGGCGGATCCTGTACGTCCAGACCCTGCCGGCGGCCGTGGGCCTCGCGTTGGTGTTCCTCGCGCACTGACCGAGACCCTGCCGGCCCGACGCGCCGGCCTGTGCCGGGCCGAGGCTGTGTCAAGCCCCCTCCACAGGTTGGCCCCACGCGTCCGCGCAGGGTGCCACCGGCGTGGCGGGCGCCAATTGACTTCCGTTTGGGATTCCGTTCCCTGAGCGTTCAACCGGTGCTTGCTGTCGGTGTCGTGTGAGCTTCCTAGGGTCCTTGAGGCTTTTCCGAAAGAAGGGGCTCATGGACTCACAGCTCGCGGTACGGGCGCGCGGCATCACCAAGTGTTTCGGTGATGTCGTCGCGCTCGACGGCGTGGATCTGGACGTGGCGCGGGGACAGATCCACGGGCTGGTCGGACCCAACGGTGCCGGCAAGACGACGCTGCTCGGCCTCCTTCTCGGCCTCGCCGTGGCCGACAGCGGCAGCCTGAAGATCCTGGGCACGCCGGTGGGCCGCGCGTTCGAGGCGCCCGGCGGTGTCTCCGGGTTCGTGGACGGGCCAGGGCTGTACCCCTCGCTCACCGCCCGGCAGAACCTCGCCGCGCTCGCCGCTCTGCGCGGCGACGACACGCGGTCGGCGGGGATCGACGACGCCCTGGACCAGGTCGGGCTCACGGACGTCGCCGACGAACGCACCCGCGGCTTCTCCCTGGGCATGCGCCAACGCCTCGGTCTCGCCGCGGCCCTGCTCACCAGGCCGCGGCTGCTCATCCTGGACGAGCCCTCCAACGGCCTGGACCCGGCCGGGAAGAAGCACGTCCACGGTGTCCTCACCCGGCTCGCCCGGGAGGGCACGAGTGTCGTGCTCTCCAGCCACCGGATGGACGACCTGGAGGCCCTGTGCTCCGAGGTCACCATCCTCGCCACCGGACGGATCGTCTTCTCCGGGCCGCTGGGCGAACTGGCCGCCGAGAACCGTGAACTGGACTACCGGCTGGTCACGTCCGACCCGGAACGCGCACGCCGGCTGGCCGCCGACGCGCCGGGCATCCGCCTGGCCGACGACACCGTGGGACGTCAGGGCGGAGATGCGCTCGTGGTGCGCGCGCTGGTGCCCGCTCTCGACGACCTGGTGGTACGGCTCGTCCGCGAGGGCATCGCCCTGCGCGAACTCGCCCCGGTCGTCTCCCCGCTGGAGGCGGCGTTCCTGGCCCTGACCGAGCAGCAGAAGCCGGACGGCCATCAGCGGGACGGCGTCGATGTCCCGCGGCAGTCGGATGCCCGGCAGCGGGACGGCGCCGACGCCCCTCAGCAGTCCGACGCCCAGCAGCAGGAGGCCGGTCGATGACCGCAACGCCGACCCCTACCGGAACCACGCCCCCGACCCCTACCGGAACCACGCCCCCGACCCCCGCCCCCACCGCCGTACCCCCTGCGCACACCACCGCGTCAGGCCGTGTGACAGTTGCCCGAAGCTACCGCTTCGAGGTCGTCAAGCTCCTCTCCCAGTGGCGGATCCGCCTGCTGCTCCTCGCCTGCTGGATCGTGCCGGCGCTCTTCGTGGCCGGGGTGAGCCGGCAGAGCACGCTGCCCACGGACACCCTCTTCGGCCGCTGGATGCACGCCACCGGCTGGGCCGGTCCGCTGGTGACGCTCGGTTTCGCCGGCACCTGGGCGCTCCCGCTGCTCACCTCCGTCGTCGCCGGTGACGTCTTCGCCTCCGAGGACCGGCTCGGCACCTGGCGCCACCTCCTGGTCGCCGTCCGTTCGCCCCGGCGGATCTTCGCGGCGAAGGCACTGGCCGGCCTCACCGTCATCCTGCTGCTCGTGGCCGGGCTGGCCCTCTCCAGCACGGTGGGAGGGCTGGTGGCCGTCGGTGACCAGCCGCTGGTCGGCCTCGACGGCCACCTGCTCACGCCGGGGGACGCCGCCGGCACGGTCCTGTCCGCCTGGGCCGGTGTGCTCGCCCCGACCCTGGCCCTCGCCGGGATCGGCCTGCTCGGGTCGGTCGCTCTGGGGCGCTCCCCGATGGGTCTGCTGCTGCCCGCGCTGGTCGCGCTGGCGATGCAGCTCGCCCAGATGCTGCCGCTCCCCGTCGCCGTACGCCTCGCCCTGCCCGGCGACGCCTTCCTCACCTGGAACGGCCTGTTCACCAGCCCGGCGCAGCTCACCCCGCTCCTCATAGGCATCGTTGTCAGTCTGCTGTGGGCCGTGACGGCGACGGCGCTGGCCTATGTCCTCTTCCTGCGGCGCGACTTCACCAACCCCACCGACGACGGCTCGGCGCGCCGTGCGGTCACCCTGGCCGCCCTGCCGCTCGCCGGGCTGCTGGCCGTGACGGTCGCGGTCGTGGCGGCGACGACCACGGCCACCGGCTCCGGGATCGAGCAGGCGAAGGTGCAGCGCGCGCTCGCCACGGAGTTCGCCCACCTGTACCGCCTGCAGACCGAGCAGCTGCACCGGCCCGCCGTCACCGAGGCGCAGCTCAAGACCTCGGCGGCGTGCACGAAGGCCGGTGTCCAGGACGGCGCCCGTGGCCCGGGCAACGACTGGCGGTGCGTCGTCTCCTGGCACCTGCCGGGCGTCGCGGCCACCGGGTCGGCCGTCTACCAGCTCGACATCACGGCGGACGGGCGGTTCGTCGCCGACGGTGACGGACCGAAGGAAGTGAACGGCTACTTCCTGGTGCGGACCTCCACCGGAGACGCACCGAACCCGCTGTGGCAGTTCGACGGCAACGTCGACCTGCTATCCGCCTCCCCGGACTCCCGGACCCCCTGAGTCTTCCTCTCCGGCCACCCCCCAACTCCTCCTCATCCCCAGGGAATCACGCATGCAGATAACACGCCGCCGTCGGCAGGCCGAGAAGAAGTACTACGACCTGCTGGGCAGACGTGTCAGCCGCCGGGCCACGCTGGTCACGGCATGCATCACCACGGCCGCCCTGGCCACCGGCACCGCCGTCGCGGAAACCCGCCAGTTCGGCACCGAGCAGGTCGGCCAGGTCACCGACAAGGGCCAGGTCGTCTCCGCCGACCAGTACATCGCCCCGTACGGTGACCGCCTCGTCATCAACGACGGCAAGATCATGTCGTCGACGGTCAGCCCGGACGGCAGCCACCTCGCCGCCTCGGTCACCGACGGCGACGCCTCGCTGGTCGTCGTGGACCTCGCGACCGGGCAGATCAAGCAGCGCGTCGGCACCAACGCCGCCGACGACCTGCGCATCAGCAGCAACGCCGTCGGCCAGGAAGGCCCGGTGTACTCGCCCGGCGGCAAGCAGCTGTGGCTGGGCCAGCTCGACGGCTACACCAAGTTCACCGTGAACGAGGACGGCACCCTCGCCAACCCGGTGGCCGTCAAGATCCCGGCCGACGGCAGCAAGCAGGCCCTGGCCGCCGCGGCCGTGTTCTCGGCCGACGGCTCCACCGTGTACGCCGCGGTCAATGGCCAGAACCGGGTGGTCGCGATCGACGCGGCGACCGGAACCGTCAAGCAGAGCTGGACGGTGGGCAACGCCCCGCGCGGCATGGCCCGCGTCGGCGACAAGCTCTACGTCAGCAACGAGGGCGGCCGGGCCGCGAAGGCCGGCGAGTCCACGCTCAACTCCTACGGCACCCAGGTGCCGGCCGACCCGAAGACCGGCGCCACCACCACCGGCACGGTCAGCGTCATCGACCTGGCCGACCCGTCCGCCGCCGTCGGCACCATCGACGTCGGCCTGCACCCGACCGCCGTGTACGCCCAGCGCGGCGCGGTGTTCGTCACCAACACCGCCGACAACAACGTGTCGGTCATCGACACCGCCAAGGGCAAGGTCGTCCAGACCATCGCGACCCAGCCGTGGCCGGAGGCCTCGGTCGGCTACGAGCCCGACGCGGTGACCCTCACCGACGACGGCCGGCTGCTGGTGACGCTCGGCCGCGCCAACGCCGTCGCCGTCTACCGCTACACCTCCCCGCAGGAACCGGTCAGCTACGTCGGCCTCCTCCCGACGGACTACTTCCCCGCCGAGATCACCACCGTGGGCAAGAAGGTCGTCGTCTCCAACACCCGCGGCATCGACGCGCGCCGCCCCGCCGCAGCCGGCCACGGCACCCACGACACGACCTCCAGCCTGACGCAGTTCACCCTGCCCAGCGACCGTGTCATCCGCTCCCAGACCGAGAAGGTCTTCCAGCAGAACGGCTGGACCGCCAACTCCGTGCGGCTGGCCAAGGGCCACGGCAACGGCAACGCCAAGCCCCAGCCGGTCCCGACGCGGATCGGCGACCCCTCGACGATCAAGCACGTCTTCCTGATCGTCAAGGAGAACCGCACCTACGACCAGGTCCTCGGTGACGTCCCCCAGGGCAACGGCGACCCGTCGCTGACGCAGTTCGGCGAGAACGTCACGCCGAACCAGCACGCGCTGGCCGAGCAGTTCGGGCTGTACGACAACACCTACGACATCGGCACCAACTCCGCCGAGGGCCACAACTGGCTCATGCAGGCCGACAACCCCGAGTACACCGAGTCCTCGGCCGGCGAGTACAAGCGCAGCTACGACACCGAGGACGACGCCCTCGGCCACCAGAAGACCGGTTTCCTGTGGTCGGGCGCGCAGGCGGCCGGCAAGTCGGTGCGCAACTTCGGTGAGTTCCAGCAGTTCCTGACCAAGCCGTCGGGCGCCAGCTGGCAGAACCTGTACTGCGACGCCAAGAACATGGACGCGACCGGTCAGGCCACCGCCTACCCGCTGAACTCGTCCTCGCCGATCCCGTCGCTCAACAACGTCTCGGTGCCCGGCTTCCCGAAGTTCGACACCAGCGTCCCGGACCTGTACCGGTACGAGATCTGGAAGCAGGACTTCGAGAAGAACGGCCCGGCGAACCTCAACATGTTCTGGCTCTCCAGCGACCACACCGGTGGTCCGGCGAGCCCGGCCGCCCAGGTCGCCGACAACGACCTCGCCACCGGCAAGATCATCGACAAGATCTCGCACAGCAAGTACTGGAAGGACTCGGCGATCTTCGTCGTCGAGGACGACTCCCAGGCCGGCCTGGACCACGTCGACGGCCACCGCGCCCCGGTCCAGATCATCAGCCCCTGGGCCCAGCACGGCACGGTCGACAGCCGCTACTACTCGCAGATCACGATGATCCGCACCATCGAGCAGATCCTCGGGATCCACCCGATGAACCAGAAGGACAGCGCGGCGACCCCGATGCGGAGCGCGTTCACCAAGCGCCCCGACTACACGCCGTTCACCGCCCTGCCCAACCGCACCTCACTGACGGACGGCGTGAAGACGCCGCCGTCCTGCGGCGTGGACACCCCCGCCGCACAGGACCCCAAGGCCGCGGCCGTGCCGTCGGCGAAGGTGCCGGCGGACAAGAAGTCCCTCGCCGCCGCCTGGGACGCCTGGAAGTCCAAGCAGCACCTGACCGGCCCCCACGCCATCCCCGACTACGCCAACCCGGCCCAGATGAACCACCTCACCTGGTACCAGACCCACAACTGGGCGCGCCCGTACCCCGGCGAGAAGAAGATCTACGCCCCGAACGACGTACCCGGCGCCTACATCCCGTCGGCGGAGTCCGACGGCTGACGGCCGGCACGCGCTGATGTGAACCAGCGGGGCCCCTGGCAGAACGACCGTCTGCCGGGGGCCCTTTGCGTACCAGAGGTCACTGACCGCATGACGCGGCTCGCTCGACTCACACTGTGCTTGATGCTCTGCCGGCAAGAACTCGTTGCCGGGCCAGTTGGACGGCGGCGCTGAGAGCCTCGGAGTCGAAGGACCCGTCGTGGCGTCGCCCGTTGACGAAGAACGTGGGCGTTCCCACAGCGCCGCTGAGATCCGCCGAGCTCACGTCCTCTTCTATCCGCCGCAGTCCCCGCCGGTCCTTCATATGAGCGCGGAACGCTTCGACGTCCAGCCCCAGCTGCGTCGCGTACCGGACCAGGTCCGCGGCAGTGAGCTGATCCTGGTGCGCCAGGAGCAGGTCGTGCATCTCCCAGAACCTGCCCTGGTCCCCCGCGGCCTCGGCGGCTTCTGCCGCCAACTGCGCGTGCGGGTGCACATCCGGGAGCGGCAGATGGCGCCAGACGTACCTCACGTCGTCGAGATCCGTCAGCATCTCGCGCAGAGCCGCTTCGGCCCGACCGCAGTGGGGACACTCGAAGTCCCCGTACTCGACGACGGTGATCTCGGCGTCGACCGGACCGCGTATGCGGTCGCGTATGGCGTCCACCGGGGTGACCAGATCGGTGAGCGGGCGGGCCCGTCCCAGCAGCGCACGGGCACGGCGTCGCGGGGACATGAGCTTCAGGACCCCGGTGGTGATCCACCCGGACACCATGGCTCCGGCAAGAGTCGACAGAATGGCTGTCCGCGCGTACGCGAGGTCCTCCCCGGTGAATGCCTTGGAGGCGATGAGCAGCGACACGGTGAACGCCGCCCCCGACACGGCGCCCCCCACCGTCGCGGCGCCCCAGCCGACGTTGGGTCGCAGCCGACCGCCGGACAGGGCCGTCACCAGGGACAGTGAACCGACCACCCCGACGATCTTGCCCACGAGATATCCGCAGATGATGCCCCAGGTGATGGGCGAAGCGAAAGCCGCGGAGACCGTCCTGACGCTGAGCGGCACCCCGGAGTTGGCGACCGCGAAGAGAGGGAGAACCGCACAGTTCACCCAGGGGGTGAACTTGCGCTGGAGATGATCGTTCTGCGAGATGGCGGCCACGAGACCGCGTACCGCCGTCTGCTGCATCTCCGCGGTCGGCTGCTCCCGGAAGTCCCGCACCAGGCCGGTGGCGCGTTCGAGATCGTCGCGTCCGGCCGGCGCGGTGATCACCAGCAGGCCCACCGTCAGACCGGTCACGACGGGATCGACTCCTGCCTTGAGGAGCGCGCACCACATCACCAGGGAGACCGTGCAGCACACGACGCCGCTACGGAAGTTCGCCAGACGCATGCAGATGATGACCCCGGCGGCCGAAGACGCGATCAGGAAGGGGACGACCCGGAAATTCCCGCCGTAGAACACGGCGATGACCACGAGTGCCACGACGTCGTCCATCACCGAGATGGACAGCATGAAAGCGCGCAGCGAGGACGGCAGTCGAGCTCCGACCAGTGAGAGGATCGCCAGGGCGAAGGCGGTGTCGGTGGACATGGCGACACCCCAGCCGTGCACACTCGTCAGGCCGGCGTTGAAGGCGACGAAGACGAGCGCGGGCACCGCCATGCTGCCCACACCACCGATCGCGCAGAGGACCACCCATTTACGGTCCCGCAGCTCGCCCTTGTCGAGCTCACGGCGCGCGTCCAGCCCGACGAGGAAGAAGAACAGCGCCATGAAGCCGCTGTTGATCCACTCGCGCAGTGTCAACCCGAGCGAGAAGGGCCCGACGGTGACGGACAGCCGAGCGGACCACGTGGCCTCGTACGTGTCCAGGCTCGTGTTCGCCCAGGCCAGCGCCGCCAGCACCGCCACGATGAGAAATGCCGTGCCGCCGGTTTCCGACCGTGTGAACGCGCGCCAGCGCTGGAGAGCCATATCCGATCCAATCGAGCAGTAGTGCACCGGGACCGTGGGGTACCGCCGGCATGGCCGGCACCCCGCGCGCCGGGCAGGACGTCAGCCGACCCGACTGGGCCGGCTCAGTCGTCGTACGCGGTGGACAGGCTCAGCTCGCGCCAGGTGTCGAGCTCTCGCCTGACGAGGTCCAGCTTCGCCTGGACACGGTTGACGCTGTCCGCGCCGAGTTGCAGGCGCAGCGGCGGTTCCTCCGTCCCGGCGAGCGTCAGGACGGCTTGCGCCGCCTTCGCGGGGTCGCCGGGCTGTGAACCACTGGCCGCCAGGAACGCGGGCCGGCCCGAGTGCACCGTCGCCTCGTAGGCGCCGAGCGGCTCGGCGGCCGTGACGCGGATGCTCGACTCGTCCAGGAAATCGGTACGGAACGCGCCCGGCTCCACGACGTGGACGGTCACGCCGCTGCCCGCGAGCTCGGCGGCGAGGGACTCGGTGACGGCCTCCACCGCGAACTTCGTGGCGGCGTAGATGCCTGAACCGGGCAGTGCGGTGAAGCCGCCCACCGAACTGATGTTGATGACACGGCCGGACCGCTGGCGACGCAGCACCGGGAGAACCTGCCGCGTGACGTTGAGGAGACCGAAGAAGTTCACGTCGAAGAGGTCGCGGGCCTCCTCGTCACTGGTCTCCTCCACAGGGCCGAGCAGGCCGTAGCCGGCGTTGTTCACGAGCACGTCGATACGTCCGAAGCGTGCGACAGCCGCCTCCACCGCCGCGCCGGCCATGCCCTCGTCCCGCACGTCGAGCGGGACCACGAGGACCTGGTCAGAGGGCAGGTCGGCCACGGAGTCCGGGGTTCGGACAGCGGCCACGACCTGGTCACCGGCGGCGACAGCGGCCTCGACGATGGCGCGGCCCAGGCCACGGGAAGCGCCAGTGACAAACCAGACTGACATCACTTGTCTCCTACACTCGCTTGCTTACGGAGCACGGTTGTGCAGTTCGAAGATGGTGACTGACTCGGGAGGCTTCCAGGGTGTGCCACGACCTCCCTGACCGGGAATGCGGCGTCTAGCCTGGACGGCATGAAGGAGCGCAACGAGCTGGGGCAGTACCTCAAGGCCAGGCGTGCCCGGATCACCCCGGCGCAGGCCGGACTCATGGAAGGCACCGGTTACCGGCGGGTACCAGGACTGCGCCGTGAGGAGGTCGCCGCACTCGCCGGCCTCAGCGCCGACTACTACGCACGGCTGGAGCAGGGCCGGGAGCGGCACCCCTCGCCCAGCGTGCTGAAAGCGCTGGCCAGAGTGCTGCAACTGAATCCCGACGCCCAGCGTTACCTCTTCGCCCTCGCCTCCCCCGATGCGGTCGGCGAGTCCGCCGGGCCCGCCGACCGGGAGCCCGGGCCCAATCTGCTGGCCCTGCTGGACGACTGGAGCGCCCATCCGGCCATCGTCACGGACCGCTGCATGAACGTGGTCGCGGCGAACGCGCTCGGTGCCGCCCTCTACGACGGTCACCCGCACCGGGACAACCTGGCCCGCCTGCTCTTCATCGATGACGCCTCCCGCACCTTCTTCCGTGACTGGGAGACGGTCGCGGCCTCCACCGTCGCCTCACTGCGGGCCGCCGCCAGTCATCGCCTCGGCGACCCCGAACTGAGGTCCCTCGTCGGCGAGCTCACGCTGCACAGCGAGGACTTCACCCGCCACTGGCGGCGGGCGGAGGTGCGCGAGAAGACGTCGGGCACGCTGCTGCTGCGGCATCCGCTGGTCGGCGACCTGGACCTCGCCTACGAGACGCTCCGGCCCAGTGCCTCCCCTGACCTGCTGGTCAAGGTCTACCGGGCGCGGCCGGAGACGAGCACGCGCGACCGGCTCGCCATCCTCGGCAGCCTCAGTGCCGCCCCCCGGCCCGGAGAGCGGCCCTCCGGTTCCGGCCGGCCCCGGTCCGGCAGCGAGGAGAGGACCGCCGAACCGCCCTCCGGTCCGTTCGCCTGACCTGTCGTGCCCATGCGGAGCCGCGCCGGCGGAGAGGGTGAGGACCGCGCGGTGACCGGGGTCCGGGTGGTCCGCGGTCGTATGCCCGCGGGCGAGTGCCCCGGCCGGCGGTGCCGCCGCGTGCCGGGCCGCCCCGGCCGCGCAGGACCTGCTCATCGTTCCTCCTCCCGTCTGCCGCCCCGTGGCGTCGGCTCCGACACGGCTCAGTTCGTGCGGGGGCCGTGGGACAGGAGCCTGCTGCCGTGCACGAGCTGGTCGAGCGGTTGCAGCCGGTCGAGGGCGTCGTCGTCCAGGACCACGTCGACGGCGGCGGCGTTCTGCTCCAGCCAGCGCACCCGCTTGGTGCCGGGGATCGGCACGATCGGCACGCCCAGCCGCTCGGACTGGGCGGAGACCCAGGCCAGGGCTACCTGCGCGGGCGCCAGGCCGCGCTCCGCGGCGATCTCGCGCACGGTGTCGGCGATGCGGAGGTTGGCCTGGTAGTCGTTGCCTCCGAACCGCGCGTTGCGCGCGCGGACGTCGTCCGCGGTGATGGCCTCGGGGTCGAACGTGCCGGTCAGGAATCCCCGGCCGAGGGGCGAGTACGGCACCAGACCGACGCCCAGCTCGGCCATGACCGGGGTCACCGCTTCGACGTCGCGTGTCCACAGTGAGTACTCGCTCTGCACGGCGGTGATGGGGTGCACGGCGTGTGCCCGGCGCAGCAGGTCCGCGTCCACCTCGGACAGGCCGAGGTGGCGCACCTTGCCGGCCTTCACGAGGTCGGCCATGGCGCCCACCGTCTCCTCGATCTCGGCGTTCTGCGGTGGCCGGTGCAGGTAGTACAGGTCGATGACGTCGATGCCCAGCCGGGTCAGGGACGCCTCGGCGGAGCGCTTGACGTACGCCGCGTCCCCGCGGAAGGTCCGCGCGTCGTCCCCGGAACTGCGGTCGATGCCGAACTTCGTCGCGATGCGGACGTCGTCGCGACGCCCGGCGACGCCGCGGCCGAGCAGAACCTCGTTGTGACCGCTGCCGTACTGGTCGGCGGTGTCGAAGAGGGTGATGCCCAGGTCGATCGCACGATGGATCGTGGTGATCGACTCGTCCCAGTCGGTCGGCCCGTAGTACTCGCTCATGCCCATGCAGCCGAGCCCCTGGGCCGACACCGTCATCGCACCGAGTGCCACTGATTTCATCATCGAGTCCTTTCCTTGCCAGTGAGTGCCCCCCCGGGGGGAAGGCTCCACTCGGACAGGCGGCCGGCTCGTGGCCCTGCCCGCGGTGCCAGGGTCTCCAGCCTTGCGGACCACGAGACGGGGCGCTGTCAGGCGTTCCGTACAGTGCGCGGTCGGGATGTCCCCACGACCACGGCTGGTGAACCGGACACGTCCCCGGGGAAGCCCCCGGCACCGCGGTGACCGCTGATGCCGCGGTGCGCACGGTATGCGGATCGGCGGTGGTGATCCACGGTGCGCCACACCCAGGGAAACCTGCGTCCTGGTTGACGGATGTCGACCGCATCAGACTTCACAGTGTTGGCAGTGAGAGGAGCGTCCGTCCTCACACATGACATCAAGGAGTCGTCAGCGTGGCACTCAGTAAGGAACTCAGCACCACAGCTGGGACCCGGATGAATCGTGTCCTGACTCTGTTGTTCGCCGTGGCGGGTGGTGCCGCGGTCGGCAACCTGTACTACGCGCAGCCTCTGCTGGGGGACATCGCGGATTCGCTGCACGTCAGTGAAGGCTCCACCGGGTTGCTGGTCACCGCGGTCCAAGTCGGGTACGCGCTCGGGATCGTGCTCCTGGTCCCCCTCGGTGATCGCCGGGACCGGCGCCGGCTCGTACCGTCCCTGATGGTCGCGTGCGCGACCGCGCTCGCGATCTGCTCGGTCGCGCCCGGCGTCCCCGTGCTGGCCGCGGCGTTCGTCGCCATGGGCGTGACGACCGTGTCCGGGCAGGTGCTGGTCGCGTTCGCGGGCGACCTGGCGGCCGACGCCGACCGGGGGCGCGTGGTGGGCGTCGTGGTCAGCGGTCTCGTGACCGGCATCCTGGTGGCCCGGGTCGTCAGCGGGCTGATCGCGGAAGCGGCCGGATGGCGTGCCGTGTACGTCGTCGCCGCGTGTGTCATGGTGGTGCTGGCAGCGGTCCTGTACCGGGTGACCCCCTCGCTGCCGGCCAGGACGACGGTGCCGTACCGACAGTTGCTGCGCTCCACGGCGTCCCTGCTCAAGGAGCCCGTGCTGCGTGTGGCGGTCGCTTTCGGATCGATCGGCTTCGCCACCTTCACCATGTTCTGGACCGCGCTCACCTTTCTGCTCAGCGGTCCGCCCCACGACTGGTCCACGGCCCGGATCGGTCTGCTCGGGGTCGTCGGGCTGGTGGGATCGCTGGCGGCACAGGGGTCCGGGCGCCTTCATGACCGGGGCTGGTCCGTGCCCGTGACCGGCTGGTCCTGGGCGCTGGCGATCACGGCCTGGCTCAGCGGGCTGGCCGGCGCGCACGACTTCGTCTGGCTGGTCGTCTCGATCCTCGCCCTGGACGTGGCCACCCAGTCCCGCAACATCCTGAACCAGGCGCGCGTCCTGGCGCTGTCACCGGAAGCGCGCAGCCGCGTCAACACCGTGTACGTCTGCGGCAACTTCTGCGGTGGCGCCCTGGGGTCGACCGTCGCGACCGCGCTGTGGGCGGTCGGCGGCTGGAGCGCGATCTGCTGGACGGGAGCCGGTCTGTCCGTACTCGGCGCGCTCGTCTGGGCACGAACGCGCACCCTCATGGCAGCGGAAACAGCACAAGCGAAGTGAAGTCAGGAGAAAGACATGAGGCACACCAAGCTCGCGGGACTCGATGTCGCCCGTATCGGTCTGGGTTGCATGGGCATGTCCGCCTACTACACGGGCGCGGGAACCGACGACCGGGAATCCGTGCGCACCATCCACCGCGCGCTGGACCTCGGCATCACCCTGCTCGACACGGCGGACGTCTACGGCCCGCACACCAATGAGGAACTGGTGGGACGAGCGCTCGCCGGCCGCCGGGACGACGTCGTTCTCGCCACCAAGTTCGGTCTCGCGTCCTATCGTGCCGACAGCACGGGACAACTGGACAGCACGCCCGCCAACATCCGGCTGGCGGTGGAGGGATCGCTGCGTCGCCTGGCCACGGACCGGATCGATCTGTACTACCAGCACCGCGTCGACCCGAACGTGCCGATCGAGGAGACCGTGGGCGCGCTGAAGGAACTGGTCGAGGAGGGCAAGGTCCGCCACATCGGCCTGTCGGAGGCCTCCGCGCAGACCATCCGACGCGCTCACGCCGTCCACCCGATCACCGCCGTACAGACGGAGTACTCGCTGTGGACGCGGGACGTCGAGGCGGAGGTCCTTCCCGTCCTGCGCGAGCTGGGCATCGGGCTCGTCCCCTACTCGCCGCTCGGACGCGGATTCCTCGCGGGTGCCGTCCGCCGTGCGGACCAGCTCGACAAGGACGACTTCCGGCGG
Source organism: Streptomyces sp. NPDC017676 (assembly GCF_044329325.1). Lineage (NCBI taxonomy): Bacteria > Bacillati > Actinomycetota > Actinomycetes > Kitasatosporales > Streptomycetaceae > Streptomyces > Streptomyces sp. NPDC017676. The sequence continues at coordinate 15,196 of NZ_JBIRJA010000021.1, read as the reverse complement.
ACCATTCCCCGGTTCGCCGACGCCAACCTCGCCACGAACCTGCGGATCGCCGACGAGGTCGCCGCCGTGGCCGAGGAGATCGGCGCCACCTCCGCCCAGGTCGCCCTGGCCTGGCTGCTGGCGCAGGGCGACGACGTCGTCCCGATTCCCGGCACGAAGCGGGTGGACCGGGCCGAGGAGAACGCCGACGCGGACGATCTCCGCCTCAGCAGCGCCCAGTTGATCCGGCTCGGTGCCCTCGGCGGTGCCGCGGGTGAGCGCTACGGCGAGGCGAGCATGACCGCCATCGACCGGTGAACCAGCGGTCACACCGTCCACCGGGCACCACCGAACACCGCACACCACTGAACATCAGAGTCCACTGAGAGAGCATTCCATGAGCACTGACTCCCTGTCCGACTACCGTCTTCTGGGGCGTTCGGGTCTTCGTGTCTCCCCCCTGTCCCTGGGCAACATGACCTTCGGTGACGACTGGGGCTGGGGCGCTGGGGCCGACGAGGCCCGCCGCATCTTCGACCTGTACGTCGACCGGGGCGGCAACTTCCTCGACACGTCCGTCAACTACACCGACGGCTCCGCGGAGCGCCTCCTCGGGCAGTTCGTCAAGGACAAGCGGGACAAGGTCGTCATCGCCACGAAGTACACCATGGCCCGTGAGCGGGGGAACCCGAACTCGGGCGGCAACCACCGCCTGAACATGGTGCGGTCGCTGGAGACCAGCCTGCGCAACCTCGGCACCGACCACATCGACCTGTTCTACCTGCACGGCTGGGACCACACCACCCCGCACGAGGAGGTCATGCGGGGCCTGGACGACCTGGTACGCAGCGGCAAGGTCAGCTACATCGGCATCTCCAACACCCCGGCCTGGCGGATCTCCGCCATGCAGACGCTCGCCGACCTGCGCGGCTGGACACCCCTGATCGCGTTGCAGATCGAGTACAGCCTCATCCAGCGGACCGTGGAGCACGAGCTGATCCCGATGGCACGCGAGCTGGGACTGGGCGTACTGCCCTGGTCCGCGCTCGGCGGCGGGCTGCTCACCGGCAAGTACAGCCGCGCCGACCTGACCGGGCAGGAGGAGCAGAACTCCGCGTCCGGCTCTCGCAAGGGAGTGATCGCCGCCTCCGGCAACCTCACCGAGCGCGGCGTGACCATCGCCGAGGCGGTCAAGGAGGTCGCCACCCAGGTGGGCGCCACCCCGGCCCAGGTCGCACTGGCCTGGACCCTGCTCAACCCGGCCGTCGTCTCCCCGGTCCTCGGCGCGCGCACCGTGCGCCAGCTGGAGGACAACCTCGGAGCCCTCGACGTCGTCCTCGACCAGGAACACATCGCACGCCTGGACGCCGTCAGCTGCCCCGAGCCCGTCTTCCCGTACGGCTTCGTCTCCACCCCCATGGTCCAGGACCTCATCTTCGGCGGCGCCCGCGTCACCACCCGCCACCAGCCCTGAACCGAGACACCCACCCGCCGGCGTCACCACGACGGCCCCCGGGTGCCTCCACACGACCACCCCGATCCCGACGAAAGGCAATCGTGAAACGCAGTACCACCACCTCGCTGCTCACGGTCACCGCGCTGGCCGTCTCGCTGGCGGCTCTGGGCGGCCAGGCGCTGGCCGCGGACCCGGCGCTGACCGACGTCCACACGATCAGGCACCTGGACCTGGCGGCCGGTGAGCAGCCCGAGAACCTGACCGTCGAACGCGACGGCTCCCTCGACCTGACGATGTCCTTCGCCCGCAACGTCGAGCGGCTGACCCCCGACGGACACCTGACCACGCTGGCCACCCTGCCCGCCCCGCCCGAGGGAACCGACGTTCCGCTCATCGGCCGGGCCTTCGTGGGCGGCGTCGTCGTGGCACCGGACGGCACGCGGTACGTCACCTACGCCGCCGGCACCGACGCCCTGACGGGAGTCTGGCAGCTGCCCCGGCACGGCGCCCCGCGCCGGGTGGCCGCCCTGCCGGCCGCCGCCGTGCCCAACGGCCTCGCCCTGTACCGCGGCCGGCTGTACGTCAGCGACTCCGCCCTCGGCGCGGTGTGGCGCGTCCCCCTGGGCGGCGGCACCGCCACGGTCTGGTCACAGGCTCCCGAACTGTCCGCCACGCCGGGCAAGTTCGGCGCCAACGGGCTGAAGGCGCGCCACGGCGCCGTATGGGTCGGCAACTTCGACCGGGGCACGCTGCTGCGCATACCGGTCCGCCACGACGGCACGGCCGGCCGGGTCCACCTCGTGGCGGACGGGCTGGGCCCGGTCGACGACTTCGACTTCACCGGACACGGCGACGACGCCCTCGTCTCCACCAACCCCGGCAACGAGGTCGAGCTGGTCCGCGGGGACGGCTCCCACCGCACCGTCCTCACCGCCGCCGACGGGTTGCAGAACCCCACGGCCGTCGCCGTGCGCGGCGACCGGGTGTACGTCACGGACGCCGCCTACTTCACCGCCGTCGACCCGAACGTCGTCGGCGCGCGGCTGCACGGTCGACACTGACGGTGGGTGAAAGGGCCGGCGGGACGTTCCTGGCCGCCGAGTCCGGTCGCGGACGGCAGCAAGCACGGTCGCAGTGCGCAGACTGAGACCGTGCTTGCTGTGTCCGTCGGGTACGGCGGTCACGCGAGCCCGCCGAGGCCGGCATCACCCCGCCGGTGAAGCCGGCCCCGCACCACACCACCGGACCACTACGGCCCGGCCGCCGAGCAGGACCTCAGAACTAGTCCTTCGGGAAGTCCTGGTCGAGACCGCTCATGTCGATGTCGGGGTCGCCCATCGGCGGCCCGCCGAGGAAGCCGTTCATGACGTCGCCCAGGTCGAGCTTCGTGGCACCGGCCGGAGCGGTGGGCCTGGTGCCCTCGCTCATCCGCAGCCTCAGGCCCAGCTTCTTGACCTTGGCGGTCTCGGCCAGCTTGGCGAGGTCCACGTCCACCTGGGACAGTTCGCCGTTCCTGAGGGTGAAGTCCGCCGTCACCTTGGCGTTGGGCGCGTCCTTCAGGTCCTTGTCCGTCGGCAGCTCCATGCCCGGCGGCAGGTCCTTCGCCAGCGGCCGCAGCTCGCCGAACAGCTCGGTGACCAGCTTGCGGAAGGGCGCCGTCGCGGTGACGTGCTCGGTCCCGTCGCCACCGCCGGCCGTCTTGAAGCGCACCTCGCGGGCGACGACCTCGCGGAGCGACTGCACCAGCTTCTTCTGCGTCTTGGCGTCGAGGGACGGCGCGGGCGCGGGACCGCCCCCGCCCTTCTCGCCCTCGGCGGCGGCCTTGTCCATCTCCTTGGTGCTGAACTTGACCCACTTGCCCTCAAGAACGGCCTTGAACGCCCCGGCCTCCGGCGGCAGGTCGTCGGCGGACGGTACGGGGCTGCCCGACAGCTTGCCCATGGCGTCCATGTCGACACGCACGTAGACGTAGTCGCCGATCATCCGGTACTCGGCGAGGTCGCCGTCCGGGGTGCTGACCTTCATGGCCGTACCCACGAGGTCCTTCTCGCCGGACTCGGCGAGCGGCTTCTTCGACTCCACGGTCACGGTGATCTTCGCGTCGCTGATCAGCTTGGCGGCCTCGTCCGGGATCTCCTCACCGGGCGCGGGGTCGGACTCGGCGTCCAGCGCCTTGAGGGTCGCCGCGTCGGTGTCCACGTCGAGCTCGAAGGAGAGCCTGTTCTTCTCGCCCAGCTTCTCGAAGGCCCGGTCGAGCTTCTTGCCGGCGGACAGCTGCTCCACCGTTCCGCAGGCGGCGGAACCGGCGAGTACGGCACCGACGACGGCGGTGGCGGTCAGGGTCTTGCGTATGGCGTTGATGATGGTCTCCTCGTGGCTCCGATCACCATGTGATCGATGAGAAGACTCACAACCTGCCCACAGGGTTGTACGGGTAGGACCCTTTCTCACCGGCACGGTTCTGCTGGTCCGCGGTGACTTCACGCGGATGGCCTACTCTGGGTAGACCGACCTACCTAGTTTGGACCGCGATGACCGAGAACCCCCTGAAGACGACGGACGGCGCGCGGCGGCGCCCGGCCCGCGAACGCCTCCTCGCGGCGGCGGCCCGCCGCTTCTACGCCGACGGCGTGGCGGCGACCGGCATCGACACGATCACCACCGAGGCCGGCGTGGCGAAGATGAGCCTCTACAACAACTTCTCCTCCAAGGCCGACCTGGTCAGGGCCTACCTGGACGCCCGGCACGAGGAGTGGCTCGGCCTGTACCGGGCCCGGCTGGAGCACGCCGGCGGCCCGCGCGACGGCGTGCTGGCGGTCTTCGACGCCTACGCCGACCACGCGGCCTTCGCCTACGAGCACGGCTTCCGCGGCTGCGGGCTGCTCAACGCCGCAGCCGAGCTGCCGGCCGGCGACGAGGGCCGTGCCGTGGTGCGCACCCACAAGGAGGAAGTCGAGCGGCTGATCGCCGGACACCTGGAGGAGCTGCTGCCCGAACGGCCCGACGAGGCCCGGGCGACGGCCGAGCACCTCGCGTTCCTCCTGGAGGGCGCGATGGCCCGCGCCGGTCTGGAGGGCGACGGCGACCGCCTCCGGCACGCCCGCGCCATGGCGGCCACCCTGCTGGACCGGCTGTGAGCCGGCCCACCGGACCCGGCCGGTCCGCCGGCACAGGGGCGCTGTGCGTGCTGGCGGCCTCCGTCCTGTGGGGTACGACGGGTACGGCCGCCACCTTCGCCCCGCGGGTCGGCCCGCTCGCCATCGGCGCCGTCGCCATGGGCCTGGGCGGGCTTCTGCAGGCCCTCGTCGCCGCCCCGGGGATCGCCCGCCACGCACCCCGGCTGCGCGAGCGGCGCGGCACGGTGCTGCTCGGCGCCGTCTGCGTCGCGGTGTACCCCCTGGCTTTCTACACCTCGATGCGCCTGGCCGGAGTCGCCGTGGGCACCGTGGTGTCCCTCGGCACCGCCCCGCTCGCCTCGGCCCTGGTCGAACGCGTGGTGGACGGCCACCGGCTCACCCGCCGCTGGACGACGGCCGCCGCGCTGGGCCTGCTCGGCACCGCCTTGCTGTGCGTCGCCGAGGCCGCGCCCGCGGGCGACGGCACGGGCCGGGCGTCCATGGCCGCCACGCTGCTCGGCGTGGGCCTCGGCCTGGTCGCCGCCGCCACCTACGCCCTCTACTCCTGGGCGGCCCACCGGCTCATCACCCGCCGGATCCCCTCCCGCGCGGCGATGGGCGCCGTCTTCGGACTCGGCGGGCTGCTCCTCCTGCCCGTCCTCCTGGCCACCGGCGCGCCGCTCGTCAGCTCCTGGTCCAACGCGGCGGTCGGCACGTATATGGCCCTCGTCCCCATGTTCACCGGCTACGTCCTGTTCGGCTGGGGCCTCGCGCACGTACCCGCCAGCACCGCCACCACGCTCTCCCTGCTGGAACCGGCCGTCGCGGCCGTACTCGCCGTCCTGGTCGTCGGCGAACGCCTCCCCGCGGCGGGCTGGGCGGGGACAGCACTGGTCATCGCCTGCCTCGCGGTCCTCACCGCCGCCCCCCGCCGGCGGAAGCAGTCCGAGGGCCCGCCCGGAACGGCCCCCGAGGAAGCACCGCCGGTCACGGCCGGCCTCAGCCTGACCCACGACCAGGCGGCGGACTGAGCGGTTCGGCGTACGGCAGTGAACCCGCGGCGCCGGGGGGGGGGCGTGCGGCGACCGTCGCGTGCGGCTACGGCGTAGGGCGTCGGGCCGTGCGGTCCCGTGCGGCTACGGCGCCGGGTCCTCCTGCGTGCGCCGGACCGCCGTCTTCACGGACTGCTCCAGCTCGTACCGCGACCCGCCCTCGCGCGTCGCATATGCCGTCAGGGCGGTCTGGAACGCCTCGGCCGCCCCTCGCCACGCCCGCCACTGGGCGTCGTACTCCGCACCGCACAGGCCGGCCAGCTTCGCACGCTCCGCTTCGCAGGAACGCTCCAGCTCGACCAATTCGTCCGGAATGTCTGTCACACAAGGATGCTATGCACAGCATCACCGGGACGCCCGTCAGCGGCTCGGAGGACCGGCGGGCGATTCTGCCGGGCGGAACACCGGGCTTTCCGGCTTCGCGGCCGTGCGGCACCATCCAGGGGTCAAGCAGGTGGCCGGCATACAGAGGAGGCACACGTGCCGAGGATCGGCGGCGCCCTGCCCGAGCGCTGTGGAGCGCGACGAGCCGGACGGCGGGCCGACCCTGGCCTACCTCTGCGAGGGCCCCGTGCCGCTGCCGGCCGTGCGGGGACCGGACGCCATCCGGCGGGCGCTGTCCACCGAGCGCCGGCCGCGCGGCCCTCATCCGCGATGAGCGGCGCAATGTCGTGCACTGCCCGGAGACCCTGGGCGAGCGCGACCACGAACGGACGGTCTTCGCGCCGCTGCTCCGATAACGCCACCGCACCCCTGTCGCTCACGGAGACGGCCGGGCGGTGACGCGGACGCCGTGCCGCCACGACCGGGCGTGGACCCGTGCCGCGCGCGGACGGGCCGGTGCGGGACCGGACCGTGTGTTCCGCGTTGACCCGGCGGCGACCACCCACAGATCGAGCCCTGCGAACCTCGGTCCCGTGCGATCCGGCGCCGTCCCCGACGGAGCCGGAACACTCCGCCCGGCACCGCCGGCGGACTCGCACTAGGACCTGACGACGCATGGGAGTCCTGGTGAAGGATAAGCCGAGCCTGCGGCCAGATCTCCGTCCGCGCAGCAGCAGGACGGAACCGAGATCCACGCTTCACCTGCCGCTGGACGAACGACAGCGCATGCTCATCCATCTCCTGCTCGCCGGGCACACGGACGCCAGCGCGGCCGGCCGGCTCGGTATCAGTTCACGCACGGTGACCAACATCCTCAGAAGCCTCATGGACCGCCTCGGCGTCGACAACCGCTTCCAGCTCGGCGTGGCCCTGGGCACGCGGATGCAGCCGCGGGACAACCCGCTCCGCGTCCACACGGCGCGCGGACCAGCCCTTCGCGGCACCGTGGCGCGGCCCGAGAAGCCCCTCTCCCTGACGCCCCGTCCGCCGGCCCACCCGCGCGACAGCACGGACGCGGGATGAGACCGGCATGGGGATCGTCATCGAGGCATGGCTGGCGGATGTCACCGGGGCGCGCGAGGACGCACTCGACCTCCAGGTGCTCGACGCCGCCGAGCGCGAGCGCGCCGACGCCTTCCTGCGGCCCGCGGACCGGGTGCGCTACCTCGCCGCCCACGTCCTCCTGCGCCACCTGCTCGGCGGACGGACCGGCCGGGCCCCGCGGGAGGTGCGGTTCGCGCGGCTGGCGTGCGCCGGCTGCGGCGGACCGCACGGCCGCCCGGTGCTCGACGACCCGCGCACCGGCGTCCACTTCTCCCTGTCGCACGGCGGACACCTGGTCATGGTCGGACTCGCCGGCGTCCCCCTCGGCGTCGACGTCGAGCCGTGCCCGGAACCCGGCACGGTGGACAGGCTGAGCAGGCTCCTCCATCCCGGCGAACGGCAGGATCTGGCCGCGGTGCCCGCACCGCGGCGACCCGCCGCCCTCGCCCGGCTCTGGACGCGCAAGGAGGCCTACCTCAAGGCCCTGGGCACCGGCCTGACACGCGACCTCGCCGCCGACTACACCGGTGAGACCGGCCGCGCCCCGGCACCGCCCGGCTGGACGACCACCAGCGTGGACGCCGCACCCGGCCACGCCGCGGCCGTCTGCTACGCGCACGACCGCCCGGCCCGCCTGCTCCTGCGGCGGGCGGAGCACCTCGTCGGCCCTCCATGACCCCACGGCGCGGCGCCGGCGCCCGGCCGCCGCGCACCACACCGCACACACCCACTGCCCGGGCGCGCGGCCCGGGACGAATCGACCGAGCACCATCAGCAGGCGGGAAGAGTTGTATGCAGCCGAACGTCACTTTCCGTGTCCTTGGCACAGTGCAGTTCGGGAACGGTGACCACTGGCGGCGCGCCGGCTCGCCGCAACAGCAGGCCGTACTGGCCGTGCTGCTCCTGCGCGCCGGGCGGCTGGTCACCGCGGACGGACTGGTCGACGCGGTGTGGGGCGACGCGCCCCCCTCCAGCGTCATCACCGTCCTGCGCACCAACATCTGGCGCCTGCGCCGGATCCTGGAGGCCGTCGGAGCCCGGGACAGCCTCGTGTCCGTCGCCGACGGCTACCGGCTGGACGTCGAGCCGGCGGCCGTGGACGCGCTGCGGGCGGAACTGCTCCTGTCCCGCGCCGAGGAGCTGCGCCGCGAACGGAACTTCACGGACCAGCGGCGCACACTGCTGGAAGCCCTCGCCCTGTGGCAGGGAGTACCGCTGGCCGGGGTGCCGGGTCCGTTCGCGGAACAGCAGCGCAGCAGGCTGGAGGAGCTGCACTTCGCCGTGCGTGAGGAACTCTTCAAGGCCGAACTGGCGGAGGGGAACGCGTCCTCGGTCATCCCCGGCCTGACCGCGCTCAGCGCGGAGAGCCCGCTGCGGGAAGGCCCGTACGAGCTGCTGATGCGCGCGCTGTACGAGGCCGGACGGCGGTCCGACGCCCTCACCGTCTACCGGCAGGTGCGCGAGCGGCTGCGCGCGGAGCTGGGCATCGAACCCAGCGGCGAGTTGCGTGACCTGCACGTCCGTATCCTCGCCGACACCATGGAGGCGCCCGCCCGGCCGGGGGGCGGGCCGGCGGCCGGCAAGGCGCGGGAGCGCGTGGTCACCGCCTCGCCGGCGGCGGCCGGTGCCGCTCCGGGGGCGGGTGCCGCTCCCGTGGTGCCGGCCGCCACCACCGACACGCCGCCCACGCCCCACACCCCCGACTTCACCGCGACACCCGCGCAACTCCCCTCCGGCATCCCCGACTTCGTCGGCAGGGACGCCACGCTCCGCCTCCTGGAGACCGCCGTGGACGCCGGTGAGGGGCACACCCCGGTGATCGCCTCGATCACGGGCATGGGCGGGGCGGGCAAGTCGGTGCTGGCCCTGCGCTTCGCCCATCAGGTCAAGGCCAGGTTCCCGGACGGTCAGCTCTACGCCGATCTCTACGGCACCGCGGACGACCCCGAGCGCCCCAAAGTGGTCCTGGACGGCTTCCTCACCGCCCTCGGCGTCCCCCGCAGCCATCTGCCGCCCGACCAGGACGGCGCCTCCCGGCTGCTGCGGACCATGCTGGCCGACCGCCGGGTCCTGCTGCTGCTCGACGACGCGCGGGACACGGCGCAGGTACGGCCGCTGCTGCCCGGCTCGACCGGTTCCGCGGTCGCCGTCACCAGCCGCACCAAACTGATCGGGCTTCCGATCGGCATCCAGGTCGACCTGGACGTCTTCACCCGGGAGGAGGCGTGGGAGCTGCTCACCCGGGTCGTCGGCGCGGAGCGGGTCGCCGCCGAACCGGCCGGCGCCGAGCGGCTGCTCGCAGCGTGCGGCCAGCTGCCCCTGGCCGTGCGGATCGCCGCGGTCCGGCTGGCGGCCCGCCCGCAGTGGTCCATCGGCCGGCTGGCCGACCGGCTCGCGGACAGTCGCCGCCGGCTGTCCGAGCTGCGGGTCGGCGACCTGGCCGTCACCAACGCGTTCGAGCTCAGCCACCGCATGCTGTCGCCCGCGCAGGCCAGGGCGTTCCGGCTGCTCGCCTGCGTGACCCGCTCGACCAGCCTGGAATCCGGCTGTGCCGTCCTCGGACTCCCGGAGGGCCAGGCCGAGGAACTGCTGGAGTCACTGGTGGACGTGGCCCTGCTGGAATCGCCCCAGCCGGCCTCCTACCGGTTCCACGAGCTGGTCCGCTCCTTCGCCGCCGAACTGCCGGCCGAGGAGGAGAACGAGCGCGTCGAGGCCTTCGAACGGCTCATGGACCATCTGCGAGCGGGCGCGTACCGGGCCTTCCAGGCGATCCTGCCCGGTGATCCCGTCGCCGATCTGCTGGTGCCCAGCGTGCCGTTCCGCCCGGCCTTCGCGAGCCTCGCCGACGCGCGCGCCTGGGTCCACTCGGAGTTCGCGACCGCCGTCGACGCGATCCGGTCCGCCGCCCACGGAACACCGGCGAACGAGGGCGCCCTCGCGGCGGCCGCCGACCTCGCCGTCCTGCTGAGCGCCTTCGGCCGGGAGATCCCGTACGACCAGCTCGCCGACGCGGCCGAACTGGTCGCCGGCGCCGCCGAGCGCGCGGGTGACGATCTCACGGCCGGCCGGGCCCGTTTCGTGTGCGGCAACGCGCACCTGCAGAACCTGCGGCTCGACACGGCCGAGGAGCACCTGCTCGCCGCGCGCGGAGCGCTGCACCGGGCCGGGAAGCCCGCGCTGATCCACCAGGTCCTCAACGACCTCGGGCTGATCTCCCAGTTCCGGCAGCGCTACGCGGAGGCCGGGCGGCGTCACGACGAGGCGGCGGCGCTGGCCCGGGCGGTCGGGCACCGCCTCGGTGAGCTGGTGTTCGGCCTCAACGCGGCCCTGGCACGGCTCCACGACGGCCGGCCGGACGAGGCCCGGATCGCCGCCCGGGCCGCGCTCGGGCCGCTGCGATCCCAGGGCCACGCTCCCGGCCTCTCGTTCGGGTTGTACGTGCACGGGCTGGCACTCCACGAACTGGGCCGGCACCGCGAGGCGCTGTCCGCGTTCGAGGAGTGCCTGCAGATCTGCACGGAGGCCGGCGTCCCCAGCCGCGAGGGCATGTGCCGCGCCCGCCTGGCCGACACCCTGCGTGCCCTCGGCAGGCCGGAGCAGGCCCTGCCGCACGCCGTGCGCGGCCTGGAACTGTGCCGTGAGCGGGGCGACGGCCGGGACACCGGCCGGGCCCGGCTGATCCTCGGCAGGGTGCTCGGCGCGCTGGGCCGCTGGGACGAGGCGGCGGCCCGTACGGCCGAGGCGCTCGCGGAGTTCCGGAGGCTCGGACTGGCCGAGGCCACCACCGCACAGGCGCAGCTGCGGGAGCAGGAAGGAGGCCGGGCCCGGCGGCGTCAGCAGTCCAGCCCGGCCATCCGCGTCGGCAGTGAGCTCCAGACTCCCGGCGTGTAGAAGTGCGCGCCGGGGAGCAGGTCGTGCCGGAAGCCGCCGACGGCGACCTTCTTCATCCGCTCACCGGCGTCCGGCGGGATCACCGTGTCCGACAGGCCGGTCAGCAGCTGCACCGGCAGGTCGACCGTGACGTCCCGCTCACACGTGTAGGAGTCCCGCACCCGGATGTCCGCGCGCATGATCTCCACCGCCATGTCCCTCAGGTCCGGTTCGTCGAGCGCGTAGCCGGGCAGGATGCCGAAGGTCCGCATCCACTCCAGGATCTCCTCGTCGGAGGACTCCAGCCAGGGGGTGCCGGGGAACATGTCCTTGGCCGGCAGACCGGGACGCGGGGCGCCGACGGCCGACAGGACGAGTGAGCGGGGAGCCGGGACGTCCCGTTCCAGCAGCCGGACGGTGACGTCGAGGGCCAGGAGGCCGCCGAGGCTGTGCCCGAACAGGACGTACGGCCGCTCGGTGAGGGTGGCCAGCGCGGCGAGCACGTCCTCGGCCAGCGCGTCCCAGTCCCGGGCGTACTCCTCCAGGTAGCGGCCGTCCCGGCCGGGGTAGCAGATCGTCGCCAGGTCGGTCCCCGGGGGCATGGCGTTCGCCCATCCCGCGTAGGCGCCCGCGCCACCTCCGCAGAACGGGAGGCAGACGAGGTCCTGCCGCGCGTCCTCGGACCGGGACGGGCGTACCACGACGGTGTCGTTCACAGTGTGCTTCCCGATTCCTCGGCGGTGGTCCGTTCGCGGCTCTGTCCGCCGGTGTGTCCGCCGGTGTGTTCGCCGCGCAGCGACTCCAGGCGGTCGATCAGGTCGGCCAGCTTCGGGTGCCGGTAGATGTCCCTGATCGACAGGGGCAGCTCCAGGGCGTCCCTGAGCCGCTTGAAGGCCGCGAGGGCGGTCAGCGAATGGCCGCCCAGCGCGAAGAAGTCGTCGCCGGGCCGGATCCGCGCGCGTCCGAGGACCTCGGACCACACCCGGGCCGTCACCTCGGCGACACCCGACGGCTGTTCCGCGCCGTCCGTCGCGGCCTTCGCGGGCTCCGGCAGGGCGGCTTCGTCGATCTTCCCGTTCACGGTGAGGGGCATCCGCTCCAGGACCACGACGGCGGACGGAAGCATGTGGTCGGGGAGCACGCGGGCCGCGAACGCCGTCAGTTCGCCGGCCGGGACGGCGGAGCCGGCCGTCGTCGCGTACAGCACCAGATGGGCCTGGGCCGTGCCGCGTCCGCGCACCACGGCGTGGGCGGTGGTGACGTCGGGGTGACCCTCCAGGACGCGTTCCACCTCGCCGAGTTCCACGCGGAAACCACGTATCTTCTCCTGGCGGTCACGGCGCCCCAGGTACTCCAGCGTGCCGTCCGCTCTCCTGCGGGCCTGGTCGCCGCTCGCGTACATGCGCGTCCCGGGCGGGCCGAAGGGGTCGGCCACGAAGGACGCGGCGGTGAGCGCCGGGTGGCCCGCGTACCCGTTCGCCACCCGGTCCCCGGCGATGAAGATCTCGCCGGCGGCGCCGTCCGGCACGGGGCGCAGCCGGTCGTCGAGAAGGTGGACGCGGCCACCCGGCAGCCCCCGGCCGATCGTAGGGGTGTCGCCGGTCATGGGGGCCGAGATGGCGTCGACGGTCGTCTCGGTGGGGCCGTAGAGGTTCAGCGCCTCCAGGACTCCCCGGTCGGTGGCGGCCGCGATCTCCCGCCAGGTGCTCTGCGGCACCGGCTCCCCGCCCATGAACAGCCGGAGCCGGCGCCCGTCGGCCCTGGGCGTGAGCAGGACCTCGCGCAGGATCTCCCAGTGCGAGGGCGTCAGATCCAGATCGTCCACCCGCCGGCGCTCCAGGACGTCCGCGAGGCGCTCGGGTCGCAGGCGGTCCTCGTCGTCCAGCACGACGACGGTGTCGCCCCGGCAGACACGCGTCCACTGCTGCACCGAGGCGTCGAAGCCGACGCTGGCGTTCCAGGCGACCACGCGAGGCAGGGGGGCGTAGGCACCGGCCTGCTCCAGCGCCGTGATCAGCGACGCGACGCCGCCCCGGGTGACTTCGACACCCTTCGGCGTACCGGTGGAGCCGGAGGTGAACAGGACGTACGCCGGGTCGAGCGGCGACGGCACGGAACCCGGCCGGCCGTCCGCCTCGGGCTCCCGCGTGCACGCCTCGTCCAGGGCGACGACCTGCACACCCTCCGGGGCGAGGTCCGCACCGTCGTCCGTGATCAGCAGGTCCAGCCGTGCCTCGGCGGCCATCCGCTCCAGCCGCAGACGGGGATAGCGGGGGTCGAGGGGTACGTAGGCCGCTCCGGCGCGCCACACACCCAGCAGGGCCACCACCAGCCCGGTGCCGCGGCCCACGCACACACCGACGCGGCTGCCGCGCCCGGCTCCCCGGGCGCCCAGCCGCGCCGCGAGGCGGCGGGTGCGCAGATCGAGCTGGGCGAAGTCCAGCTCACCGTCCGAGGCCGCGACGGCGATCCGCGTCGGACACCGGTCGACGGCCGAGCGGAAGCGGTCCAGCACGTCGGCCGGCTGAGGGACGACGCCACTCATGCCGCTCATGGGCGAACTCCTTTCACACGGCGGTCCGCTGACGCGCCGCGCAGGCATCGAGGGAGACAGGACGAACTCCGGACACGCACGGCAGGACCTAGCGGAACGCGCCGGCGCGGTGGGTCGGCGCCGCCATCGCGACGACGATCTCGCGTTCCCCCGTGTAGGGCTCGCGGGCGTGCGCGGTGAGCATGTTGTCGAGCAGGAGGATGTCGCCCCGGCGCCAGGGCACGCTGACGGTCTCGGCCTCGTAGGCGGCCCGGAGCGCGGCCACGGTCGCGGGGTCGATCGGTGAGCCGTCGTGGTGGCGTGTGTCGTAGGGGAACTGGTCGGCGGGGAACGCGGCCAGCAGATGCTCCTGCACCCGGGGGTCCAGCGTCGTCGGGTGGAAGAACGTCAGGTGATTGAACCAGAGCCGTTCACCGGTGACCGGGTGCGGCTCCATGACCGGCCGCAGCTGGCGGGTGCGCAGGAGACCGTCCGGGAGCCACTCGCACTGGATGTCGTGCCGCCGGCAGACCTCTTCCAGCTCCTCCTCGGTCCGGCACCCGAACGCCGTCTGCCACGACAGGCCGAACCCCTCGTGGAAGTGGCGCACGAGCTGGTACCCGTCGGCGAACCGGTCCACGATCTCCGGCGCTATGCGGCGCGTCACCCGGCGCAGGTCGGCGATCGGGGTGGCGCCCCCGGTGCCGGGCTCGGTCACACAGTGGAAGGCGATGAAACCCGGCCAGGTGTGCCCGTACGACTGCTCGTTGTGCAGGAAGATGGCCTGGTCCGCCGGATGGTCCGTGGACGTGTAGACGTTGTTCGAGACCGCGTGACGCGGGGACGAACGCAGCTCGTAGGGCAGGGGCTCACCGACCGCCGAGCGTACGAACGCCTCGAACACGTCCACAGAGGGCACCGCCCACCCACGGAACAGCAGCGCGCCGTGTTCCAGCAGGCCGGCCCGGAGCTGGTCCCGCGCACTGGACGTCCAGGCGAGCAGATCGGTGCCGGGCGACGGCGGGGAGACCAGGAGCGGCAGGGAGGACGCCGGGGCGGGCGCTGACCCGGTCGGAGCTGAGTTCATGGGAGTCGGCTTCCTTCGCATGGTTCGTCACGGCGGTCTACCGCGGTCATCGTGCAGAACCCGGATCTCCATCCGATCCGGGCCGCGGTGGCCGCGGTGTTGATGGGCCGCACATCGCATGCGGAAGCGACCGGGAGAGGCTGTCCGCGCGAGCGGATGCGAGCGGTTGCCGACAGCGCGTTCTTCCCGGCCCCTCGCGTTCTTCCCAGGCATTTCGCTTCTCTTCCCGGCCTCCCGGCCCCTTTTCGAGGGAGTGACACCCATGATTCCCCTGTCTCCTGGTCAGCAGCGGTTGTGGTTCGTCAATCGGTTCGAGGGGGCGAGTGGGGCGTACAACAGTCCGGTGGCGTTTCGTTTGCGGGGCCGGGTGGATGTGGGGGCTTTGCAGGCGGCGTTGATGGATGTGGTGGGCCGTCATGAGTCGTTGCGGACGGTGTTTCCGGTGGTGGACGGGGTGCCGTGTCAGTGGGTGGTGGAGGGTGCGGATTCCTTTGTGGAGTTGGTGGTGGAGGAGTGTGGTGTTTCGGGGGTGGGTGAGGCGGTTTCGCGGGAGGCGGGGCGTGCGTTCGATGTGGAGCGGGATCTGCCGGTGCGGGCGCGGTTGTTCGTGGTGGGTCCGGATGAGTATGTGTTTTTGGTGGTGTTGCATCACATTGCGGTGGACGGGTGGTCGGT
>NZ_JBIRJA010000020.1:0-219071 GCF_044329325.1 Streptomyces sp. NPDC017676 | reverse complement strand
ACGAGATCGGCATGGGCGACAACATCTGGCTCGGCGACCGCGACGCCGTCCGCACCCCCATGCAGTGGACCCCCGACCGCAACGCCGGCTTCTCGACGTGCGACCCCGGCCGGCTCTACCTCCCCACGATCATGGACCCGGTCTACGGCTACCAGGTCACCAACGTGGAAGCCTCCATGTCGTCCCCGTCCAGCCTGCTGCACTGGACCCGCCGCATGATCGAGATCCGCAAGCAGAACCCCGCCTTCGGACTCGGCTCGTTCACCGAACTCACGTCCTCCAACCCGGCGGTGCTCGCCTTCCTGCGCGAGTACGGCGACGACCTGGTGCTGTGCGTGAACAACTTCTCCCGCTTCGCCCAGCCCACCGAACTCGACCTGCGGGCCTACGACGGGCGGCACCCGGTCGAGCTGATCGGCGGGGTGCGCTTCCCGGCCATCGGTGAACTGCCCTACCTGCTCACCCTGCAAGGCCACGGCTTCTACTGGTTCCGGCTCACCCGAGTCGCATCCCGCATCGGCCGCCGCCGCTGAACGCCGGCGCCGAGGAAAGGACGCGTCACCATGCCGAAGACCATCACCCCCCGACCGCGCACCGCGGCCGGGCCCGACGGGCCACTGGCCTCGTTGGGCGGGCTGCTGCGCGACTGGCTGCCGAGGCAACGCTGGTTCGCGGGCAAGGACCGGCCGGTCACCGATCTGTCGGTGCTGTCCGTGACGGAGCTGTTCCCGGGGTGTCTGCACCTGCTGGTGCACGCCTCGCACGTGCCGGTGCCCACCCCCGGCGGCACTCCCCCGCCCGGGGACTGCTACCAGCTCCTGCTGGGCCTGCGCCAGCACCTCGCCCCACGGCTGGAGCGGGCGTTCATCGGACGCGCCGTGGACGGCCCGCTGGCCGGGTTCGCGGTGTACGACGCCCTGCACGACCCGCGCTCGGCCCATCTGCTGCTGGAGCGGCTGCGGCAGCCCGGCACGGCGGGCCCGCTGCGGTTCGAGAGGGACCCGGCCGCCCATGTGCCCGGCGGCCTGCCGCCGCGGCTGCTGGACGCCGAGCAGTCCAACTCCTCGATCGTGTACGGCGACGCGTACATCCTGAAGCTGTTCCGCCGCATCCAGGCGGGTGTCAACCCTGACCTGGAGGTGCCGGCGGCGCTGACCGCGCAGGGCTGCACCCGGGTGCCCGCGCCGGTGGCGTGGTTCACCACGACCGCCCCCCGCCCGGCCACCCTCGGGGTGCTGCAGCCGTTCCTGCCGGACGCCACCGACGGCTGGACGCTGGCACTGCGCGCGCTCGCCGCGGGCGACCACTTCACCGCCGAGGCCCGCGCGCTGGGCCGGGCCATGGCCGAGGTGCACCTGGCACTGGCCGAGGCCTTCCCGCCGGCCGGGCCGGGCGAGAACGGCCGTACGGCCGAGGCGATGTGCGCGCGGCTCGACGCCGCCGCGCACGCCGTCCCCGGGCTGCTGCCCTACGTGCCCGGCCTCAAGGCCGCGTTCGAGGCGCTCGCCACGTGCGACACCGGGCCGCCCGCCCAGCGCATCCACGGCGATCTGCACCTCGGGCAGGTACTGCGAGCCGGCCGCGACTGGTTCGTCATCGACTTCGAGGGAGAACCGTCCCGGCCGCTCGCCGAGCGGCGGGCCCCGCAGTCCCCGGTGCGGGACGTCGCCGGGATGCTCCGCTCCTTCGACTACGCGGCCCGGCAGCGCCGCCCCTGGCGACCCGAGTGGGCGCGCCGCTGCCGGGAGGCGTTCTGCGCGGGCTACGCGGCCCGCGCCGGCTGGGACCCACGCAAGAAGCACGCGCTGCTGCGCGCGCACGAGACGGACAGGGCGGTCTACGAGGTGCTGTACGAGGCGCAACACCGGCCCGACTGGCTGCCGGTACCGATGGCGGCGATCAAACGGCTCGCCGTGTGGGGAGGCTGACCCATGGCACTGAAGGACACCACGCGCCCCGAGACCGCCGGGCCCAGGCCGCCCGCGGCCGTGGCCCTGGACCCCGACGACCGCGGCCGGCTACTGGCCGGCGCGCACCACGATCCGCACGCCCTGCTGGGCGCCCACCCGGTCCCGGGCGGCACGCTGTTCCGGGCGCTGCGCCCGAACGCCCGTGCGGTGAGCGTCGTGATCGACGGCACGCGCACCGAGCTGCGGTCGGAGGGCGACGGTCTGTTCGCCGCCGTCCTGCCCTGCGCGCAGGTCCCGTCGTACACCCTGCTCGTCGCGTACGACGACACCGAGCAGGAGGTGCACGACCCCTACCGCTTCCTGCCCGCCCTCGGCGAACTGGACCTGCACCTGATCCGGGAGGGCCGGCACGAGCAGCTGTGGCGGGCACTCGGGGCCGAGCCGATGGTCCACCAGGGCGTGGCCGGCACCCGCTTCACCGTCTGGGCGCCGAACGCCCAGGGGGTGCGGGTGGCCGGGGACTTCACGTACTGGGACGGCACGCAGTACCCGATGCGGTCGCTCGGCGCGTCCGGGGTGTGGGAGCTGTTCCTGCCCGGGATCGGCGAGGGCACCCGGTACAAGTTCGAGATCACCTCACGGTACGGGCACCGGTTCCTGAAGGCTGACCCGATGGCGCGGGGCACGGAGGTGCCGCCGGACACGGCGTCGGTCGTGACGTCCTCGCACTACGAGTGGGGGGACGCGCGGTGGATGGCGCACCGCGGTGACACGCCCGTGCACCAGGCGCCGTTCTCGGTGTACGAGGTGCATCTCCCGTCGTGGCGGCCCGGGCTCACGTACCGTCAGCTCGCGGAGGAACTCCCGCCGTACGTCAAGGAGATGGGCTTCACCCATGTGGAGCTGATGCCGGTGGCCGGGTACCCGTTCAGCGGTTCCTGGGGCTACCAGGTCACCTCCTACTACGCGCCCACACCCCGCCTCGGCTCGCCGGACGACTTCCGGTACTTCGTGGACGCCTGTCACCGGGCCGGCCTCGGCGTGATCATGGACTGGGTGCCCGCGCACTTCCCGAAGGACGACTGGGCGCTGGCCCGGTTCGACGGGGACCCGCTGTACGAGCCCGGGAACGCGCTGCGGGCGGAGCACCCGGACTGGGGGACGTACGAGTTCGACTACGGCCGCACCGAGGTGCGCAACTTCCTCGTCGCGAACGCCGTCTACTGGTGCGAGGAGTTCCACATCGACGGGCTGCGCGTGGACGCCGTCGCCTCCATGCTCTACCTGGACTACTCGCGGGACTCCGGGCAGTGGGAACCCAATGTGTTCGGCGGCCGGGAGGACCTGGACGCCGTGGCCTTCCTCCAGGAGATGAACGCCACCGTGTACCGGCGCTGCCCGGGCGTGGTGACCATCGCCGAGGAGTCCACCGCGTGGGACGGGGTGACCCGGCCGACGGACAGCGGCGGGCTCGGGTTCGGGCTGAAGTGGAACATGGGCTGGATGCACGACTCGCTGGAGTACATCCAGAAGGAGCCCGTGCACCGCAAGTACCACCACAACGAGATGACCTTCTCGATGGTGTACGCCTACAGCGAGAACTACGTCCTGCCGATCTCGCACGACGAGGTGGTGCACGGCAAGCAGGCGCTGGTGTCGAAGATGCCCGGAGACTGGTGGCAGCGGCGCGCCAACCACCGGGCCTACCTGGGGTTCATGTGGGCCCACCCCGGTAAACAGCTGTTGTTCATGGGGCAGGAGTTCGCCCAGGGGGCCGAGTGGTCGCACACCCACGGCCCCGAGTGGTGGCTGCTCTCCGACGACTACCACTCCGCCGGCGATCACCGGGGCGTGCAGGCCCTGGTACGGGACCTCAACACGGTGTACCGGGCGACGCCGGCGCTGTGGCAGCGGGACACCGACCCGGGCGGCTTCCGGTGGGTGCTGTGCGACGCGGCGGACGACAACGTACTGGCGTTCCTGCGCTTCGCAGCCGACGGCGGCCCGCTGCTGGCGGTGTCGAACTTCTCCCCGGTCGTCCGGCACGACTACCGCCTGTGGGTCCCCGACGGGTTCCCCGCCTGGCGCGAGGTGCTGAACACCGACGACACCGGGTACGGCGGCAGCGGCGTCCGCACCGGGGGGCCCGTCAAGCCCGAGGAGGGGTTCCTGGAGCTGACGCTGCCCCCGCTCGCCACCGTCTGGCTGACGCCGGAGGGCTGAAAGCAGCAGGTGTCGGCGGCCGTACGAGGGGGCAGTCGGGGTCGTACAGACAGCGACTGCCCTCGTGGCACGGACAAGAAGGGCGGCACCACGTGCGCACCGTCGGAGTGGAGGAGGAACTCCTTCTGGTCGATCCGGACAGCGGCGACCCGAAGGCGCTGGCGGCGGCCGTCCTCGCCCATGCCGCCCAGGACGATCCCGAACAGGACATCTTCGAGAAGGAGCTGTTCGGGCAGATGCTGGAGTTCGCCACGCACCCGCAGTCGGACATGGCGGACCTCGGCGACGAGATCGTCCGCTGCCGCAAGGAGGCGGCCCGGCACGCGGGACAGATCGGCTGCGCGGTCGCCGCGCTGGCCTCCTCCCCGCTGCCGGTCAGCCCCTCCCTCAGCGTGAACGACCGGTACCAGTGGCTGGCCGAGCGGTTCGGCATACCGACCTGGGAGCAGCTGGTCTGCGGCTGCCACGTGCATGTGTCGGTGGAGTCCGACGAGGAGGGCGTCGCGGTCCTCGACCGGATCCGTCCGTGGCTGCCGGTGCTGCGGGCGATCAGCGGGAACTCCCCGTTCTGGCGGGGCCGGAACACCGGGTACGCCAGCTACCGCAGCCGGGTGTGGAACCGGTGGCCGTCGGCCGGCCCGACCGAGCCGTTCGGGTCCGCCGAGCGGTACCACCGCAGGGTGGCCGACATGGTGGCCACCGGGGTCATCCTCGACGAGGCGATGGCGTACTTCGACGCGCGGCTGTCGGCCCGTTACCCCACGGTGGAGATCCGGGTGGCGGACGTGTGCCTGAGCGCGGAGAGCGCCGTGCTGATCGCGACGCTCTGCCGCGCCCTGGTGGAGACGACCGCCCGGGAGTGGCGGGCGGGCCGGCCGGCACCCGACCCCGGGGTGAGCCTGCTCCGGCTGGCCGACTGGCAGGCCGCCCGTTACGGCCTGGAGGAGGATCTGCTCGACCCGGTGACCATGCGGCCCCGGCGCGCGCCGCGGGTGCTGCGCTCCTTGCTGGAGTACACGGGGGACGCGCTCACCGAGAGCGGCGACGCGGCCCGTGCCGAGCGGGCCGCCGAGGAGCTGCTGCGCACGGGCAACGGCGCGCAGGAGCAGCGCAGGCTGCTGGAGCACACCGGCAGCCTGCGGGACGTCGTCACCGAGTGCGTGCGGCGCACACAGCACTGAACACAGCACTGAGCGGCCCGGTCAGAGGATCAGCACCAGGGCGTACACCAGGAAGAAGGCCGCGATCACCACGACCAGCAGCAGGATCAGGGTCAGCGGCGCCTTGGCCCAGCCCCTGCGCTGGACGTGCGGCTCGCGGGGGCCGGCCTCGGGCATGCTGCTCTCGGCCGGCGGGGTCTCGCCCGGTGGAACTCCCCCACCTGGTTCCAGACCGGTCGTGCGCTCGGGTTCCGGATCGGGGTTCACATGACTCATGTGTCCCGAGTCCCCAGGACACGCCCACATCATCAACCGATCACGACTTCCCCGTTCCCGTCACCGAACGCGCTTGCCTGGGCTACATTCGAGCACCGCCGACACAGAGCCGATCGGCGGAGTGACCTTGCGTACACCAGGAGCAGCGCATGCGGAACCTCGCCCCCGGTCCCGCCGTCGCCCCGCCGCTCACCGGCGGCCTCGCCGACAGCGTGTTCGCCACTGCGGAACGGAACCCGACGCTGCCGGTCCTCGCGCGCCGGGCCGGTCCCGCCGCCGCGGACTGGCAGGAGGTGACGGCGGTCGAGCTGCGGGACGAGGTGGTCGACCTGGCCAAGGGCCTGATCGCCGCCGGGATCTCGCCCGGCCACCGGGTGGCCCTGATGGCCCGCACCCGCTACGAGTGGACGGTGCTCGCCCACGCGCTGTGGGCGGTGGGCGCCGAGATCGTGCCGGTCCATCCGGCTTCCTCACGGGAGCAGGTGGAGTGGATCCTGCGCGACGCGGGCTGTGTGGCCGTGGTCGTGGAGGACGAGCAGGGCGTCATGACCGTCGGTACCGTGTGCACCCGGCTGCCGCGGCTGCGGCACGTCTGGCAGCTCGACGCGGGCGCCCTGCCGGAGCTCGTGGAGCGGGGCGCTGTCGTCCCGTTCACCACGGTGGAGTCGCTGCGCCGGATCGTGCTGCCGGACTCCACGGCGGCCGTCGTCTACACCTCCGGCACCTCGGGCCGCCCGATGGGCTGCGCGCTCAGCCACCGCGGTCTGGCCTACCCCTGCGACACCCTGCTGGCCGGCTGGGCGCACACCGCCGCGCCGCCGGGCGAACAGCCGTCCGTGCTGGCGTTCCTGCCGTTCTCGCACGTCTACGGCATCATGATCATGCTGATGTGTGTGCGCGGCGGGGTCCTGATGGCGCACGAGCCGGAGCTGACCGGGCCGGCCCTGTCGTCGGCCCTGAGCACGTTCCGGCCGACGTACCTGTACGGCGTGCCGTCGGTGTTCGAGAAGCTCTACAAGACCTTTCTGCGCACCGCCCGACGGGCGGGCCGGGGCGCTCTCTTCGAGCGGGCCGCGCAGACCGCGCGGGACTTCGCCGCGGCCGAGGAACGCCGGCGGCTGGGCACCGGGCCGGGCCCCGGTCTCGAACTGAGGCTGCAACACGCCCTGTACGAGCGGACGGTGTACCGCAGGCTGCGGGCCGCGCTCGGCGGCCGGGTGGTGCGCGGCACCTCCGGCGGCAGCGCGCTCGACCGCGAACTGTGCCTGTTCTACGAGGGCATCGGCGTGTACCTCCACGACGGGTACGGGCTCACCGAGGCCTCCGGCGGGATCACCATGCAGCCGCTCGGCCGGGAGAAGTCCGGGACCGTGGGCCTGCCGCTGCCCGGCACCGAGATCCAGGTGGCCGACGACGGGGAGATCCTGGTGCGCGGCCCGTCGGTGTTCCAGGGCTACATCAGCGACGAGCACGCGACGCGGGCCGCGCTGCGCGGCGGCTGGCTGGCCACCGGGGACATCGGCCGGCTGGACTCCGGGGGCTATCTGACGATCACCGGGCGCAAGAAGGACATCATCGTCACCAGCGGCGGCAAGAGCGTGGCCCCGGCCCTGCTGGAACAGCGGCTGCGGATGCACCCGCTGGTCCACCAGGCGGTGGTGATCGGCGACGACCGGCCCTGTGTCGGTGCCCTGATCACCCTGGACCCGGAGTTCCTCGCGGACTGGCGGGCCGCCCTGGCGCTGCAGGGCGACGCCCAGGGACGGGAGACGCGGGAGGAGAACGCGCTGCGGGAGGAGATCGCCCGAGCGGTGGCCTCCGCCAACAGTGCGGTGTCCCGCGCGGAGTCGATCAGGGTCTACCGTGTCCTCCAGGAACCGTTCGCACCGGACAACGGGCTGCTGACGCCGTCCATGAAGCTGCGCCGGGACGCCGTCGTGCGGCACTACGCGGCCGAGATCGAGGCGATGTACCAGGCGCGCTCCCGGTCGCGGCCGGGTCCGCCGGAACCGGCCGAGTGGGACGAACCGGACGATGTCTTCCGCTGACGAGGGCCGCGGGAGTACGGCGTACGGGCGGTGGGTCCGAGGGGGGACGGATAGCCTGCGCGGCTGGGGGAACCCGCAGCGCAGCGAGAGATCAGCAACGACGACCGTTCCGGTCGGAAGGGGCCGAGGCCGGCCCGTTCCGGGCCGGGGCCGGGGAATGCGAGATGGTGACGGAGCCGCGCTGGGACGACACACCGCCCTCGGAGGAGAGGTACGAGCGTACGTTCTCCTTCCCTGGTGAGCTGCGCAACGTCACGGGGGCGCGGCTCGCGGCGGAGGAGTTCCTGTGCGCCCTCGCCCGGGACGCGCCGCCGGGCGCGCACGAGTACTGGGACGACATCCTGCTGGTCGTGACCGAACTGGCCGCGAACGCGATCCAGTACGCGCCCGGTCCGTTCGACCTGCGGATGCGCCGCACCTTCGACGGGGTGCACGTGACGATGCGGGACACCAGCACGACCAAGCCGGAGCCGAGGCCGTTCCACCCGCGCACGGGCGGTGGCGGCATCGGCTGGCACCTGGTGCACACGCTGTGCACCCAGGTCAGCGTCGTGGTGCACGACCATGGCAAGGACATCCACGCATTCCTGCCCTGGTGATGTGTGACAGGCGTGCGAACGTGCAGGTGTGCGACGTGTAGGTGTGCGCCGGGCGGTTACTCCGCCCCACAGTGGGGCATGCGGTCCCCACGCGTTCGTCTGCCTGCCGCACCCGGCTGGCAAAACGGCTGGAGGCACGGTGGGATCGGAGTCGGCGCAGAGCGGTCCAGGGCATGCGAACGGCGTCGAGTCGGACCACCCGGAGCCGCAGAAAGGGATGAACACCGTGACACGACCCAGGATCCTGGTGGTTGGCGCAGGCTTCGCCGGAGTCGACTGCGTCCGCCGCCTGGAGCGGAAACTCGCCCCGGACGAGGCCGACGTCACGCTGGTGACGCCGTTCGCCTACCAGCTCTATCTGCCGCTGCTGCCCCAGGTCGCCTCCGGCGTGCTGACGCCGCAGTCGATCGCCCTGTCCTTGCGCCGCAGCAAGAAGTACCGCACCCGGATCATCCCCGGCGGCGCGATCGGGGTGGACCTGAAGGCCAAGGTGTGCGTCATCCGCACGATCACCGACAAGATCGTCAACGAGCGCTACGACTACATCGTGCTGGCGCCGGGCAGCGTGACCCGCACCTTCGACATCCCGGGCCTGACCGAGCACGCCTTCGGGATGAAGACCCTCGCCGAGGCCGCCTACATCCGCGACCACGTCATCTCGCAGCTCGACCTGGCGGACGCCAGCGACGACCCCGCCGAGCGGGCCGCGCGGCTCCAGTTCGTGGTGGTCGGCGGCGGCTACGCGGGCACCGAGACCGCGGCCTGCCTCCAGCGGCTGACGCACGCGGCCGTGCAGCGCTACCCGCGGCTGGACCCGGGCCTGATCAAGTGGCACCTGATCGACATCGCGCCCAAGCTGATGCCCGAGCTGGGCGACAAGCTCGGCCGCAGCGCGCAGGAGATCCTCAAGCGGCGCGGCGTCGAGGTCTCGCTGGGCGTGTCGATCGACAAGGCCGGCCCGGAGGAGGTGACGTTCACCGACGGCCGGGTGGTGCCGACGCACACCCTGATCTGGACGGCCGGGGTGGTCGCCAGTCCGCTCATCGCCACGCTCGGGGCGGAGACCGTCAAGGGCCGGCTGGCCGTCACCCCGGAGATGTGCCTGCCGGGCCACGACGGGGTGTTCGCGCTCGGTGACTCGGCGGCCGTGCCGGACCTGGCCAAGGGCCAGGAGGGCGCGGTCTGCCCGCCCACCGCGCAGCACGCCATGCGGCAGGGCAGGAAGGTCGCCGACAACGTCATCGCGACGCTGCGCGGGCAGCAGATGCAGCCGTACGTCCACAAGGACCTGGGCCTCGTCGTCGACCTCGGCGGCAAGGACGCGGTGTCCAAGCCGCTGGGGGTCGAACTGCGCGGAGTCCCGGCGCAGGCGGTGGCCCGCGGCTACCACTGGTCGGCGCTGCGCACCAACGTCGCCAAGACCCGGGTGATGACCAACTGGCTGCTGAACGCGGTCGCGGGCGACGACTTCGTCCGCACCGGCTTCCAGGCCCGCAAGCCCGCCCGGCTGAAGGACTTCGAGTTCACCGACTCCTACCTGACACCGGACGAGGTCCGGGCCCGGGTGGAGGGCGCGGGCATCGACCATCCGTGAGGTGACGTGGATCACCTGGGGGCCGCCGATCACTTCGCCTGTGACCGGCGGTCTTCTCATGCGAACGGAAACGTCACACGGAGGGGACACCCCGGCATGAGCGAGAAGACCGTCAAGGGCCCGGCGAGCTACTTCCCGTCGATCGAGAGGAAGTACGGCCGCCCGGTCGGCGAGTGGCAGGAGCTGATCCGCTCCTCGCCGCTGACGAAGCACATGGAGCTCGTCGGCTGGCTGAAGTCCGAGCACGGCATGGGACACGGGCACGCCAACGCGCTGGTGGCCGCCACCCTGGCCGGAGAGAGCTGAGCCGGGGCCGCGTGCGATGCTGGGTCGGAGATCGATTTCCGGCACGGGAGAGAGCGCGGCGGCGTGAGGGCAGTGGCACGGTCGGGACGGGTACTTATGTGGGACCGGCTCGCGGCGTCGGATCCCGGACTGCTCCGCCTGACCGCGGGACTGCGCACGGTCACCGCGATCGCCCTCACCCTCGCCGTCCTCGCCGCGCTGCGCCTCCCGGTGCCCCAGCTGGTCGCCGGGGCGATCGCGGCGATGGTCGCCACCTTCGCCATCCGGGAGAAGCAGCGCGCCCAGCAGGCCGTGACGCTGGCGGCCGGCCTGCCGGTGGCACTGGCCTCGGTGTCGCTGGGCGCGCTGCTCAACCAACGGGTCGTCGCCGGCGACCTGTTCTTCGTCGTCCTCATCTTCTGCGCCGTCTACGGCCGCCGGTTCGGCGACCGGGGCACGGCACTGGGGCTGATCGGCTTCCAGGTCTACTTCCTGTCGCTGTTCGTGGGCGCGACGGCGTCCGTGCTGCCCGCGCTGTACGGCGTCATCTGCGTGGCGTTCGCGTGCAGCGCCACCGCGCGGTTCGTGCTGCTGCCGCAGACCCCGGCGGGCACCCTGGACCGGCTGCGGCGGGCCTTCCGCGCCCGCCTGGCCCAGCTGCTCGCCACCCAGGCCGAGTTGCTGGACGCCGGACCCGACGAGGCCGAGAAGGTGCTCGCGGACCTGCGCACCGGCACCGCGCGGCTGCACGAGACGGCGTTGCTGATCCAGGGCCGGCTGGAGGACGGCACGTCGGACCCGGCGGTGGCGCGGCTGCTCCAGCGGCGGATCGCGGACGCGGAGATCGCCGCCGAGCGGCTCGGCCTGCTGCTGCTCACCGCGCGCAGCGCGCAGCGGACCGACACGCTCACCCTGCACCTGCCGGGCGCCCCGCTGCCCTCCGGCGGCGAGCTGCCGGTGCGGGACGAGGCGACGGCCGCGCTGCGCCGGGATCTCCAGGCCCTGCGGCTGCTGATGCTGCGGCCGGCCGGGGAGGCGTCGGGGACGGCGCTCGCCCAGGTGCGCAACCGGCTGCTCGGCTACCGGGAGGAGGAGAACCTGCCCCCGGCCTCCCCGGCCGTGCAGGACGTCTTCCGCGGCCTCGGCGAGGCCGCGCGGGCCGCGCTGGGTCTGCGGGTCGCCCTGGACGGGCCGCAGGACGAGTCCGACGACACCCCGGCGACCGCCCGGTCACGCGAGGAGCTGGACGCGGAGGACGCCGCGATCGAGATCAGCGAGGAGAGCGAGCCGGAGGAGCCGCGGCCGACCGGTCTGAAGCGGCCCACCACCCGGGCCGCCGTCCAGGTGGCCGTCGGCTCCTCGCTGGCCATCGCCGGCGGTGAGCTGCTGTCCACCCAGCGCTGGTACTGGGCGGTGCTGACCTGCTGGATCGTCTTCCTGAACACCTCCTCCACCGGCGAGATCCTGGTGAAGGGCTACCGGCGGCTGCTGGGCACGGTGCTCGGCGTGGTGGCCGGCATCGGGCTCGCCGCCCTGGTGGGACACCACACGTGGACGGCGTTCGCGCTGGTGCTGCTGTTCATCTTCGCGATGTTCTACACCGCGCCCCTGTCGTACACGCTGATGTCGTTCTTCGTGACGGCCATGCTGGGGCTGCTGTACACCCTCCTGCACACCTACAGCATGTCGGTGCTGGTACTGCGGATCGAGGAGACGGCGCTCGGCGCGGCCTGCGGGGTGATCGCGGCTGCCGTGGTGCTGCCGGTCCACACCGACCGCCGTACCAACGAGCTGCTGGTCGCGGTGCTGGACCGGCTCGCCGACGTCACCCGCGGCGCCGTCGACCAGCTCAGCGGCGGGGCGGGCGGCGACCTGGTGGAGCAGGCGCGCGAGCTGGACCAGGCGCTGGCCGACCTGCGCGCGGCCACCCAGCCGCTCACGCATCCGATCACCCCGCTGCGCGCGCGCCGGAACACGGTGCGCTATGTCGTGGCGCTCCTGGAGACCTGCGCGTACCACGGGCGGTCTCTCGCGGCCACGGCCGAGCTGCTGCCGACGCACCCGTCGATCGCGGCGGACCCCCGGCTGCGCGGGGCGGGAGCACGGATCGTGCACAACATCGAGGCGATCGCCGCGCACGTCACGGACCCGAGGTCCCCCGCACAGATCGAAACCGGCTCCAGCATCGCGTCGATGCTGGAGCCGGGCACCCTGCGCACCCCGCGCTACGGCCGTGTGACCGACCGGGTGCTGCGCCATCTGCAACGCCTGGACGAGGCCGTCTCCGGCCTCGCCCGGCCGCTCGGCCTGACCGGCGGACGGGCCCAGCCGCGGAAGTGAGCGGCGCTCACCTCGGGTCGGCACCGGGGCGGCGACTGCCCAGCACCTCGTCGCGGACGCGGGCGCAGCTACGGCTGATCAGCCGGGAGACGTGCATCTGGGAGATGCCGAGCCGGTCGGCGATGCGGCTCTGGGTCATGTCCTCGAAGAAACGCATGTAGAGAATGGCCCGCTCGCGCTCGGGCAGTCGGCGCAGTCCCTCCTTGGCGGCCTCGCGGTCGACCACGATGTCGTAGGAGGTGTCCGTGGCACCAAGGGTGTCGGCGAGGCTGTAGCCGTCGTCGCCGCTGGAGAGTTCGGCGTCCAGCGACAGGGTGCTGAAGCTCTCCAGCGCCTCCATGCCGGCGGTCACGTCCTCCTCGCTGAGCCCGGTGTGGGCGGCGATGTCGGCGACGGTGGGTTCGGGGCTGCCGGGGTTCTGGGTGAGTTCCCGCCGGGCGACCCGCACCCGGTTGCGCAGTTCCTGCACCCGGCGCGGCACCCTGAGGGCCCACATCCGGTCACGGAAGTGCCGTTTGACCTCGCCGGTGATGGTCGGCACGGCGTAGCTCTCGAATGCCCCGCGCGAGGGGTCGAAGCGGTCGATGGCCTTCACCAGGCCCAGGGCCGCCACCTGGCGCAGGTCCTCGACGGACTCGCCACGGTCGCGGAACCGGCCGGCGATCCGGTGGGCCATGGGGAGCCAGGCGGTGACGAGTTCGTCGCGTACGGCGTCCCGCTCGGGTCCGTCCTCCAGTTCCGCCAGCCGGACGAACAGCTCCGCGGTGTCCGGGGCGTCGTCATGGTTCCGCCGGGCGGGCGCCGCGGCGGCGCCGGCGGTGTCGCTGGTGGTGGCGGTCGTGCCGGGACGGCTTGTCGACATGTCGGTCAGCATGCGGAATCGCTCCTGAACGGGGTTTCAGGGCACATGGCCGGAACTGCGGTTCCGGGTCCTGGCCCGAACGGTGGTGTCAGGGTTCTCCGCGGGTGAGCCACCGGGCCGCCGGAAAGGGGGCCCGGCAGCGGGATCGTCCCCGCGGGGCAGGCGCCTCCGGTCCGAAGCACGAGATTCCGTCTGCCCCTCGCCCCCACGCGCAAACACGGTGAACGGAACTTCCCGGACCGCTTCAGCGCAGCGGTACGACGGCCGTGATGCACTTGCCGCCGCGAGGCAGCTCCGCGACCCGGATGTCCCTGGCCAGTCGGCACACGATGGGCCAGCCGCGGCCGCCCGGATGGGCGTGGCCGGGATCGTCGTCGGCCGGATCGGTGACCGGGAGGTCGTCGCTGTTGTCGCTCACCGAGACCCGGACGCCACCACCGTCGACGTCCACGTCGAAGCCGGTGATGCCGCCGCCGTGCAGCAGGGCGTTGGTGGTGAGTTCCGAAGTGACCAGCAGTGCGTCGTCGACGGCCTCGGGCCGGCACGGCAGGGCGCGGGCCCGGCACCGCTCGGTCATGACGCGCTCCACCGTTCTGCGGGCCTCGGCCGGCCGGCACGGCATCCTGTCGTGCGTCTCCGGCAGGGTGGCGATGGAACTGGTCCGGTGCTTGTCGAGCATCCCTTCCTCCTTGAGCGGTGCCCGGATTGCAGGGTTCTCTCCCCTTTCGGCTGACCCGTCAGAGCGCTGTCAAACACCCTGGGTACCCGTGTCATCACCACGGACCGAGCGGGTACCCGCCGGACATGACCGATGTGGTGGACGCGGACGAGTTGTTGCGGCGGATCCGGCGGGGCCAGGAGCGCGCGGCCGAGGAGGAACGGGCCTGGCGGGAGCGGGCGCAGAGCCTGACGGCGACGGATCCGGAGGGCGCGCGGGAGGCGGCGGACCGGGCCCGGGCGTTCGAGGCGGTGCTGCGGGTGCTGGAGGAGATCGTCCGCCCGGGCGGGGGCCCGGTGCGGGCGGAAGGAGTGAAACGGGTCACCTGACCCGCTTCCGGTTACCCAAAAGTACGGCAGATGGTTTATGGTTCATCCACAGTGACGCGGGAGCGGCGCGGAAGCCGCCCTTCCCCGCTCCTTGTGTCACCACGTACGGCCCTGGCTGGTTTCCCCCGTCCAGCCAGGGCTTTCTGCTGCCCCGAGCGCGACACGCGGACGGAGATCCGCCTCCCTCGACGTGCTCCGGACGGTCACAGCGGCTGAAATGGGCTTGAGAGCACACCACCCGGACCGCGACCGCCGCCGGCGAGGAGCCATGCGCCATGACCAAAGCGATCAAACTGCTGACCGCCCTCCCCCAGGCGCAGCGCGAGCGCCTGATGGAGCTGGCGAAGGAGGTGTCCTTCCCGGAGGACACCCACATCTTCGAGGCCGGCGGCACCGCCGACCGGTTCTGGGTGATCCGCTCGGGCGCGGTTCACCTGGACCAGCAGGTCACCTCGCGGCAGCGGGTGACCGTGGCCACGCTGGGCGCGGGCGACATGCTCGGCTGGTCCTGGCTCTTCCCGCCGTACCAGTGGGACTTCGGCGCGGTGGCCTTCAGCAACGTACGGGCCTACGAGTTCGACGGGCCGTCGGTGCTCGGGCTGTGCGTGGAGGATCCACTGCTCGGGCTCTCGCTGGTGCGCACGGTGGCCGAGATCCTCGCCCACCGGCTGGAGACGACCCGGGGAAAGCTGATGGAGCAGTACACGATGCGGCGGCGCAGCAGCCCGATCTAGGCCGCCGGGCTCACCGGGGCCCGGGCGCGCCGGGCCCTCAGATCCGGTAGCGGCGCAGGGCCGGGACGGCGGCGGCCAGGGCCAGCATCACCACGACCACCAGGGCGCCGCCGCCCGCGACGGCGGCCCGCGGGCCGAACGCCGAACCGGCGGTGCCGTGCAGCACGTCGGCCAGGCGCGGCCCGCCCGCGACGACCACCGTGAACACCCCCTGCATCCGGCCGCGCATCTCGTCGGTCGCGGCGGACAGCAGGATGGCGCCGCGGAACACCATCGAGACCATGTCGGCGACACCGGCCACGGCGAGGAAGGCCACGGCCACCCAGAGGTTCGCGCTCAGCCCGAACCCGGCGACGGCCGCGCCCCAGGCGACGACCGCCCCGATGACCATCCAGCCGTGCCGGCGGGCCCGCGAGAACACCCCGGAGAACAGACCGCCGAGCACCGCGCCGACCGGGATGCCGGCGAACAGCACACCGAGCGCGAGACCCTCGCCGTACGAGCCGTAGGTGTGCGCGGCCAGTTCCGGGAACAGGGCGCGAGGCATGCCGAACACCATGGCGACGATGTCGGCGAGGAAGGACAGCAGCAGCACCTTGTGCCGGGAGATGTAACGGAAGCCCGCCGCAACCTCGCGCAGCCCGGCCCGGCGGGCGGTGGCGCCGAGCGGCGGCAGCGCGGGCAGCCGGAAGACGGCCCACACCGTCACGCACAGCGCCAGCGCGTCGATCAGGTACAGCTCGGGCAGCCCGATGACCGGGATGAGCACACCGGCGAGCAGCGGACCGGCCACCAGACCGGTCTGCATCACCGTCGAGCCGAGGGCGTTCGCGGCCGGCAGCTGCTCCGCGGGGACCAGCCGGGCTATGGAGGCCGTGCGGGCGGGCGAGTTGAGCCCGAAGAACGCCTGTTGCAGCGCGAGCAGGACCATGAGGACGACGACCGAGTCCACGCCGGTGACGGCCTGCGCCCAGAACAGCAGCGAGGTCACCGCGATACCGATGTTGGTGACCAGCAGCAGCTTGCGCCGGTCCACGGTGTCGGCGACCGCCCCGCCCCACAGCGCGAAGGCCACCATGGGCACGAGGCCCGCGAGGCTCGCGTAGCCGACCCAGGCCGAGGAGTGGGTGATGTCGTAGATCTGCTTGGGTACGGCGACGGCGGTGAGCTGGCTGCCGACGGCGGTGACGACCGTCGACGACCACAGGCGCCGGTAGGCGGGGATGCGCAGCGGGCGGGTGTCCATCGCCCAGCGGCGCCAGCCGCGCCGGGGCGGGTCCTCGACCGCCGGCGCGTCGGTGTCGGACCGGCTCACGGGCCGCTCGGCCTTGGTGCTGCTGCTCTCGCTGGTGTCCACGGATGTCCTGGTTGCTCGTTACATCTTTTCGCTTCGAGAGCCTAACTGTCCCAGGAACCCCCTGCGCGACGAGCCCGTTCGTCTCAGGATCCGGCGACCAGGGTCGCGCCGAGGGCCAGCATGGTCAGGGCCACCAGGCCGTCCAGGAGCCGCCAGGCGCCGGGCCGGGCCAGGAACCGGCCGAGCAGCCGGGCGCCGAAGCCGAGCGCGGCGAACCAGCACAGGCTGGCGAGCGCGGCGCCGAGCCCGAACGTCCAGCGCAGCGGGCCCCGGTCGGCGGCCAGGGAGCCCAGCAGGAACACGGTGTCCAGGTAGACGTGCGGGTTCAGCCAGGTCATCGCCAGGCAGGTGAGCACGGCCCGGCGGCGGGAGCCGGCCGCCTCGCCCTCCGCGTGCAGTCCGGTGCCGGGCCTGAGCACCCGGCGGGCGGCCAGCGCGCCGTAGCAGAGCAGGAACACACCGCCGACGATCCCGATCGCCCGCAGCGCGCCGGGCCAGGCGACCACGACCGCGCCGACCCCGCCGACGCCGAGCGCGATGAGCGCGGCGTCGGACAGGGCGCAGATGCCGACGACGGCGAGGACGGCGTCCCGGCGCACCCCCTGCCGCAGGACGAAGGCGTTCTGGGCACCGATGGCGACGATCAGGGAGAGGCCGGTGCCGAAGCCGGCGGCCGCGGCGGTCAGGGCGTGGTTCATGCCGTCGACGCTAGGAAACTCCCGGTCACAAGTACAGCTAAGGATTTTTACGTACCATTAGCGCTTGTGATGACCGATCTGCCTCTGGAACAGGTGCGGACGCTGCTGGCCGTGGTGGACGAGGGCACCTTCGACGCGGCCGCGGCGGCGCTGCACGTGACGCCGTCGGCGGTCAGCCAGCGGGTCAAGGCCCTCGAACAGCGCACCGGCCGGGTGCTGCTCCGGCGCAGCAAACCGGTACGGCCCACGGAGTCCGGTGCGGTGCTCGTGCGGTTCGCCCGGCAGCTCGCCCGGCTGGAGCGGGACGCCTGGGGAGAGCTGGGGCTGAACGGCACCGGGGAGCCGACACGGGTTTCGGTCGCGGTGAACGCGGACTCGCTGGCGACCTGGTTCCTGCCGGCCCTGACCCGGGTGGCGGGCCTCTGCTACGAGCTGCACCGGGAGGACGAGGACCACACGGCGGCGCTGCTGCGCGAGGGTCTGGTGATGGCGGCGGTGACCTCCTCGCCCGACCCGGTGCCCGGCTGCACGGTCCGTCCGCTGGGCCGGATGCGCTATCTGCCGGTGGCCGCCCCCGAGTTCACCGCGGCCCACCTCGACGGGCGGCCCCTGCCGGAGGCGCTGTCCCGGGCGCCCGTCGTGGTCTTCGACCGCAAGGACGACTTCCAGGACGCCTTCGCCCGCCGGCTCGGCCGCGCGTCCGCCGGCCCGTTCCGGCACCACGTGCCCACCTCGGAGGGGTTCCTGGACGCGGTCGCCGCGGGGCTCGGCTGGGGCATGGTCCCGGAGGTGCAGGCCGGTCCACTGCTCGACCGGGGGCGGCTGGTCGTGCTCGCCCCCGGCGAGTGGATGGACGTCACGCTGTACTGGCAGCAGTGGAAGCTCGACTCCCCCGCACTGGCGTCCCTCGCCGAGGCCGTGACGACGACGGCATCGCGAACGCTGCGCGGCTGACCACCGGAGCCTGACAGAACCGACGCACGGCGCCGAAGGTCGGCGGGGCCGGGGCACTGGGCCGGTCCGGTTCCGGACTCCCGTCTCCTGTCCGTTGCCAGGCGGCCCGTCAGCTCATCGGTGCCGTAAGGCTGCTGGCGGAGCAGCATGGCTTCCTCGGTGGCGGGGTGGGGTGGCCGGCTGCTTCGAACCCCTCTTCGGCGGTGCGCGGTCGGGTGGTCCGGTGTCCTCCGGTCCCCGCTGCCCGGCTTGTTGACCGCGTACGGTCCCGCCGGGCCGGCGCCGTCCGGGGTGACCGCAGCGCATCCGTCACCCGATCTCCGCCCGTTGCGCCGTTTCACACCCTCCTGACCGGTCACCCGAGACCGGAGAACGCGTGCGGAACGCCTGCGCGCCCCATGGGCGACGCACGCGACAGGGCACGGACGACTTCGATCCCAACCAGGAGATTCCGATGGACAACTGGCGCGACCATGCCGCGTGCCGTCACGAGGACCCCGATCTGTTCTTCCCGATCGGCACCACCGGACCCGCGCAGGTGCAGGCACAGCGGGCCAAGGCGGTGTGCGGGCGCTGCCCGGTCCGGGAGCAGTGCCTGGAGTGGGCGCTGGACACGGGCCAGAGCATCGGTGTCTGGGGCGGTACGACGGAGCTGGAACGCCGGGCGCTGCGGCGCCGCGCCCGCTCCCGGCAGCGCTCCGGCTGACCGGCGGCCCGGCGGGCGCGGCGGGGGCGGCGGGGGCTCAGCGGCCACCTCGGCGCAGGGTCCCCCACTCCCGCTCCTGCCGGGCCACCTCGTCCCGGGCCGCGTCGATCACCTCGTCGGCGATCCAGCACAGCGGCTCTACGTCGGCCACGAGCGGCTCGTTGTCGGGGCCCCGGCCCGTCTCCCGGCCCCGCAGGACCCAGGCGCGCACGCCGGGGCCCTTGTCGTGCGGCAGGTGCGCGTAGTCGTAGAGGCGGCGCGCCACCCACAGCTCCACCGACCGGTCCTCCCACCAGTTCTCCACGTCGAGCGGGTTGGCGGACAGCCCCGGCATGGGGACGCCGGTCAGTTCGTCGGTGCTGGAGACGTCGTCGAGGTCGGTGCCCGGCCCCTTGGACCAGCGCACGTACAGACCCTGGTGCCGTTGCACCAGGCGGGCCGCTTCGGCCAGCGTGGACATGACCGGAAGGTCGTCCGGTCCGCTCATGGCATGACCTCCCTCTGCCTCCTTGTGCTGCGCTTGCGCGACCGGAGTACCCCCGGCGCGCGCCGGAAATCGGATTCCGTTGCTCCGCTCTCCGGACCCGGATGCTCCGCTCTGGGCGCCCGTACACGCCGCTCTCAAGACCCGTCCGCGCCGCTCACAGGGCTCGCCCGCGCTCCCAGGGCTCGTCGCCGGGCGGTGGCGCGGCCGGCAGCCGCAGCGTGAACACCGTGCCCGAACCCGGCTCGCTCGCGACCCCGGCCGTGCCGCCGTGGGCGGCCACCAGGTGGCGGACGATCGGCAGACCGAGCCCGCTGCCCCCGGTGCGGCGGCTGCGGGACTTCTCCGCCCGCCAGAACCGCTCGAAGACGTGCGGCAGGTCCTCGGGTGCGATACCCGAGCCGGTGTCGGCGACGGTGAGGACGGCCTCGTCGCCGTCCCGGCGGGCGGTGAGCGTGACGGTGCCGTCGGCGGGGGTGTGCCGCAGCGCGTTGGAGACCAGGTTCCCGAGGGCCTGCCGCATCCGCACCGGGTCGGCCTCCAGCCAGGCGGCGGCGTCGGCCTCGGTGCGCAGGGCGACCCCGGCGGCGTCGGCGGCGACGCGGTGGGCGGCGGCGACCTGGTCGAGCAGGTCACCGGCCCGCAGCGGCTCCCGGTGCAGGCGCAGCGTGCCGGCGTCGGCCGCGGCGAGGTCCTGGAGGTCGTCGATGATCCGCTGGAGGACGAGCGCCTCCTCGTGCAGCGAGTCCAGCAGTGCCGGGTCGGGCTCGACGACGCCGTCCCGGACGACCTCCAGCCAGCCCCGGATGTTGGTGAGCGGGCTGCGCAGCTCGTGCGCGATGTCGCTGACCATGGCCTTGCGCTGCGCCTCCAGGCGGGCGCGGCGCTCGGTGAGGTCGTTGAAGGCCTCGGCGAGGATGCCGGTCTCGTCCCGGGTGGTCACCGGCACGCGCACGTGCAGCTCGGGCGGCTGCTGCGCGGCGAGGGTGAGCGCGCGCAGCGGCCGTACCAGCCGGACGGCGACGACGGCGGTCACGGCGACGGTGACGGCGAGGACCAGACCGGCCACGCCGACCACCTTGGCCTTGTTGGCCGGTGACATGTCGAAGCGGGCCGGGTTCTGGTCGCCGATGCCGAGGAACAGCTCGGCCACCGGGGCGACATAGGGCTGGAGCTGGGTGCGGCGGGCGGTCTGGACACAGCGCTGGGTGATGCGCGAGGCCTCGCCGGTGCCGAGCTTGGCGTACTTGCCGACGAGGTAGCCGCCGCCGAAGGGGTCCTTGCCGCTGGGGTCGAAGGTGAGGAACAGCCGTCCGCCGAGGTCGATCCCGTCCTTGCTCAGGCAGGGCCGGATCAGGTCGGACAGGGCGTCCAGGGCCTTCTGCTCGGTGGCGGTGGGGGTGTTGAGCCGGCCGTCCTCGCACACGTCGGCGCCGTAGGCGGTGGGATCGGCGCCGTCCGGCAGGGTGACCACCGGCCGGCCGCTCTCGGTCCGTTCGACGGTGGCCTGGAGGCCGTAGCGTTCGTAGCACTGTTCGCGGCGCGCGGCCAGCGTGTCCAGCTTGGCGCGTTCCGCGGCCGGCAGCAGGTAGGGGCCCACCACGCGCGGGTCGATGCCGCTGAGCTGGGCGCCGGTCTCGGTGTAGGTGTCGGTGCGCAGGGGGTCGACGGTGGCGGCGGGCCGGGGCGGCAGCGGCGTGCCGCGAGGCGCGGAGTCGGCGACCGGGGTGCGGTCGGCGGTGGTGAGGGCGATCCGGCGGCCGGTGCGGGCGGCCAGCTCCCGCAGGGTGGGCCGGATCCCCGACCAGTCGGAGTGGGTGGCGGCGTAGCCGCTGAGCTGGGCGAGGATGCGGTTGTCGGCGGCGAGGTCCTGCCCCTGCTCCTCCTTCAGGGCGCTGGTGGTGGTGGTCACGGCGAGCCAGGCGGTGGCCGCCACGGAGCAGACGGCGATGAGCGCGGAGACGAACAGCAGCCGGACGACCAGCCGTTTGCGCACCGGGATCCGGCGCCTCATCGCCGGGTGCCGCTCAGCTTGTAGCCGACCCCGAACACGGTCAGCAGCCGCGCCGGCCGCCGCGGGTCGGCCTCGATCTTGCGGCGCAGGTTCATGATGTGCACGTCGACGGCCCGCTCGGTGGAGGCCCGGTCGAAGCCGCGGGTGCAGTGCAGCAGTTGCCGCCGGGTGAACACCCGCTCCGGCTCGCCCGCCATGGCCAGCAGGATCTGGAACTCGGCCGGTGTGCACTCCACCGGCGAGCCGTCGCAGCGCACCTCGTGCCGTACCGGGTCGACGCTGATCCCGGCGGCCCGCACGACCGGGTCGTCGTCCCGGGCTCCGACGCCCCGCCCGCTGCGCCGGAGGACCGTACGGATACGGGCCATCAGCTCGCGCGGGCTGTACGGCTTGGTCAGGTAGTCGTCGGCACCGACGTCGAGGCCGAGCAACAGGTCGTCCTCGGCGGAGCGGGCGGTGAGCATGACCACCGGGATGTCCGGCTGCTCCGGGCCCGCGCGCAGCGCCCGGCACACCCCGAAGCCGTCGAGGACCGGGAGCATCAGGTCCAGCACGACGAGGTCGGGCCGCAGCCGGCGGGCGGCGTCGAGCGCCGCCGCGCCGTCGTGCACGACGGTGGCGGTGTGGCCCTCGGCCAGCAGGGAGCGGCGGAGCAGTTCGGCCTGTTTCTCGTCGTCCTCGGCGACCAGCACATGTGCGCACACGAGTTCGGATCCTAAGCGGCTCAGTGCGCGAGCCAGTCGGCGTACCCCATGACGACGACGGGGTGCCGGCCGGGGTCGAGGGTGCGCAGGAGGTCCTTCATGTGCGCCTTGGCGACGCTGACGCAGCCGTGGGTGGGCCCGCCGTGGTCGACGTGCAGCCACACTCCCCCGCCGCGTCCCGGGCCGAGGGGCCGGGTCCAGTCCAGGGGCGAGGTGCCACGCCTGCGGTTGTAGTCGATGGCGATGACGTAGTCGAAGGAGCCTTCCAGGGGTTCGCCCTCGAAGCCGGTGCCGGGCGAGTGGAATCCGCTGGAACGGTGGTACGGGAGCTTGCCGCCGGGGTCCGGGAGCAGTCCGCCGGCGTCGGAGAGGGTGTAGACGCCGAGCGGGGAGCGCAGGTCGCCGAGCAGGTGGTGGGCGCTCCAGCCGCGCAGCGCGTTGTGGGCGGGCCAGGCGGGTCCGGACTGCCAGCCGGTGGGGGTGCGCTGGTGCAGGACGACGGTGCACAGCGGGGAGTTCACGCCGCGCCCGGTGACGACGACGGCCTGCGTGCAGCGCTCGGGGATCGCCGCGGTCCGCTCGGGCCCGAGGCCGGGTATGCCGCGCGGGGCCGGCGGTCTGGCGGTGCCGGGGGTGGGTGCCGGTGCCGGACGGCGGGCCGGGGTCCGGCGTTCGGTCGCCTCGGCTCCGCCGCCGCAGCCGGTGAGCAGCGGCGGGGAGGCGAGGAGAGCGACGGCGGTTCTGCGTCGGATCATGAGTCGATCTTGACCGGCAGTTGTTTGGAACCGGTCAGCGTCGCGAGCGCGGGGGGAACTGACCGGGTTTCAGGGGCGGTTCGGCTTGCCCGGCGTGTGGAGCCAGGTGCGGAACAGCCCGTCCAGCTGCTTCCCCGAGGTCTTCTCGGCGAGCCTGACGAACTGTGCCGTGGTCCCGTGCCCGCCGCGGTGCCCGGTCGCCCAGGCGCGCAGGATCCGGAAGAAGTCGCGGTCGCCGACGGCCCGGCGCAGCTCGTGCAGGGCCATGGCGCCGCGGGCGTAGACGGGGGTGCCGAAGATGTTCTCGCCGCTGCCCGGGTCGCCGGGCGGGTAGGCCCACAACCCGTCGCTCGCGGGGCGGGCGTAGAGGGAGTCGAAGGCGTGCTGGGCGCTGGGGCCGCCGTGCTGCTCGTCGTAGAGCCACTCGGCGTAGGTGGCGAAGCCCTCGTTGAGCCAGATGTCCTTCCAGGCGGTGAGGCTGACGGAGTCGCCGAACCACTGGTGGGCGCTCTCGTGGACGAGGGTGTCGAGGTCGGGTGCGGAGTCGTAGACCGGCCGGGTCTGGGTCTCCAGGGCGTAGCCGACGTCCGGGGCGTGGTCGACGATGGCCCCGGCGGCCCGGAACGGGTACGGCCCGAACAGCTTGCTCTCCCACTCCAGCACGGAGGGCAGCTTCTTCAGCACGGGCGCCGCGGCGCGGGCCTCGCGGGCGTCCACGGCGTTGTACACCTGGACGCCGTCGCGGGTGGTGTACCGCTCGACCTGGAACGTGCCTATGGTCGCGGTCGCCAGGTAGGCGGCCATGGGCTGGGTCTCGCGCCAGCGGAAGGTCGTCCGCCCGCCGGCGGTGCGCTCTCCGAGCAGGACGCCGTTGGCGACGGCGGTGCGCCCCTCGGGCACGGTGATGGTGAAGTCGTACGACGCCTTGTCCTTGGGATGGGCGTTGGCCGGGAACCACGTCATCGCGCCCTGCGGCTCCCCGGCGACGAACGCGCCGTCGTCGGTGGGGATCCAGCCGTCCGCCGAGCCGTCGGGGTCGGTGACCGGCTTCGGGGTGCCGTGGTAGGCGACCGTGACGCGGAACTCCTGCCCGGCGCGCAGGGCGTGGCGCGGGGTGACGACGAGTTCCTGGCCGTCGCGCCGGAAGGCCGCCTTCGTGCGGCCGACGGTGACGGCGGTGACCTTCAGGCCCGTGAGGTCGAGGTCGAAGCGGGTGAGCCGCTGGGTGGCGCGGGCGGTGAGCACCGCGGTGGCGTCCAGGCGGCGGGTGGAGGTGTCGTAACGCAGTGTCAGGTCGTAGTGGCGGACGTCGTAGCCGCCGTTGCCGC
Source organism: Streptomyces sp. NPDC017676 (assembly GCF_044329325.1). Lineage (NCBI taxonomy): Bacteria > Bacillati > Actinomycetota > Actinomycetes > Kitasatosporales > Streptomycetaceae > Streptomyces > Streptomyces sp. NPDC017676. Next base: position 194,993 of record NZ_JBIRJA010000020.1, on the reverse strand, counting down.
TGAGCGGGAAGTACGGGTCGCCGGCGCCGGGCGCTCCGGTGGTGCCCGCGGCCGTGGGGCCGGCGGCGCCGAGGAGGGCGGCCACGGCGACGGGGACGGTGGCGAGGACGGCGGTACGGCGACGGGCGGGCAGTCTGCGGGGTGGTGTCACATGCGCTCCTCGGAAGTGGCCGGTGATCGACTGGCCGTCAGAGTAGGCGCCGTGCGGGCACGGTTTCCCCCTTGTTCCGGTCAAGTCGTGCCGCGTCGCCGCCGGGTGGGCGCGGCCCGGCGCAGTACGCTCGCACGACCGTCCACGACCCGAGAGGGGCCCGACCGTGAGCGTGCGTGTGCGCCGGATCTACGAACCGCCCGAGCCCGACGACGGCCTGCGCGTCCTGGTCGACCGGCTCTGGCCGCGCGGCCTCGCCAAGGACGCCGCGCACGTGGACGAGTGGCCGAAGGAACTGACCCCGTCGAGCGAGCTGCGCACGTGGTACCACGGCGGGGGCTCCTACGAGGAGTTCAGGAGCCGCTACGAGCAGGAGCTGGAGGCCCCCCGGGCCGCCGAACTGCTGGACCACCTGCGGGAGTCGGCCCGCAAGGGCACGGTGACCCTCCTCACGGCGTCCAAGAAGACCGAGGAGAGCCACGCGCACGTCCTGGCGGAGCTGGTGGCGGGCTGAGGTCAGCCGGTGTGCCGGGCCGCGTGCCGGCCCGCCGCGCGGCCGGAGAAGAGGCAGCCGCCGAGGAAGGTGCCCTCCAGGGCGTTGTAGCCGTGGACCCCGCCGCCGCCGAACCCGGCGACCTCGCCGGCCGCGTACAGCCCCTCGATCGGTGTGCCGTCGGCGCCGAGCGCCCGGGAGTCCAGGTCGGTCTGGATGCCGCCGAGGGTCTTGCGGGTCAGCACGTGCATCCGGACTCCGATGAGAGGGCCCGCGGCCGGGTCGAGGAGGCGGTGCGGGGCGGCGACGCGGCCGAGGCGGTCGCCGATGTAGCGGCGGGCGTTGCGGATGCCCTGGACCTGGGCGTCCTTGCTGTAGGGGTTGGCGATCTGGAGGTCGCGGGCCTCGATCTGGCGGCGCACCTCGGCCGCGTCCAGCAGCGGCTTCCCGGTCAGGCCGTTCATCTTCCCGACGAGCTGTTCCAGGCTCCCGGCGGTGACGAAGTCGGCGCCGTGGTCGAGGAAGGCCCGCACCGGCGCGGGGGCGCCCTTGCCGAGCAGCCGGTCGCGCAGCACCGCCTTGCGGTCCTTGGCGGTGATGTCGGGGTTCTGCTCGGAGCCGGAGAGCGCGAACTCCTTCTCGATGATCTTCCGGGTGAGGACGAACCAGGAGTGGTCGTACCCGGCGATGTCCTCGGTGGTGCGCAGGTACCTGAGGGTGCTGAGGGTGTCGTAGCCGGGCAGGCAGGGGTCGGGCAGCCGGCGGCCGAGGGCGTCGAGCCATATGGAGGACGGGCCGGGCAGGATGCGGATGCCGTGGCCGGGCCATATGGGGTCCCAGTTCCGCAGGCCCTCGGTGTAGTGCCACATGCGGTCGCGGTTCACCAGGCGTACGCCGGCCTCGGCGCTGATGTCGAGCATGCGGCCGTCGACGTAGGCGGGGACGCCGGTGACCATCTCGGCGGGGGGTGTGCCGAGCCGCTCGGGCCAGTATCGGCGGACGATGTCGTGGTCGGCGCCGATGCCGCCGGTGGTGACGACCACGGCCTGGGCGGTGAGGTGGAAGTCGCCCGCGCGGTCGCGGCTGGAGGCGACGCCGCGCGGGGAGTCGTCGGGGGCGAGGACGGTGCCGCGTACCCCGCGTGCCGTGCCGCCCTCGACGACCAGTTCGTCCACCCGGTGGCGGTGGTGGAAGGTCAGCAGCCCGTCCCGGGCGGCCTGCCGGGCGTACCGCACGAAGGGCTCGACCACGCCGGTGCCGGTGCCCCAGGCGATGTGGAAGCGGGGCACGGAGTTGCCGTGCCCGTCCGCCCGCAGGTCGCCGCGCTCGGCCCAGCCGACCGTGGGCAGCAGCTCGATGCCGTGCCCCTGGAGCCAGGAGCGCTTCTCGCCGGCCGCGAACTCGACGTAGGCGCGGGCCCAGCGCACCGCCCAGGAGTCCTCGTCGGCGAGCCGGTCGAACCGCGCGCTGCCCTGCCAGTCGTTCCAGGCCAGTTCGAGGGAGTCCTTGATGCCGAGGCGGCGCTGCTCGGGCGAGTCGACGAGGAAGAGCCCGCCGAAGGACCAGAACGCCTGGCCGCCGAGGTTGGCGGCGTTCTCCTGGTCGACCAGCGCGACCCGGCGGCCCCGGCTGGTGAGTTCGTGTGCCGCGACCAGGCCGGCGAGACCCGCTCCGACGACGATGACGTCCGCGTCCATGACGACTGTGTCCTTCCTGACGGTGCTCGGTACGGTGCTCGGCGCCGGCCCCCGCGGGTGCGCGTGCGCTCGTACGACGGTGCCGTTCCGGCTGTGCTCATGCGGCGGGGGTGCGGCTGCCGTCCGTGAGCAGCGCGGTGAGCAGCTGCCCCAGCCAGGCCCGGGCGGCCTCGACGTCCCGGTCCAGCAGCAGTTGGGTGGTGACCCCGTCGTAGGCGGCGACCACGGCGTGCGCGGCGCCGTCGGCGTCGCCGAGCACGGCGGGCAGTGCGGTGTGACCCCGGGCCCGGGAGAGCCGGTCGGCGATGGCCCGCCGGAGCCGGGCGCGGTGGTCGAGGAGGGCCCGGGCGACGTCCGGGTTCCGGGCCGCGTGCACCAGGAAGTCGGTCTTCACCAGCAGCCAGTCGACGTCGAGCAGCAGCACCTCGGTGACCCGGTCCACGGAGGCGGGCACGTCGAGGTCGGGTCCGTCCTGGGCGAGGGCGTCGGCAACCTGGGCGGCGATGAGGTCGGCGCGCTCCTGGTAGAGGGCGAAGAACAGCTCGTCCAGGGTGGCGAAGTTCGAGTAGAAGGCGCCCCGGCTGAACCCGGCCGCCTCGCAGACCTCCTCGATGGAGACGCGCCCGTAGCCCTTGGCCGCGAACACCGCGAAGGCGGCGTCGAGCAGCCGGGCGCGGGTGCGGACCCGGCGCCGGGTGACGCGTCCGGCCGTCTCCATGGCTGCCTCCTCGTCGAGTCGATACGCGAATGTATCGGATACACCGGTGTATCGAAAGCCCTCTGGACGCTCGTTGATCAAATGGAACGCATTTTCGATTAAGGAGTACGCTGGACCCATGTCCACGCACCTCCAGGGCTCCCTGTTCGACCAGACCGACGAGCTGAGGCTCGGCCCGCTCGACGGGCTGCGCCGGACCGAGCTGGGCTCGGGCGCCTGGATCGATGTCCTGCCGGGCTGGCTGAGCGGCGCCGACGACCTGTTCGAACACCTGGCGGCCGAGGTCCCCTGGCGGGCCGAGCAGCGCAAGATGTACGACAACGTGGTGGCGGTCCCACGCCTGCTCGCCTTCTACCAGGCCGAGGACCCGCTGCCCCACCCGGTCCTCGACGAGGCCCGCACCGCCCTGTCCCGGCACTACGCCGGCGAACTGGGCGAGCCGTTCACCACCGCCGGGCTGTGCTACTACCGCGACGGCCGGGACAGCGTCGCCTGGCACGGCGACCGGATCGGCCGGGGCTCCCGGGAGGACACGATGGTCGCGATCCTCTCCGTCGGCGAGCCCCGCGACCTGCTGCTGCGGCCGGCCGGCGGGGGCGGTACGGCGGTCCGGCGCCCGCTCGGCCACGGTGACCTCATCGTGATGGGCGGTTCCTGCCAGCGCACCTGGGAGCACTGCGTCCCCAAGACCAGCCGGGCCACGGGACCGCGCATCAGCATCCAGTTCCGCCCTCGCGGGGTCCACTGACGACCGGGCCCGCCCGCGCGGGACGAACCCCCGTCTGGTTGGCTGTCCCCGACGATCCGCCGCTGAGGGCTCGGAGAGATCATGCGGGCAGAGGTAAGACAAGTCGCCGACGGCACCTATCTGGTGCACGGCCACAACACCAACTGGGTGATCCTCAAGGACGGCGACGCCGTCACGCTGGTGGACACCGGCTATCCCGGGGACCGGCCCGGACTGCTGGAGTCCCTCGCGCACGTGGGGAGTTCACCGGACGCGGTCGCCGCCGTCCTCATCACCCACGCGCACAACGACCACCTGGGCTCCGCCGAGTACCTGCGCGCCGCCCACGGCACCCCGGTCTATCTCCACCCGGCCGAGGTCCCGCACGCCCGGCGCGACTTCCTCCAGCAGGCGACCATCGCCGACGTGGTGCGCAACGCCTGGCGGCCCGGCGTGCTGCCCTGGGCCGTGCACGTGATCCGGGTGGGCGGCACGGAGCAGCACCCCGTCACGGCACCCGAGCCGTTCCCCGCCGAGGGAGCGCTCGACCTGCCGGGGCGGCCGGTCCCCGTGCACACCCCCGGCCACACGGACGGCCACTGCGTCTACCACCTGCCCGACGCCGGCATCGTGATCTCCGGGGACGCACTGGTCAGCGGGCACGCCACCTCCCGGGTGAAGGGCCCGCAGCTCCTGCCCGACTTCTTCCACCACGACCGCGCGCGGACCCTGGCCTCCCTGGACGTGGTCGGCGCGCTCGACGGCGACACCCTGCTGCCCGGCCACGGACCACTCCACCACGGTTCGGTACGTGCCGCGGCCGAACAGGCCCGGGAACGGGCGTCGTAGCCGGACGAGCCGCCCGGGACACCGGTCCGCCGAAGCGCGCCGAGCCTCCGGAGGGACGGACCACGCGGAGGGCCCGGGTCGCGCGGAGGGCGGGGCCACCCGGAACGCCGGCCCGCGCGGAGGGCGAGGCCGCCCCGAACGCCGGGTCGCGCGGAGGGCGGACCCCACCCAAAGCCCGCCTGGCCTCCCACAGGGACCGCACCACCCGAAGCGCGCCCGGCCTCCCACAGGGACCGGTCTCCTCGAACAGGAGCGCGGGGCCTTAGGGTTCGTGCCATGGCCTTGCAGATCAGCGCCACGAACCCGGAGCACCCCGCGCTCCTGCTCGCGCTCCCCTGGGACACCCCGCTGGAGGAGTGGCCCGAGGAGTGCCTCGTGCCGCTCCCCCGCGGCATCTCCCGGCACGTGGTCCGTTATGCCCACGCCGGGGACGAGGTGATCGCCGTCAAGGAGCTGGCCGAACGGCCCGCGCTGCGCGAGTACGAGCTGCTGCGCGACCTGGACCGGCTCGGCATCCCCGCCGTCGACCCGCTGGCCGTGGTCACCGGCCGCACCGACCCCTCCGGCGCCCCGCTGGAGCCGGTGCTCGTCACCCGGCACCTGCGCGGCTCGATGCCGTACCGGTCGATGTTCGAGACGACCATGCGCCCGGCGACCATGCACCGGCTCATGGACGCCCTCGCCGTGCTGCTGGTCCGCCTCCACCTGGCCGGGTTCGCCTGGGGCGACTGCTCGTTGTCCAACACCCTGTTCCGGCGGGACGCGGGCGCCTACGCGGCCTATCTGGTCGACGCCGAGACCGGCGACCTGCACCCCCGGCTCAGCCCCGGACAGCGGGACTACGACCTGGACCTGGCCCGCGTGAACATCAGCGGCGAGCTGCTGGACCTGGAGGCGTCCGGCGCGCTGCACCCGTCCGTCGACCCGGTCGAGTTCGGCCACGAGATCTGCACCCGCTACCACGGCCTGTGGCAGGAGCTGACCCGCACCTCGGTGTACCCGGCGGGCAAGTACCACTACATCGAGCGCCGGATCCGCCGCCTGAACGACCTCGGCTTCGACGTCGCCGAGATGCAGATCGAGCACTCCTCCAACGGCGACACCGTCACCTTCGTGCCGAAGGTCGTCGACGCCGGCCACCACCAGCGGCAGCTGCTCCGCCTGACCGGCCTGGACGCCGAGGAGAACCAGGCCCGGCGGCTGCTGAACGACCTGGAGAGCTGGATGGCCACCCAGGACGACTACGCGCCCGGCGACCCCCTCGCCGCCCGCCCGGAGGTGCTCGCCCACCGCTGGGTGCGGGACGTGTTCCGGCCGACCGTGCGGGCGGTGCCCCTGGAGCTGCGCGGCTCCATGGACCCGGCCGAGATCTACCACGAGCTCCTCGAACACCGCTGGTACCTGTCCGAGCGCGCGCAGCACGACATAGGCCTCGACACCGCCGTCAAGGACTACATCGACAACGTCCTGCCCAAGGCCCGGGCCGGCCTGGAGACGGCCGGCCCGGAGTAGGTCACTCGTGCGGGACCACGGCCACCGGGCACTCGGAGTGGTGCAGCACCCCGTGCGCGACCGAGCCGATCCGGGCGCCGACGGCCGTGCGGCGCGCCCGGCGCCCGACGACCATCAGCTGGGCCCGGCCGGTCATCGACAGCAGCACCTGGCCGGCGCTGCCCATCTCGACGTGCTCGGCCACGGGCACCTCGGGGAACCGCTCGCGCCACGGCCCGAGGGCGTCGGCCAGTGCCTGCTTCTCGTACGGTTCGAGACCGCCCGCGTCGTCCAGCAGCTTGAGCGAACCGGGGCTGTAGGCGAAGACCGGCGGCAGGGTCCAGGCCCGGACGGCCCGGACGGCGGCGCCACGGGCCGCCGCCGTCTCGAAGGCGAACCGCAGCGCCGCCGCGCTGTCCTCGGGGCCGCCGTGCTGGCCGACCACGACGTCCCGGCCGGCCGCCTCCGCCGCGGGCTGGTCCCCGGCGCGCACCAGGACCACGGGCCGGGTCGCCTCGGCGATCACCTGCTGACCGACCGAGCCCAGCAGGAACCCGACGACGGGTCCGTGGCCGCGCGAGCCGAGCACCAGCATCTCGGCCCCGGCCGCCGCGTCGGCCAGCGCGTGCGCGGCGGCCCCCTCCACCACGTCGGTGGTCACCGTCAGCCCGGGGTGCCGCTCGGTGACGGTGCGCACGGCCGCCGTGACGCCCTCCGACACCCACCCGCGCTGGGTGTCCCGGTCGGCGGTGGCGAGCGCCTCGGCGTACCGCCAGGCATGGACCACCCGCAGCGGCAGCCCCCGGCGCACGGCCTCCCGGGCCGCCCAGTCCAGCGCGGCCAGGCTCTCCTCCGTACCGTCCACCCCTGCCGTGATCGGGCGTGTCATCCGTGGGCCTCCTCGTCGTCGCGTCCTCGGGTTCCGGATGCCCGCTGCCGGGCGCCGGTGCGCACCGTCATGATGATCTCTCCCACGGGCCGGCGCACCGGTTCCCGGGCAGCGGGGGCGCTGGGTGGTCACTGTCGGGCAAGTACCGGTCTCCGTCGGACAAGCGGAACCGGGAGCATCGAACATACGATGGCCTGGAACCGGGGCGGTGGTCCGCACGACACCGACCGAGGGGGATCCGACACTCGGGTGGGAGACGTATGGCACAGGCCGCCGACACCGCGCGGACCGTCATCCTGACCGTGGACGACGACCCGGGGGTCTCCCGTGCCGTCGCCCGCGATCTGAGACGGCGCTACGGCGAGTCGTACCGGATCGTGCGCGCGGAGTCCGGTGAGTCCGCCCTGGACGCGCTGCGCGAGCTGAAGCTGCGCGGCGACCTCGTCGCGGTGATCCTGGCCGACTACCGCATGCCGCAGATGAACGGCATCGAGTTCCTGGAGCAGGCGCTCGACGTGTACCCGGGGGCGCGCCGGGTGCTGCTGACCGCGTACGCGGACACCAACGCGGCGATCGACGCGATCAACGTGGTCGACCTGGACCACTATCTGCTCAAGCCGTGGGACCCGCCGGAGGAGAAGCTCTACCCGGTCCTGGACGATCTGCTGGACGCGTGGCGCAACAGCGCCTACAAGCCGGTGCCCAGCACCAAGGTCGTCGGGCACCGCTGGTCGGCGCGCTCCTCGGACGTGCGGGAGTTCCTGGCCCGCAACCAGGTGCCGTACCGCTGGTACTCGGTGGAGGAGCCGGAGGGGCAGCGGCTGCTGGCGGCGGCCGGGCAGGACGGGCAGCGGCTGCCGCTGGTGATCACCCCGGACTGCACGGTCCTGGTGGAACCCGAGGCGCCCGAGCTGGCCGCGCACGTGGGCCTGGCGACGACACCCACGTCCGACTTCTACGACCTCGTCGTGATCGGCGGCGGCCCGGCCGGGCTCGGCGCGGCCGTGTACGGGGCCTCCGAGGGCCTGCGGACCGTGCTGGTCGAGCGCTCGGCGACCGGCGGGCAGGCCGGGCAGAGCTCCCGGATCGAGAACTACCTCGGCTTCCCCGACGGGGTCTCCGGCGCCCAGCTCACCGACCGGGCACGGCGGCAGGCCGCCAAGTTCGGCGCGGAGATCCTGACCGCCCGGGAGGTGACGGGTCTGGAGGTCAACGGCGCCGCACGGGTCGTACGGTTCGCGGACGGCTCGGCGATCGCGGCGCACAGCGTGATCCTCGCGACGGGGGTGCAGTACCGCCAGCTTGAGGCGGCGGGCTGCACCGACCTGACCGGCTGCGGGGTGTTCTACGGCTCGGCACTGACCGAGGCCGCCTCCTGCCAGGGCCAGGACGTGTACATCGTCGGCGGCGCCAACTCGGCGGGCCAGGCGGCCATGTACCTGTCCCGGGGCGCGAAGTCGGTGACGCTGCTGGTGCGCGGCCCGGACCTGTCGGCGTCCATGTCGCACTACCTGATCCAGCAGATCGGCGAGGCCCCGAACATATCGGTGCGCTGCCGCACGGTCGTCGAGGAGGCGCACGGCGCCGAGCACCTGGAGCAGCTGACGCTGCGGAACACGGTGACCGGGGAGCGGGAACGGGTCGACGCGCAGTGGATGTTCGTGTTCATCGGCGCCGCCCCGCTGACCGACTGGCTGGGCGACACGGTGCTGCGCGACGGGCGCGGGTTCATCCTGGCCGGTCCCGACCTGACCGCCGACGGACGGCCGCCGGCCGGCTGGGAGCTGGACCGGCCGCCGTACCACCTGGAGACCAGCATCCCCGGGGTGTTCGTGGCGGGTGACGCGCGGTCCGAGTCCGCCAAGCGTGTCGCGTCCGCCGTCGGAGAGGGAGCCATGGCCGTGATGCTCGTCCACCGGTACCTGGAGCAGTCGTGAGCGGGCAGGTCGTGGCGTGCAGCCCGCAGGAGGTCGGCTCGCTGTTCCTCTTCGAGAAGCTCAGCGACGAGCAGCTGGGCCGGCTGTGCGCCCAGGGACGGGTGGAGCTGTTCCAGCCCGGCCCGGTCTACGCCGAGGGCGAGCCGGCCACCTGTTTCTTCGTGATGATCGAGGGCACGGTCGTGCTGTCCCGCCGGGTCGGCGGCGACGACGTGGAGGTCATCCGGACCTCGCAGCCCGGGGTGTACGCGGGCGCGATGCAGGCGTACCTCGGCGACCGGGTGCGGCAGGTCTACAACAACTCGATGCGGGTCACCGAGCCGACGCGGTTCTTCGTGCTGCCGGCGGAGCTCTTCTCCGAGGTCGTGCACGAGTGGTTCCCGATGGCGGTGCACCTGCTGGAGGGCCTGTTCTTCGGGACGAAGAACACCCAGGCGATGATCGGGCAGCGGGAGCGGCTGCTGGCGCTGGGCTCGCTGTCGGCGGGACTCACGCACGAGCTGAACAACCCCGCCGCGGCGGCGGTCCGGGCCACCGCGACCCTGCGGGAGCGGGTCGCGAAGATGCGGCGCAAGCTCGGTCTGATCGCCGAGGGCCCGTTCTCCCGCGAGGTGCTGGCGCGCCTGGTGGAGATCCAGGAGCGCACCGCGGAGCGGGTGGCGAAGGCCCCGGTGCTCAGCCCGCTTGAGGCCAGCGACCGGGAGGACACGCTCACCGACTGGCTGGAGGACCACGGCGTCGAGCAGGGCTGGCAGCTCGCGCCCACCTTCGTGCAGGCCGGGGTCGACGTGGACTGGCTGGAGCAGGTCGCGGCGGCGGTGGACGAGGAGATCCTGCCGAACGCGGTCGGCTGGCTCAACTACACCATCGAGACCGAGCTGTTGATGAACGAGATCGAGGACTCCACCACCCGCATCTCGCACCTCGTCGACGCGGCCAAGCAGTACTCGCAGCTCGACCGGGCGCCGTACCGGGTGGTGGACGTGCACGAACTCCTCGACAGCACGCTGCTGATGCTCTCCGGGAAGATCGGGCGGGGCATCGAGGTCGTCAAGGAGTACGACCGCACGCTCCCGCCGGTGCCCGCCTACCCGGCCGAGCTGAACCAGGTGTGGACGAACCTGGTGGACAACGCCGTCTCGGCCATGAACAGCGCGGGCGGCCAGGGCACGCTGACCGTGCGGACGGCGCTCCACAACGAGCGGCTGCTGGTCGAGTTCCGGGACACCGGTCCCGGTGTGCCGCCGGAGATCAAGGACCGGATCTTCGACCCGTTCTTCACCACCAAACCGGTCGGCGAGGGCACCGGGCTCGGCCTGGACATCTCCTGGCGGATCGTCGTCAACAAGCACCACGGCGCCCTGCGGGTGGAGTCGGTGCCGGGCGACACCCGCTTCCAGGTGCTGCTCCCCCTGACCGCCGAGACGCCCGACGAGGAGACGGTATGAACGACATCGACGGAATCGACCCCAGCGTCCCGCCGAGCGGCACGGGCTGTGTGGAGTGCGAGGAGGCGGGCGGCTGGTGGTTCCACCTCCGCCGGTGCGCACAGTGCGGGCACGTCGGCTGCTGCGACGACTCCCCCTCGAAGCACGCCACCGCCCACTACCGCGAGACGGGACACCCGATCATCCAGAGCTTCGAGCCGGGCGAGGACTGGTTCTGGGACTTCACCACCGACCAGCTGTACGGCTCCGGGCCCGAACTCACTCCCCCGGACTGCCACCCCGTCGACCAGCCGGTGCCGGGCCCGGCGGGCCGGGTGCCGGCGGACTGGGCGCGGACGCTGCGCTGAGGAACGCGACGGCCGGGCCGGGGCTCGCCCCCGGCCCGGCCGTCGCGTTCCCCGGACGCGCGGATGCCCCGCACGGGGCGGGGCATCCGGTGGTGCCGGTGTGGTCCGGTGTCCGTCAGTGACGGGCGCTCGGCGTGTTGGCGGCGGTGACGTTGACCGCGGCCCACGACTTGTCCACGGTCTTGTACTCGGTGCTGCTCGCGCCGTACAGGTCCTTGGCCGCCTTCAGCGTCGCGGTGCGCGCCTGGTGGAAGTCGGTCGTGGAGACCATGTAGCGGGTGAGCGCACGGTAGTAGATGGCCGTCGCCTTGGTGCGGCCGATGCCCTTGACCGCGATGTTGTGGTACGTCGGCGAGTTGTAGTTGACGCCGTTGATCGTCTTCTTGCCGCTGCCCTCGGCGAGGAGGTAGTAGGCGTGCGAGGAGACGCCCGAACCGGCGTGCACCTCCTCGTAGTAGGTGTCCGGTGACCAGTAGTCGATCGTGCCTTCGAGCTTGTCGAGGGACGGGTGGTCCAGGCGGCGCAGGAACTTCTGCGCGAGGCCCAGCTTCTCACCGACCAGGTAGTCCGGCGTGTCCTTCGTGTTCTTGGCGTAGAACTCGACGTTCGAGCCGAAGATGTCCGCGAGCGACTCGTTCAGCGAGCCCGGCTCGCCGTACTGGTTGCCGTCGGAGTCGACGAAGGTCGGCTGGAGGTTGGCGGTCGCCTCCACCACGCCGTGGGTCAGCTCGTGACCCGTGACGTCGAGCACGACGAGCGGCTTCTTGAACATCTGGCCGTCGCCGTCGCCGTACAGCATGCAGTTGCAGGCCGGGTCCCAGAAGGCGTTGGCGACCTTGTTGCCCCAGTGGACCATGCCCTGGGCGGCCTTGCTGTTGTTGGCGATGCCCTTGCGCTTGAACGTGGACTTGTAGAAGTCCAGCGTCTTGGTGATGCCGTACTGGGCGTCCGCGGCGGCGCTGACCCGGCTGGTGGTCTTGCCGTTGCCCCACACGTTGGTCGTGTTGGTGAGCTTCGAACCCGCGCTGAACTTCTCCGTGTACGAGCCCTTGGCGTCCCGCGTCTCGGTGCCGTACCGGTTGGGGTCCTTGAGCTGGTAGTGGCCGCGCGACGTCTGCGTGGTGGTCAGGGAGACGGTGCCCACGAAGAGGGTCTTGCCGGTGCCCTTGGCCGCCGACGGGTAGGCGGCGGCGCCGGCGCCGCGGGAGCCGACCAGGCCGGAGACGGCGGCGGCGGAGCCGCTGCCGGTGGCCGGGTCGAGGGTCTCGCCGCGCTCGCGCAGGGCGTCGAGCAGCTTGGGCGACAGGAACTCGTCCCTGGTCGGCGTGTTGCTGCGCACCTTGCCGGTGACGGCGTCCACGACGACCGTGCGGGCGCTGTCCTTGTCGGTGACGGTGACCTGGTAGGCGAGCGCGGAGGCACCGCCGCGGGCGTCGACGACGAGCTGCGCGCTGCCGGCGTCGCCCTTCGCGGCCTGGGCGGCCTTGGCGGCGGCCTGACCCGCGGTCAGCTTGGCCTTGGCGACGGCCGGCTTGACGGCGTGGTCGGCGGCGCGGGTCACGCCCGTGTAGCCGAGCCGGCGGTCGAGGTGGACGATGAGGTCGCCACCGAGCACCGGCAGGTCGTCGTGGGTGCGGACGAAACGGACGTGCCGGGCGCCCTCGGGGTCGATCATGACGTCCTGCGCGTGCAGTTCGTCGCCCTGGGAGACACCGGTCGCCGAGGCGTGCGCGAAGGCCGCGGTGCGCGCCGCCTCCACCACCGCCGTGGCGTTCGGGGCGGCGGAGGCGGCGGACCGCTCCACCCCCGTGGAAGGAGCCGCGAAGGCCGTACCGGCCAGGCCCGTGGCAGCGGTCGTCACCGCGACGGCGACGGCCACGGTGCGTATGTGCGGTCTACGCAATCTGATCAGGGTTCCTCCGTTCGAAGGCGGCCGGACTGCCCAACCGCCTTGAGGCATGGCGCGGTTGGGCGCCACGGGGGCCGGTCAGGCCCCGAGAGGTCACCCTTACGGATCAGTCATGGGCACGTAAAGCCGGAATGATCCATTTCGCGAACTTCTATGGCAATCCTTTACGAATGGCCGCCGCAGAGTGATCAACGGATGACAAGCTGTGTGTCGGCTGTGGAGACGCGGTCCCGATCCCCTGGGTTCCCAGGGCGGAATGTGACCGACATCGCATCAGGAACCGGCCGATGGGAGTGGGCAGGGGATGGTCTCGGCAACGGCGGTGCGGGGAGCGGTCCTCGGAGCGGTCGCGCTCTCGCTGCTCGCGGTTCCGGCGCGGGCCGCGACCGGGGGCCCGGGCACGCCGGCGCCGGCGGCGCTGCCGGCACCCGACACCGCGGGACTGGCCGCGGTGCTGCGGTCGGCGGTGGCGCAGGGCGCGCCGGGAGCGCTGGCCCGGATCGACGACCGGGGCAGGACGTACCAGGTCACCGAGGGCGTGGCCGACCGCGCCACCCGGCGGGCCATCAGCACCGACGACCGCTTCCGGATCGGGAGCGTCACCAGGACGTTCTCGGCCGTCGTGCTGCTCCAGCTCGTGGACGCACACCGGCTCTCGCCCGACGCTCCGGTCAACCGCTACCTGCCGAACCTGCTGCCGGACGACCGGATCACGGTCCGTCATGTGCTCGGCCACCGCAGTGGGCTGTACGACTGCACCGAGGACATGTTCGCGAACAGTGTCTCCGGCTTCGAGGCCGTCCGGAAGAAGGTCTTCACCTACCGGCAGCTGGTCGCCCTCTCCCTGAGGAAGCCCCGCACCAACGCGCCGGGCGCCGCGTACGCGTACTCCAACACCAACTTCGTCGTCGCCGGGCTGCTCATCGAGAAGCTCACCGGGCAGTCCGTGAAGACGGCGTACGAGAAGCGCGTCAACGGGGCCGCTGGAACTGAGGGACACGTTCTACGTCCATCCGGACACCGCGATCCCGGGCCGGTACACCCGCGGGTACCTGACGCCGGACACGGCGGGCGCCCCGCTGGTCGACGCGACCGCGCAGACCGTGTCCTGGGCGCAGAGCGCGGGGGCGGTCATCTCCAGCGCGCGGGACCTCGACGTCTTCTACAGCGCGCTGCTCAAGGGGAAGCTGATGTCCGCCGCGCGGCTCGCCGAGATGGCGCGGTTCACCCGGGTGACCAGCACGACGGCGTACGGGCTCGGGCTGCGGCGGCGGGACCTGTCCTGCGGGGTGTCGGTGTACGGGCACACGGGGGCGGTACAGGGGTACTACACGTACGCGTTCAGCACCAAGGACGGGACGCGGAGTCTCACGGCCGTGGCCAACACGTCGAACAACGGGAAGGTGCCGGACACGTTGGCCGGTGCGCTGGAGTCCGCGTTCTGCGGGAAGCGGTAGGGGCGGCCCGCGCCGTCGCCGAGTGCGCGTGCCGCGCCCCTGCGCCGGCGAGCGGGAACCCGCCGGCGCCCGGCCCGCGTCGTACCGGACATGGGGGAACTCGTCCCCGGCGGCAACGTGCCCTTGCCGGGAGGTCCGGTACGGCTTCGGGTGGCCGGTGCCTTCGACGTGTCCGCTCTTGTCACCGGGGCCGACGGGAAGGTCGCCGGCGACGGTGACTTCGTGTTCTACAACCAGCCCGACGCGCCCGGTGTCCGGCTGCGCGGGGACACGCTGACCGTCGATCCGGCGCGGTTGCGCAGGGGCGCGTGCCGGGTCACGGTCGTGGTCAGCGCGGCCGAGCCCGGCACCCCGCTCGGGCGGCTGCCCGCGCCCCGCCTCGCCGTCACCGACCGCTCCGGGCGTGCGGTGGCCGGGTTCGCGCCGCCCCGGCCCGGGCCGGAGACCGTGCTGCTGCTCGCCGAGCTCTATCACCGTCCGGGCACCGGCTGGAAGCTGCGGGCGATCGGGCAGGGGTACGCCGACGGGCTGGCGGGCCTCGCCCGGGACTTCGGGGTGGACGTGGCCGACGACGGCGGACAGTCGGCGGCGGCCGCACCACGGCGTCCGGCCGGCCCCGGGGCCTCCCCCGTGTCCGACGCGTTCATCCGCCTGGTCAACTCCGCCCGCGCCCGCGCCGGTCGCCCACCCGTCGTACCGGATCCGCGCCTGCTCTCGGCCGCGCGGGCGCATGCCCGGGCCATGGCGGACGGAGGGCGGCTCGGCGCGGAGGGACGGGACGGGGTGTCGGTGTACCAGCGGATCTCGGCCGCCGGGTACGGGTACGTGACCGTCGGCGAGCACCTCGTCTCGGGACCGCGCACCCCGGCCGAGTTCGTGGACCACTGCCTGGGTTCGGCGCGGGCCCGGCGCACCCTGTTCGACCCGGCGTTCCGGCATGCCGGGCTCGCCCACGCGGACGCGGGCGACCGGTACTGGACCGCGCTGTGGGCGGCACCGCTGACACCGGACGGGCTGGGGCGCTGGGTCGGCGAGGTCGTCGCCCGCACCAACGCCGAGCGCGCGCGGACCGGGCTGCCCCCGCTGGCCGTCGACCCGCTGCTCACCACCGCGGCGCAGGCGCACTGCGCCGACATGGTGGCCCGGGACTTCTACGCGCACACCTCCCCCGGCGGCGCCCAGCCCTGGGACCGGGCCGCCGCCGCGGGGTCCCGGCGGCGCCTGATCGGCGAGAACATCGCCTGCGGGCAGCGCTCCCCCGCCGAGGTCGTGGACGGCTGGATGGACAGTCCGGGCCATCGCGCCAACATCCTCAAGCGGGAGTTCACCCACATCGGTGTCGGCTTCACCGGCGGCGGCCGGGCGGGCACGTACTGGACGCAGCTGTTCGGTAGTTGAACCGATACCTTCGGTGATCTTGGCAGAAGGCCGTCGTCCACGACACCATGCCCCGCATGAAGAGTGATCTCTTTTCCAGCCAGCACATGGTGCAGCCGGCCGCGGAGCCGGGAATGTCCGTCGAGAACGCCAAGTGCATCAAGTACACGGTGAACGGCGAGATGTACGCCCGGCAGGGCGCGATGGTGGCCTACCGCGGCAGCCTCAAGTTCGAACGCAAGGGGCAGGGCGTCGGCGGCATGCTCAAGCGTGCGGTCACCGGTGAGGGTCTGCCCCTCATGACGGTGAGCGGGCAGGGCGAGGCGTGGTTCGCGCACGAGGCGCAGAACTGCTTCATCGTCGATGTCGAGCCCGGCGACCAGTTCACCGTCAACGGCCGCAACGTCCTGTGTTTCGACACCTCGCTGTCGTACGAGATCAAGACGATGAAGGGTTCCGGCATCGCCGGTGGCGGCCTGTTCAACAGCGTCTTCAGCGGGCACGGCCGGCTCGGTCTGATCTGCGACGGCAATCCCCTGGTCATACCGGTGACCGCGCAGGGCCCGGTGTACGTCGACACGGACGCGGTGGTGGGCTGGACGGCGAACCTGCAGACCTCACTGCACCGCTCGCAGTCCTTCGGCTCGATGCTGCGCGGCGGTTCGGGCGAGGCCGTGCAGCTGATGCTCCAGGGCGAGGGGTACGTCGTGGTACGGCCCAGCGAGGTGACGCCCCACAAGGACGATGACTGACCTCCGCGCCTGATCCACACGAGGCGGGCAACCCCCGCCGCCGTACCCACGTCTTGGCCATCGGCAGACCGAGCCCCGGCCCCCTCGGGCCGGGGCGATTTTCCGAGACGCTGTACACGCCATCGCCGGTGTGCCTCGGCGACGGCGACCCCGCAGCGCGCCGGGGTGTCCGGCGTGATCGGCCTCGCGCAGTCGCTCGGTGCCGGCGGTCGCGGTCGAGCTGGTGCACGCCTTCTCGTTGCTGCACGACGACATCATGGACGACGACGCGACCCGGCGCCGCCGCCCCGCCGTCGGGCAGGCCTACGGCACGGGTCCGGCCGTGCTGGCCGGGGACGCCCTGTTCGCGCTGGCGGTGGACACCCTCGCCGCCACGCCGGAGGGCGCCTGCGCGGTACGGCTGCTGTCGGCGGCCCTCGCCGATCTGGTGCGCGGGCAGGCCGACGACCTGCTGTTCGCCACCCGGCCC
This sequence comes from Streptomyces sp. NPDC017676, assembly GCF_044329325.1. NCBI lineage: Bacteria > Bacillati > Actinomycetota > Actinomycetes > Kitasatosporales > Streptomycetaceae > Streptomyces > Streptomyces sp. NPDC017676. Next base: position 178,282 of record NZ_JBIRJA010000020.1, on the reverse strand, counting down.
TGGACCGGCCCGGACCGGGTCACACCCGAGGAGTACCGGGCGATGGCGGAGGGCAAGACCGGCGCGCTGCTGGGCTGTGCCGTCGCGCTGGGCGCCACGCTCGGCGGGGCGCCCCCGGACACGGCCGACACGCTCGACCGGGCCGGCCGCCACCTCGGCGTCGCCTTCCAGCTCGTGGACGACGTACTCGGCATCTGGGGCGATCCGGCCGTCACCGGCAAGCCCGCGGGCGGCGATCTGCGGGAGCGGAAGAAGACGTTCCCGGTGCTGGCCGCGTTCGGCTCCCCGGCGGCCAGACGGCTGCCCGCGTTGCTCGGCCCGGACGGGCACACCGAGGAGGCCGCCGCGCTGGTCGAGGCGGTGGGGGCCGTACGGCGGCCCTGGCCGAGGCCTGGGCCCACACGGCCGCGGCGCGGGAGCTGCTCACCACCGCGCCCCTGGCCGCCGGGGCCGCCGGGGCCGCCGGGGCCGCCGAGGAGCTGACCGAGCTGCTGGAGTCCCTGCTGGACCGCGCGCTGTAGCCATGATCCGGAACGGCGTTGACCTCCGGACTCCCGGCGGGTCAAGGTGCGAGGGGCGCGGTCCGACCCGCGCCGGAAGGGTGGAGCACCGTGATCGAGATCTCGGACATCGAAACCGCCGCCCGGCGGATCGCCGGGCACGTCGTCCGCACGCCGACGGTACCGAGCCCCGGCCTCGGCACGCTGCTCGGCGTCCCCGTCACCGCCAAGCTGGAACTGCTCCAGCGCACCGGCTCGTTCAAGGCCCGCGGGGCCACGGCGAAGCTGCTGTCGCTGAGCGAGGCCGAGCGTGCGGCGGGGGTGGTCGCGGTGAGCGGCGGCAACCACGGGATCGCGCTCGCGGTGATGGCCGCGGCCCTCGATGTGAAGGCGACCGTGGTCATGCCGCGCACCGCGCCCGCGCGCTCTCTCGCGCTCGCCGAGGAGGCCGGGGCGGTGGTGCGGCTGACCGACGGCATGGACAGCGCCTTCGAGCTGGTGACGCGGCTGCGGGACGAGGGCCTGACCCTGGTCCACCCGTTCGACGACCCGGTCGTGATCGCCGGACAGGGCACCGTGGGCCTTGAACTGGCCGAGGACGCCGGGGAGCTGACGGACGTCGTCGTCAGCGTGGGCGGCGGCGGTCTGATCGCCGGGGTCGCGGCGGCCCTGCGCGCCCGTCGGCCCGGGGTGCGCGTGTGGGGCGTGGAGACCGGGGGCGCGGAGGCGATGTCCGGCGCCCTTCAGGCCGGCGGTCCGGTGCCCGTCCCGCTGTCCTCACTGGTCACCACGCTGAGCGCGCCCTCGGTGTCGCAGTTGACGTACGACCATGTGTCCGCGCTGGTCGAGGAGGTGCTGGTGGTCACGGACCGGGACGCGGTGCGGGGCTGTCTGGACCTCGCCGAGCACGCCAAGGTGTGGGCCGAGCCGGCCGCGGGCTGTCTGCTGCCGGCGGCCCGGCAGGTGGTGGAGCGGGTCGGCGACGGGGCCCGGATCGGGCTCGTGGTGTGCGGGGGCAACACGACACCCCGGGAACTCACCGACTGGGCGGGCCGCTTCAGCCTGCTCTGACAGCGCTGCTGTGCGGACTCCGCCGTCACGACCGCGCTGTGAGAGCTTTTGGGCGCGCCCCTGAACGCACCCCCGCCCGCCCCGCGTACCTCTGGGAAAGACGAGGCAGGGGTTTCAGCGAGGGATGACCATGGTCAAGGCGCACGTCTTCGCACACGAGTTGGTCGCCGGACGCTACCGGCTCCTGGAGGTCTTCTCCCGCGAGACGAACCGCCTGTGGTGGTACGCCGAGGACGTGGCGGCGGAGCAGCCCCGCCTGGTGGCGCAGACGGCCCTGCCGGAGCCCGCCGGCCAGGACACCGCGCGGCGCGTCACCGCCCGGGTCGTGCGCACCTCTCAGACGATGCGGCTGCTGCGCCCCGGCCAGGTGGCGGCGGTCGTCGACGCCGTGGTGGAGGCGGGCGCCCTGTGGACGGTCACCGAGTGGATCGACGGCACGCCCCTGGGCGAACTCCTCGCCGGGGAGGGCTCGTTCCACCCGGTGCGGGCGGCCCGGCTCGGCCTGGAGCTGCTGGACGTGCTCCAGGCCGCGCACGACGAGGGCGTCACGCACGGCGAGCTGAGCCCCGGCCAGGTCTTCGTACGGGACGACGGCCCGGTCGTCGTCACCGGGTTCGGGCTGGCGGGCGCGACGCTCGTGCCGAGGCTGACGGCACCGTCGTACGCCTCGCCGGAGCAGGCCCGCGACGAGCGCATCGGCCCGGCCGCCGACCTGTGGGCGCTGGGCGCGCTGCTCTACACGATGGTCGAGGGCCGGCCGCCGTTCCGGGACCGTGGCCGGCCCGACGCCACGCTGAAGGCGGTGGACCGGCTGCCGCTGCGCACCCCGCTGCGCGCCGGGCCGCTCACCCAGGCCGTGCAGGGTCTGCTGCGCAAGGACGCGCGGGAGCGGCTGACCCGGCCGGTGGTCCGCGAGGCGCTGACCCGGGCGCTGCGCGAGGACACGGACGCGGAGCGGCCACCGGCCCCCGAGCCCCGGCTGCGCGGCGCGTACCGGGCCGTGCGTCACGCCGGACCCCCGCGGGACAGACGGGCCCTGGCCGCCGGCACCGCGCTGGCCGTGGTCACCGTGGCCGCGGCGGCACTGGCCGCGTCCGGCGCGCTGTCGTCCGGCACGGACACGGCGGGGGCGCCGCCCCGGGCGACCCCGTCCGGCCCCGGCGCCCGGCAACCGGGTGGCGGGGCCACACCCACCTCGGCCCCCTCCTCGAAGCCGGTCCCCGCCCTGCCGGCCGGCTACCGCCGGTACACCGCCCCGGAGGGCTTCTCGGTGGCGCTGCCCGGCGGCTGGAAGCGGCTGACCACCTCCCGGGTGTCCGATCTGGCATATCGCGTCACCTTCGGCCGGGGCGGCGACGCGCCGACGCTCGCCGTGACCTACAGCGAGCGCGTCGGCCCCGACCCGGTCGCCGTCTGGCGGGACGACGTCGAGCCCGGGTTGAGGGAGCTGCCCGGTTACGACCGCGTCGGCGCCGTGCGGGCGACCACCTACCAGGGCCGCAGGGCCGCCGACCTGGAGTGGCTGGCGGGGTCCGGGGACACCCGGGCGCACACCTTCGGGCGGGGCTTCCTGCTGGGCGGGACGCGGGGCTTCTCGCTGCGTTTCACCACCCCGGCCGCGGCCTGGGACGACGCGGCCAACCGGCTGGCGCTGAAGACGTTCCTGGGGACCTTCCGCACGCCGGAGGAGTGACCCGGGCGCCTCGGCCGTTTTCCGGGCGCCGACCCGGGGACTCGCCACCCATGGTGCAAATCGGATACACGATGATGACCGAGCAGGCAGGTCCCCGGGATCTGGTGGACCACGTGGTGAAGGCCGAGGAGGCGGGTTTCGACTTCTCTGTGATCTCGGACCACTACTTCCCGTGGCTGCGCTCGCAGGGGCACGCCTCGTACGCGTGGAGCGTGCTGGGCGCCGCCGCCCAGGCCACTTCGCGGATCCCCCTGATGACGTACGTCACCTGTCCCATCCTGCGCTACCACCCGGCGATCGTGGCGCAGAAGGCGGCGACCGTGCAGCTGCTGTCGGAGGGCAGGTTCCGGCTCGGCCTCGGCGCCGGCGAGAACCTGAACGAGCATGTCGTGGGCGGCGGCTGGCCACCGGTGGACGTGCGCCACGAGATGCTCGAAGAGGCGGTGGAGATCATCCGGGCGCTGTTCGAGGGCGGCCACGTCACGCATCACGGGCAGCACTACGACGTGGAGTCGGCCCGGCTGTGGGACCTGCCGGAGCAGGCGCCGCCGATCGGCATCGCCGTCTCCGGTGACCAGTCCTGCAAGCTGGCCGGCCACCTCGCCGACCTGGTGATCGCGACGGAGCCGAAGGCGGGCCTGCTGGAGGCGTTCGACCGGCACGGCGGCAGCGGCAAGCCCCGGGTCGGCCAGCTGCCGGTGTGCTACGACCCGGACCGGGAGACGGCGGTCAAGCGCGCCCACTCCCAGTTCCGCTGGTTCGGGCTGGGCTGGAAGGTGAACGCCGAACTGCCGCACCCGGACTCCTTCGAGGCCGCGACCCAGTTCGTGACCGAGGACGACGTCGCCTCCTCCATCCCGTGCGGTGACGACCCGGACGCGTTCGTGGAGGCCGTACGGCCCTACGCGGAGGCCGGGTTCGGGGAGGTCGCCCTGGTCCAGATCGGCGGCGACACGCAGCCCGAGTTCCTTGACTGGTCGGCGAAGACCCTGCTGCCGGCGCTGCGGGAGGCGTTCGCCTGACGGCGTACCGCCGCGCGGCACGCCTCCGACCTGCGCTCCCGGGCCGCACGGCCGCGGCTGCCGCCCGGCCGTGCGGAGGCCGTCTTTCGGATTCAGTCACACGGGTGAGCATTCCGGGCGCTGCGGGGGTACTAGAGGGCTCTACGCCCATCGTCCCGGAGGCCCCCGCGTGAAGTCGTTCGTGCACAAGACCCTGGTGGTGCAGCTCCTCGCGCAGGGCACCGGCAGGTGTCCGGTGCTGGCCCACCTCAGCTACGACGCCGACGACCCGTTCGCCGTCAGCGCCGTCTTCGCCCACGACGGCCGGGTCCTGGCGTGCTGGCGGCTGGACCGGCAGATGCTCGCCGACGGACTGGCCGGGCCGGTCGGCGTCGGTGACGTCCGGATGCGCCCGGAGGCCACCGGCCCGTGGCACGAGCTGCGCCTGGAGTTCCTCGGGGACACCCGGCCGGACGGCGGCCGGCACCACGCGGTGGTGTTCGCGTGGGCGCCCGCCGTCGCCGCGTTCCTGCGCGAGACCCACCAGATCGTCCCCCCGGGCCGGGAGCGCATCCCGGTGGACGAACTGCTGGCGGAGATCCTCTCCGCGGCTGAGTAGCCGCGCTCGGGCTGAGTAGCCGTACTCATGCCGCCGGTCCCGGCCGGGCGCCACGATGGGGCTCTACGACCCCGAGGCCGCCCTCAGGCAAGGAGCCCCGCCGTGACCGCAGTGCACCCCGCCCCGCTCCGCGCGCCGCGCCGCGTGCCGCCCGCCCTCTTCGCCGGCGTGGTGGCCGTGGGGCTGGCCGTGTCGGCGTGGGACGCGCGCGACCGCACGACCTGGTTCCTGGAGACGGTCTGGGCGCTGGCCGGGCTGCCCCTGGTGGTACTGCTCTGGCGGCGCTTCCCCCTGACCGGGCTGCTGTGCGCGCTGCTGACCGCGCACGCGCTGGTTCTCGCGGTCGGCGGGCACTACACCTACGCGCGGGTCCCGGTGGGCGACTGGGTGCGCGACACCTTCGGCCTGGAGCGCAACCCCTACGACCGGTTCGGCCACCTGATGCAGGGCTTCGTCCCGGCGGTGCTGGTCCGTGAACTGCTCAGCCGTACCTCGCCGTTGCGCGGCAGCCGCTGGCTGGCGCCGCTCACCGTGTGCGCCTGCCTGGCCTTCAGCGCCTGCTTCGAGCTGCTGGAGTGGCTGGCGGCCGAGATCGGCGGGCACGGCGCGGACGCGTTCCTCGCCACGCAGGGCGATGTGTGGGACACCCAGTGGGACATGTTCTGCGCCCTGATCGGCTCGGTCCTGTCCCTGTCGCTGCTCGGCCGGGTCCACGACCGTCACCTGCGCGCGCTGGAGAGCACCGCCCCGGTCCGCGCCGAGCGGTAGGGGCGCCCCGGCTAGTCGCCGGAGCGGGCCGTGTGCCTGCGGCGGGCCCACAGGGGCAGGCCGTACCAGCACACGAGGTACCAGGCGACGACGGCCGCCACCAGGTACGGCACATAGCCGTCGTGCGTGGCCACCCGGAGGATCAGCAGCAGGGAGGACGTCATCGTGGCGAGCAGCAGGACCAGGCCGACGAACGTCATCCGGGAGGCCAGCCGTACCGCCTGCGGCTTGACCCGGCGGCCGGAGACCAGGCGGTGCAGGGAGACCGGTCCGATGAGGGCGCCGGTGGCGCAGGCGCCCAGGACGACGGTCACGATGTAGATCACCTGGTCGACGGTGGCGAGCTTCCCGTACTTCGGCTGGAAGACGACGGTCAGCAGGAAGCCGAACAGGATCTGCACGCCCGTCTGGGCCACCCGCACCTCTTGGATGAGCTCGCCCCACATCCGGTCGGCCCGCTCTTCCTCGGTCTCGTCGCGCCCCCTGCGCCGTCCTGCCTCCGTCATGCGGTTGCGTGTAACCGCCCGGCCGTCCCTTCAAACGGTCCGCATGCCCGCGGCTACCAGCGGTGCTCGACCTGGTCCTTGATCCGGCGGTCGTACAGCTCGCGGATCGCGGCGGACGTCTGCGGCGGCAGCGGCGGCAGCTTGGCGGCGGCGGCGTTGGCGCGGGCCTGCCCGGGGTTGCGGGCGCCCGGGATCACCGTGGTCACGCCGTCCTGCTCGATGATCCAGCGCAGCGCCAGCTGGGCCGGGGTGTACCCCTCCGGGGCGAGCGCGGCGAACTCGGCGGCGGCCTCGACGCCCGTCGCGTAGTCGACACCGGAGAAGGTCTCGCCCTGGTCGAAGGCCTCGCCGTGCCGGTTGTAGGTGCGGTGGTCGTTGGCCGCGAACACCGTGTCCTTCGTGTACTTTCCGGACAGCAGCCCGGAGGCGAGCGGCACGCGCGCGATGATGCCGACGCCGGCCGCGCGGGCGGCGGGCAGCACCTCACGCAGGGGCTTCATCCGGAACGGGTTGAGGATGATCTGCACGCTCGCCACGTTCGGCCGGGCGATGGCGGTCAGCGCCTCGGCGCAGGTCTCCACGCTCACGCCGTAGGCGGCGATCCGTTCCTCCTCGACCAGGGTGTCCAGGGCGTCGAACACCGCGTCCGAGGAGTAGACGGGGGTGGGCGGGCAGTGCAGCTGCACCAGGTCGATGCGGTCGACGCCGAGGTTGCGGCGCGAGCGGTCGTTCCAGGCGCGGAAGTTGGCCAGGACGTAGTTCTCCGGGACCTGTTCGACCCGGCGGCCCATCTTGGTGGCCACCAGCACGTGCAGATCGGGCCGGGTGCGCAGGAACGAGGCGATGGTGGCCTCGCTGCGCCCGTCGCCGTACACGTCGGCCGTGTCGAAGAAGGTCACGCCGGCCTCGGCCGCCGCCTCCAGGACGGACAGCGCCTCCTTGTCGTCCACGTCCCCCCAGTCGGCGCCCAGCTGCCATGTGCCGAGCCCGACCACCGATGCCCACTGCCCCGACCTGCCGATCACGCGTTCGTCCATGGCGTCAGTCTGTCATCCGGCCGGGGGTCCCGCGGAACCGGCCGCTCCAAATCCGCGTTCACCCGGAGGAGGTGACACCGTGCGGGCCGGATCCGGCGTCGCCCTTGACGCCGCTCGCTCCCCGAGCGGCTCACGGGCCCGGTGTCAGCTGTGCCTGGACGGCGGGCCCGTAGCGGTCGGCGAGAACGTCGGTGTCGGTCTCGCGCAGGTGGGGGCCGCGGGCGATGCCGTACATGACGCCGAGGCCGACCAGGGCGGCGACGGCGAGTTCGGCGCGCAGGCCCGCGTCGTGGCCGGTGAGCCGGGCGGCGAGGCGTTCGGTGACCTGAGCGCGGAAGTTGGCGCGCAGGACGTCGCCGTGGTCGCCGTGCAGCGGGGCGAAGGCGATGCGCAGCAGCGGGTCGGCGCCCCGCTCGCGCTGGCTGGACACGACGTGCCGGACCATGTGCCGGCCGAGGGTGTCCAGCGGCGCGTCCAGCAGGGCGTCGGCGTCGGTGTCGAAGGACATCACGCGGGCGAACAGGGCGTCCTTGTTGCCGAAGTACTTCAGGATCAGCGGCGGGCTCACCCCGGCGCGCTCGGCGACGGCCCTGAGGGTGATGTCGGCGTGCGCGTGCCGGGCCAGGAGGTGGCGGGCGGCCTTCAGGATGGCGGCCTTGGTGGCCTCGGCGTCCCGGCGTGCGGGGGCGGGCGCCTGACCGGGTGGCGTGGTCATGGTCCTCATGCTCCCTCCATGGCCTCGTCGCGGGCGCGCCGGGTGCCGCTCCGGGCCCGCCGGGCGCCCGGAGCGGAGTCGTCGCCGGGGATGGTCAGGGCCGCCGCGCAGGCCGCGAGGGCGACGGCGCCCGCCATGACGAAGGCGAGCTGGTAGCCGTGGAGGCTGGGCACGGGGACGCCTCCGAGGGGGCTGCTGTGGTGGACGAGGACGGCGGCGACGGCCGCGCTGGAGACGGCCTGGCCGATGGTGCGCATGAGGACGTTGACGCCGTTGGCGGAGGCGGTCTGGGCGGCCGGTACGGCGCGCAGGATGAGGGTGGGCAGGGCGGAGTAGGCGAGTGTGGTGCCGGTCGCCACCACGGTGGCGCCCAGGATGATCATCCACAGGTCGCGGCTGTCGGCGATGCGGAGCGCGTATCCGCAGGCGATGACGGCGGCGCCCAGCGCGAGCGTGATCCGGGGGCCGCGCGCGGCCGAGATACGGGCCGACAGCGGGGAGAACAGCAGCATGGTGACGCCGCCGGGCAGCAGACACAGGCCGGTGGCGACGATGGACAGGCCGAGGCCGTACCCGGTGGCCTTCGGCGCCTGCACCAGCTGGGCGGTGACCAGGGAGTTGGCGTAGAAGGCGAACCCGGTGAGCAGGGCCGCCACATGGGACAGGCCCACCCGTGGCCGGGTGACCAGCCGCAGGTCGACCAGGGGCCGTGCGGTGCGGAGCTGCTGCCGGCACCACAGGGCGAGCACGACGGCCGCCCCGAGGAACAGTCCGAGCACCCGTGCGCTCCCCCAGCCCCAGGTGCCGCCCTGGGAGACGCCCAGCAGCAGGCAGACCAGTCCGGCGGCGAGGCCGAGGGCGCCGAGGACGTCGAACCGGCCGGGTTCCCGCACCGGGGACTCCTTGACCGCCCACCAGGTCGCCGTGACGCCCGCCGCGCCGAGGGCGCTGGTCAGCCAGAACATGGTGTGCCAGTCGGCGTACTGCACGACCAGCGCGGCGAGCGGCAGGCCGAGCGCGGCGCCGATGCCGACGGTGGAACTCATCAGCGCCACCGCCGAGCCACGGCGTTCCGGCGGGAGTTCGTCGCGCAGGATGCTGATGGACAGCGGGACCACGGAGGCGGCGGCGCCCTGGAGCGCGCGGGCGGCGATGAGCACGCCGATGTCGGAGGAGAGCGCGCACATCACGGAGCCGACGGTCATCAGGGCGAGCGCGGCGGTGAGCACCCGGCGCTTGCCGTACATGTCGCCGGCCCGGCCGAGGACGGGGGTGAGGACGGCGCCGGAGAGCAGGGTCGCGGTGACCGTCCAGGAGACGGCGGCGGCCGAGGCGCCGGTGAGCCGGGGCAGGTCGGGCAGGAGCGGGACGACCACGGTCTGCATGACCGCCATCAGGATGCCGCCGGACGCCAGCACCGGAATGGTGAGCCGGTCGCGCAGCCGGGGCGGGGATATCGGGGCGGGCTGGTCCATCGGCGCTCCTGCGGCGGCACGGTGACGAGGTGAATACTCATTCACCTTATCGAGTGAATGGGCATTCACCAACGTTCCCTGGCCCGAATGAGGAGGCCGTGACGGCCCGGTACAGGAGAGACCGGATCTAGGCCAGGTTCTGCTCAAGGACCGCCAGATAGCTGTGCATGGAGTGGTCGCGGACGCCGTCGGAGGCGGGCGCGAACGGGTCAGCGGTGGCGCCCCTGGCCCGGTCGCCCAGCACCGAGAGCATGGGCATGGACTCGTGCAGCCGGCCCTTGGAGTCGAAGTAACGCAGGGACCGTACGTGGGTGTAGGCGGGCTCCGGCGGGAGCTGGGCGACGATGTCGTTGTTGTTGACGAAGCGGTACGTCCGGCCGCCGAATCCCTCGTGGAACGCCTCGGCCAGCAGCCGGTCGCAGGTGCGGGGCTGGCCGTAGGTGTAGACGCCGTCCGCGGCCAGGTGCGGCTCCTCCAGGTAGAGGCGGGCGCCGGCCAGCATCGCGAGCGCTCCGCCGAGGCTGTGCCCGGTGAAGTAGACGGCGTGGTCGTCGGTGCGCAGCTCGGTGAGGGCGTCGTGGACCGCCGGGTGGACCGATGCGAGGGCCTCGGCGAAGCCCTGGTGGACGTAGCCGTGACCGCCGGGTCCGGGCCGGGGCGGGGTGGTGGCGTCGGAGAGCCAGTCCCTGATCCGGTCGGGTTCGGTGCCGCGGAAAGCGGTGACGATCAACCGGTCGCTCGCCAGGGTGTACGCCTGGGTGTCCTGGAGCGGGAAGGGCGGGGTGAACCGGGTGTGGTGGTGCCGCACCTCCTCGAAGCTCCACCGGGCGGCCTGTTCCTCGATGGCGGCCCGGTCCCGGTAGGCCAGGTCGGCCGCGCGGGCCAGCCAGTAGGCGCGCTGGAGGCTGTAGCCGGTGGAGGTGTGGTCGAACGCGACGGGGACGGCCATGCGGGGCTCCTCGGGTGCCTGTCCGAACAGCACACCTAGCTCCGGCGGGCCGTGGCGCGGGCGTGCAGGGCGCGGGCGGCGCGGGGGCCGAGCCAGCGCTTGAGCCGGCGCAGCGCCTCCAGTCGGCCGGCCGCCTTGTCCAGGCCGTAGTAGAGCTGGGGCGGGACGTACGGCAGCAGGGGCGAGTGGCGCTGGCCGAGCAGGGCGAACATCCGGTGCGGGGGCAGGTGGATGTAGCGGGGCAGGTTCTCGTACCACTGGGCGCTGTGGCGGGCCGCGCTCTGCACGGACAGCAGTTCGGCCTGGCGCCGGCGCTGGTAGGCGGCGAGCGCGTCGGGCAGGCCGGGATGCGCGCGCAGGGCGTCGGCGAGGCACATGGCGTCCTCCAGGGCGAGGGTGGTGCCGGCGCCGATGGAGTAGTGGGTGGTGTGGGCCGCGTCGCCGAGCAGGACCAGGTTGCCGTCGTGCCAGGTCTCGTTGGTGAGGGTGCGGAAGGTCTGCCAGGAGGCGCCGGAGCGGGCGGTCAGGGGGTGGCCGTCGAGGACGCCGGCGAAGAGTTTCTCCAGCAGGGCGAGACCCTCGCCCTCGTCGGTCCGGTCCAGGCCGAGCCCGGTGAAGGTCTCCGGGGAGCACTCGACGACACAGGTGCTGTGCTCGCCGCTGTAGCCGTAGCCGTAGGCCCAGATCCAGCCGTGCTCGGTCTCGGTGAAGGCGAAGGTGAAGGCGTCGAAGACCTTGCTGGTGCCGAGCCAGATGTACGGGTTGCGGCCGGAGGTGGTCCGGGTGCCGAAGTGGCCGGCCCGGCGGGTGCGCAGGGCGCTGTGCACGCCGTCGGCCGCGACGACGAGGTCCGCGTCGGCGGGCGGCTCGGTGAGTTCGCTCTCGTACTCCAGGCGGACGCCCAGGGCGCGGGCCCGGGTGGCGAGCAGGTCGAGCAGGCGGTGGCGGCCGATGCCGAAGCCCTCGTCGCCGCGGTGCCGGGTCGTCAGGTCCCCTACGTGGGCGACGCCGTCGCTCCAGCGGACGGAGTGCTCCTCGATCGCCCGTGCCGACGCGGGATCGTGAGCCCGGAGCTTGTCGAGGAGGCCGCCCCAGTACGTCACGCCCCAGCCGTAGGTGGAGCCCTGCGGGTTGCGTTCGTGGACGGTGATGTCACGGGAGGGGTCCTGCCGCTTGAGCAGGATCGCGAGGTACAGACCGGCGGGCCCGCCTCCGACACAGACGACCTTCACGCGCACACCCCTGACAGTCACCGAAAGTGGTCGATCGGAACCGGAGGGTAGCAGGGTGCGGGCGTGCCCGATCGCGTCAGCCTGGCGCGGTGAGCCGCGCCACCCGGACGGAGGGCGGCCGGAAAGGATCACCGGGAATCCGGTCCACCCGGCAAGGAATTCCCCGTTCCGGGGCGGACGGGGCCACCGTCACGACAAGATCACCTTAGTTCAACCCTATACGACATGTAACTGATTGTCCGAATCACAGCCAACCGGTTCCGACCGATTTCTTCCGCTCCCCGACATCCCGATAGGCATGCGTCGTCACCACCGGACCACTCCTCAGGAGGACCCCGCATGCCCGACATCAGCCGGCGCCGCGCGCTCACCGCGGCAGCCGCCGTCGCCGCGACGGCCACGGCCGCCACCCTCGCCGCGCCCGCCGCGTCGGCGGCCGGCCACCACGCACCCGCCACGCCCGGTTCCTTCGACGAGGTCTACAAGGGCCGCCGGATACAGGGCCGTCCGGCGAGCGACGGCGGACACCACCACGAACACGGCGGCGGATACGCGGTGTTCGTCGACGGCATACGGCTGCATGTGATGCGGAACGCCGACGGGAGCTGGATCAGCGTGGTCAGCCACTACGACCCGGTGGCCACCCCGCGCGCCGCCGCCCGTGCCGCGGTGGACGAGCTGCAGGGCGCGCCGCTGCTGCCGTTCCCCGCCAACTGACCGCCCCCGCAAGGACTTCCGGAGCACCGCGCACCATGACCGTACGCAAGAACCAGGCCACCCTGACCGCCGACGAGAAGCGCCGGTTCGTCGCCGCCGTCCTCGAACTCAAGCGCGGCGGACGCTACGACGACTTCGTCCGCACGCACAACGAGTTCATCATGGCGGACACCGACAGCGGCGAGCGGACCGGCCACCGCTCCCCCTCCTTCCTGCCCTGGCACCGCAGGTTCCTGCTCGACTTCGAGCAGGCGCTGCAGTCGGTGGACGCCTCGGTCGCGCTGCCGTACTGGGACTGGAGCACCGACCGCACGGTGCGGGCCTCGCTGTGGGCGCCGGACTTCCTCGGCGGCACCGGGCGGAGCACCGACGGCCGGGTGATGGACGGCCCGTTCGCCACGTCCACGGGCAACTGGCCGGTGAACGTGCGCGTCGACAGCCGTACGTTCCTGCGCCGTTCGCTCGGCACGAGCGTGCGCGAGCTGCCGACGCGCGCCGAGGTGGAGTCGGTGCTGTCGATCGCGACGTACGACACGGCGCCGTACAACAGCGCCTCGGACGGCTTCCGCAATCACCTGGAGGGCTGGCGCGGGGTCAACCTGCACAACAGGGTGCACGTGTGGGTCGGCGGGCAGATGGCCACCGGGGTCTCCCCCAACGACCCGGTGTTCTGGCTGCACCACGCCTATGTCGACAAGCTGTGGGCGGAGTGGCAGCGGCGGCACCCGGACGCCGCGTACGCGCCGGCGGGCGGCACGCGGGACGTGGTGGACCTGAACGACACGATGAAGCCGTGGAACACCGTGCGTCCGGCGGACCTGCTGGACCACACCAGGTTCTACACGTTCGACGCCTGATCAGGCCTCGGCGGTACGGCACTCCGGGTGGCCCCAGCCCTGCGCGTTCTTGGCGATCTTCTCGCCGGCCGCGTAGGACCGGCCGCACAGGCAGCGGCCGGGGAACTTCGCCTTGATGGTGCGGGCGGACGCGGTCCCGGTGGTGCGCGTGGACGCGGCACCGCCGGTGCGGCGGGGCGCCTTCCTGCGCCCTGCCCCGGCGCCCGCCGGGGTGTCGGGCGACGGCGGGGGCTCCGGCGAGCCGAGCGCGCTGCCGGCCGCCTCCTGCACGGAGGCCGCCTGGCTGGCGGCGCGGTCGGCGAAGTCGTTCAGCGGGTCGCCGTCGACCTGGTGGGCGGGGACGTAGCGGAACTCCACGGACCGGCCGCCGAGCAGTTCGTCGATGCGGACCACCAGGTCCTGGTTGGCGACGGGCTTGCCGGCGGCGGTCTTCCAGCCGTTGCGCTTCCAGCCGGGCAGCCAGGTGGTGACGGCCTTCATCGCGTACTGGGAGTCCATCCGGATCTCCAGCGGAACGTCCGGGTCGACGGCCGTGAGCAGCCGCTCCAGGGCCGTCAGCTCGGCGACGTTGTTGGTCGCCCGGCCGAGCGGGCCCGCCTCCCAGCGGGCGGGGGTCCGCTCGTCGTCGTCCGAGACCACCCACGCCCATCCGGCCGGTCCGGGGTTCCCCTTCGAAGCCCCGTCGCACGCGGCCACCACACGTTCACGCATGTGCCCGATCATGCCATGGCCGTGCGGAGCGCTGTTCCGGGACCGGTCAGACGTCCTTGACCTTCGGCATCTCGCCCTCGGTGGTGGTGGTGTCGATCACCGAGAAGTTGGCGCCCTGCGGGTCGCTGAGCGCCGCGAACCGGCCGAAGGGGCTGCTCATCGGGCCGAAGCGGAGTATCCCGCCGAGCTTGACGGCCCGGTCGACGGCCGCGTCGCAGTCGTCGACGGTGAAGTAGACGTTGATGTAGGACGGCACCTCGGGCGGGAAGTCGTCGGTCATCCGCATCCGGCCCAGGACGGTGTCCTCGCCGACGTCGAACATCCGGAAGTCCACCGCGTCGTCCTCGATCTCCTTCATCCGGTACGGGAAGACCGCGGCGAGGAAGGCGTCCGCCTGTTCCGGCTCCCTGGTGAAGACCTCGGCCCAGCAGTAGGCGCCGGGCGTGGCCGTCGACTCGAAGCCCTCGTGGGTGCCCGCCTGCCACACGCCGAACACGGCTCCGCTGGGCTCGCGGGCCAGACACATCGTGCCGAAATCACCGACCTGCATCGGCTCCATCAGCACCTCGCCGCCGTTCTCGCGGATCTTCTCCGCGGTGGCCGCGGCGTCCGGCGAGGCGAAGTACAGGCACCACTGCGACTGGCCCTCCTGACCGGGCATGGGCGGGACGACCGCCGCCACGGCCTTGCCGTCCACGTAGGCCTGAGTGTAGTTGCCGTACTCCGACGACGACTCGCCGAAGGTCCAGCCGAGGACGTCGCCGTAGAACCGCTTGGCTCCCTCGACGTCACTGAACATCGCATCGGCCCAACAGGGCGTTCCTTCGGGTTGCACGGCCATGCTGGCGGCCCTCCTGAGGTGATGTGTCCCGTTTGTTCACGCTAGCGATCCGGGGTTCGGCCCGCGCGCCGAGCCGGGAGCCGCAATTCGGTCGACAGCGGGGTGCGCGTCCGGCTGTGATGGGCCCGGTGAACACGGTCAGGATGCGTGAGGGCGAGGTCGACATCGACCCGCCGCTGGTCGGCCGGCTGGTCGCCCGGCAGTTTCCCGAGTGGGCGGCGCTGCCCGTACGGCGCGTGAAGTCCTCCGGTACGGAGAACGTCATGTTCCGCCTGGGCACCGGACTGGTGGTACGACTGCCCCGGCACCCCGGCGCGGTCGCCGACGTGACGCACGAGCAGCGCTGGCTGCCCCGTCTCGGCCCGCTGCTGCCGGTGGCCACGCCGGAGCCGGCCGGGCTCGGCGTGCCCGACGAGGACTTCCCGTGGCCCTGGTCGGTGTACCGCTGGCTGGACGGCCGGAACCCGGTCGCCGGTGCCGTCGCGGAGCCGGAGCGCCTCGCCGAGCGGCTCGGGGCGTACGTGGCGGCGCTGCGCGGGATCGACCCGCACGACGGGCCGCCCGCCCCCCGGGGCGTGCCGCTCGCCACCCGGGACGAGCCCACCCGGGCCGCACTGGCACGGCTCCCCGCTCTCACCGACCGGATCGACACGGCGACCGTGACGGCCCTGTGGGAGGAGGCGCTGCGGGCCCCGGCCCACTCGGGGCCGCCGTGTTGGGCGCACGGGGATCTCTCCCCGGGGAACGTGCTGGTCGACGGGGACGGGCTGAGCGCGGTCATCGACTTCGGCTGCGCCGGCGTCGGCGACCCGGCCGTGGACCTGATCGTGGCCTGGAACCTGCTGCCCGCGTCCGCGCGGGACACCTTCCGCAAGGCCGTCGGCGCCGACGACGCCGAGTGGGCGCGCGGGCGGGGCTGGGCGCTGTCGATCTCGCTGATCCAGCTGCCGTACTACTGGCACACCAACCCGGCCCTGGCGGAGAACTCCCGGCATGTGATCGCCGAGATCCTCGCCGAGGCCGCGCGACGGTGACGGCGGCCGGCCGGACATCCGCTACTCGCCCGCGTACGCCTTCTCCAGCGCGGCGGCGTCCAGCTTGCCCATGCCCATCATGGCCTTGGTGGCACGCGTCGCCCTCTCCGGGTCGGGGTCGGCGACCATGTCGAGCAGCGGGGCGTAGACGACCTGCCAGGAGACGCCGTACCTGTCCTTGAGCCAGCCGCAGGGTCCGCCCTCTCCGCCGTTCTCGGTGAGCTTCGTCCAGTAGTGGTCGATCTCCTGCTGGTCGGAGCAGAGGATCTGGAAGGAGATCGCCTCGTTGAAGGTGAACTCGGGGCCGCCGTTCAGCGCGACGAACTTCTGGCCGTTGGCCGTGAACTCCGCGGTCAGCACCGAGCCGGCCGGTCCGGGACCGCCCTCGGGCCAGCGGACGACGCGCCCGAGGGCGGCGTCCTTGAAGACGGACACGTAGTGGTGCGCGGCCTCCTCCGCCTGGCCGTCGAACCAGAGACACGTGGTGAATCCGGCGGTGGTCATGAGCGCCTCCCGGGGGCGTGAACGTGGAGTGTGGAACCGGGCGTGGAACGCCGTCGTGAAGGGGGACCGCTCCCCCACGCGAAACTCATCGGTCCGTTCCCCAGCTTCCGGAAGAACCCGCCGGACGTCTCCGCCCGGCGGGTCCGGCTCCGGCTCCTCCGCCCGCGAAGTGGCCGCCCCGATTCCATGGTCGCGAAGTGGCCGCCCGCTTCCGTGGCCGCGCGGTGGCCGTCCCCGGCGAACCCCCTTCGGCACACCGGTCGAGGTGACCGGCGGGCAGCCGGTCAGGCAGTCGGTCAGGCAGCCAGGCAGAGCCCCTGGTACGGCCGGTCCGGTGTGGCGACGGCGCGGCTCGGCGCGGCGGCGGGCCGGTGCGGTACGGCGACGGCCCGGCTCGGCGTGGCGGCGGGCCGGTGCCGCTCGGCCGTGCGCCGGCTCAGCTCGCCGTGCGCCAGCGCCAGCAGGTCGCCGAGGCCCAGGCCGAGCGCGTGGGCCGCGGCGGCCAGCACCTCCGACGACGCCTCCTTGCGGCCCCGCTCGACCTCGGACAGATAGGGCAGCGAGATCCGGGCCGCGTCGGCCACGTCCTTGAGCGTGCGCTCCTGCGCCCGCCGCTCCCGGCGCAGCACCTCGCCGACCAGATCCCGCCACAGGGGCTCCCGCGGCGCGGGCTCGCCGTCCGGCGCGTCCGGGCGGACGGGTGCCGGCCGCAGGGGGATCACTCGGGCTTCCTCGCTCAGCGGGTTGCTCATCCCGTCAGCCTAGGAGCGGTACGGTGCGGGACAAGGGCGCGGCGTTCCGCCCTCAGGGAAACCCGGGCCGGAGCGTCCATTTCACGCCACTGCGGCGTGGCGGACGCATGCGCGCCGTCACGGGGGGTACCCGCGCCGTGAGCGGCTCTGCGGGAGGAATGACCCGCCGCACATCGGGTACCCGCAGGAGCGCTACCTGTGTCCGGAGCCGACGGAGCTGCCGTACAGGGAGAGGACGAAACCGTGACTTTCGTGGGAGAGGCAATGAACACCGCCGCCGGGATCCGGTCGGAAGCAGAGGTCGTCGAGCAGACCGAGCAGGACAGGACGGGCGAGGGATCACTGCCTGGCATTGTGGACCCCGCGTCCGTCGCCCCGCGGGACGCGCGGGAGCTGTCCCGCCAGTTCTTCCGCCGGCTGACCGAGCTGGAGGAGGGGACACACGAGTACCAGTACGCGCGCAACACGCTCATCGAGATGAACATGTCGCTGGTGCGGTTCGCGGCCGGACGGTTCCGGGGCCGTGGCGACGACATGGAGGACATCGTCCAGACCGGCATGATCGGCCTGATCAAGGCCATCGACCGGTTCGAACTGGCGCGCGAGGTCGAGTTCACCTCCTTCGCGCTGCCGTACATCGTCGGTGAGATCAAGCGTTTCTTCCGGGACACCACCTGGGCCGTCCATGTGCCGCGCCGGCTCCAGGAGCTGCGGGTGGAGCTGGCCAAGGCGCGCGAGGAGCTGTCCAGCCGCCTGGACCGGGATCCGACCGTCGCCGAGCTGGCCACGCTGATGAACCTCTCCGAGAACGAGGTGATCGAGGCCCAGCTCGCCTCCAACGGCTACAACTCCGCCTCCCTGGACGCCGCGCTCACCGGCGACGGGCCCGAGGACGGCGAGGCCGTGCTCGCCGACTTCATCGGTGTGGAGGAGGAGGGGCTGCGGCTCGTCGAGGACTTCCACGCGCTCGCCCCGCTCATGGCGGAGCTGAGCGACCGTGACCGGCAGATCATCCACATGCGGTTCGTGGAGGAGGCCACCCAGGCCGAGATCGGGGAGCGGCTGGGGTGCTCCCAGATGCACGTCTCCCGGCTGATCAAGCGGATCATCACCCGGCTGCGGCAGGGGATGCTGGGCGAACTCGGCTGCGCCTGACACCTCGGTCGGGCCGGCGCCCCGGCGCCGGCCCGATGTCTCCGTCAGCCCGACGTCTCGGTCGGGTCTCCCAGTCCGACGTCTCAGTCGGTCGGGGACGGGCCGTCGCCGTTCTGCCGGAGCGGGAAGACGGCCCGTACGCGTTTGCCCACGGGCACCCGCTCGACGGTGACCTCGGAGGCCAGGGCGTGCACGATCTCCAGTCCGTGCCGTCCGACGCGCTTCGGGTCCTTCGGGTACCGGCGGGGCAGGGCGGTGCTGCTGTCGTACACGGACACCACGACCGAAGCGGCCGTGCCCTCCAGTTCCAGGATGTACGGGCCGTTGCTGTGCTGGTCGGCGTTGGTGACCAGTTCGCTCACCATCAGCAGCAGCTCGCCGTCGGCCCGGCCGTCGGCGGTGGCGCACCATTCGGTACGCAGCTGCTGGAGGAACTGGGACGCGAAGGCACGTGCTTCGGCGATGCATCCGGGTTCGCCGGTGTAGTGCGCCGCACGCCGCAGCGGCTCCACGGGTACGTCGAAGCCAGTCGGTATCACTGCCCCGCCCAGGTGCTTGATCATGCTGTCTCTCTCGGAAAACCCGGTCCGGCCGGTCGCTGTTGCACCAGTCCTCGTACCCCGAGCCCGGCTCGCCAGTCCACCGGATGTGTTCGCCCACCGCGCACAGTGGCGAGGCTCACGGCCCACACCGGTCACAGGAGGCCGGAGCGGGCGCCTGGCCGGGCGGGCGGGCGGGGACGGCTCGGTACGGCGCGGCCGGTCAGGCGACGGGTACGACGAGAGCCGGGATGGTCCGCTGCATGCGCAGGGCGTCGACGGACTCCGCGAGCAGCTCGTACTCGGTCGTGTCGTCGCCGGTCGCGATCCGCACCAGCCTCCCCGCGGCCAGCTCGTCGGCGACCAGCTCCTGCTGGGCAGGGTCGCCGCACCAGGCGCGCAGCACGGCCGGCACGTCGGGCACGGTGTCCGCGACCGGGACGAGCGCGCTCGGCGGGAAGTGCCCGGCCTCGGGACGCGGGTCGAGGCGGTCGGCGATCCAGTTGGCGCGGTCGCGCAGCCACCACAGGGCGAGGGCCAGAGTGGGCGCCCGATAGGTGCCCAGGGGCACTCCGATGCGCTGCCCACCGCAGGTGCCGTACGCGGTGACATGGCACAGGAACTCGTCGTGCATGCGCACTCCCCCGTCGCGTCGTTCGCCTGCCGGCTGGCCTCGCTCTCGGTGCGGCTCGTCTGCGGTGCGGCCGTGTGCGGTGCGTGATCGGAACCTCGCGCGAAGTGAAGTCCTCACAGTCGAGTATGTTCACTACTGAACCACTGTCACCATGACTTTCCGGCCAGTCTCCTGGCATATTCAGCGCCTGTTCTGGCCGAAATGAGGCGGACCGTCCTGCCCCCGGCCATGACTCCGGAGGTAATCGACCCGGCACCCGTTCCTCCCGCATGGTGGTCACACCGGATCGGCGAACCCCGCATCCGGGAGCTGACCAGCAGAGACGACATCGATGGAGGATGCTTCGCCATGGCCGTGCACACCGACCGTCACGAGAACGCCGCCGCCCGTTACTTCGAGGCCTGGAACGCCACCCGGCCGGAGGACATCGAGAAGGCCGTCGCCGCCGCCTGGGCGGAGGACGGCGGCTACACCGACCCGCTCGTCGACGTGCGCGGGCACGACCAGATCGCGGCCGTGATCGCGGCGGCCCACGAGCAGTTCCCCGGCTTCGTGTTCCGTCCGCTCGGCGCGGTCGACGGCCACCACGACACCGCGCGCTTCGGCTGGGAGCTGGTGAACGAGCAGGACGGCTCGGCGCCGGTGGCCGGGTTCGACGTGGTCACGCTGGACGGCGAGGGCCGCATCCGGCAGGTGCTGGGGTTCCTGGACCGGGTTCCGGCGGGCACCTGACGGGGCCGGCGCCGGCGCCTCCGGACGGGCGACGGGGTGGCGGTACGACGGAGGGAGCGGCCGCGGTTGTCGCGGCCGCTCCCCCGGCCCGTCCGGTGCTCCGGTACGTCCGGTGCTTCGGGCCATCCGGCGCTCCGGCCCGTCCGGCGCTCCGGGTCCATCCGGCGCTCCGGCCCGTTTGGTGTTCCGGTCCGTCCGGCGCTACGGCGCTACGGCGCTACGGCGCTACGGCCGGACGATCGCGTCGATCCGCGCCAGTTCGTCGGCGTCGAAGTCGAGGTTGCTGATGGCCGCGACGCTGTCCTCGATCTGCCGCGGGCTGCTCGCGCCGACCAGGGCGGACGTCACCCGGCCGCCGCGCAGCACCCAGGCGAGGGCGAGCTGGGCCAGGGTCTGGCCGCGGGACTTGGCGATCTCGTCCAGCGCGCGCAGCCGGGCGACCAGGTCCTCGGTGACCGCGTCCGAGTTCAGGAACGGGCTGTCGCTCGCGGCCCGGGAGTCCTCCGGGATGCCGTCGAGGTAGCGGCCCGTGAGCAGGCCCTGCTCCAGCGGGGAGTACACGATGGAGCCGACCTGGAGCTCGTCCAGGGCGTCGAGGAGGCCCTGGTCCTCGGGGCGCCGGTCGAGCATCGAGTAGCGCGGCTGGTGGATCAGCAGCGGCGTGCCCAGCTCGCCCAGGATGCGGGCGGCCTCGCGGGTCTGCTCGGCGGAGTAGTTGGAGACGCCGACGTAGAGGGCCTTGCCCTGCTGCACCGCCGTGTGCAGGGCGCCCATCGTCTCCTCCAGGGGAGTGTCCGGGTCGAAGCGGTGCGAGTAGAAGATGTCGACGTAGTCCAGGCCCATCCGGCTCAGGCTCTGGTCCAGCGAGGACAGCAGGTACTTGCGCGAGCCCCACTCGCCGTACGGGCCGGGCCACATCAGATAGCCGGCCTTCGTGGAGATCACCAGTTCGTCGCGGTAACGGGCGAAGTCGGCCTTCAGCGCCTCCCCGAAGGCGGACTCGGCGGCGCCGGGCGGCGGGCCGTAGTTGTTCGCGAGGTCGAAGTGGGTGACGCCGAGGTCGAAGGCGCGGCGGAGGATGGCCCGCTGGGTCTCCACGGGCCGGTCGGGCCCGAAGTTGTGCCACAGGCCGAGCGACAGGGCGGGGAGCTTCAAGCCGCTGCGTCCGGTGCGCCGGTAGGGCATGTCGGCGTAGCGGTCGGGGTGTGCGGTGTACAACGCGACTCCAGAGGGGTTGGCACACGATCTACCGGTGCCACTCTTCCCCGGGCGGCGGGCAGTGGTCCAACAGAAGAATCCGATGGAATTCAGCGGATAGGCTTCTCAATCATGGAACTGCGCCATCTCCAGCACTTCGTCGCGGTCGCCGAGGACCAGCATTTCACCCGGGCCGCCGAACGCCTGATGGTGTCCCAGTCGGGCCTGTCGGCGTCCATCCGGGCGCTGGAGCGCGAGCTGCGGGCGCCGCTGTTCGTCCGGACCACCCGCCGGGTGACGCTCACCGAGGCGGGGCGCGCGCTGCTCGGGGAGGCCGAACGCATCCTGGCGCAGGTGCGGTCCGCGCACGAGGCGGTGGCCGCGGTGCAGGGTGTCCTGCGGGGCACGCTGGCCCTCGGCACCGAGCAGTGCATCGCCGGGGTGCACGTGGCCCGGCTGCTGGCGGCCTTCCGGGGCCGGCACCCGGACGTGGAGATCCGGCTGCGGCAGGCCGGCTCCGGCGCGCTGGCCGAGGAGGTCGCGGCCGGGCGGCTCGACCTGGCCTTCGCCTACCGCACCCAGGCCGACACCGACCAGCTGCGCTCGGTGTCCCTGACCAGCGAGCCCATGACGGTGCTGTGCCACCCGAGCCACCGCCTGGCCTCCGCCCCGGCCGTGCTCGGCCCGGCGGATCTCGCCGGGGAGGTCTTCGTCGACTTCCACCCCGACTGGGGTCCGCGCCGCACCACCGACGCCGCGTTCGCCACGGCCGGCGTCCGGCGCACGGTCGCGCTGGAGGTCAACGACGTGCACAGCCTGCTGGACCTGGTGGACGAGAACCTGGGGATCGCCGTCGTACCCCGGCACTTCCGGCACAAGCGGCCGGCGCTCACGGCGCTCCCGCTGAAGGGCGCGGGCGAGCCGGAGTACGAGACGGTCGCCCTGCTGCCGCCGGAACGGGCCACGAGCCCGGCCGCGCGGGCGCTGGTCACACTGCTGGAGACGGGGGTCCTGGCCGCGCCCATCGACGAGCTGCGGTGACGGCGGCCGTGCCGGTCACGTCGGCCGACGCGGCGTCAGGTCCCGGCGGCCGTGGCCGGTGACGCGGGCGCAGCAGCCGGGGTGGGTGCCGACGGGGCGGGAGCCGCCGGGCCTGTGCGGAAGCCGGGTTCCGGGCGCGTGCGCGCCGCTGATTTGCGATGGTGGACGGTATGCATGCGAAGGACATCCTCATCGACGGCTACGGCCGCATCCAGGAAGAAGTCCATGCCGCCCTCGACGGCCTCGGCGCGGACGAGCTGCACCACCGCCCGGCCGCCGGCGCCAACTCCATCGCCTGGCTGGTCTGGCACCTCACGCGGGTCCAGGACGACCACGTCGCCGACGCCTTCGACCTGGACCAGGTCTGGCTCGCGCAAGGCTGGGAGAAGCGTTTCGGCCTCGACCTGCCCCGGCACGACATCGGGTACGGGCACACCCCCGCCAAGGTCACGAAGGTGCGGGTGGAGTCGGCGGACCTGCTGACCGGGTACTACGACGCCGTCCACGAACAGACCCTCGGCTGCCTGCGCGGGCTGGCCGCCAAGGACCTGGAACGCATCGTGGACGAGCGCTGGGATCCCCCGGTGTCCCTGGGGGTGCGCCTGGTGAGCGTCCTGTCCGACGACCTCCAGCACGTCGGACAGGCCGCCTACCTCAGGGGGCTCCTCTAGACCTCAAGGGGCTCCTCCAGAGCTCAGGGGGCTCCTCCAGACCTCAGGGCGCTCCTCTAGAGCGCGGACGCGTAAGCCGGCAGGACCACGTCCTCGATGAGGGCGTTGCGCTCGTCGAACGGGATGAACGCGCTCTTGAGGGCGTTCACCGTGACCGTGCGCAGGTCCTCGACCGTCCAGCCGGCCTCCTCGACCAGCAGGGACATCTCCCGGGTCATCGTCGTCCCCGACACCAGACGGTTGTCGGTGTTCAGGGTGACCCGGAAGCCCAGGTCCTTCAGGGCGGTGATCGGGTGCTCGGCGATCGAGGTCGCGCAGCCCGTCTGGAGGTTGGAGGTCGGGCACATCTCCAGGGCGATGCGGCGGTCGCGCACCCAGGAGGCGAGCCGGCCGAGCTTGCCGGCCGCGAGGTCGGGGATGTCCTCGGTGATGCGGACGCCGTGGCCGATGCGCTGGGCGCCGCAGACCTGGAGGGCCTGGTGGATGCTGGGCAGGCCGTGCGCCTCGCCGGCGTGGATGGTGAACGGCACGTTCTCGCGGCGCAGGTGCTCGAAGGCGTCGAGGTGGTCGGCGGGCGGAAAGCCGTCCTCGGCACCGGCGATGTCGAAGCCGACGACGCCCGCGTCGCGGTAGGCGACGGCCAGGTCGGCGGCCTCGCGTACGCGGTCGAACATGCGCATGCCGCACAGCAGGGTGCCGACGCGGACGGGGGTGCCGGCGGCGGCCGCCTTGGCCATGCCGGCGGCGAGACCTTCCTGCACGGTCTCCACGACCTCGCGCATCGTGAGCCCGCCCCTCGTGTTCAGCTCGGGGGCGTAGCGGACCTCGGCGTAGACGACACCGTCGGCGGCCAGGTCGAGGACGTACTCCTCGGCCGTGCGCAGCAGGCCCTCGCGGGTCTGCATGACGGCGAGGGTGTGCTCGAAGGTGGCTATGTAGCGGACCAGGTCGCCGGAGTTGGCGGCCTCGAAGTACCAGGCGGCCAGCTCGTCCGGGTCGGTGGTGGGCAGGGTGTGGCCGACCGCGGCCGCGAGCTCGACGACGGTGGCGGGGCGCAGACCGCCGTCGAGGTGGTCGTGCAGGACGGCCTTGGGGAGCCGGCGGAGGGTCTCGGTGTCGATGCGGGACGCGGTCATGGGCGTTTCGTTTCCTCGGGTCCTGGGACAGGTGGTGCGGTGGTGGGTCAGTGACCGGCGGGCTGGAGCAGGTCCCAGCGGTTGCCGTACAGGTCCTGGAAGACGGCGACCGTGCCGTACGGCTCGTGGCGCGGCTCCTCCAGGAAGGTCACGCCGGCGGCGGTCATCCGGGTGTGGTCGCGGGCGAAGTCGTCGGTGTGCAGGAAGAAGCCGACGCGCCCGCCGGTCTGGTCGCCGACGCGGGCCCGCTGCCCGTCGTCCTTCGCGCGGGCCAGCACCAGTCCGGGTCCGTCGCCCCCGGGTTCCACGACGACCCAGCGCGAGCCGTCGGGACGCGGGGCGTCCTCGACGAGACGGAACCCGAGAGCTTCGGTGTAGAAGCGGATGGCCTCGTCGTAGTCGTGCACGACGAGGGTGACAAGGGCGACGCGACGCATGGCGACCTTCCGGCGGGGGCGGTTAGCCGGTGAGGTTATACGTAAAACCTGCGCGACGCCAGTCTCTGTCTACGCGCGTTGCGGTGCGGGGTCGGCGGGGGTGACGGGCGGAGGGACGGGGGGCACTGTGCGGGGCCGCACGGAGGCGCCTGCGTGAACCGCGCGGGAGGACCTGGTCTGTTCCGCACGGCAGGACCTGGTGCGGTTCCACACGGGCTTCGCCCGGCGGGTCAGGGGCTCTGCTCGCCCTGTGCGATCTCCACGCGGTGGTGGACGTCGGCCGTCGCGGTGGCCGAGGCCGCGCAGGAGAGGGCGGTGCAGGCGATGAGGAGTGCGCAGATCGCGCGGGCGGTGCGGGCGCGGGGGGCGGTCAGCAGGGCCTGGACGCGTTGGGGGACGGGTCCCGTGGCCGCACCGGGCGCGAAGCCGGGGCGTGCGGACCGGGCGGCCTGCCCGGCGAGGGCGGCGCGGGCGATGGCCCGGGCGGTCAGGCGCCGGTCGCCGACGCAAACCGCGGCGGCCTCGTCGGCGGCGCGCTCGGCGGCCAGCCGGATCGTCGCGCGGACCGGGCGCAGCGCGGGGTGGCAGTGCGCCGCGAGTTCGGCGGCGGCGAGGGCGTAGTGGTGGCGGCCCGCGGTGTGCGCCCGCTCGTGGGCGAGCAGCGCCTCCCGCTCGGGACCGTCCAGGCTGCGCAGCATCGCCGTGGTGACGACGACCCGGTGCGGGCGGCCCGGCAGGGCGTAGGCGTCGGGGCGGGACGAGTCGATCACGCACAGGTCCCCGGCGACGGCTCCGCACGCGGCCTCCGCACGGGCCGCCCGGAAGGCACGGGCCTGGCCCAGCGCCGAGCGGACGAGGCTCCAGCCGCACCCGGCCAGCGCGCCGGCCGAGGCGATGGCGGCCGGGACGACGAAGGCGTCGGAGGCGGTGCGCAACGGATGGACCAGTTCGCCGAGCGCGGCGAAGAGCGGCAGCTTCAGCAGCCCGGTCAGGACGGAGGTGCCGAGCGCCAGCGCCGAACAGCCTGCGAGGAGCACCGCGCAGCCGGTGACGGACCACAGGGCGGCGACCGGGGTCAGCCGGTCCAGGGCCCGGCGGGCCAGGGGCGGCAGGGCGCACGGCAGCAGCAGCGGCAGGAGCAGCAGGAGCGCGGCGGTCATCGGCCGTCGGATTCGAGCAGGTCGCGCAGGATGCGTTCGTCGTCCGGGCTGAGCTGGGCGACGAAGCGGGCGAGGACCGTCTCGCGGTCGCTGTCCCGGTCCAGTTCGCTGTGCATGCGGCGGGCGGTGAGGCCGTGGGCGTCCTGGACGTCCTGGGCGGGGAAGTAGGCGTACCCGCGGCCCTGGCGCCGCCGGTGGACGACGCCCTTGTCGTGCAGGCGGGTGAGGATCGTCGTCACCGTCGTACGGGCGAGGTCCGCACCCAGGCTCAGCTGGACCTGGCCGGGGGTCTGGGGTGCGCCGGCGGCCCAGAGCGCCGCCAGGACGCTCGCTTCGAGCTCGCCGGCCGGCCGGCGTTCGTCCTTGGCGTCGGTCATGGGGAGGTTCTTCACCCGTCTTCGTGTGCGGTCGTCTTCGCGTGCGGTCGTCTTCGCGTGCGGTCGTCTTCGCGTGCGGTCGTCTTCGTGTGCCGTCCAGCAGGGCGTCTACGCCATCGTAGTCAGCCCGGCGCCGGCCCTGACCGCGTGTCGTCCTGGTCACGTGGCCCGGATGCGGGCCGGGTACGGCTCGCGTCCGGACGCGCCCATGACACGCCCCCGCGTGGGGACGTCCCCGGTCCCCGGTACCGATCACACGCCCACGGCCGGGCCACCGACCGGTTCACCGCGTGCCGCAGACCGCTGGTCAGCCGGCCTGCGAGCGGTCAGCCGACCTGTGAGCGGTCATCCCATGAGCGTCGGCCAGGCGCGCACCGCGTCCTGTGGTCAGCCCACCTGCGCGGTCAGCCCGCCTGCGCGCGGGCCTCGTCGAGCCGTGCCAGCTCCTCCACGGTCAGCCGCAGCGCGCCGGCCGCGACGTTCTCGACCAGGTGGCCGGGGTCGCCGGTGCCGGGGATGGCGAGGACGTGCGGACCCTGGTGCAGGGTCCAGGCGATGCGGACCTGCGCGGGGCTGACGCCGTGGGCCCGGGCGACGGACAGCACCGCGTCGTCGTGCGCGGTCGTCGCGCCGCGTTCTCCGGTCTGCCCGGCCACCGCGTAGAAGGGCACGAAGGCGATGCCGTGCTCGCCGCACAGCCGCAGCACCTCGTCGTCCACGGGATCGGGCCGGTCCACCGCGTACCGGTTCTGCACGGACACCACCGGCGCGATCCGCAGCGCCTCGGCGAGGTGCCGGGGTTCGACGCCGGAGATACCGAGGTGCCGGATCAGGCCGGCCTCGCGCAGTTCGGCGAGGGCGCCGAAGTGTTCGGCGACGGAGTCCTGGCGCATCCGGCGGAGATAGACCAGGTCGAGATGGTCCCGCCCGAGCTGGCGCAGGTTCTCCTCGACGTGTCCGCGCAGTTGGTCGGGCCGGGCGGAGGTGCCCCACTCGCCCTGCTGGTCGCGGTAGGGGCCGACCTTGGCGGCGATGACCAGGTCGTCGGGGTACGGGGACAGCGCGGTGTTGATGAGTTCGTTGGCGGAACGCAGCGACGAGAAGTAGAAGGCCGCCGTGTCGATGTGGTTCACGCCCAGCTCGACCGCCTTGCGCAGGACGGCGAGGGACCGTCCCCGGTCGCTCGGCGTGCCGAGGTGGAAGGCGGCGCTGCCCGTCAGCCGCATCGCGCCGAAGCCGACGCGGTGGACGGGCAGGTCGCCGAGTTTCCAGGTGCCGGACGCGTCCGCGGTGATCGTGTCGTCTGCAGTCATCGGCGGAGTCTCGCACACGGCACCCGGCCGGTCCCCGGTGGTGCGTCAGCAGTACAGGCCGGCGCCCGGCGTGACCCCGAGGATCTGGGCGAAGCGCTGGTAGGCGGAGACCCGGCTCTGCACCTGGGCGGGGTTCTTGCCGTCGCACTCCAGGGAGCCGTTGATGCTGCGGATGGTCTGCCCGAAGCCGGCGCCGTTCACCATGGCGCTGTGCGGGGTCATCGTGCCGGGCCCGGACTGGGTGTTCCAGTACCACAGGCCGGTCTTCCAGGCCACGGACGCGTTGTTCTGCACCAGGGAGGGGTTGTTGAGCAGGTCGATGCCGAGCGCGTCCCCGGCGGCCTTGTAGTTGAAGTTCCAGGAGAGCTGGATGGGGCCGCGCCCGTAGTAGGCGGCCTGGCCCGCCGGGCAGCCGTACGACCGGCTCCAGTCGCAGTAGTGCGGGTAGTTGGCGGTGTTCTGCTCGACGACGTACACCAGGCCGCCGGTCTCGTGGCTGACGTTGGCGAGGAAGGCGGCGGCCTCCTGCTTCCTCACGGTGTCGCTGCCGGAGTTCGCGAAGGCGGGGTAGGCACCGAGGGCGGCGGTCAGGCCGCTGTACGTGTAGAAGGAGTTCCGGTTCGGGAACATCTGGTTGAACTGCGCCTCGCTGACGACGAAACCGGCGGCCGAGGCCGTGGGCGCCGCCTGGAGCACCAGGGCGGACGTGCCCAGGGCGAGCGAGGTCAGAAGCGCGGCGATACGGTGCCTCACCATGGACCAACTCCTTTGTGCGGCACGGCCGCACCCACGAGGTGGGAGCGGCCGTGGTGGGGGGTTGGGCACACTCAACCGCCTTGGTCTGTACCAGTCAAGGGTGTAGACCAGTCAATCGCTGATCGGTTGCGTCGGTGAACACCGGCCGTCCATGGAGGAGTTGTCCGGACGGCGGTCGGGCCCGGCCGCGCGCACGCGGCCGGGCCCGGACTGCGGAGGACGTCAGCGCAGCGGCTTGGACAGCACCGCCTTGCGGTGGCTGAACGTCTCGATGGAGTAGCGGCCGTGGTAGCTGCCCATGCCGCTCTCCCCCACTCCGCCGAACGGCAGGTCGGAGACGGTGAGATGGGCAAGGGGCAGGCCGTGGCCGAGGCCGCCCGAGGACGTCTCGGCGGCGATGCGGTCACGGGTCTCGCCGGACTCGCTGAAGACGTACAGGGCGAGCGGCTTGTCGCGGTCGTTGATGAAGCCGATCGCCTCGTCGAGGCCGGTCACGGTGACGATCGGCAGGATCGGGCCGAAGATCTCCTCCCGCATGACGGGTGACTCCGGGTCCACGTCCGCGAGGACGGTGGGCGCGAGGTACTTCGCCGCCCGGTCGCCGACGCCGCCGACGGCGACGCGGCCCGAGTCGAGCAGGGCGGAAAGCCGGTCGAAATGGCGCTCGTTGACGATCCGGCCGTACTCCTCGGAGTGCCGCGGGTCCGCACCGAACAGGCCCTCGATCGCGCGGACCAGCGCGGCTTCCAGGGCGGTCGCGGTCTCGGGGTCGGTCAGGACGTAGTCCGGGGCGACACAGGTCTGGCCCGCGTTGAGGAACTTGCCGCGGGCGAGCCGGTCCGCGACCGTCTCCAGGTCGGTGCCGCGGTCCACGAACACCGGTGACTTGCCGCCCAGTTCCAGGGTGACCGGGGTGAGGTGCTCGGCGGCGGCACGCATGACGACGCGGCCGACGGTGCCGTTGCCGGTGTAGAAGATGTGGTCGAAGCGCTCGGCCAGCAGAGCCGTGGTCTCCGGGACGCCACCCTCGACGACGGCGACCGCGTCCGTGTCCAGGTAGGCCGGGATCAGCTCGGCCAGGGCGGCGGAAGTGGCCGGCGCCAGTTCGCTCGGCTTGGCGACGACCGCGTTGCCCGAGGCCAGCGCGCCGACCATGGGAGCGAGCAGCAGTTGTGCCGGGTAGTTCCAGGGCGCGATGACGAGGACGACACCCAGGGGGTCGTACTGCGTCCAGGCCGTGGCGTCGGCACCGAGGTGCGCCGGCACGGGCGCGGGCTCGGGGCGGAGCCAGTGCGCCAGGTGCTCCAGGGTGTGGTCGATCTCCCGGACCGTGAAGTCGATCTCGGTGCGGTGGGCCTCCGTGCGGCTCTTGCCGAGGTCGGCGTGGAGGGCGGCGGCGAGGTCGGCGCCGCGTTCCGTGAGCATCGCGCGCAGCCGGCCCAGCTGGCCGGTGCGCCACTCGACGGGCCTGGTCCGGCCGGTGGCGTAGGTGGCGCGCAGCCGGGCCACGACGTCGGCGGGCCGCTCGGGTGGGGAGTCGTTCACTGGTGCCTCACTGGGTGCGCAGGCCGGTGCGGGCCCGGCCCGGGTTTTCCGGTCGATCAGGTGTAGACACCAACCTTTCACATCCTGAAGTTCATGCCGAAGTCGCGTCAGGGTGAGGAGGGTCACGTCCCCGTACGGCCCGACGCCCGCTGTTCCGTCTCCCGTCGCCGGCGCTCCAGGTACGCCCGTACGGCCTCGCTCGGCGCCGGCTCGGCGGCGCGGCCGTACTCCGCCGCCGCCTCGGCGGACCTGCCCAGTCGGCGCAGCAGGTCGGCGCGGACGGCGTGCAGCACGTGGTACCGGCCGAGGCCGAGCGCGTCGACCAGCTCCAGGGCCGCCGCCGGCCCCTCGGTCCCGGCGACCGCGACGGCCCGGTTCAGGGCGACGACCGGGGACGGCGCCACGGCCATGAGCTGGTCGTAGAGAGCGAGGATCTGCCGCCAGTCGGTGTCGGCGCCGGTGGGCGCGTCGCTGTGCACCGCGTTGACGGCGGCCTGGATCTGGTACGGCCCCGGCCGGTTGCGGCGCAGGCAGCGGCGGACCAGTTCCTGACCCTCGGCGATCAGGGTCCGGTCCCACCGGGCGCGGTCCTGCTCGGGCAGCGGGACGAGAACGCCGTCCGCGTCCCTCCGGGCCGGCCGCCGGGCCTCCACGAGCAGCATCAGCGCGAGCAGACCCGTGACCTCGGGTTCGTCCGGCATCAGCTCGGCGAGCAGCCGGCCGTGGCGCAGCGCCTCCGCGCACAGGGCGGGATCGCCGGTGTAGCCCTCGTTGAAGATCAGGTAGACGACGGCGAGGACGGCGGAGAGCCGGTCGGGCAGGTCGGCGTCCCGGGGCACACGGTACGGGATGCCCGCCGCCCGGATCTTGGCCTTGGCCCGCACCAGCCGCTGGGCCAAAGTCGCCTCCGGCACCAGGAAGGCCCGGGCGATCTGCGCCGTACTCAGGCCGCCGAGCAGTCGCAGGGTGAGCGCGACCCGGGACTGCGGGGCGAGCGCGGGGTGGCAGCAGGTGAAGATCAGTCGGAGCCGGTCGTCACGCACGGGGCCCTCCTCGGGCGGTGCCTCGGGGGCGTGCAGGCGGGCGGCCTCGGCGTGCCGGGCGTCCCGGGAGGACTCGCGGCGCAGCCGGTCGACGGCCCGGTTGCGGGCGGTCGTGATGATCCAGCCGGCCGGGCTCGGCGGCACACCGGTCTCCGGCCACCGCGTCACGGCCGTGGCGAAGGCGTCCTGGACCGCTTCCTCGGCGAGGTCGATGTCGCCGAGGAAGCGGACGAGGACGGCGACCGCGCGCCCGTACTCGGCGCGGAAGACGGCCTCGATGTCGGGTGCCTCGGCCATCGGTGCCGCCTCCACCGTCAGTGCTGGTCCACGAAGGGCCGTACCTCGATGGGCAGGGTGGTCGCGAGGGCGGCCTTGCGGCCCCACTCCAGGGCTTCGTCCAGGTCGGCGGCCCGGATGAGGCACAGGCCGCCCAGGTACTCCTTGCCCTCGGCGTACGGGCCGTCGGTGACGAGCACGTCACCGTCCTGGGGGCGGAGCATGGTCGCGGTCTCCGGACCGTGCAGACCGCCGGCGAAGACCCAGGCGCCGGCGCTGCGCAGCTCGTCGTTGAAGGCCTCGACGTTCCGCATGATCGCGGCGAGGGCTTCGGGGTCGGGCGGGGTGGCGCCGGCCGGCTGGACCACGCTGAGCAGGTAGTGCTTCATGACGTCCTCCAAGGCGTCGGGCCCGGGGCGGGCTCTGTGTCACCTCCTACACGAACGGCGGGGCCCCGGATCGACACCGCGCGCCACGGTCGCGGAAAAATTCTCCGGAGCGCCGGAATCCCGGACGTCCGGGAGGGCGGACGTCCGGGAGGGCGGACGTCCGGGAGGGCGGACGTCCGGAAGTCGGGACGTCCGGAAGTCGGGACGTCCGGAATGCCGCATTGCCGGAGGATCCGGTGACCGGACGGAGGGGAAGAACGGAAGAATCTCCCGCATGGACCTCACCTCGCACCCGCTCGTCGTCCGCGCCCGCCGGCTCGCCACGGACCTGCTGATCCCCGAGGCCGAGCGGATCGACCAGGAATGGGTGCCCGCGAGCCACATCGAGGCGGTGAAGCGGTCGGGGCTGCTCGGGGTGGCCGCGCCGGCCGAGTACGGCGGGGCGGGGGCGCCTCCGGCCGTGCTGCGGGCGACCGCGGAGATCCTGTCCGGCGCGTGCTGTGCGACCTGGTTCGTGCAGACCCAGCACCACACGCCCGTGCAGACGCTGGCGCGCAGCGAACTCCCGGTACGGGAGAGGCTGTTGGGCCCGCTGTCCCGTGGAGAGCTGCTGTCCGGGGTGGCGTACGCGCACCTGCGGTCGTATCCGCGCCGCCCGGTGCGGGTCCGCCGGGAGGGCACCGGCTGGCGGTTCGACGGGACCGTCCCCTGGTACACCGGGTGGGGCCTGAACGACGTGATGCTGCTGGCCGGGGTGACCGACTCCGACGAGGTGCTGTTCGCCTTCGCCGAGGCGCGCGAACAGCCCGGGCTGCGGGCGTCGGCGCCGATGCGGCTGGCGGCCCTCACCGCCGCGCGCACGGTGTCGCTGGAACTGGACGGCCTGTGGCTGCCCGCGGAGGCGGTGGCCCTGCACACGCCGTACGCCCGGTGGGCCGCCGGCGACCGGGTCAAGACGCTGAGCACCAACCCGGCGGTCTTCGGCGTGGCGGAGGCGGCGCTGTCCCTCCTGGACGACGACGCGGCCGCCCCACTCCGCTCCCGCCTGGCCTACCTCCGCGAACGGGCCTACACCCTGGCCGACGCTCCGGTTCAGCAGGCGCGGGGCGAGGCGCCGGGGATGGTGGAGGCCGAGGGGGCTGGGAACGGGCCGACGGTACGGGGTGGGGGGGACGGGGAAGACGGGGACGGATGGGCGTGGGAAGGCGCGGCCGGCCGGGACGGGGAAGGCGGCGTCGGCGGGGCCCGGGGTGGCAGGGCCGGCGGAGCCGGGGAAGGCGGAGCCGGGGAAGGCGGAGCCGGGGAAGGCGGCGCCGGGGAAGGCGGCGCCGGGGGGACCGGGCAAGGCAGGGTAGGCGGGGCTGGGGACGGCTGGACCGCGGAGCGGCTGGCCGTGCGCGCGGAGGCGTACGACCTGCTGCGTGCGGCCACCACCGCGGCGGTGGTGGCCGGCGGCGGCCGTGCGATGGCCCTCACCAGCCGCGCCCAGCGTCTGGCCCGGGAAGGGTTGTTCCTGCTGGTGCAGGGCCAGACGGCGGAATCGCGCGCGGCACATCTGCGGGCGCTGGGCGGAGCGCCCACCGCCACCGGAGAACGGGACCGGACCGACGAACACGGCCGGTCCCGGCAGCAGGACCGGCCCGGAGAACGGGACTGAGCCCGACAGCAGGACCGGACCCGAGAACAGGACCGGAGAACGGGAGCAGGACAGGAGCAGCCGCTGTCGCCGACGCCCGCTGTCGCCGACGCCCTACGCCCAGCTCCTCTCTCCCACGTCACCGGGCCGGCCGACCGCCCGCCGCCCGCCGCCCGCTCAGCCCGCGAACGGCACCTCCGCCGATGCGGCAGCCCTGCGGTCGGGGTGGGTCCACAGCCCTTGGGCGGCGAGTCGGGGCAGGACACCCTCGCCGAACCAGTAGGCCTCCTCCAGGTGCGGATACCCGGAGAGGACGACCTCGTCGATGCCGAGGGCGTGGTACTCCTTGATGCGCTCGGCGACCTCCTCGTGACTGCCGACCAGCGCGGTGCCCGCACCGCCGCGCACCAGCCCGATGCCGGCCCAGAGGTTGGGATGGATCTCCAGGCTCTCCCGGCTGCCGCCGTGCAGCGCGAGCATCCGCCGCTGGCCTTCCGACTCGCTGCGCGCGAGGCCCGACTGGACGGTCCGTACGGTCTCCGGGTCGAAGCCGTCGAGCAGCCGGTCCGCCTCGGCCCAGGCCTGCGCGGCGGTGTCCCGGGTGATGACGTGCAGCCGGATCCCGAAGCGCGGGGTACGGCCGTGCTCCGCGGCGAGCTTCCGGATCCAGGCGATCTTCCCGGCGACCTGCGCGGGCGGTTCGCCCCAGGTGAGGTAGACGTCGGCGTACCCGGCCGCGACCTGTCCGGCGGCGGGCGAGGAGCCGCCGAAGTACACCTCGGGGACCGGGTCGGGCAGCCGGCTGAGCCTCGCCTCCTCGACCCGGAGGTGCTCACCGTGCAGGTCGACGCTCTTGCCGTCCCACAACTGCCGCACGATGTGCAGGAACTCACCGGTACGGCGGTAGCGGGCGTCCTTGTCGAGGAAGTCGCCGTAGGCGCGCTGTTCGTGGCTCTCGCCGCCGGTGACGACGTTGAGCAGCAGCCGTCCGCCGGTCTGCCGCTGGAAGGTGGACGCCATCTGCGCGGCGAGCGTGGGGGAGACGAAGCCGGGGCGGAAGGCGACGAGGAACTTCAGCCGCTCGGTGTTCTGGCTGACCATCGCGGTGGTCAGCCACGCGTCCTCGCACCAGGCGCCGGTCGGGGTGAGCGCGCCGACGAAGCCGAGGTCCTCGGCGGCCCGCGCGATCTGGCTCAGGTAGGCGACCGTGGGCGGCCGGTCCCTGCCGGAGGCGGTCGCCGGGGTGCCGTGGCCGCCGCCCACGACGTGACGGCTGTCGCCGTTGGTGGGCAGGAACCAGTGGAAGGTGAGGGACACGTGGGGTCTCCGATCAGAGCAGGCCGTGCCGGGGCGGCCGGGTCGAGCGGTGCGACGCGATGCGCGTCGCCGGGGGTTGGGCGTGCGGGGCGGGTGCGGGCACCCGGCAGCAGGGCCGTCAGCTCGCCGCCGCCAGCAGCGGGGTGCGGTCCAGGGCAGCGGCGAACTGGTCCACCACGTGCCCCAGGGCCTCGGCGGTGGTGGGCGTGAGGGACACCGAGCCGTCCTCCCGGACCGTGATGTCCTTGTCGAGGGTGAACCAGCCCTGGACTATGTGCGCGGCACCCATGGAGTTCAGCACCGGGCGCAGGGCGTAGTCGATGGCGAGGACATGGGCGGTGGAGCCGCCGGTGGCGAGCGGCAGCACGGTCTTGCCGGTGAGCGCGTACTGCGGGAGCAGGTCCAGGAGCGCCTTGAGGACGCCGGAGTACGACGCCTTGTAGACGGGGGTGCCGACCACGACGCCGTCGGCGCGGGCGAACAGTTCGGTGGCCTCGACGACGGCGGGGTGCCGGAAGTCCGCGCCGAGCAGGGCCTCGGCCGGGACGGTACGGACGTCGAGCGGGACCACCTCGTGGCCCTGGGCGATGAGCCGCTGGTCCAGGTGGCGCAGCAGACGGCCGGTGCGCGAGGAGGCGGAGGGGCTGCCGGAGACGGACAGGACGGTGGCCATGGGTGCCTCGTTTCTGGGGTGCGCCGGGCACGCGCACGGGGACGGGCGCCCGGTGAAGTCGGAAGGGGAGCGGATTCCGGCTCGGCGGTCAGGCGGGGACCCGGCAGGCGGATGTCACAGGCGTTCCGGGCACGCGGAACTCGATGAACCCCACGAACTCCAGGAGCCCAGGCGATTCCACACTGGAGAAGCCGCAGAGCCCCGGGGCTCCTGCCGCGGAAGTGCCGGGCGGGATGTCCAGGCACGCCGGATTCCGGTCCCGACAGGGCGGAAGGGGCAGGCGAGTCAGGCGTGCGGCTGGCCCGACGGGACCGGCGGGGAAGGCGCGGATCAGGCCGTGGGGCGACAGGAGGCGCTGGAGACGCGCGCGAGGTCGACATGGCGTCGCCGCGTGAGGTCCAGTCGCATCGTCATGCCGTGATCGTGGCAGCAGCCGGCGACGGCCGTCAAGGAAATCCCGACCGGTCTCGTATGGCGGACCCTGGAAGGGAAGTAAGAGGTGGCGGGGGATCAGGGACGGCTTCCCGCGGGGCCGGACGGCTCAGGCCCGGCCGTCCTCCTCCTGTCCGTCGACCACGACGAGGAACGTGTCCGACTTCAAGTCCATGACCACGGTCGCCGGTTCGCCCTCGGCACGCCGGGCGGCGGCGTACTCCTCCGCGGGCCACGATCCACGCGGAGCTCCGGCGGGGAATCGCTCCAGCACCTTGGCACTCATGGCGGCGGACACCTCCTGCGTCGCTGACCGAACGGTATGTACAGCTTGTACCGGTCCGATTGCCCCCGATCAGTGAGGACATGTCACTGCGTACGGTCCTCACGGCACGCGCGGGAGAGGCGGTCGACGGGTGGCGGTCGACCGGTGGCGACCGGCCGGCGGCCGGACGCGCGGACGCGCGAGCGCGCGCCCAGGCGTTCGGCCGATGGGACGACGCGCATCCGTCCGCCGGGCCGGGCGGGAAGTGATTCCCGGGGGACCACCGACGCGGAGGGCCTGTACGGCATGAACCACGACGACTCCACGGACCGGCTCCGTTGCCTGGTGACGGGAGCCACGGGCTACATCGGCGGCCGGCTCGTGCCCGAGCTGCTGGCCGCCGGGCACCGGGTGCGCTGTCTGGCCCGCTCCCCCGAGAAGCTGCGCGACCACCCGTGGGCGGGTGAGGCGGAGGTGGTGCGGGGGGACGTCACGGACGCGGACTCGGTCGCCCGGGCGATGCGGGACGTCGACGTGGCGTACTACCTGGTGCACGCGCTCGGCAGCGGCACGGACTTCGAGGACACCGACCGCCGAGCGGCCCGCGTCTTCGGGGAACGGGCGAAGGCTGCCGGGGTGCGGCGCATCGTGTACCTGGGCGGTCTCACGCCGTCCGGGGTGCCCGCGGACCGGCTCTCACCGCACTTGAGGTCCCGGGCGGAAGTGGGCCGCATCCTGCTGGCCTCCGGTGTGCCGACCGCCGTGCTGCGTGCCGCCGTGATCATCGGCTCGGGCTCGGCCTCCTTCGAGATGCTGCGCTACCTCACCGAACGTCTGCCGTTGATGGTCACGCCGAGCTGGGTGCGCACCCGTATCCAGCCCATCGCCGTGCGGGACGTGCTGCGGCTGCTGGTCGGCGCAGGCGGCCTGCCGGACGACGTGAACCGGGCCTTCGACATCGGCGGGCCGGACATCCTCACGTACCGGGACATGATGGTCCGCTACGCGCGCGTCGCGGGGCTCCCGCCGCGTGTCATCGTGCCCGTGCCGGTCCTCACCCCCGGCCTGTCCAGCCACTGGGTGGGACTCGTCACGCCCGTCCCGGCGTCCCTCGCGCGGCCGCTGACCGAGTCGCTGCGGCACGAGGTGGTCTGCCGCGAGCACGACATCTCCCGGTATCTGCCCGACCCGCCGGGGCACCCGCTCGGCTTCGACCAGGCCGTACGACTGGCCCTGCGCCGGGTGCGTGAGGCGCGCGTGACCACCCGCTGGTCGTCCGCCGCGGTACCCGGCGCGCCCAGCGATCCGCTGCCCACCGACCCAGACTGGGCCGGCGGCAGCCTGTACACGGACCGTCGCGAGGCGGTGGTGGACGCCCCGGCGCACGCGCTGTGGCGGGTGATCGAGGGCGTGGGCGGAGAGCACGGCTGGTACTCCTTCCCGCTGGCGTGGAGCCTGCGTGGGTGGCTGGACCGGCTGGTCGGCGGGGTGGGCCTGCGCCGGGGCCGGCGGGACGCGGAGCGGCTGCGGGCGGGCGACTCGTTGGACTTCTGGCGGGTGGAGGAGATCGAGCGGGGTCACTTGCTGCGGCTGCGGGCGGAGATGCGCCTGCCCGGGCTGGCCTGGCTGGAGATGTGCGCGGAACCGGCCGGCGACGGTCGCAGCCGGTACCGGCAGCGGGCCCTGTTCCACCCGCGCGGGCTGCTGGGCCACGCCTACTGGTGGGGCGTCTCACCGTTCCACGCCGTGGTCTTCGGCGGGATGGCCCGCAACATCGCGCGGGCGGCGGCCCGGCAGGGCCCCGAAGTCGCGCGTTGACACCGCATCCAACCGACTCGCCGGACCGGAAGTGCCCGGTCGCGTCGTCCCCCTCCTTCGCTCCCCCTCCTTCGCTCTTCCTCGTTCCGGAGCCGCGCCATGGATGTCTCGGTCGTCCTGTTCACCGCCGACCTGCGCCTGTACGACCATCCACCGCTCCGGGCCGCGCTAGAAGGCCCCCGTCAGGTCGTCCCGCTGTTCGTCCGCGACCGGGGCGTGGCCGACGCGGGCTTCGCGGCGCCCAACCGGCTGGCGTTCCTCGCCGACTGCCTGCGGGACCTGGACGTCGGCCTCCGTGAGCGCGGCGGGCGGCTGGTGGTGCGCTCCGGCGACGTCGTGGAGGAGGTCTGCGCGGTGGCCGCGCAGGCGGACGCCGACGAGGTGCACGTGGCGGCCGACGCGAGTGCCTACGCCCGGTCCCGGGAGCGGCGGCTGCGGCGCGCCCTGGAGGCCGGAGGGCGGCGGCTGCACGTCCACGAGGCCGTGACCACGGTGGTGCCGCCCGGCGAGGTGACCCCTGCCTCCTCGGACCATTTCGCGGTGTTCACGCCGTACTTCCGGCAGTGGTCCCGGCAGCGGCCGCGGGACGTGCTGGCTGCGCCCCGCTACGTTCCCGTGCCGCCCGGCATCGGTTCCGAGGAGCTGCCGTCCCGGGCCTCGCTGCCGGGCATCTCGCCGGGACTGCCGCAGGGCGGCGAGACGGCCGGCCGCAAGCGGCTCACCGCCTGGCTCCGGTCCGGCCTGGCGGTCTACGCGGACCGGCACGACGACCTGGCCGGGGACGCGACCTCCCGGCTCTCCCCGCACCTGCACTTCGGCACGGTGTCACCCGTCGAGCTGGTGCACCGGGCGCGCCGCGCGGGCGGCCCGGGAGCGGAGGCGTTCGTACGGCAGATCGCCTGGCGGGACTTCCACCGCCAGGTGCTGGCGGCCCGGCCCGGCGCGACCGTCGCCGACTACCGCACCCGGCACGACCGCTGGCGGTCCGAGCGGACGGCCCGGGACGACATCGAGGCGTGGCGGGAGGGCCGTACCGGCTGGCCGGTGATCGACGCGGCTATGCGCCAGCTCCGCCACGAGGGGTGGATGCACAACCGGGCCCGGCTGCTCACGGCGAGCTTCCTGGCGAAGACGCTGTACGTCGACTGGCGCGTCGGGGCCCGGCATTTCCTGGAGTGGCTGGTCGACGGTGACCTGGCCAACAACCAGCTGAACTGGCAGTGGGTCGCGGGCACGGGCACGGACACCCGCCCCGACCGGGTCCTCAACCCGCTGACCCAGGCCAGGCGGTACGACCCGGACGGGGTGTACGTCCGGCGGTGGGTGCCGGAGCTGAAGGGGGTGGCGGGCCCGGCGGTGCACGAGCCGTGGAAGCTGGGGGGCCCGGACCGCGAGCTCGTCGCCGCCTACCCGGAGCCGATCGTCGACCTCGCCGACGGGCTGGCCCGGTTCAGACGGGCGCGGAGCCGCGGTTGAGCGGGCCGGCCGGCGGTCTGTCGGCGTAGCGGGCCGCCAGGGTGTCCAGTGCCTCGGTCAGAGTGGCCGGGCGGAGCATGCCGCGAGCGGGCCGGCCGGCCCAGCCGGGGCCGCCGAGCATCACCAGTGGTTTCGTGCGGGCGCCCCGGGTGCCCCGTTCCATGGCGGCCAGGTGCTCCGCGAGCGGCAGACTCGCGGTGGACCGGGCCTGCGCCCACAGCACCACGACGGCCGGGCCGAGCCGCCGCGCCGCCGCCACCAGTGCCTCGGCCGGGACCGCGGCGCCGAACATCCGCGCGGGGAGGCCGGCGTGGCTCAGTGCGGCGTTGAGCGCCTCCAGCGGAAGGGTGTGCTGCTCGCCGGGGACGCAGGCCAGGAGCACGGGGCCCGCTGCCGCCGGGCCCTCGGGCCGCAGTGTGTGCCGTCGAAGAGTGGTGGACACATGCCAGGACAACAGGTGCTCGACCTCGACGTACCGGTCCCCCGCCGAGGCCCATCTGCGGCCCACGGCGTGCAGGGTCGGCACCATCACGTCCTGCCACGCGGTCACGACGCCGTACCCGGTGACGGCGGCCTCCAGCCGCTCCTCGACGGCCGCGGCGTCGAGCCGGACGGCGGCCCGGGCCAGACCGCGGCCCTCCTGGCGGACACCGACGGGCGACGGCGCCCGGAGGGTGGACCGCGCCGGGGCGCCGGCGGGTCCGGCCGACGCGGTGGGACCCGGCGCCGGCGCGGGTCCGGACGGACTTTGGGCGGCCGTCGGCGCGGCCCGTTCCCTGGCGGCGCGGGCGGCCTCGGCGGGGGGCACCCCGGAGGCGGTCAGCCGGCACATCGTCTCCAGTGTCGCGACGTCCTCGGTCGTCCAGCGCCGGTGCCGGCCACCGGTGCGGGTGGCGGGGCCGATGCCGTAACGGCGGTCCCAGGAGCGCAGGGTGGTCGGCGAGACGCCGAGCCGGCGGGCCAGGGCTCCGGTCGTCAGCGCGGGCTGCGCGGTGCCGGACGGACCGGCCCGTCCGCTCCGCGGTGTCCCCGCTCTTTCGGCCGCGTCCATACGACCGACGATACGACGCAGAAGCGATGCGCGTTGTCCGCGCCGCGCACCGGTGCGCAGGATGAGCGCGGGGGCCCCGTACCGTCCGGTCGGCCGCGCCGACGGTGTCCGCCCGGCCCGCTCCGGCCACTGCGTCCCACGCGAAGGAGCCGTCGTCATGAGCCCGCGTCCGACCGCCGCCGCGGCGGGCACCACGGTCCCGTCCGGAGGGTCCGCCGAGGTACCGGCGCCGTCGCCCGTCGGGGAGCCGCCCACCGACGCGGACCTCGTACGGGGACTGGTCGCCGGCGACGACGGCTGTCTCGCCGCGGTCCACCGTCGCTGGTCCCCGATGGTGCACGCCCTCGCGTGGCGCGCGCTGGGCGACGTGCGGGAGGCCGAGGACGTCACGCAGCAGGTGTTCCTGGCCGTCTGGCGCGGCCGCGCCGGCTACCGGCCCGAGCGCGGCTCGGTGGCGGGCTGGATCGTCGGCATCACCCGCCGCAGGGTCGCCGACGCCCTCTCCGCGCGGACACGCCGCGGTGAACTGGTCGCGGCCGCCGCGGCCGCTCTGCCGGACGAGTCCGCCGCCGGGCGGCCCGAGGCGGTCCTGGACCGCCTCCTGGTCAGCCAGGAACTGTCCCGGCTCCCGGCGCCCCAGCGGCACGTGCTCCGCCTGGCCTACTACGAGGACCTCACCCAGTCCCAGATCGCGGAACGCACCGGGTGGCCGCTGGGCACGGTGAAGAGCCACGCACGCCGGGGCCTGCGCCGGTTGCGGCACAACCTCCAGCGGCAGTGACCCGGGACCGCCCAGCTCTACACATAAGGAATGAATAAGGGCAAACTGGACTGTGCGGCGCTCGACGCATGCCGCACCAGACGCGGTCTGGCCTGCAAAGTCAAAGGAGACGACTCATGGCCAACTTGCACAGGGGTGACATATCCAGCCACCCCGATGTCTCCGAAATGCGGGATCGCTACGCCCGCATGCTCGGCGGTCGTGATGTGGCGCTCGTGGACGGGCCGGTGTTCCTGCTCGGCCTGTACTGCGCCGCCTCCCCGTGGATCCTGCACTACACGGCCAGCCAGCCCGCCCTCATGACCCACAACCTGATCATGGGCATCGCGATAGGCCTGCTGGCACTGGGATTCACCCGGGCACCCGAGCGCATGTACGGCCTGAGCTGGGCCATGTGCGCCCTGGGCATCTGGATGATCATCGCTCCTTGGATCGTGGGCAGCCGCCCGGACACGGGTGTCATCGTCAACAACATCGTCATCGGAGCCCTGGCCCTCGTCCTCGGACTGATCTGCGCCGGTACGGCGGCGAAGAGCGCCCCCAGGCCGTAGAAGAGCCGCGAAAGCCCTGAAAGAGAAGACCGAGGAAAGGAAGGAAAGAACGCGGGCCGGTCCGCCCCGGGCGGACCGGCCTCCGCGTTCCTGCGCGCTCCGCCGACCGCTCGCCCGTTCCCCGCCCGCTCCCCCGTCCTTTCCCCGCCCACTCCCCCGTCCGTTTCCCGCGTTCCCCCGTGCGTGCAGCGGACGGTCACCGTGACGGTCAGCGGGACGGCACCAGCCACGGCTCCTGCGGCAGGGTCCGGCCGGTCTCCAGCAGCGACTTCAGGTTGGACAGCACGGCGGGCCAGCCCGACGCGACGTCCGCGCGCTCACCCTCGTCGTTGAGGTCCTCGTGAGTGACGGTCAGGCGGACGATGTCCTCGTGCGGCCGGATCTCGAAGGTGACCCGGGAGTGCCGGTCCTCCTGCCCCTCCTGGTCCGGCGCGGCCCACGTGGTCACCAGCCGGGTCGGCGGCTCGCTCGCCACGACCCGGCCGACCACGTCGGCGATGCCGGAGCCGTCGGTGCGCACGTGCTCCCAGCGGGAACCGGGCCGCCAGTCGGAGACGTTGCGGTGTCCCCAGTAGGCGGCCGTCAGGTCGGCGTCGGTGAGCGCCTCCCAGACCTTC
Source organism: Streptomyces sp. NPDC017676 (assembly GCF_044329325.1). Classification (NCBI taxonomy): domain Bacteria; kingdom Bacillati; phylum Actinomycetota; class Actinomycetes; order Kitasatosporales; family Streptomycetaceae; genus Streptomyces; species Streptomyces sp. NPDC017676. The sequence goes on along the minus strand of NZ_JBIRJA010000020.1, from coordinate 136,282 downwards.
TCGGGCGTGCTCGCGATGTAGGTGACGTACACGAAACGGGGCTTGTCGGTCATGGCTTCCTCGGCTCGTCGCTTCACGGCGCCGAGCGCGGCGAGGCGCGGGCGCTCGAACTTGTCGATCCACCGCTCCTGGATCTCGTGGAGCGGCACGGGGTTGAGGTAGTGCAGCTTCTCCCGCCCCCGCCGCACCGTGCTGATCAGGTTGGCGGCCTCCAGGACGGCCAGGTGCTGGGTCACCGACTGGCGCGTCATGGCGATGCGCTCGCACAGCTCACCCAGGGTCTGGCCGTTGTTCTCGTGGAGCCGGTCGAGCAGGCGCCGGCGCGTGTCGTCGGCCAGCGCCTTGAAGACCTTGTCCATCCCGGTGTCGTCCTCCGATCGCACACCTCACATTATGCAGGCAATTACCTGCATGTAAAGGAAGCCCGGCTCCGGTCCGGCACGGTCAGCCGGTCACCGCGAGGGAGATCCACACGTCCGCGGGCAGGTCCGGCCGCCCCGGCACCGGCCGTGGCTCGCGGGTCCACGCGTCGCCGGCCAGATCCTCGGCGACGCGCGGCCAGAAGTTCACCGCGGCGGGGTTGTCCTGCTGGAAGGCGATCTCCCACGGCCCGGGGTGCCGGGTGAGCACCTCGCGCACGGCCCGCAGCCCGATGCCCCGGCGCCGGGCGCCGCGCACCACGAAGAAGCTGTTCAGCACGCGGACCGGACCGTCCAGCCCACGGACGAAGGCGAACCCGGCGGGGCGCTCTTCGCAGGTCAGCAGATACGGCGCCCAACCCGGCTCCGTGAAGGCGTACGCCACGCGGTCACTGCGGAAGGTGCCGTCGGCGGCGGGCAGGAGGCCGGTGAACTCGGACAGATCGTGGCGGAACATCAGCCACAGCCGCTCCACGGCGGGCCGGTCCTCGGGGGTCGCGGGGCGGACGGTGACGTCCGCGGTCATGATCCCGGTCATGGACCGAAGCCTCCCCGGCGGACTGCGGTCCGGCCGGGGAGGTGCGTTTCGATGGCCGCAACTCTAGCTCACGCCAAGGGTGTTGCCGTGACCACCCCCGCGGATTCCGCGCCGGTCTCCTCGCTGATCTCCTTCGGGCCGAACGGCCACACCTTCTCCAGCCGGGCCCAGATCACGAAGGCCACGCCGCCGAGGGCCAGCCAGGCCAGGGACCACTCGATGGGATGACGGCCCGGGGAGTTCTTGTCGGCGTAGCCATAGATCACGCACCAGCCGACGAAGGCCACGACGCTCGGCAGCGGGTACAGCCACATCCGGTACGGGCGGGGCAGGTCCGGCCGGCGTCGGCGCAGCACCGTCAGCGCGACGATCTGGGCCAGTGCCTGCACGATGACCATCACCGTGGTGAGCAACTGGATCAGGGTCGCGAGGTCGGTGTGGCGGCCGATCAGGAAGCCGACGGCGGTGATCACGCCCATGGTGGCGAGGCCGAGCATGGGGAAGCGGTGCCTCGGGTGCAGCTTGGCGTACGGGCGGAAGAAGACCCGGTCGCGAGCGGCGTCGTAAGGGACGCGTGAGCCGCCTAGCAGGCCGGCGAAGACGGAGGCGAACGCGGTGATCAGGATCAGCACGGTCACCGTGTCGGCCGCGCCCTTGCCCCAGGTCTCCTCCAGCACGGCGGAGGCCACCGAGGAGGAGGCGATGTCGTGCGGGTCGGTCATCCGGTGCCAGTCGACGACACCCAGGGTGCCGATCTGCAGCAGCAGATAGATCGCCATGATGCCGAGGATCGAGAAGAGGATGGAGCGCGGCAGTGTACGTCCGGGCTCCTTGATCTCGGCGCCCATGTAGGCGGTGGTGTTGTAGCCGAGGTAGTCGTAGATGCCGATGGTCAGGCCCGCCGCGAAGCCGAGCCAGAAGTGGTTGCTCATCACATTGAAAGCCCCCGCCGGGTAGGTGAAGGCCATGTGTGGGCTGAAGTGGGTGGCGGCGGCGACGATGACCAGCAGCACGGAGGCGATCATCACGGTCCACATCACGGCGGTGATCCGGGCGATGTGCTCGATGCCGCGCCAGAGCAGGATCACCACCAGGGCGATGACGCCGAGGCCGATCAGGTCACCGGCGGTCTGCCCGAGACCGGGGGCGAGATAGCCCAGGTACTGGACGAAGCCGACCACGCCCGTGGACATGATCAGCGGGATGAAGAGCATCGCCGTCCACACGAACAGGAAGGGCATCAGACGGCCGGTGCGGTACTGGAAGGCCTGGCGCAGATAGAGGTAACTGCCGCCGGAGCCGGGCAGGGAGGCGCCCAGCTCGGCCCAGACCAGGCCGTCGCACAGCGCCAGGACCGCGCCGGCGACGAACCCGATGACCGCCTGGGGGCCGCCGAACGCGGCGACCATCAGCGGGATCGTCACGAACGGCCCGATGCCGCACATCTGGCTCATGTTGATCGCCGTGGCCTGGAACAGGCCGACACGGCGGACGAATCCACCCGGGGGTGGCGGGCTACCGGACATGGGGGACTCCTGACGCGACGGGCGTGCGACGCCCGGCGGAGGGTGACTGGCGGATAAAGTTAAGGAGCCTTACTAGAGGCGTCAAGTGTGCGACAGGAATGCACGAGAATGGTGCGATGCCCGCCAGCGACGTCGTAGAGCAGCCGGAACAGCCCTGGAGCCGCCGGCGGCTGCGCAGTACCAACGAGCGGCTGCTGCTGGACCGGCTGCGCGCGCTCGGCGCCGCCTCGCGGGCCCAACTGGCCCGGGAGACGGGCCTGTCGAAGCCGACGGTCTCCAGCGCGCTGGCCTCGCTGGCGGCGGCCGGCCTGGTGCACGAGGTCGGCACACAGGCCCCGGAGCGCGGGCGCACCGCCGTGCTCTACGCCCCCGACCCGGCCGCCGGGTACGCGCTCGGCGTGGACATCGGCCGGGGCTGGCTGCGCGTGGCGGTGGTCGACCTGGACGGCACGGTCGTGGCCCGGGCCGACGTACGCAACCGGGCCCGCGCCTCGGCCGCCCTCACCGACCTGGTGGTGAGCACCGCCCGCCAGGTGATCGCCAACTCGGGCGTGGACCCGGCGGAGGTGGTGCACGCAGTGGTCGGCACACCGGGGGTGTACGACGAGAAGCAGCGGCGGGTGCGCTACGCGATGCACCTGCCCGGCTGGGGACGGGCCGGGCTGGTGGACGGCATACGCGCGGAGCTGGGCGTGCCGCTGGAGGTGCACAACGACGCCAATCTGGCGGCGCTCGGCGAGTACACCTACGGCGTCGGCGCGGGCAGCCGGCTCTTCGCGTACATCCTGATCGGCACCGGCCTGGGGATGGGGGTGGTCAGCGAGGGGCGGCTGTTCACGGGCGCGCGCGGGCTGGCCGGGGAGATCGGCTTCCTGCCGTGGCACGGGAGGCAGAAGCCGGAGCGGCTGGAGGACGCGGTGTCGGGGGTGGCGGTGGTGGAGTCCGCCCGGCAGTTCGGGATGCGCGGGCAGCTCACGGCGAAGGCCGTGTTCGACGCGGCACGGCAGGGGCATCCGGGCGCCGTGCGGGCCGTGGAGCTGGAGGGCGAGCGGATAGCGCACACCGTGGCGGCGGCCGCCGCCGTGCTCGACCCGGACCTCGTGGTGCTCGGCGGCGGTGTCGGGCACAGTGTCGATCTGCTGCTGCGGCCCGTGCGGGAGCGGTTGCGGGCGCTGACCCCGTTGCGGCCCCGGATCGCGCCGAGCCGGCTCGGCGAGGACGCCGTCCTGCTGGGCGCGGTGGCCACGGCCCTGGACACGGCCCGCGACCTGGTGTTCGAACGCCGTACGGCCGGAACCTGACCCGTTCAACGGCCACCACGGCGGGGTTCGTTGACACGGCCCGTGGTGCGTCCTAGCGTGGCCCAGGTTAGTAAAGTTTCCTAACTTTACGAGGCTGGAGACCGCCGTGTTCCCTCGCCCCGCCCGCCGGCTCCCCCTGACCGCCGCGCTCCTCGCCCTGGTCGGCTCCCTGGCCACCGGCGCCTGGGCCGGCCCCCGGGACACGGCGGAGCCCCACCGGCCCGCCCGGATCACCCACGTCCCCTCGGCCGCCGGCAGCAGCACCCCGCTGTCCGGCTACGCCGTCCAGTCCACGGCGAAGGTGGGCGACTCGGCGGCGGCCGTGTCCTCCCCCGGCTATCCGGCGCGGGGCTGGTATCCGGCGGGCCCGCGCTCCACGGTGCTGGCCGCACTGCTGGCGAACGGTGTGTACGCCGACCCGTTCCACTCCACCGACCAGCAGAAGATCCCCCGGGCCGACTTCGAGGTGCCCTGGTGGTACCGCGCCGACTTCACCGTCCGTGACACCCGGCAGCGCACCTCCCTCGACTTCAGCGGGGTCGTCTCGGCGGCGGACGTCTATGTGAACGGCCGGCAGGTGGCGAAGGCCGCCGAGGTGACCGGCGCCTACACCCGTCACGAGCTGGACATCACCTCGCTGGTCAGGTCCGGCACCAACACGGTCGCCTTCCGCATCCGGCCCAACGACCCGCTCAAGGACCTGACCATGGGCTGGATCGACTGGATCCAGCCGCCGCCCGACCAGAACATGGGAATCGTCCGGGACGTCCTGGTCCGCAGGGGCGGCCCGGTCGCGCTGCGCGACGCGCACGTGGTCACGAAGCTGGCGGTGCCGTCGCTCGTCTCGGCCGACCTGACCGTCAAGGCCGAGGCCCGCAACGACACGGACGCGCCGGTCACCGCTGAGGTCGGCGGCAGCGTCGACGGGACGGACTTCCGCACGACGGTCTCGCTGGCCGCGCACGAGACGAAGACCGTCACCTTCTCCCCCGCCGACACCCCCGGGCTGCACCTCACCGACCCGAAGGTGTGGTGGCCGGCCGGCATGGGCGGACAGCCGCTGTACGACCTCGACCTCACCGCCACCGTGGCCGGCACGACGTCGGACACCGCGCACGAGACCTTCGGCATCCGGGACGTGCGGGCCCCGCTGAACTCCGACGGCGCCCGCCAGTACCGGATCAACGGCCGCAAGCTGCTGATCAAGGGCGGCGGCTGGTCCCCGGACGAGTTCCTGCGCTGGGACCCCGCCTATGTAGAAGACCGCTTGAAGTACGCCCTGGACCTGGGCCTGAACACCCTGCGCCTGGAAGGCCACCTGGAACCGGACGAGTTCTTCGACCTGGCCGACCGCTACGGCGTGCTCACCCTGCCGGGCTGGGAGTGCTGCGACAAATGGGAGGGCGAGTTCAACGGCGACGAGAAGGGCGACCGGTGGACCGACGCCGACTACCCGGTCGCCAGGGCGTCCATGGCCGCCGAGGCCGCGCGGCTGCGTGACCACCCGAGCGTCGTCTCCTTCCTGATCGGCAGCGACTTCGCCCCCGACGCGACGATCGAGAAGGGCTACCTGGACGCCCTGGAGTCCGCCGACTGGCCCACCCCCGTCGTCTCCTCCGCCTCCGACCGCTCCTCCCCACGGCTGGGCAGCTCGGGCATGAAGATGACCGGCCCCTACGACTGGGTGCCGCCCGGCTACTGGTACGCCAAGCGGGAGGGCGGGGCGACCGGGTTCAACTCCGAGACCAGCGCGGGCCCCAGCATCCCCACCCTCGACACCCTGCGCCGGATGATGACGCCCGCCGAACTCGACACCCTGTGGAGGGACCCGGACGCCAGGCAGTACCACCGCTCGCCGTCCCCCGTCTTCGGCACCCTGAAGATCTACGACGAGGCCCTCGCCGGCCGCTACGGCGCCCCGAGCGGTCTCACCGACTACGTCCGCAAGGCCCAGCTGGCCCAGTACGAGAACGTCCGCGCCCAGTTCGAGGCGTACGGACGCAACGCGACCGACCGGGACCGGCCCGCCACCGGGGTGATCCACTGGATGTTCAACAGCGGCTGGACGTCCCTGCACTGGCAGCTCACCGACCGCTATCTCGACCAGAACGGCTCCTACTACGGCGCGAAGAAGGCGAACGAGCCGCTGCACATCCAGTACTCCTACGACGACCGCTCGGTCGTGGTGGTGAACAACCGGCCCGCTGCCGCCAAGGGCCTCACCGCGCGGGCCACGCTGTACGACCCCGACGGCACGCAGAAGTACGACAGGACCGTCACCGGCGTGGCGGTGGACGGCGGCGGGGCGCACGGCACACCGCTGACCCTGCCGTCCTCGGTGAGCGGGCTGTCGCCGACGTATCTGCTCCGGCTGGTGCTGACGGACGCGGACGGCACGGAGGTGAGCCGGAACGTGTACTGGCTCTCCACCCGGCCCGACACCCTCGACTGGAACGGCACCACCTGGTACCACACGCCGACGACGAGCTACGCCGACATGAAGGGGCTCACCTCGATGGCGCAGGTCCCGGTGACGGCTACGGCGGCCACGCGTGCGTCGGACGGCATGTCGACCACGACCGTGACGCTGCGCCACAACGGGAGCGGGAGGACCCCGGCACTGCTGACGGACGTGCACCTCGTGGACGAGCGGGGCAGGCCCGTGCTGCCGGTGCGCTGGTCGGACAACGAGGTGAGCCTGTGGCCGGGAGAGTCGGTGACGCTGACCGCCACCTACCGGACGGCTGACCTGCGCGGCTCGGCTCCGGGTGTGCGGGTGTCCGGGTGGAACACGCCGGAGCGGACGGTGCCGGCGGCCTGACGCCCCAGGGGGTGGACCTCGCGGCCCACCCCCTGTCCCGGCTCAGCTCACGCTGAGCGCGGTGTCGTCGAGGACGAACGACGTCTGGAGGGTGGAGCCCTCGGTGCCGGTGAACTTGATGGTCACGGTCTGGCCCGCGTAGCTCGCGAGGTTGAAGCTGCGCTGGGTGTAGCCGCTCGCCGCGTTCAGGTTCGAGTAGGTCGCGAGGGTGGACAGCACCGTTCCGCCGTTGCCCAGCACCTGCGCCTTGAGGGTGTCGTAGGCCGTCGAGGTGGTCGTCTCGGCGGTGTCGACGTGGAGGTAGAAGCTCAGGGTGGCGCTCGTGCAGCCGGCGGGGATGGTCACCGACTGCGCGAGGGTGTCGGTGCGGGCGGAGCCGTAGCCGTTCAGCCAGGCCTTGTAGGAGCCGGTGCGGGCCGCCTCGCCTGTGTCGTTGGTGATCACACCGCTGGAGGCGGTCCAGGAGGTGGCGCCGGACTCGAACCCGGGGTTGGCCAGGAGCTGGGCGGCCGTGCAGGTGCCGCCACCGCCACCGCCGCCGCTGGTGCCGCCCGCGCCGGACAGCCACTCGGTGGCGTTGAGGGCGAGGGCCGCGTCGGTGGCGGTTGAGTCGTTCCAGCCGTCGTACAGGGTGTTGCCGGACTGGCCGGTGCCGTCGTCGATGGGTGAGCTGTCGCCCCAGAACGCGACCCGGCCGCTGCCGAAGGTGCTGGTGGCGAAGAAGGCACCGGTGTTGCCGGAGTAACCGGTGCGGTAGAGCAGGCCCTTGACGGCCGCGTTGTCGGCGGGCTTGAGGGTGGCGGTCGTACCGCTGGCGATCAGGCTCTTGGTGACGGTGCCGAAGGAGCCGTGGAGCACCGGGTCGTTGCTGTCGCTGATCGCGGCCGGGTGGTCGGAGCTGATGCTCAGCGAGTCGACGGAGAAGCCGAACGGGTCGGTGGAGTCGACGCTGTTGTTCGTCATCAGGTCGTTGAAGATCTCGACCGCGTCGTAGCCGTCGTTGTTGCGGTCGGCCCCGGTGTGGTCGGAGATCATGAACAGACCGCCGCCGTTCTTGACGAAGGTCATGATGGCGGTCTTCTCAGCGCTGGTGAACGGCGTGTTGGGTTCCGGCAGGACCAGCGTGTCGAAGTTCGACAGGTCGGTCGCGGACGTGCCGCCGTAACCGAGGCTGAAGCCCGAGGGCAGGGTCTTCAGGCTGTAGTCGCCGGTTTTCTGCAGGGCCACGCCCCAGGAGGACAGGGCGCCGGTCCAGTCCGTCTCGGCGGACGGGGTGGAGTCCTGGCCGAGCGGGTCGGGCTGGCTGGTGGAGATGATCCAGTCGGCGTTGCCGGCCGTCTCGGCGTGGGCGTTGTCGAACAGGACGCGGTGCGTGGTCGCCGCGTGTGCGGGCGTGCCGGTGCCGACCTGGAAGGCGGCTGCGGTGACCAGCAGGCCCAGGCCGGCCAGGGCGGTGGTGAATCTGCGGCGGGATCTCCTGCATCCGGGCATCCGTCGAACCTCCGTGAAGGGGTGGGGAAGAGGGAGTGCGGCGCCAAGTCTGCGCGCGTAGAGCCCGCTTGAGGGTTCTACACGCGTCGAACGGTTGAAAGGTACATGGCATGAAGGGGCGGTGAACAGAGGCTTCCGGGGGCAACCGGAGCGGAGTGGCTCCGCTTACAGCGGGCACATGCCACATCAGCGGGGATCAAGAACAAGACCGTCAAGGAGGGTCGGCCATGGAGATCTCAGGCATCATCAGCGCCATCGTCATCGGCCTCATCATCGGTGTGCTGGGGCGTCTGGTCGTCCCCGGGCGGCAGCACATCGGAGTCCTGTGGACCATCGTCGTCGGCATCGTGGCCGCCCTGGTGGGCTCGGCCATCGCCGCCGGGATCGGGGTCGCCGACACGAAGGGGCCCGACTGGATCGAGTGGCTCATCCAGATAGCCCTGGCGGCCGTCGGGGTGGCCGCGCTGGACCGGAGCCGGGCCCGTCGCTGAGTCAGTTCTCGTACATGTGGGGCGTCGTGGTGCTCAGCGCGTGGAAGCCGAGACGGGCCAGGATCGGGCGGCTCATGGACGAGGCGTCGACATGGACGTAGCGGTAGCCCTGGGCGGCGGCGACACGGGCGCGGTGGGCGATCAGGGCGCGGTAGATGCCCCGGCCCCGCCAGGCCTCGACCGTGCCGCCGCCCCACAGCCCGGCGAACCGGGTGCCGGGCACCAACTCCATGCGGGCGGCGGCGACGGGTTCGCCGCCGGCGAGGGCCGCCACGGCGACGACCGTGCCGGGGTCGGCGGCCAGGCGGCCGAGCAACCGGTGCCGCAGCCCGCCGCCGTCGGTCCCGAAGACCCTCTCGTGCACGTCCACGACGAGGTCGACACCGGCCGGATCGGTGGCCTCGACGAAGCGGACGCCGGCCGGCGGCGCGGTGTCCAACGGGAGCCCGGTCACCTCGGCCACCATCAGCGTCTCCGCGGGCTCGGCCCGGAATCCGGCGGCGAGCAGCCGGTCACCGAGATCGGCCGGCTCGTCATGGGCGTAGAGCTTCCACTCGAAGTCCAGGCCCAGGCCGCCGAAGTAGGCGATCTGCTCGCGGACGGTCCGGTCCACGTCCGCCGCGCCCAGGCCGGACCAGAGCACGCCGTTCCAGCCGTGCGCGTCCGTGACCTGGCGCACCACCCCGCCGGCCCGCTCGATCCGGGCCCCGGGTCCGTCGGGCCGGGCACCCTCGCGCAGGTCCCGGTCGTACACAGCGAGCACTGAGGCATGATCCATGGCCTCACTTCAGCATGCCGGCCGGGCAGCCACAAAGGATTTACCGGGCACACTCGGGGGATCTGACGGGGGGTCAGCGGCCGTCCGGCCGTACCGCCGCCAGGTAGGCGGTGAGGCGGTCCCGGTTGCGGGCCAGGCAGTCGATGCGGGCCTGGATGCGGTCGATGTGCTCCTGGAGCAGGGCGGCCGTCTCCGGCGGCACGTCCTCGGGGGCCGGCACGAGATGACCCGGACCGCACAGGTACGGCAGAATCGCGCGGATCATCCCGGTGGTCAGACCGGAGTCCAGCAGGCCGCGGATCTGCCCCACGCGGGCGACCGCGGACTCGGGATAGCCGCGGTAGCCGTTGGCGGCGCGTTCCGGGTGGAGCAGGTGCTGTTCCTCGTAGTACCGCAGCAGCCGGGTGGGGACGCCCGTACGGCGGGACAGCTCACCGATGCGCATGCCGGCCTCCCGGACCCAGGCTTGACCTTCACACTGATGTGAGGCTTCGACCATGGTCGCATGACCCTGTCCTCCCAGGTCGAGGGCGGCCGCCTGCCGTGGTCGGGGCTGCTCGCCCTGTCCTGCGCCGCGTTCACCGCCGTACTGACCGAACTCCTCCCGGCGGGCCTGCTGCCCGCGATGGCGCCCCCGCTGGGGGTGGCCGAGTCCCGGATCGGATTCCTCGTCACCGCGTACGCCGCCGCCTCCTTCGTGGCCGCGATCCCGGTGACCGCGGCCTTGCGGGGACTCCCCCGGCGGCCGGTCCTGTGCGGCACGCTGCTGGGATTCGCCGTCAGCGACGCGCTGGTGGCGGTGTCGTCGTCGTACCCGCTCACCGTCGCGGCCCGGCTGCTGGCCGGAGCGATGGGCGGCACGCTGTGGGCGATGCTCGCCGGGTACGCGGCCCGGATGGTGCCGGCCGAGCGGCGCGGCCGGGCCATCGCGGTCGTGCTGGCCGGGATCACACTGGCCCTGGCGCTCGGCGTGCCCGCCGGTACCGCGCTGGCCGGAACGGTGGGCTGGCGGGCCGCGTTCGGCACGCTCGCCGCGCTCGCCGTGCTGCTCGTGGGCTGGGTACGGCTGCGGGTGCCCGGCTTCCCCGGCGAGACGCCGCACGCGCGCGTGCCCCTGGTGCGGGTCGCCGTCCGCCCCGGGATCCGCCCGGTGCTGTCCGTGACACTGCTCCTGCTGCTGGGACACCAGGTGATGTACACGTACCTCGCCCCGTTCGCCGCGCACGCGGGGTACGGCCGTACGGGCGTGCTGCTCGCGGTGTTCGGGTCCGCCACGGTGGCCGGTATCTGGCTCACCGGTGTGCTGGTCGACAGCAGGCCGCGCCCCACCCTGCTCACGGCGCTCGCCCTGGTCGCCGCCGTGCTGCTGGTGCTGGGCCTGGCCGCCCGAGTGCCCGGACTGCTGGTCGGCGCGGTGGCGCTGTGGGGCGTGGCCTTCGGCGGGGCGCCCACGCTGATCCAGACCGCGCTGGTCGACGCGTCGGGGCCGGCCGACGCCGATGTGGCGACCTCGTTGCAGACCACCGTGTACAACGCGGGCATCGCCGCCGGTTCGCTCACCGGCGGGCTGGCGCTGGACGCGGCGGGCGCAGGGGCGCTGCCCTGGACCGCGCTGCCGCCGGTCCTGCTGGCGCTCGCGACGGTCGCGGCCGGGCGCCGGTACGCCTTCCCGGCCCGGCGACGGGCCGTTGCCCCCGAGGCAAACGTACTGGCCGGAACGGCCGCGGTGGCCGTAGCGTGCCCCGCCGGAGATCATGCCGTGAGGAGGTGGGCCGATGGTCCGGGACAGTGAGCTGCGGCATCTGCGCCGCTGTGTGGAGCTGGCGACAGAGGCGCTGGACGCCGGTGACGAGCCCTTCGGGTCGGTGCTCGTGGCCGGGGACGGGGCCGTGCTGGCGGAGGACCGCAACCGGGTCGCGGACGGGGACCGCACCCGGCACCCCGAGTTCGAGCTGGCCCGTTGGTCGGCCGCGCACCTGACGCCCGGGGAGCGCGCGGCGGCGACCGTCTACACCTCCGGCGAGCACTGCCCGATGTGCGCGGCGGCGCACGCCTGGGTGGGGCTGGGCCGGATCGTGTACATCGTCTCCTCCGTCCAGCTCTCCGGCCTGCTGGCCGAGTTGGGCGTGCCCGCGCCGCCGGTGCGCACGCTGCCCGTGCGGGACATCGCGCCCGACGTGGCCGTGGAGGGGCCGGTGCCGGAACTGGTCGACGAGGTACGGGAGTTGCACCGCCGCCACCACGCCGGGCGCGCCCGTCCTGCCTGACGTCAGCCGAGTTCGAGCGTGGTGACGCCGAACACCCGCTCCCGGGCGTACGGGCGCACCGGTCCCGTGTACATGCGGGCGGTCTCGAACGACGGGCGCAGGCCCGCCGCTTCGGCGAGGGCGACGCCGGCCGCGTTCGGCTCGGGGACGTCGATCGCCACCTCGCTGCCGGCCGCCTCGGCGGTGAGGGCGGCGAACAGGGCCCGGGCGTCGTCGGCGGTGTCCGCGAAGAGGGGGCCGATGCGCAGGGTGTCGTGGCCGGGGCGGAGCACGCCGTAGCCGGTCGGGCGACCGCCCTCCTCGCGGACGACGGCACGGTGGCCGGGCGTGCGGAGCCACTCGGCGAGGAAGCGGGGGCGGTCGGCGGGGTGGCAGACGCTGTCGTAGGCGGTGAGCGCGGCCAGGTCGGCGGGCCCGACCGGGCGGACGCCGGCGGGCGCGCCGGTCTCGTGGGCGGTGCCGGTCTCGTGGGCGGTGCCGGTGAAGCGGACGGTGCGGTAGGCGGAACGGAAGCCGGACTGGCAGTAGTTGTCCTGCTGGGCGACGACTCCGTCCAGGCCGACGGTCCGGTTCCCTGCGTGCGCCAGCGCGGTCTTCCACGTGGTGAGCCCGTGTCCCCGGCCGCGCAGATCGGGGCGGACCAGGTAGCAGCCGAGGAAGGCGTAGTCGGGGCCGTGGTTGACGACGGAGACGGCCGACACCGGCTCCCCGTCGATCCGGCCGAGGAAGAACCCCTCGGGGTCCTGCGCGAAGAACGCGGGCCCGTCGGACAGCCCGGGATTCCAGCCCTCCGCGGCCGCCCACCCGCTGATCACCGGCCAGTCGTCGAGGGTGGCCCGTGTGACGACGAGGTCGTGGGGGGTCGCAGAGGTCATCGATGCGCTCCGTTTCCGTCGGGATGGGGCTGCCGGTACGGCACGGCCGTCCGCCGGCCGCCCGCAGCATCCTTCCGAATCAAGCGAGGCCGCGCCATGGGGAGATCGGCCGATACGGCTGGACTCCGTCAACGGCACGAGGGAGTTCGGTGACGCCTGGACACGGGATAGCGGCGGCCTTGCGGGAGGGCCCCTGGGACGCGGTGTTCGACCGGATCGGCTTCACGGTGCCGTCAGCCGCTCCGCGGGGGCGGTACGGCATGGGATGAGGGGCACACATGAGGCCGGGCGCGCCGGAACGGAAACCGACGGATGAGGCCCTTCCTTACTGCCTGCTCCAGGGCGTCCGCCAGCTTTCACGGCCCCACGGTCGGGGTCCGAGGAGGCCGCACCCCTGACCACCCCCGACGGAGCGCACGGCCCCGCCGGGGCGGGGGCCGGTGGGGCCGTGTGAGGGGTGGGTCAGTGGGGGCGGCCGGGGCGGAAGCGGCGGTACAGGATCGCGCCGGTGAGGAGGAGCGCGGCGCTGCCGGCGACGGCCGGGGCCGTCAGGTCCGCTCCCGTGTGGGCCAGCGTGGCGGTCCCCGGGTGCGGAGCGGGGTGCGACCGGACGGGGGCCGGCGGCTTCGGGGCCCGGTGCGTCGGGGCCGGGGTCCGCGGGTGCGGGGTCGGCTCGTCGCCGGGGCCGTTGACCGACTGGTTGCCGTGGGCCGGGTTGCCGATGCCGACGACGTCGACGCTGTTCCCGGTGACGTTGACCGGCAGGTCGACGGGGAGCTGGACGCCGTTGCCCGAGAGCACCCCGGGCGAGTCCTCGGTGGCGCCGTGGGCGGACGCCCCGCCGGACGTGGCCGGTGCCCCGTCCTTCCCCGTGCCGCCGCTCTTTCGCCCGCCGGTGTTCGCGCACGCGTTGCCGGCGGCCGGGTTGAGCAGCCCCACGACGTTCACCGTGTTGCCGCAGACGTTCACCGGCACATGCACCGGCAGCTGGATGCCGTTGCCGGAGATCAGCCCGGGCGAGTCGGCCGCCGAGCCGTGGGCGTCGGACCCGCCCGCCGCGAAGGCGGTGGACACCGGCAGCGCCACGGCCATCGCGCCGGACGCGGCGGCGACGGCGATCACACCGTTTCGGGTAGCCCGTCTCATAGGTTCCTGCCTTCCAGACATCATCGCGAGCACTCACCCGCACCACCTAGAACGGAGTCGAACCAATCGGAGTTATGGCTAATCGGTCTTTCACCCCATCGAGCGGCACGGTTATCGAACTGCATGTAAAGCCGCTGAAAGATCACCGACCGGGCACGGAGGGCGCGGCAGACTACCCCGGCGGCAGCCGCCTCGCTCGCCCGGAGGCGGGCCGTCCGGTGCCCGCTTAACCTGATCCGAGGGCGCCGACCCCGGTCCGCGGCGGGCGCCCCGGGAGGCGAACCATGCTGGCCAAGCTGTCCACACGGCCCGCCGTCCGGCGCTGCGCGGGCGCCTCGGCCCTCGCCCTCGCGCTGCTCGGAGCCGGGCTGCCCGCGGCTGCCGCCGACCAGCCGCAGCCCGACCTGTCCCGCTTCTACCGGCAGAAGCTCACCTGGACCGCCTGCCGGGGGGCGGACATGCCGAAGGACCTCCAGTGCGCGAAGGTCACCGTCCCGCTCGACTACGCGCGACCGCGCGCCGGCACGCTCGACGTGGCGCTGGCCCGCTACCGCGCCGACGGGACGCCCCAGGGCTCGCTGCTGCTGAACTTCGGTGGTCCGGGCGGCGCCGGCATCCCCGCCCTGGCCGCCGAGGGCAAGCAGTTCATGGACCTGACCAAGGGATACGACCTGGTCACCTTCGACCCGCGCGGGGTCGGCCGCTCCTCCCCCGTCAGCTGCGGCGAGGGCAGCGACGCGGCCGCGGCCGTGACGGAGAAGGACACCGACATGAGCCGTCCCCAGACGCTGTTCAAGCGGTTGCGGCAGGCCGCCGACCAGTGCGCCCGGTCCTCCGGCCCGGTGCTGCCCCACATCGGCACCGTGAACGCCTCCCGCGACCTGGACGTCATCCGCCAGGCGCTCGGCGACGGCCGGCTCAACTACCTGGGCTTCTCCTACGGCAGCCGGCTCGGCGCGGTGTACGCGGCGCAGTTCCCCGGAAAGGTCGGCCGGGTCGTCCTGGACGGCGTGGACACGCTGACCGAGTCGCTGGCCGAGCAGGGGGCGGCGGGGGCCGAGGGGCAGCAGACAGCGCTGGACGACTTCCTGGACTGGTGTACGACGGATCTCGGCTGTCCGTTCGGGCAGGACCGGCGCAAAGCCGGGGCCGAGGTGATCCGGCTGGTGCGCTCGCTCGACGAGAACCCGGTGCCCACGGGCTCCGGCGGATCGTTCTCCGGCCAGGACCTGGTGGGCGCCATCGGACAGGCCCTGTACAGCAGGGAGCTGTGGCCCTCGCTGGAGCGCGCGCTGGCCTCGCTGATGGAAGACGGCGACACCCGGCGCGTCCTGGCCTTCACCACGGGCGGCATCGGCCTGCCCCACGAGCGGCACCGGCCGGACGGCGGACTGGCCGACGCCCAGGACATCCCGGCGGACAACCTGCCGGCCGCGCTGATGGCGATCAACTGCGCGGACGACCCCGACCGGCCCACCGCGGCTCGGCTCACCGAGGACCTGAAGGACCTGCGGGCCGCCTACGACCAGGCCTCACCGGTCTTCGGCCGCTACCGGCTCACCCAGCTGCTGCTGTGCTACGGCCGCCCCAAGGGCACCGGCTTCATCCGCGACCGGGTGAAGGACGTGCGCTCGGCGAAGATGCTGCTCGTCGGCACGCGCGGCGATCCGGCGACGCCGTACCGGTGGACCGTGGAGACGGCACACCGGCTCGGCCCGTCGGCGGTGGTGCTCGACAACAAGGGTGAGGGCCACACCGGGTACTCGTCCTCCATGTGTGTGCACCGCAAGGTCAACGACTTCCTGCTGTACGGCTCGCTGCCCGCGAGCGGCAGTTCCTGCCCGGCCGACGCGACCCGCCAGAGTGTCACCTCGGACAGCACCGGCTGAGGGCCGCGCGCCACCGGCCGCCGGTCCACCCCGCGCCGGCCGGCACCGGACGTGGCGCATTGGGGTGAATGCCGCGCACCGGGGCAACCTCCCGGCCGCGCCGGCCGTCCCACTCGACAAGGCGCGCCCAGGCCGCCGTATCCCGCCCATCCCAACGTGACCGCGACAGGGAGCCCGTCATGCGCATGCGTGCCGTCATCGCCGTACCCGCCACCTCGGCCGCCGTGGCGGCCCTGCTGCTGACCGCCCCGCAGAGTCAGGCCGCCACCGGACAGGACCGGCCCGCCCGCTGCGCCGAGAAGGCGCTGACGATCCGGGCGAAGGCCGTGACCGGCCACCCGACCGTGCTGCGCACCAGCGTCACCAACCGCGGCACCCGCGCGTGTGTCGTCGACCGGGTGCCCACGGTGACCTTCGGGGACCTGGACGGGATCGCGCTGCCGGTGCCGGAGGGCGGCGCGGGCAGCTACCGGCTCGCGGCGGGCGGCACGGCCTGGGCCGACGTGCGGACCATCGCCGACCCGGCGGATCCGGAGGCCCGCCGGGTGGTGGGGGTCGGGGTGGCGGCGTCGGCCGCGCACTGGGGCCGCTCCTTCACGGCGGGGCGGCTCGGCACCGGGCGCCGGGTGCTCGTGTGGGAGCCGGTGACCACGTGGTGGCAGCGGTCGGCGGAGGCCGCCGACCGTGCCATCGGGCTCGGCTGACCGCTCAGTCGAGCACCAGCTCGGGCGAGTAGAGGTCCAGCCACGCCGCGAGGTCCAGGGTGCGTTCCAGGCCCCGCCGGGCCGCCTGGGTGCTGACCGGCGCCTCGCGTTCGGCGGCCTGCCTGACCCGGTCCCGGTCGACGAGCTCGAAGACGGGGTGGGAGGGCCGGGCGAGCAGGTCCTTGGTCTGCTCCTGGAGGGCGCGGGCGTACCGGGGGTCCTGCGTGGACGGGTACGGGCTCTTGACCCGCTCGTACACCGAGCGCGGCAGGACGTCCGCCGCCGCCTCCCGCAGCAGGCTCTTCTCCCGGCCGTCGAAGGACTTCAGGGCCCAGGGCGTGTTGTAGACGTACTCGACCAGCCGGTGGTCGCAGAACGGCACCCGTACCTCCAGTCCGACGGCCATGCTCATACGGTCCTTGCGGTCGAGCAGCATGCGCACGAAGCGGGTCAGGTGGAGGTGGCTGATCTGCCGCATCCGGAACTCGAAGTCGCTCTCGCCGTCCAGCCGGTCGATGCCGGCGACGGCGGTGCGGTAGCCGTCGGCGACATAGCTCTCCAGGTCCAGCGACTTGGCGAGGTCGGCGCGCACCACGCCGGCGTCCTCGCCGAAGTGGCGGCCCATGGTCGTCAGCCACGGGAAGGTGTCCGCGCGGCGCGCCTCCTCGTCGAAGAACTGGAGGTAGCCGCCGAAGACCTCGTCGGCGGACTCGCCGGACAGGGCCACCGTGGACTTCTCCCGGATGGCGCGGAAGAGCAGCAGCAGGGAGCTGTCCATGTCGCCGAGGCCGGACGGCAGGTCGCGGGCCCGGATGACCTGGGCGCGGACGGCGGGATCGGCGAGGGCGTCGGCGTCGAGCACGATGTCCTGGTGGTCGGTGCCGGCGAGCCGGGCCACGTCGTGCACGAAGGGTGTGTCGGGGGTGCCGCGCAGCTCGTCGGCGACGAAGTTGTCGGTCTGGCCGACGAAGTCGACGGCGAAACTGCGCACCTTCTCGCCCTGCGCGGCGAGTTGCCGGGCGGCCAGCGCGGTCATGGCGGAGGAGTCGAGCCCGCCGGAGAGCAGGGTGCAGCGCGGCACGTCGGCGACCAGCTGGCGGCGCACGATGTCGTCGAGGAGCGAGCGCACGGTGACGATGGTGGTGTCGCGGTCGTCGGTGTGCGGGCGGGTCTCCAGACGCCAGTACACGCGGGTGGACAGGCCGGAGCGGTCGACGGTGACGACCGTGCCGGGCTCCACCTCGCGCATGCCGTCCCAGAAGGCGTGGCCCGGCGTCTTGACCATGACGAACAGCTCGCGCAGGCCGTCCAGCGTGACGCGGGGCCGGACCAGCGGGTTGGCGAGGATCGCCTTGGGTTCGGAGCCGAAGAGGACGCCGTCGGCGGTGGGCTGGTAGTAGAAGGGCTTGATGCCCATGCGGTCGCGGATCATGACCAGCTTGTCGACGCGGCCGTCCCACACGGCGAACGCGTACATGCCGTTGAGCCGTTCGGCGACGGCGTCGCCCCACTCCAGGTAGCCGTGCAGCACGACCTCGGTGTCGGAGTCGGTGGTGAACCGGTGGCCGCGGTCCATGAGTTCCCGCCGCAGCTCGGTGAAGTTGTAGGCCTCCCCGGAGTAGACGAGGGCGACGGTGCCCTCGGGGGTCGGCAGGGACATCGGCTGACGGCCGCCGGGGAGATCGATGATGGCGAGCCGGCGGTGTCCCAGGGCGGCGGGGCCCTCGGTCCAGGTGCCGCGGTCGTCCGGGCCCCGGCAGGCCATCGTCTCGGTCATCGCATGCAATGTGGTGGCCTCGGCCGTCAGGTCACGGTCGAAGGAGACCCATCCGGTGATGCCGCACATGCGCTACCTCCTGCCTCCGGCTGCCCGTCGGTCCGCGTTCACCTGCGCTTTCGCGGTCGCGGAGGACCGGCCGGCAAACCAGTTGTATCGAGCACCTATATATCGAGCGTCCGTCAGGCGGTCGGCCGAGTCAACGCGGCTGTAACACGGCGCGGGCGTCCGCCCCACGGTTTCGGCCGTGTTTTGCCTCAGCAAAATCCGCAGACCGGCCCGTCACCGGGCATGGGACGACATGAACCAGCCACAGGCAAAAACTTCCCCAAGCAGCCCGAGCGCTACGCCTCGCCACGGCTTCGCGGTCAGAAATGAGTCCGGCCCTCCGGTCGGTTCGGCCGACTTCTCCACCCGGCAGTTCGGGCGGCCGGCACCCAGGACGCGGACGAGCGCGTCGGGGTACGCCTTGGCGTGTCCTCACGCGCCCGCTCCAGCCCCGGTTACCGACGAGTACTGCAACCGGCCGCGGGGCCCGCGTCACCGCCGTGCGACGAGAACGGCGGTGGTGGTCAGCGCAGGTAACTGATGACCGGATTACCCCGAATGCCGTAATGGTGAATCCGCCCTATCGTCGTGTCATGGAGCACGCACTGAGTCCCGTGACCCTTGCCGAACTGCGGCGCCCGCGCCCCTATCCGGCAGTCTCCGTACTGACCCCGACGCACCGTCGGGAACGCGGGAGCGGCCAGGACCCGGTCCGGCTGCGCAACGCGCTGACCGAGGCGCGCAGGCGTCTGGAGTCCGACCCCGCCGTCACCCGCGAGCGGCGCGCCGACGTCGTGGCACAGCTCGACCGCGCCCTCGCGGAGGTCGACCTGACGCATGCCGAGGACGGGCTGGTGATCTTCGCCGCCCCGGGTGAGCACCAGGTCTGGTCCCTGGCGCGGACCGTCCCCGAGCGGGTGGTGCTGTCCGACACCTTCCTCACCCGCAACCTGGTCGCCGCACACACCGCCGAGCGCCCCTACTGGGTGCTGTCCGTCGCCGCGGACCGCGTCACCCTGTGGAGCGGCGGCCCGGACCGGGTCGTGGAGGAACGCTGGGGCGGCTTCCCGCTGGAGCGCAGACGCGAGAACTTCGACGCGGAGCGCCAGATGCGGATCGGCGATCTGCCGAGCACCTTCCGCGACGAGGGCACCCGCCAGTTCCTGCGCGAGGCGGACACCGCCATGGCCACGGTCCTGCGCGAACAGCCCCGGCCGCTCTACGTCATGGGCGAGCAGGCTGCGCTGTCGCTGCTGGACGAGGTCGGCAGCGTCGCCAAGTCCGCCGTCCACGTCCCGCGCGGCGGTCTCGGGCACGCCGGCCCCGAAGCGGTCTGGCAGGCACTGCGCCCGGTGCTGGCGGAGGAGTCCCGCAAGGAGACCGAGGCCGTGGTCGAGGAGCTGACCTCGGCGCGCGGTCACCGCACGTACGCGGCCGGGCTGGACGAGCTGTGGCAGAGCGCCCGGGAGGGCCGGGTCCGGCTGCTGGCCGTGGAGGAGGACTTCCGGGCCACCGTCCGCGACCTCGGCGAACATCTGGTGCCGGCCGAACCCGGCGACCTGGACGCCCGCGACGACATCGTGGACGAGATCGTCGAGCAGTGCCTGGAGACGGGCGCCGACGTGCGCTTCGTGCCCGACGGCGCGCTCGGCGACGCCCACGGCATCGCGGGAGTGCTGCGGTACTGACCCTGCGGACCCGCCCTTGCGTCGGCGTACGCTACGGCGTGATCGTCGGCGTAAGGGAGCGCACACATGGGTGACCTGCTGGGTGTGGCGGTACTGGGTGCCGGACACATGGGGGCCGATCACATACGACGGCTCGACCAGGTGGTCAGCGGAGCCAGGGTCGCGGCGGTGGCCGACCCCGATGCCGAGCGGGCCGCGTCAGCGGTGGCCGGACTCGACGGGGTCAGCGTGCACACCGACCCGGTGGCCGCGCTCGACGCGCCGGGTGTGGCGGCCGTGCTGATCGCCTCCCCCGGCCCCGCGCACGAGGAGGCGCTGCTCGCCGCCTTCGCCCGCCGGCTGCCGGTGCTGTGCGAGAAGCCCATGGTGCCCGACTCCGCCGGCGCCCTGCGGATCGTGGAGGCCGAGGCGGCGCTCGGCCGTCGGCTGGCCCAGATCGGCTTCATGCGCCGCTACGACGCCGAGTACCGGCGGCTGAAGGCCCTGCTGGCCGGGGGCAGCCTGGGCCGGCCGCTGATGCTGCACTGCACGCACCGCAACGTCTCCTCCCCCGCCGGCTTCACCAGCGCCATGCTGATCAACAGTTCCGTCTCGCACGAGATCGACGCGGCCCGCTGGCTGCTCGGGCAGGAGCTGACGGCGGTCACCGTGCTGCGGCCCGCGCCGTCCTCGGGCGCGCCCGACGGCCTGCTCGACCCGCAGTTCGTGCTGTTCGAAACCGAGCGGGGCGCCCTGGTGGACGTGGAGGTCTTCGTGAACAGCGGCTTCGGCTACCAGGTGCGCTGCGAGGCCGTGTGCGAGGCGGGCAGCGCCCGGATCGGCGACGAGCACAGCATGGTGGTCACCACCCGGGGCGGCGCCCGGGAAGAGGTGGCGCAGGACTATCTCGTCCGCTTCGCCGACGCCTACGACCGTGAGCTGCAGGCGTGGGTCGACGCGACCCGGCGCGGGGAGGTCACCGGGCCGGACGTGTGGGACGGCTACGCGGCGTCCGCCGTCGCCGAGGCGGGGGTCCGTGCGCTGGAGACGGGAGGCCGGGTGGCTGTCGACCTGGCCCCGCGTCCGGACCTGTACGCCCCCGCGAGCCGCTGACCGGCGGAGTGGGCGGCCGGCGCCGTCCGGCCGGTCGACGACCGAACGGCCGCCGCCCGGGGTGTCCCCGCCTCACACCCCGCCGAACAGCGCGCTCAGGCCCCGCTCCACCACGTCGGCCACGTCCTCCTGCCCGCCCGCCACCACCTCGTACGTCCGCACCAGGAAGCGCCGCAGCGAGGACGCCGGGAACAGCAGCAGGGCCATGCCGTGCGGCGAGTGGAACTCCATGACCGTCCGGGTACGGCCGTACGGCCATATCTGCACGTCCCCGTGGCCGGCCGGGGCCCGCAGACCCTGGTCGAGCAGGGCGCGCGCGAAGGTCCAGGTGACCTCCTCGCCGTGCAGCGCGGCCTCGGCCGGGAAGTCCACGAACACGGCGAGGGGGTCGTCGGCGGTGTAACGAAGAGTGGCGGACACCGGGACCTCCTGGTCCTGGGCGGTGACGAGCCGGGCCTCGGCGAGCTGTTCGACGGTGATGTCCATGCTCTTAAGGAGTCCGCGCGGCCCCGTCGCATGCCGTCAATTCCGGTCAGACTTCGGCAGGTACCGGCCGCTCCGCACCAGCATGGAACACGCAGACGTCGAACACACGCTTGAACGCCGGGGCCGGGCCACACCGACTGGCTCAACTCGCGTATTGCTGCTACGACTTGACCACCCCGGCGCGTACGCCTCTCGTACCCGCGGATCCCTCCGGGAAGACTCTGGCATATGCCGGAAGCACCACCGTATCGTGTGTTGCCAAATCCCTTACAGGGCGTCGCGGGCTGTGCGACAGTCGTAGCGGTCCCCCGTCGTCCCCGCCGTACCGTCCCGCATCGGAGTGCGTCATGCCGTCCCCAGTCTCCGCGGACCGCCCAGCCGCCCAGCCGCCCGGGCGCGGCTCGGTCGAGTCGCTGATAACGCAGGCGCGGCGGCTCAAGGGTGACGTGGACGCCGTACGGCGGGACACCCGGAGCGACGGTGCGGACCCCGAGGAACGCTGGCAGCGCGCCCTGTACGACCTCGCCCTGCACCAACTCGACGATTTGGACGCCCACTTGGCCCAGCTGCGGGACGGCCCGCAGCCCGCCCCGGCCGAGCCCGCGGCGCCTCTCGCGGCACCGCCCGCGCCGGGCGCCGCCCCGAGCGGCTCGCTGCTCAGCCGCGTGGGCAGCGCCGAGTGGGATCTGCTGACCGACGAGGCGACCTGGTCCGGCGAGCTGTACCAGATCCTCGGCCTCGACCCGGCCCGTCCGGCCCTCACCCTGGACGAGCTGCCCAGCCTGGTCCTGGACGAGGACCGGCCGAAACTCACCGCGATGGTCACGGACTGCCTGGTCGACGCCAAGCCGATCGACGGCGAGTTCCGTGTCGTACGGCCCGACGCCTCCGTGCGGACCGTGCACATGATGGGCGAGCCGGTGCTCGGCGCCGACGGCGGTACGACCTCCATGTGGGCCGTGCTGCGCGACGTCAGCGAACTGCGCCGCAGCCAGCGGACGGTGCGCGAGACCCGTGACTCGCTGCACCGCCACCGCCGGCAGGAGCAGACCGAGCACCGGATCGCGGCAGAGCTGCAGGAAGCCGTGCTGCCGCCATGGCGCGGCTCCCTGCGGCTCCCGCGCCAGGGGCCGGGCGCGCTGGACCTGGCGGCCCACCGCCTCCCGGCCGCGACCCCCACGCTGCTCGGCGGCGACTGGTACGACGCCCTGGAACTGACCGACGGCCAGACGCTGCTCAGCGTCGGCGACCTCACCGGACAGGGCGTCGCCGTCGCCTCCGGTATGGCCACGCTGCTCGGTGCCGTACGCGGGATGGCGATGGCCGGCACGGAGCCCGGTCAACTGCTCACCCTGCTCAACCAGTTACTCGACACCACCGTGCAACCCGCCCTCGGCAGCGCCGTCTGCTGCCGCTACCGGCCCGAGACCCGCACCCTGGTCTGGGCGCAGGCAGGACACCCCGCCCCGCTGCTGTACCGCGACGGGACGGGGCGCGTGCTGAACGCACCGGACGGCGTCCTGCTCGGCGCCTCCTCGGGCGCCGTCTACGGACAGTCCGTCGTCACCCTGCGACCGGGCGACCTGCTCCTCCTGCACACCGACGGGCTGCTGTCGGGCCACAGCAGGACGGCGGCTGTGGACCGGCTCGTCGGCCTCGCCCCACGGTTCGGCGCGGCGCGCACCGCGCAGGACTGTGTGCGAACGGTCGTCGAGGAGTTCGGTGGGGCCGGGCGCGAGGACGACGCGTGCGTGCTCGTCGTCAAGGTCACGACCTGACGGTCACCACATGACCGGCCCTCCGGGCCGGACAGCGCACAGGACCCCTACGCCTGTGCGCTGTTGCCGTCCCCCTTGGCCCTCGGCTTGGGCAGGGCGAGCCTGATCTCCTCCCGCAGCTCGTGGATCCCCGGATAGCCGGCGTACTGTGCGGTCAGCCGGTACATCTGCCGCAGCCGGTCCCAGGTGCGCCGGGAGGAGTTCGAGCCCATGGACATCAGGGCCAGCCGGGCGTAGCGGTCGGCCTGTTCGGGGTCGTCGGCGATGAAGCAGGCCGACGCCATGGACAGATGGTCGAAGATCTTCGACCGCTCCCGCCCGTCGACGCGGAGGGCGAGGGCCTTCTCCGCGTAGTACTGGGCGTGCGCGGCGGCGCCCGGGTCGAACTCCGCCAGCGTGCGGTAGGCGAGCGCCTGCATGCCGTACAGATCCTCGTCCTTGAAGGTCTGCATCCAGTCCGGCGGTTCCACGTCCTGCCGGTCGGAGACGAAGAGGTCCTCCGCCTGCCCGAGCGTGCGGCGCATCGCCTGGCCCTTGCCCATCGACGCCTGCGCCCAGGCCTCGATGGTGTGGAACATCGCCTTCGTCCGCGGCTGCAAGCGGTCCCCGGCGCCGGACTGGGCCAGCTTCATCAGGTCCAGGGCGTCATCCGGCCTGCCGAGGTGCACCATCTGCCGGGCCGCCCGGGACAGCGCCTCACCCGCGCGCGGCCGGTCACCGCCCTCCCTGGCGGCGTGGGCGGCGATGACGAAGTACTTCTGCGCCGTGGGCTCCAGGCCGACGTCGTGCGACATCCAGCCCGCGAGGACGGCGAGGTTGGCAGCGACGCCCCACAGGCGCCGCTGGAGATGGGGTGGGTGGTGGTAGGCGAGCATGCCGCCCACCTCGTTGAGCTGGCCCACGACCGCCTTGCGCTGCAGCCCGCCGCCACGGGCCGCGTCCCAGGCGCGGAACACCTCGACCGAGCGCTCCAGCTCCTCGATCTCCTGGGACCCGATGGGGGCGGCCTCGTAGCGGTCGAACCCGGCGGGGTCGGCGTGCAGGGGGTCGTCGAGGACAGGGGCGTCGGCCTTGAGGGCCGGGTCGGTGTGCAGCCAGTCGCGCATGGCGCTGCTGAGTGTGGATCCCGCGGCGAGCGCGGCACCCGCGCCCACCAAGCCGCGTCGGTTGAGCATGAGGTCCATTCCCGTGAATTCGGTGAGGACCGCGGCGGTCCGTTCGGGCGCCCACGGCACACCGTCGGGATGTTCCTGGATCCCGTCGCTCCGCCGTTTCCCCGTACGCCCGTGCCGTACCAGACCTAGGTCCTCGATGGTCACGACACGGCCGAGACGCTCGGTGAACAGGGCCGCCAGCACCCGCGGCACCGGATCGCGCGGGATCTCTCCCATGTCGATCCACCGCCGCACCCGGGAGGTGTCGGTCGACAGCTGGGGGTGGCCCATGGCCGCCGCCTGCCGGTTGACCAGCCTCGCGAGTTCGCCCTTCGACCAGCCGGCCAGGCCGAACAGGTCCGCAAGGCGGGTGTTGGGTTGTCCGCTCACGTCAAGCCCCCAGGTTCTCGGCTGAGTTGACAGTAGCCCGGTGCAAGTTGCCGGGCGACTATTCGCCACGGTTCGCCAGGGTCCGCCAGATGGTGTGCCACCGGCCATCGGGTGTCAGGTAGGAACGCGCCACCCCGACCCGGTCGCCACCCGCATATGACGGCCGTATACGGCCGAGCACGGCGGGCGAAGACGGGCACATTCCCCAGGGTGTACCCGGACGGCCGGGCCGGGTGGGCGCACGCTCCCGGAACCACGCTCACGGGGCACGCAACGTGAGCATGAGTTCGGGACGCGGACGTACAGGCAGGCACCGCAGGCACACGAAGGGATCTGTTTCTCCCATGTACGCAGCATCGTCCTCCGTGTCCGCCCCGCCCCGGCCGCTGCGCCCCCGCCCGGCGGGCGGCGGGCCCTACCTCGACCCGGCGCCGCGTCCGGGCGGTCCCGTGCCGGTCGCGGGCCGGACCCGGCGGGTCCCGGGCCAGCCCGGCGCCCAACCGCTCAGCGGGAGGCTGGACCTGTCCGGCCCCCAGGGCGCGCAGCTGCGCACCGCGCTCGCCTCGGTGCACCGGATCTGCCCGGAGTTCGCCCCGGTGCAGGTCCTGCGGCGCAGCGGACGGTCCGTCCTCCTCGTCGGGACGACAGGGCGCAGCACGGCCGTCGCGAAGTGTCTCCTGGACCACTCGCCGGCCTGGGCGGAGCGGAGCCGCCAGGAAATAGCCGCATACCGCTCGTTCGTCCGGCACCGGCCGCCGGTCCGGGTGCCGAGGCTGATCGCGGCGGACCCGGACAACTGCACTCTGGTGATCGAGCGGATGCCGGGCCGGACGGCGTCGTTCCAGCGGCATCCGATGGAGGCGCCGCCGCGCGCGGACATCCGGGCCGCGCTCGGCGCGATCTGCCGGCTGAACGCCTGGCGGCCCCCGGCGGGCACCTTCGACATGCCGCTGGACTACGCGGCCCGGATCTCGCGCTACCACGAGCTGGGCCTGCTCACCGACCGGGACCTGGGTGACCTGCAGAAGCTGCTGCACGGCATCGCCCAAGAGGTGGGCCGGCACGGCATGCTCCAGTTCTGTCACGGCGACGCCCTGCTGTCGAACATCCTGTTGTCACCGGCCGGTCCAGTGCTGGTGGACTGGGAGCACGCGGGCTGGTATCTGCCGGGGTACGACCTGGCGACGCTGTGGCTGGTCCTCGGGGACGCGCCGGTGGCCCGGCGGCAGATCAGTCAGATCGCCCAGTCGGCGGGCCCTGCCTCCCGGGACGCCTTCCTGGTGAACCTGATGCTCCTGCTGACCCGGGAGATCCGTAGGTACGAGACGGCCGTGCAGCGTTCGATGCACGAGGCGGCCCCGGCGGCACCGGTCGCGGCCCACCCCGGTGCCATGCCGACCGGTGAGGAACAGCGGCTGCTGCTCAGGCGGTTGCACGACGACTGCCAGATGGCCCGCAAGGCCGTCCGCGCGGCGGTGGGCACTCGCTGACGGGGTGACGGCTCCGCGGTGCGCCCTGAGCGGCGGCGCACCGCGGACCTTCTCCGCACGCCCCGCCTCCGAGAGCCACTGGTGTATGCCAGTGACGCCCCGCAGGCCCGCGCGCCGCCGCCGCGAAACTCGCCGGAAACCCTCCGTGACATGGGAAATCGCCCGTCTGACGGCATCATTGACGGATCGTCGGCAAGCCGGTACCACTGACCCAGCTCGGCCCCGCACGCCCCGCCACGCTCCGCCCGTCACAGGAGGCCGCATTGCGAGGATCCGCCACCGACCCCACGTCCACACCCGGCCACAGACGTCTGCGGCGGACCGCCGTCCCGCTCGCCTCCGCGGCCCTGCTGCTGCCCCTGCTCGGCGCCGCCCCGGCCCCCACCGCCGCGGATTCCGGCACGGACCGGTTGCAGCACGCGTTCGCCACCGCGGCAGCCGACTACCACGTGCCGCAGAGCGTTCTGCTGGCCGTCTCCTACCTCCAGTCCCGCTGGGACGCGCACGGCGGCGCGCCGAGCGTGACCGGCGGCTACGGCCCGATGCACCTCACCGACGCCCGGACCGCGCTCGCCACCGCGGAGCACTTCGCCGAGGGGACGGAGGACGCCCGGGGCGACAGCGCTCGTGCCGCGCTGCACCCCGTCGCCGAGGTGCCGGCCGAGTCGGCGGTCCCGGCCCGTCTGAAGACGCTGCCGAGGGCGGCCGAATTGACCGGCATCCCCGCCGAGGAACTGCGCACCGACCCGGCGGCGAACGTGGCGGGCGGTGCCGCCCTGCTCGCCGCCACGCAGAAGGAGCTGGGCGAGCCGCTGAGCGCCGACCCGGCCGAGTGGTACGGCGCGGTGGCCCGGTTCTCCGGCGCCGACGACACGGCGACCGCCGCCGCGTACGCCGACGACGTGTACGACGTGCTGCGCACCGGCGAGGAGCGCGTCACGGACGACGGCCAGCGTATGTCCCTGGCCGCCCAGCCACGACTGACCGCCGACACCGGCCGACTGGGCCGGACGGGCCTGCGCACGCTGCCCACGGACGGCACCGAGTGCCCCGCATCGGTGTCCTGTGTGTCGGTCCCGGCGCCGTACGAGGAGTTCGGGGACAACGACTACGGCAACCACGACCTCGGCGACCGCCCGGCGTCGCAGAGCGTCAAGTACATCGTCATCCATGACACGGAGGGCGCCTGGGACGGGGTCATGAACCTCATCAAGGACCCCACCTATGTGTCCTGGAACTACACGATCCGCTCCACCGACGGGCTGATCGCCCAGCACGTCAAGGGCAAGGACGTGGCCTGGCACGCCGGCAACTGGTACGTCAACGCCAAGTCGATCGGCATCGAGCACGAGGGCTTCCTCACCTCGCCGGACGCCTGGTACACGGAGGCGATGTACCGGTCCTCGGCGCGGCTGGTGCGGTACCTGGCCCGGACGTACGACGTCCCGCTGGACCGGCAGCACATCCTGGGCCACGACAACGTGCCCGGTCCGACCGCGTCCACCGTCCCGGGGATGCACACGGACCCCGGCCCGTACTGGGACTGGCGGCACTACTTCCGGCTGCTCGGCCACCCGTTCCGGCCCACGGCCGGCCGGCACGCCAAGGCGGTGACGATCCTGCCGGACTACGCCTCGAACCGGCCCGTGTACACCGGCTGCACCACCAAGGGCGAGCCGTGCGCGGCGCACGGATCCAGCGAGGTGCGGCTGTACACCGACCATGACGAGACCGCCCCGCTGGTCAAGGACATCGGCCTGAAGACCGACCCGACCGACGGGGTGAACGATCTGTCCTCACGGGTGTCCACCGGTCAGCAGTACGCGGTGGCCGACCGCTGGGGCGACTGGACGGCCATCTGGTACCTGGGGCAGAAGGCCTGGTTCCGGAACCCGGTGAAGGACCCGACGGCCGTACCGGCGAAGGGCCTCCTGGTGCGGCCGAGGGACGGCCTGGCCAGCATCCCGGTGTACGGCCGCGCCTACCCGGAGAAGGAGGCCTACCCGGCGGGCGTCCCCGCCCAGTCGGTGGTGCCGCTGCCCTACACGATCCCGGCCGGGCAGAAGTACGTGGCCGGTGACGAGGTGCCGGGCGAGTACTACTACGCGGTCACCTTCACCCCCGACTCGCACCGGGTGGTGGTGGGCCAGGACCTGTACTACGAGATCCAGTACGGCCACCGGGTCGGGTTCGTCCGGGCGGCGGACGTGACGGTCGAAGGGGCGGCGCGCTAGGCCCGGTCTCTCAGCCCTGCTGGAAAAGCTCCGCCGGGAGCGGCTTCAGCAGGGCGTACAGGTCGTCGGTGATCGGGCGGTCCCAGGCGGCGATGGTGACGAGGACGCCGTCGCTGCGGTCGAACTGGACGCAGGAGATCCGGCTCTCGGAGAGCTTCAGCCGCCGCACGATGAGGAGGTTGTCGCCCTGGAGCACCGGGGTGTCCTCGACACCGACGACGGTGACCTCCTCGTCGTTCTCCAGCGCCAGCAGCAGCTGCCCCACCTCGAAGGGGATCTCCCCCTCGGCGACGTCACGGGCCGGGGAGCCCTCGGGGAGGTTGCCGATGATCATGGCGGGGCCGCGTCCGCCGAACAGGTCGTAACGCAGGAAGACGCCCTGGCAGGTGCCGTCGGGGGCGGGCAGCAGACCCGCGCCGAGGTTGCCCGGCCAGTCGCCCGGGTCCATGGCCAGCACGTCGAAGTCGGGTCCGGCAGGGGTCGCGCTGCGGCGGCGGAGGAACGACATGCGGCCATGGTACGTGCCTGGGCTCCGGTGGGTGACCTGTGGGCGCCCGGGAGATCGGCTAGCGCAGGGGGCAGCTGGTGAGCAGGGTGGCCGGGTCCACGCCGGCCGGGCGGGCGACGGTGCGGTCGGCGGGCGGGCGGCCGGCTCCGTCGAGCCAGCGTTCCAGGGCGGTGAAGGCGGAACGGTGGCAGGGCACCATCGGGCGGAGCCGGTCGGGGAAGAGGTCGGCCAGCGAGTCGGTGTGGGTGCCGTCCTCGATGCGGTAGTAGCGCAGCAGCGAGCCGCGGCCGGCCTGGTGGACCATGCGCGCGTAGACGTCGGAGTCCTGGCTGATCGGCAGCAGGACGTCGAGGGTGCCCTGGAGGGTGATCAAGGGCTTGCCGATGCGTCCGGTCAGGGCGATGCGGTCGACCGCCCGGTGGGCGGCGGCGGGCCGGTCCGGGTAGGCGTAGTCGGCGTCGCAGGCGGGGGTGCCGGAGGCGCAGTACGGGGTGCCCGCCTCGGTGTCACCGTCGTAGCCGGGGTCGAGTTCCTCGCGGTAGATCCGCTGGGTGAGGTCCCAGTAGACCTGGTGGTGGTACGGCCACAGGAACTCGGAGCCGGCCGGGAAGCCGGCCCTGTGCAGCGCCGCCCCGGCCTCGGCCGCGCCGGGCCCGCCCGCGGCGTACGCGGGGTAGTGGCGCAGCGCGGCCGGCAGGAAGGTCAGCAGGTTGGGGCCGTCCGTGCGCCAGAGGGTGCCCTCCCAGTCGACTCCGCCGTCGTACAGCTCGGGGTGGTTCTCCAGTTGCCAGCGCACCAGGTAGCCGCCGTTGGACATGCCGGTGGCGAGGGTGCGGGCCGGGGGCCGCTGGTAGCGCTGGGTGACGACGGCGCGGGCGGCGCGGGTGAGCTGGGTGAGGCGGGTGTTCCATTCGGCGATGGCGTCGCCGGGACGGCGGCCGTCGCGGTAGAAGGCCGTGCCGGTGTTGCCCTTGTCGGTGGCGGCGTAGGCGTAGCCGCGGGCGAGCACCCAGTCGGCGATGGCCCGGTCGTTCGCGTACTGCTCGCGGTTGCCCGGGGTGCCGGCGACCACCAGGCCGCCGTTCCAGTGGTCGGGCAGCCGCACGACGAACTGGGAGTCGTGGTGCCAGCCGTGATTGGTGTTGGTGGTCGAGGTGTCCGGGAAGTAGCCGTCGATCTGGATGCCGGGGACGCCACTGGGCGTGGGCAGGTCCTTGGGGGTGAGTCCCGCGTAGTCGGCCGGGTCGGTGTGGCCGGTGGCCACGGTCCCGGCGGTGGTCAGCTCGTCCAGGCAGTCGGTCTGCTGGCGGGCGGCGCCGGGGACGTGCAGCCGGGCCTGTCCCGCGCAGTGGGCGTCCGCGGGATCCGGGCCGACGGGTGCCGCGGTGGCGGGGGTGACCAGGAGCGCGCAGGCGGCGGCGAGCGAGAGGGAGCCCAGCGCGGTGCGCCGGGCGGCCCGGGTGCGCCGTCCGGCGCGGCCGAGCGGTGGTGTGCGGTGGGGAAGCATGGGGTTCCTCCGGCGGGTTGGGGACGCGCTGGAGGCTAGGGCGGGTGTGGGGGTTCCGGACATGTGTGGGGCCGCCATGATGACGGCGCGTTCGGCGGCGCCGGGCACCATGGCGGCCCTTCCCGGTCCTGACCGGCTGTCAGGGACAGCCGGTGTCGGCGAGGGTGAAGTAGCCCGGGGGTGACTCCTTCAGGGTGTGGGTGACGAACGTGTTGTAGAGGCCCATGTTCTGCTGGGATCCCTTGGCGTAGGTGTAGCCGCCGCTGGTTGTGGCCCGTCCCGCCTGTACCTGGGCGTAGTTGCTCGCCGTCCAGCAGGCGGCGGTGCCGCCGCCCGGGTCCGGGTCCCCGCCGCCCGGGTCGCTGGTGTCCAGGCCGAAGAACCGGGCGATCCAGCGGCTGGAGCAGATCGAGTCGAGGAAGTACGGGGCCCCGGTGCTTCCGCACTGTTCGCTGCCGGTGCCGGGGTCGACCGGGGTGCCGTGCCCGATGCCCGGGACCCGGTCGACCTCGACGGCGACCGTGCCGTCGGCCGCCAGGTACTGGTCCTGCCGGGTGGCGTCCGGCCCGATCGTCGTGGTGCGCGTGGGCGTCTGGGACAGGCCGTGCAGGGCCGTCCACTGGTCGCGCAGCTCGGTGGCGTTGCGCGGTACGACGGTGGTGTCCTGGTCGCCGTACCAGATGGCGGTGCGCGGCCACGGCCCGCCGTACGACGGGTAGGCGTCCCGCACCCGCTGCGCCCACGCGGCCGGACTCAGGTCGACGCCGGGGTTCATGCAGGTGTAGGGGCTGTTGTCCCTGGTGCAGTCGTAGGGCAGGCCGGCGACGACCGCGCCGGCCGAGAAGACGTCGGGGTAGGTGGCGAGCATGACGGCGGTCATCGCGCCGCCGGCGGAGAGGCCGGTGACATAGACGCGCTGCGGGTCGGCGCCGTACGCGGTGACGGCCTGGCTCACCATCTGCCGGACGGACAGGGCCTCGCCCTGGCCGCGCTGGTTGTCACCGGCCTGGAACCAGTTGAAACACTTGTTCGCGTTGTTGGCGGTGCCGGTCTCGGCGAGTACGAGCAGGAAGCCGTCGCGGTCGGCGAGTTGCGGCAGCCCGGAGTTGTCGGCGTAGACCTGGGCGCTCTGCGTGCAGCCGTGCAGGGCCACGACCACCGGCGGGTGGGCCGGCAGGGTGGCGGGCCGGTACACGTACATGGTGAGGGCGCCAGGGTTGGAGCCGAAGCCGCTCACCCGGGTGAGCGTGACGGCGGCCTGGGTCCGGGCCTGGGCATGGGGCGCGGGGCCGGCGAGCGCGGTGCCGAGGACGACGGCGAGGACGGCGAGAAGGCGGGGCAGGAGGCGGGGCAGCGGGCGGGCCCGTGGTGGCGCTCCGGGTGCCCTGTTACACGGGGGCAGTGGCATGGCGGCTCCTTCGGTGGACACACGGTCCCGGCCGCTCCCCCACGGGGCGGCGCCTGGCGCGCCGAGCACGGCGGAACCAGCCGGGAGTGCCGGAACCATAGGTTCGGGTGTGTCCGGGCACCATGGCGCGGCGCACCACAGCGGGGGGATCGTCCGTCGGCACCGGACGGATTGCGGAGCGCGGTGGGGTCTGCTACGCCGAGGTGACCCCGCGTCACTTCGCGTGCGTCACTTCGCGTGCGTCACTTCGCGGGCATCACTTCGCGGGCATCACTTCGCGGGCGGCACTCCGCCCGCGCGACTCCGCCCGCGCCGCTGCGCCCGCGTCACTCCGCCTGCATGACTGAGCCGACGCAGTCCGCCGGCCCCGCTCCCCGACCGCACTCGGCCGACCGCACCCCCCTGTCGTCGCTCCTCGGCCTCACTCCTGCGGTGGGGCAGGCGGCACCACCGCGATCGGGCTCGCCGCGTGCAGCAGTACGGCGTGGGTGACGGAACCCAGCATGCGGGCCGGGGCGAGCAGCCGCCGCCGGTGCCGGCCGACGACGACCAGGTCGGCGTCCTTCGAGGCGGCGACGAGGTGACCGGCCGCGTCGCCCGGCCGGGCCTCGGCGTCGGCGCGTACCCCGGGGTGCCGCTCGCGGTGCGGCGCGAGGAATCCCTCGGCGAGGGAGCGGGTCTCGTTCGCCACGGCGTCCTGGTCGATCAGGGGCGGCACCAGTTGGCCGGGCGCCGACCAGGTCTGCACCGGCCACGGGTAGGCGGCGATCACCTGGAGCCGGGCGTCGCGCAGGGCGGCCTCGGCGAACGCGAGGGCGAGGACGGACTCATCGGGGCTGTCGACGTGCAGGCCGACGACGACCCGCGGCCCGGTCTCGGCCGGGCCCTCCCCGTGCACCTCCCGGCCCGGCCGGGGTACGACGACCACCGGGCACTCGGCGTCCCGGGCGGCGGCGAGGCCGTTGGAGCCGAGGAGCAGGCTGGCGAAGCCGCCGCGGCCCCGCGAGCCGAGCACCAACAGCTGGGCGTCGCTGCCCAGTTCGGGCAGGACGGCCCCCGGTACGCCCTCCACCGCGAGGTACTCCACGACCGGTGGCCCGGTGTGGTCCGCGAGCCGGCCACGCACCTCGTCGAGCACCGGATCACCCTCCGCCTCGGGCGGCCCGGCGACCAGCACGTCGGCCTGGCCCCAGGCGGCGTACTGCCGTACGTGCACCACGCGCAGCGGTGCCGCGCGGCGGCGGGCGGCGTCCAGGGCCCAGTCCAGGGCGCGCAGGCTGTCCTCGGAACCGTCGACCGCGGCGATGACCGGCGCAGCGTCCATCCTTGCCCCACCTCCGGAACACGACCTTCCCCTTGCTGGGGCCAGCCTGGCTCAGGTCCGGCCCCGACAGGGCTCTGCCGGTCGCGTGTCCGGAAATCCGGCCGGAACACCCCCGGTTCAGGTGAGGTCGAACTCGCCCTCCCGGGCGCCGGAGACGAAGGCGCCCCATTCCGCGGGGGTGAAGATCAGGGAGGGGCTCTCCGGCCGGCCGCTGTTGCGCATCGCGATGAAGCCCTCGACAAAGGCGATCTGGACATCGCCCAGACCGCGGCTGCTGGACTGCCACTCGGCCTTGCTCAGGTCCAGCTCCGGCTTGTCCCAGCCCGCCAGCGGCTGCTGCTGGATGGTGCTCTCGGCCACGTCCCTGCTCCTCCCGGTTCGTCGTCCGCGGGTCAGCCTAGCGACCGGTCGCTACGGCGGACAGGGCACGCGGGGAGAACCCTCCGGCAGGTCGGCCGGCCGCTCCGGCGGGACCCCCAGCAGTCGGGGGGCCCGGCGCCCAGGAGCCACATCGAGAAGAACCGGGAGCCGCCGCCGTACGGGTGCCCGAGCACCCCGCGGGCGCCGCCCACCGGCTGTCCCTGACCTCCTCGCCTCCGGCCGGGAACCCGTCACCGGTCGAGGAAGGCGAGCGTCCGGCCGACGAACCGCTCCGGGTCGTCCAGCCAGGGGTAGTGCCCGGCGCCGGGCTGGACGGCGCACTCGGCGTGCGGGAACGCCTCGGCGGTGCGGCGGGCCACGGTGGGGCTCGGCCAGCCGTCGAGCGCGCCCGCGTACACGAGGACCGGCGCGGTCAGGGCGGCGAGGGCCTTCCGGGTCGCGTCCGGGCTGAAGGCGCCCTCGGCGAAGTAGTGCTCGCCGGCCTCCTCGTTGGTCTGGTGCAGTTCCGCGTCGGTGTGGGCCCGGGCGGTGTCGTCCCAGCGGCCGTAGAAGAACGGCAGGAACACGTCGTCGAAGTCCGCCTCGCCCGTGAGCCAGGCGCGGAAGGCGGGGAACGCCCGCCCGAACCACGGCTCGCCTTCACGCAGCCGGGCCGCGGCCAGCCGGTCCTCGGGCACGGCCCGCAGACCGAGGGCGGACGGGTTGGGGGTGATCAGCAGCAGCCGTCGTGTCCGCTGCGGATGGCGGGCCGCGTAGAGCATCGCCAGGGCGGCGCCCGCCGAGTGGGCGAGCAGATCCATGTGCTCCAGACCCATGTGTTCCCGCCATACCTCCAGGTCCTCGACCATCCGGTCGCAGCGGTACGTCGCCGGGTCCGCGGGCGCCTCCGAGTCACCGGTCCCGCGCAGGTCGAGCAGGGCCAGCCGGCGGTGCGCGGTCAGCCCGCCCAGCTCCCCGAGGTATTCGGAGGCCCGCATGGGCCCCCCGGGCACCACGGCGAGCGGCTCCCCCTCCCCCCGCAGGTGGTAGGCGAGCCGGGTTCCGTCGTACGCGGTGAAGATCGGCACGCCGCCGATCATGGTGCGGCCCGCCGCCGCACCGCAACGCATTTGGCACTCCCCGCGGAAATTCTCCGCCGCCCTCTTGCCTCGGGGTTCGTGACCTGCATTTACTGACCCGGAACACATCGACCGAATGATCGGTCGGTTGAACGAGGCTGCTGGTGAGGGAGACGTCGCGATGGCGGATGTGACGGACCTGCTCGACGCGGGCGAACGGCTCGGAGCCGAGGAGCTGCGGGCGCTGCAGCTGGAGCGGCTGCGTGCGTCGCTGCGGCACGCGTACGAGAACGTGCCGTTCTACCGTGAGTCCTTCGACAAGGCCGGTGTCCGCCCGGAGGACTGCCGCACCCTCGCCGACCTCGCGCACTTCCCCTTCACGACCAAGGCGGACCTCCGGGAGAACTACCCGTACGGCATGTTCGCCGTGCCCCGGGAGAAGATCCGCCGGCTGCACGCCTCCAGCGGCACCACGGGACGCCCCACGGTCGTCGGCTACACGGACAACGACCTCTCCATGTGGGCCGACATGGTGGCGCGGTCGATCAGGGCGGCCGGCGGCCGGCCGGGCGATGTCGTCCATGTGGCGTACGGCTATGGGCTGTTCACCGGGGGTCTCGGTGCGCACTACGGCGCCGAGCGCCTGGGCTGTACGGTCGTTCCCGCGTCCGGTGGCATGACGGCCCGGCAGGTGCAGCTGATCCAGGACCTGGAGCCGTCCGTCATCATGGTGACCCCGTCCTACATGCTCACCCTGCTGGACGAGTTCGAACGGCAGGGCGTGGACCCGCGCACCACCTCGCTGCGGGTGGGCGTCTTCGGCGCCGAACCCTGGACCGAGCAGATGCGGCGGGAGATCGAGGAGCGGTTCGCGATCGACGCCGTCGACATCTACGGGCTGTCCGAGGTGATCGGCCCCGGTGTCGCCCAGGAGTGCGCGGAGACCAAGGACGGCCTCCATGTGTGGGAGGACCACTTCTACCCGGAAGTCGTGGATCCGATCACGGGTGAGGTGCTGCCGGAGGGCGAGCGGGGGGAGCTGGTGTTCACCTCGCTGACCAAGGAGGCCATGCCGATCGTCCGGTACCGGACGCGGGACCTGACGCGGCTGCTGCCCGGCACGGCCCGGGTGTTCCGGCGGATGGAGAAGATCACCGGGCGCAGCGACGACATGGTGATCCTGCGCGGGGTGAATCTGTTCCCGACCCAGATCGAGGAGATCGTGCTGCGCACGCCCGGTGTGGCGCCGCACTTCCAGTTGCGTCTCACCCGTGAGGGCCGCATGGACGCGCTGACCGTGCGGGCCGAGGCCCGCCCCGACGCACCGCCGGAGGTGCGGGAGGCGGCGGCCCGCGCCATCGTCGCGGCGGTCAAGGACGGCATCGGGGTGTCGGTCGGCGTGGAGATCGTGGAACCCGAGTCACTGGAGCGCTCGGTGGGCAAGATCCGCCGGATCGTGGACCTGCGGCCGCGCGACGCCGGGTAGGGGTCGGGCACACCAGGACGGCTGCGACCGCGCGGGACGGCTCCGACGGCCGGGGGCGACACCGGTCACCCGGGACAGCCGCTCCGCGCGGTCGCATCGACGTACCTCGAAACGTCGACCGCCGCTTATACTCCGGAGCCATGACGGACACCGCCCCCACCCCGGACCCGGACCTGGTCAACGCGCTGCGGGCGCTGTCCAACCCGATGCGCCTCCAGATGCTGCGATGGCTGCGCGAGCCCTCGCGGCACTTCCCGATGGAGGCGGCCATCGCCGACCCCGCCGAGGTGGGTGTGTGCGTGAGCCACATACAGGCCAAGGCAGGGCTGGCGCAGTCGACCGTGTCGGCCTACATGGCGGAACTCCAGCGCGCCGGTCTGGTCCGGGCGACCCGGGTCGGCAAGTGGACCCACTACAAGCGGGACGAGCAGCGCATCGCCGACCTCGTCGCCCGGCTGGGGCAGACCCTCTAGACGGTCTCGTTTGGATCAGCCCGGCATCGCGGGGCCCAACCACCCCCTTCCCGCTGGTCCGCTTTCCACCACCGGCGCTCCCCTTGCGCATCATATCGAGAATCTGCGATATTCCGAATCGACGAAGCATTGTCTGCGAGGGAGCACACCCATGGACCTGGGCACGTTCGGGATCTACACCTTCGACTTCGAGCACCAGCCGGCCGCGCGGATCCGGGACTCCGTCCAGCAGTTGGAGGAGCTGGGCTGGCGGGCGCTGTGGATTCCCGAGGCGCTCGGCCGGGACGCGTTCACGCACGCCGGCCTGCTGCTCTCCGCCACCCGGCGGCTGACCGTCGTCAACGGCATCGCCCGGATCTGGTCGCGCGAGGCCCGCTGGACGCACGGCGCCGCCCTGCTGCTGGCGGACGCCTACCCGGGCCGGCACGTGCTCGGCCTGGGCTTCGGCGGCGACCCCCGGCCGGGGGTGAAGCCGCTGGCCGCCATGTCCGCGTACCTGGACGAGCTGGACACCCTGGAGACGCCGAACCCCCGCCCGGAGACCCCGGTCCGGCGGCTGCTGGCCGCCTACGGGCCGAAGATGCTCCGGCTGGCCCGCGACCGCGCCGCCGGCGCCCACACCTACCACGTGAACACGGCCCACACCGCTGAGGCCCGGGAGATCCTCGGCCCGGACGCGTTCCTCGCCGTCGAGCACGCCGTGCTGTTCGAGACCGACCCGGTCCGGGCCCGCGGCCTCGCGCGCGAGCATCTGCGCGGCTATCTCCAGACGCCGTACAACCTCGCCAAGTTCCGCCGGCTGGGCTACACCGACGACGACCTCTCCGGCGGCGGCAGCGACCGCCTCGTGGACGACCTGGTGTTCTGGGGCGACCCGGACACCGTCGTCCGGAAGCTGCGCGGGCACGTCGACGCGGGCGCCGACCATGTGGCGGTACAGGTGATCGGCGTGCGGCCGGGCGAGTCGGCGCTGCCGCACTGGCGGTCGCTGGCCGACGCGCTGCTGCCGGCGAAGGACTCGGCCGGCCGATGAGCGACCGGCCAGGTCGGTGAGTCGCGGGCCGAGCGTCGTACCACCGGTTCCGTGCACCCGTACGCCCGGGCCCGAGCACCCGTACGCCCAGACCCGAGCGCCGGGCGGCCGGGCGCCGCCGTACGCCCCTTCTAGCCGCCGAAGCGGTCGCGCAGCTCGCGCTTGAGAATCTTGCCGCTCGCGTTGCGCGGCAACTCCCCCACGAACAGCACCCGTTTGGGCGCCTTGAACGGCGCGAGCCTCGCCTTCACATGCGCGATCAGCTCCTCCTCCGTCACCTCGCCGCGCGGGACGACGACCGCCGTGACGGCCTCGATCCACCGCTCGTCGGGCAGGCCGATCACGGCGGCCTCGGCGACCGCCTCGTGCGTGTACAGGGCGTCCTCGACCTGGCGCGAAGCCACCAGTACGCCACCGGAGTTGATGACGTCCTTCACCCGGTCCACGATGGTGAAGTATCCGTCGGCGTCCCGCACGGCGAGGTCCCCGGAGTGGAACCAGCCGTCGCGGAAGGCCGCGGCGGTCTCCTCGGGCTTGTCCCAGTAGCCCTCGCACAACTGCGGTGACCGGTAGACGATCTCGCCGGGCGTGCCCGCGGGGACGTCCTTGCCGTCCTCGTCGACCACGCGGGCGTCGACGAACAGGACGGGCCGGCCGCAGGAGTCCATCCGGCCCCGGTGTTCGTCGGGCGCGAGGACGGTGGCCAGCGGGCCGATCTCGCTCTGGCCGAAGCAGTTGTAGAAGCCGAGCTCCGGCAGCCGCTCGCGCAGGCGCTCCAGGACCGGCACCGGCATGATGGACGCGCCGTAGTAGGCCTTGCGCAGTCCGGACAGGTCGCGGGTCGCGAAGTCCGGGCGGCCCGCCAGGGCGATCCAGACCGTCGGCGGGGCGAACAGGCTGTCCACGCGCCCCGCTTCGACCAGGTCGAACAGCCGGTCCCCGTCGGGCGCGTCGAGGATCAGGTTGGTGGCGCCGACCGCGAGGTAGGGCAGCAGGAAGACGTGCAGCTGAGCGGAGTGGTACAGCGGCAGGGAGTGCGCGGGGCGGTCGCCGGCGCTGAGGTCGAGCGCGGTGATCGCGCTCAGGTACTCGTGGACCAGGGCGCGGTGCGTCATCATCGCGCCCTTGGGCAGGGCGGTGGTCCCGGACGTGTAGAGCAGCTGCACCAGGTCCTCGGTGCGTGGCTCGGGGCCGTCGTACGGGGGTGTGGTCGCGAGGCGCGCCAGGAGGGAGTCGCCGGTGTCGCGCAGGGGCAGCGTGCGGACGCCGCCGGGGAGCCGGCCGGCGAGACCGGGGTCGGTGAGCACGAGGGAGCTGCCGGACTGGCGGACGAGGTAGGCGAGGTCGTCGCCGGTGAGGTTGTGGTTGACCGGCACGTGCACGAGACCGGCGCGGGCGCAGGCCAGGAAGCCGATCAGGTACGCGTCCGAGTTGTGGCCGTAGGAGCCGACCCGGTCACCGGGGGCGAGGCCCTGGCCGAGCAGGACGCCCGCCGCGCGGGAGACGGCCTCGTCGAGTTCTTCGTACGTCCAGGCACGGTCGGCGTACTCGACCGCGACCCGTGCCGGGGTGCGCCGGGCGCTGCGCCGCAGCACCCCGTCCACCGTGCTGCCCTGTCCCTGCGTCATGGCTCATGATCCTGGGTCCGGCGCCGGGAACGGGTCAAGCACCCGGACGGCGCGAACGCCGGCCCCGCATTGTTCCTGATGCATCATCAGATTCCGTGGAAGTCACGCGCCCCGTTGACACATCCCCTTCCTGACAGGAAAGTTTCACGGTGCATCGCAGGCGCCGAAAGATACTTTCACGCGGGAGGCCGCAGCATGACGGACGACGTGGCAGGCGGACGAGCGAGCGGGCCGACCCGCCGCCGGCTCGTCGCGGGCACCCTGGCCGCGGGCGGCGCACTCGCCCTCGGCGCCCTCCCGGCGGGGCCGGCCGCCGCCGCACCCGCCTCCGGCCGCCATCCCACCCTGCGCCACGGCTCGCCGGAACGTGCCGGGCTGCTCCCCGCGCACCTGCGGCAACTCGTCACCGACGCCGAGGCGTTCCTCGCACCGTCCCCCCGGCACCCCTGGTACGCGGGCGCCGTGCTGCTCGCCGGGCGCGGCGCCACCGTGGCGCTGCACGAGCCGATCGGCATGGCGGTGCGCTACGCCCGGTACGACGAGAAGACCGACACCGGCGTCGAACTGCCGCCCGAACAGCAGCTCCCGATGACCCGGGACACCGTGTTCGACCTCGCCTCCGTCTCCAAGCTGTTCACCTCCCTCCTCGCCGTGCAGCAGATCGAGCGGGGCGCGCTGGCTCTGGAGGGGACGGTCGCCTCGTACCTCCCGGAGTTCGGACGCGCCGGGAAGCAGTCGGTGACGATCCGTCA
Organism: Streptomyces sp. NPDC017676; assembly: GCF_044329325.1. Taxonomy (NCBI): domain Bacteria; kingdom Bacillati; phylum Actinomycetota; class Actinomycetes; order Kitasatosporales; family Streptomycetaceae; genus Streptomyces; species Streptomyces sp. NPDC017676. The sequence goes on along the minus strand of NZ_JBIRJA010000020.1, from coordinate 96,341 downwards.
GCTCCTCACGCACACCTCGGGCTTCCGCGCGTGGATCCCGCTGTACAACGCGCCGACGTACGAGGAGAAGCTCCAGCTCATCTGGGACGAGGCACCCCTCAACCCGCCGGGCACCGCCTACCTCTACTCGGACCTGAACCTGATCTCGCTCCAGCTCGTCCTGGAGAGGATCACCGGCCGCGCGCTGGACGTGCTGCTGCGTGAGGAGATCACCGGACCGCTCGGCCTCGACAGCACCCGTTACAACCCGCCCGCCTCCTGGAAGCCGCGGATCGCGGCCACCGAGGACGCGCGCAAGCCCTGGTCCGGGCTGGACCGCGGGCTGGTGTGGGGCGAGGTGCACGACGAGAACGCGTACAGCCTGGGCGGCGTGGCCGGTCACGCGGGCGTGTTCGCGAGCGCGTGGGACCTCGCGGTCCTCGGCCGTACGCTGCTCGACGGCGGCCGCTACGGCCGGGCCCGCATCCTGCGGCCCGAGTCGGTGGACCTGATGTTCACCGACTTCAACACGGCCTTCCCCGGCGACGAGCACGGCCTCGGCTTCGAGCTGTACCAGCACTGGTACATGGGAGCGATGGCCACCCCGCGCACGGCCGGCCACACCGGCTTCACCGGCACCTCGCTCGTGCTCGACCCCACGACCGACTCCTTCCTGGTCGTCCTCGGCAACTCCGTGCACCCGGTGCGTACCTGGCGGTCCGGTTCCGCTCCCCGGGTCGCCGCCGGGAACCACGTCGCCCGCGCGGTTCCGGTCCGTCCGGCGAAGGGCCGTACGGCCTGGTTCTCGGGCATGGCGAACGCCACGGCCGCCACGCTCACCCTGCCGGCGCTGGACACCTCCTCCGGCGCGGCCCGGCTGCGCTGCGCCCTGTGGTGGGACACCGAACCCCGCTCCGACCTGGTGGCCCTGGAGTCCACCACGGACGGCGGCGCCACCTGGCACCCGGTCGCCTTCACCACCACCCGCCGCGGCGGGGACCCCGACGACCACCCGGCGGGCACGGTCACCGGCTGGTCGGGCCGCGTCTGGCACCGGGTGGCCGCGGATCTGCCGGCCGATCCCCGGCTGGTGCTGCGCTGGCGGTACACCACGGACGCGCTGTACGTGGGCCGGGGCGCGTACGTCGACGCGCTGCGCGTCGAGGCGGGCGGGACGGTGCTGTTCGACGGGGCGCGCCCGGCGGACGCGGCTCGGATCGCGGCGGTGGGCTGGCAGGCCTCGGCGGACTGAGCCGGGGCCCCGCGGTCAGTTCCGCTCCAGCACCGCCATGGCCGCGTTGTGCCCCGGCACCCCGCTGACCCCGCCCCCGCGCACCGCGCCCGCCCCGCACAGCAGGACGTTGGCGTGCCGGGTCTCCACTCCCCAACGGCCGCTGTCCTCCTGGGCGTACGGCCACGACAGGGCCCGGTGGAAGATGTTGCCGCCGGGCAGCCGCAGGTCCCGTTCGAGGTCGAGCGGGGTCTTCGCCTCGATGCAGGGGCGGCCGTCGGCGTCGGTGGCCAGGCAGTCCGCGAGGGGTTCGGCGAGGTGGGCGTCGAGCTGCGCGAGGGTGGACTTCAGCAGTTCCTCGCGTACGGCGTCGTTGTCCCGGTCGAAGAGCCGGGCCGGGGCGTGCAGGCCGAAGAGGGTGAGGGTCTGGTAGCCGCGCCCGGCGAGGTCGGCGCCGAGGATGGTGGGGTCGGTCAGGGAGTGGCAGTAGATCTCCGAGGGCGGGGCGGCGGGGAGTTCGCCGGCGGCGGCCTGGGCGTGGGCGGTGGCCAGTTCCCGGTAGCCCTCGGCGATGTGGAAGGTGCCGGCGAACGCCTCGCGCGGGTCGGCCTCGGGGTCACGCAGCCGGGGCAGCCGGGTGAGCAGCATGTTGACCTTGAGCTGGGCCCCCTCGACGGGTTCGGGCGCCGGGTCGCCGGTGAGGACGGCCAGTTCGTGCGGGGAGGCGTTCACCAGGACGTGGCGGGCGGTCGCGGTGCCCTCGCCGGTGGCGGTGCGGTAGACGACCTCGGCGGTCGTCCCGTCCGTGTCGATCCGGATCGCCTCGTGCCCGGTGGCGATGCGCGCGCCCGCCGCGCGCGCCGCGTCGGCCAGCGCGTCGGTCAGCGCGCCCATGCCGCCGACGGGCACGTTCCACGCGCCGGTTCCGCCGCCGATGACGTGGTAGAGGAAGCAGCGGTTCTGCACGAGGGTCGGGTCGTGGGCGTCGGCGAAGGTGCCGATGAGCGCGTCGGTGAGGACGACGCCCCGGACCAGGTCGTCGGTGAAGGTCCGCTCGATGGCGACGCCGACCGGCTCCTCGAACAGGGCGCGCCAGGCGGCCTCGTCGTCGATGCGCCGGCGCAGTTCGTCGCGGGTGGGCAGCGGTTCGGTGAGCGTGGGGAAGACACGCTGGGCGACGTGGCCGGTCATGCCGTAGAAGCGCTGCCAGGCCTCGTACTCGCGGTCGCCGCCGGTGAGCCGGGCGAACGCCTCCCGGGTGCGCTGCTCGCCGCCGCCGACGAGGAGACCGGTGGGCCGGCCCGCGCGCTCCGCCGGGGTGTACGACGAGATGGTGCGGGAGCGGACGCGGAAGTCCAGCCCGAGGTCGCGCACGATCTTCTCCGGCAGCAGGCTGACCAGGTAGGAGTAGCGCGACAGGCGGGCGTCGATCCCGGCGAACGGGCGGGTGGAGACGGCGGCGCCGCCGGTGTGGTCCAGACGCTCCAGCACCAGCACCGAGCGGCCGGCCCGGGCCAGGTAGGCGGCGGCGACCAGGCCGTTGTGGCCTGCGCCGACGATGACGGCGTCGTACGCGCGGGTTCCCTCGTTCGCGGACATGGTTCTTCGTAGCACGCGGTGATCCACGACGGCCAGAGGCGGGCCGGGGCCGGATCAGGCCCTCACCTTGTGCGGTGCCGGACGCGCCTGCGGGCCGAGCCGCGCCACGGCCCGCAGGATGTGCTTCGGCGGGAGCTGCCAGCGCAGCCGTGCGGGGATCCCGCGGAGCACGGCCCCGGTGGCGCGCAGCCGGCGGGTGACGACGGCGGGCGCGGGGGCGGGCCTGCCGTACAGCTCCTGGGCGTACGGCGGCAGGGCCGCGTACGCCAGCAGGGCCACCCGCCGCCACAGCAGCTCGCGCGCCGGGACGAGCAGGGGGTGTGCCGGCGGCCGGAGCAGGAAGGCGTCCACGTCGTGGGCCTCGGGTCCGGCGGCCAGCTCCGGCCGGACCGCTGCGAAGTACGCGGCCAGCTCCGCCCGGCTCGCCGGTACGGTGTGCGGGTCGAGCCCCACCAGGCGGGCGCTGACGCGGTGTTCGGCTATGTACCGGTCGGCCTGGGCGTCGGTGAGCGGGAAGCCGGAGCGGCGCAGGACGTGCAGATAGGAGTCGATCTCCGCGCAGTGCACCCACAGCAGCAGCTCCGGCTCGTCGACGCCGTACCGCTCGCCGGTGTCCGGGTCGGTCGCGGTGAGCATGCTGTGGATCTTCCGCACCCGCGCCCCGGCCCGCTCGGCCGCCTCGCTCGTGCCGTAGGTCGTGGTCCCGACGAAGTGCGCGGTCCGCATCAGCCGCCCCCAGGCGTCCCGCCGGAAGTCGGAGTTCTGCATGACGCCCCGGACCGCACGCGGATGCAACGCCTGGAGGTACAGCGCACGGACCCCGGCGACCCACATCATGGGGTCACCGTGCATCTGCCAGGTCACGGAGGCGGGGGTGAACAGTCCGGGGTCGCCGGTGCCCGCGGATGTGCCCACAGCCACGTGACCTCACCCCTTGCCGCATCCCGCCGGGCTTCCTGAGCGCAGCCTATGCGCCCACGTCCGGCGGCGGAATCGGAGCGTCGAAGACGTCGGCGACGAGATCCGGGTTGCGTTGCCCTCGAAGCCGACATCGCGGTGGCTGTGCGGCGGGGCGCCGCGATAGGTGCGCAGGGCCCGCCGCGCCCAGCTGGCGGCGTCGCCGTTGGTCGTCCAGAAATGCCGGGACCCGGCCGGATGCGCGGGCGCATGCGGCCGAAGGCACTCACCCGAGCGTTTCCAGGAAGTCCGCGCAGGCATCGGCGCAGGCCCGGCACGAGGCCGCGGCGGACTCGGCACCGGGGTGCTCGTCGAAGGCGCGGGCGCACTCCAGGCAGACCGAGCGGCACCAGTCCACCCGGACCCGGATCGCCTCCTCGTCCTGTCGGTTCTCCTCGCACAGCACGCGGCAGGTCGCGTCGCACACCTCGGCGCACATGATGCCCAGCCGGCGCGCCCGCTCCTGGTGCTCACTCCCGTCCGGGTCGACCAGGCTCGCGCGCACGGCACAGGCCCGGGCGCACTCGGTGCACGCCTGGGCACAGGTGAAACGGTCCTCCAGGAACCGGTAGAGCTGCTGCGAAGTCGGCGATGTCACACCGTGCGGGTAGCCGGGGCGGGCGGCCACAAACCACTGTCCCCCGGGACCGGCCGGGCGGGCACGGCCCGGCCGACCGCCGTAACCCATAGTGTCCGGGTTTGTCAGCTTCTGGCCGGGTATCCCTGTTCTATGAACACCGCATCGATGCAGCTGGCCGCGGCGAGCGGCCTGATGAGCCTCTTCCTGTTCATCGTGGCCGTGGCCGTGCTCGCGCTGCTGGCCGGCGGCTTCTGGATGACCTCGCGCGTCAGATACCGCGAGTCCCCGCGCCCCCGCCCCGAGGAACAGCCCAAGCTGCCGCCGGAGGGACCGGTGCACGAGGTCCGGGAGAACCGGGAGTCCGCGGAGATACCGCGGATCCCCAAGGGCGACCGCCCGCTCACCCCGTACGAGCTGACCAACATGGACACCCGGACGAACCCGTCGAAGGAGCGTCCGCGCTGGAGCAAGGGCTCCAGCGGCTCGTTCGGCGGCGGCGGACTCGGCGCCCACTGAGCGTCGGCCCCGATCCCGCCCCTCACCGATCCCCGGCAACCCGGCCCGCGCCGGTCCGCCGTGCGCCCCTAGGAGGACTTCCGGGCGGCGTCCAGGCGGCCGACGCGGGCCACGTTCTCCCGGTCCTCGGGATCCTGGCTGGGCTCGGCCGCGAACCAGGCGTCGAGGATCTCCTTCAGCACCGGTTCCGAGGTGAGCCTGAGGCTCAGCGCGAGGACGTTGGCGTCGTTCCAGCGCCGCGCTCCGTCCGCCGTACCGGCGTCCACGCACAGCGCCGCGCGCACGCCCGGCACCTTGTTGGCCGCGATGGACGCGCCGGTACCGGTCCAGCAGCACACCACCGCCTGGTCGGCCGCGCCCTCGGCCACGTCCCGGGCGGCGGCCTGGGAACAGACCGCCCACTGCGCGTCGGCCCCGGGCCTGAGCGCGCCGTGTTCACGCACCTCGTGGCCACGGCGCCGCAGCTCCGCGACCAGCAGACGGGCCACGGGTTCGTCCATGTCGGAGGAGACGGAGATCCGCATACCCCGGAGCGTAGCGCGTGGCGCCCCGGCCCGGCCGGACATGCCGAACGGCCCCGCGGAGGGGCCGTTCGGCAGGCATCGGGCAGGGTGCGGGGTCAGGGGTGATCGGGCTGCTGTGCCGGAGGCACCCCGCCGCCCTCTCCCCCGCCCTTGCCGCCCTTTCCTGCCTTGTCAGAGCCGTGCGGGCGGCCGCCCGCGTCCCGGCCGGCCGGCCGGCGGGCCTTCAGCTCGCCGCTGTCCTGCGGGGTGGCGCCACCCTTGTCACTGCGCCGCTGTTCGGGCTGCTGCGGATTGGACATGCGCCGGACTCCCTCCGCCTGGTGCGTGATGGTGCGTGCTCCGTACGGGGCCCGGGTTCCCAGGGGGACGCGGGTGACGCGCACCGGCGGCGGACCGGATTCACGGCGTCGGGCGGGTCAGCGTCCGGTGGAGGTGTTCGAGGGCGTCCAGGAGCACCGAGCGGTGGTACCAGCTCAGCCAGGCCGACGTGTCCGCGGCGAGCAGGGCGAACGCCTCGGCCTGCGCGGCGGTCGTCCGGTGCCCGGCGTCGGGCCAGTGCAGGGTGATCACTCCGGTGCACGAGCCGGCGGAGGAGAGCACCGGGACGCTGTGCACGGCCTGGGTGCCGGTGGCCAGCAGCACGCGCCGGCAGTCGTCGGAGAGCTGCGTGTCCGTCGCGACGTCGGGCACGCTCACCTGGCGGCCCCGGACCCGGGCCGCCGCGTCGGCCGTGCCGTCGCCCCGGCCCCGCACGAGCTGGTCCAGGAACGTCTCCGCGCAGCCGTAGTGGGCCTCCGGCATCAGGGCGTTCACGGCCGGGTCCACGAACTGCACGTACCCGGCGGGCGCCTTCCCGATGGCCAGCGCCTCGTGCAGGACGGCGTCGATCATCTGCCGGCGGTAGCGCGGGTCCCGGCCGCCGCGGGCCAGCATCCGCAGCTGCGGCACCGGCAGCGAGCGGCGGCCCGGGAACCACACGTCGCCGTCCGGGGGCCGGGCCACCACCACGGCCGACACCAGGACCCGCAGCGGCACGTTGAACCGCTGCGAGGCCTCGCGCAGCACCCGGAAGGCGCTGCCGGAGTCCGGCAGTCCGTAGCGGACCATGAGCGTGCCCTGCGCCATGCCGATCACCGGCGCGGTGCGCACCCGGGCGCGCAGCGCGCGGACCTCCTTGTGCAGGTCCTCGTACGAGGGCCGCAGCGGGTCCGCCATCTGCGACCGCCAGGCGGGCAGCTCCTCCACCCGGGAGGCGGCACGGGCCAGCTCGCGCAGCGCCTCGTCCAGGGTGGCGTACAGCCGTACGCCGTCCAGACGCGCCAGGTGCACCGCCTCGCGGACCCCGGGGCGGGCGCGGACGATGATCAGGTCGGGGCGTCCGGTGCGTGCCCGGGTCGTCTCGCTGAGCGTGCGCAGCACGGCGGCGCCGCCGAGCTGGACGTGCGCCATGTCGAGCACGGGGCGCAGTCCGGCGCGGTCCGCCTGTTCCAGGTGACCGCGCAGTTCCTCCGACCATGCCTGGGCGCCGTCGGCGTCGAGGCTGCCCGACATGCGCAGCAGGAGGGCGCCCTCGGCGGGCAGCCCCTCGACGACGGAGGACTCGATCACGAGGGGAGCCGGTGCCGCAGGTCGGCCGGAAGAAGGTTTCATCGCATCACCCAGACAGGACGTCCCAAAGAACTCGATCGGCCTCTTTCCCGACCTGTGCGCCATTGCGCACGGTAGGCCCCGGAACGTCGACGGCGCCATCCACCGCGCCGTGCGACGAAGCGGCGGGCCGCGCGGTCGCTAGCCGAGGCCGCCGGGGTCCGGGCGGGCCGGTTCGTACGCCGGCTCGCACGCCCGTTCCCGGGCCGGTTCGCGGGACGTCAGGGCGTCCAGGGCCGACGCCAGGGTGGCGTGCACCCGGATGCCCGGCAGTCCGGCCGAGGTCAGGGCCTCCCGGACGTGCGGTCTGGGCTGTACGACGGACAGGGCGCGGCCGGTGTGCGCGAGGGCCCCGGTCGCCCGGTCCAGGGAGCGGACCGCGTCGGCACAGGCGAGATACGCCTCGCTCAGGTCCAGCAGGGGGTGTTCACCGGCCTGGCCGGCATGGGCCACGTGCTCGGCGAGGGCTTCGGAGAACAGCCGGGCGTTGGAGGCGTCGACCGTGCCCCGGGTCTTCAGGACGCTGATGCCGCCGAGCCCCGGGCGGTGCTCGTGCACGGTCTGCAGGAGCAGCGGGGCGGGGCCGCCGGGGCGGACGCGGGCGGGTGACGGCTGACCGTCTTCCCTGGGTGATCGGGTTTCCACGGGGCTCGGGCTTCCTGGAGGCGGGAGGAAGGATCAGCCGGCCGCGTCTTGACCGGGACATCACTGTGCCCGCGCGGTGCGGGGGATGCAACGACGTCCCCGGGCGTGTCGTACCGCCGGCACGTCAGCCGACGTACCGCCGGGCGGGTGAGTCCCTACGGGCTCTTTCGAGTGCGGCGAGCCGGCGCTCCAGGTCCGGCGGTACGGGGTCGCGCTGGCGCAGCACCCACGGCAGTCCGGCGGTGGCGTGGGCGAACGCGCGGGCGGAGGCGGCGTCCCGGGGCACCGTCCGGATGAGGTGCCCGGTCCGGCGGAGCGCCGGCAGCAGCGGGCGGCGCAGCCAGGTGAACCACAGGGTGTTGCGCAGTCCGAGGACCCGCCGGGCCGTGCTGTCGCGCAGCCGGGAGGCGTGGTGGTGGACGGTGAGTTCCTCGGCGTAGGCGAGCCACCAGCCCTGGCGCAGCAGGTCGCAGGCGAGCAGTTCCTCCTCGCCGCCGAGCCACAGGCCCGGGTGGAAGCCACCGCCGGCGCGGAAGGCGTCGGTGCGCAGCACGGTGGCGGCGGCGAGGAAGGAGCCGAGGGCGGGTCCGGGGAGCCAGTCGGGTCCGGACAGCGGGGACTCGCGCAGCTCGCGCACGACCGGGTCCTCGGTGCCCTCCGGTTCCACGAGGATCCGCGCGGTGACGCCCGCGAGCCGGGGACCGGCGTCCAGCAGATCGGCGGCCCGGCGCAGGCTGCCGGGCTCCCACCAGGTGTCGTCGTCGCAGAAGGCGACGTACGGCGTGCGCACCCGCTGCACGGCCAGGTTGCGGCCGATGGCGCCCAGGTTGCGGCCGGGACGCAGCAGGGTCATCTCCGGGAACTCCCGGGCGACGGCTTCGGCGGTGCCGTCGATGGAGGCGTTGTCGGTGACGATCACGGGCGGCCGCTCGGGCAGCCGGCGCAGCAGGGCGAGGGTGCGCAGCAGTTCGTCACGGCGGTTGTGGGTGATCAGGACGACGGTCGTACGGTCGTCGGGGGCGGTCCGGGCAGAGGTCTCGGGGGCGGTACTGGTCATCGTCCGGCGCCTCCGGGTGGGGGGTCAGGGCGGGTCGGGGTCGTCAGCGTCCGGTGCGTTGCGGTGGGCGGTGCGGTGCGGGGTGAGGGCGAGTGGGGGGGGCGTCAGCGTCCGGTGCGCTGCGGTGGGGGGCAGGGCGGGTCGGGGTCGTCAGCGTCACGTGCGTTCCGGTGGGGGGCAGGCCGGGTCGGGGTCGTCACCCTCCGGTGCGTGCGGTGGGGGGTGAGGGCGGACCGAAGTGGTCATCGTCCGGCGCCCTCCCGTCGGGGGTGAGGGCGGACCGGGAGTGGCCGTCGTCCGGCGCCCTCCCGTCCGGGGTGAGGGCGGACCGGGAGTGGCCGTCGCCCGGCGCCCTCCCGTCCGGGGTGAGGGCCGAGGGTGGCCGGCGTCCGGCGCCTCCGGGTGCGCGGCCGGGCCGGAGCGCGGGCGCGGGTCTCGGGCGGCACGCTCTCGTGGGGCGCCGAGGCGGTCCCGGGCACGGGTCTCGCGGCCGTCCCGGTCATGGCCCGGTGCCTCCGCGGGGGCGGTCGGCCGGTTCCCGGTCGAGCAGGCCCGCGGCGTGTTCGACGCGCGGGGGGAGGGGCCGGCGGCGGGCGAGGGCGGCCGGGAACCTGGCGACGGTCTCCTTCAGGGCGCGGCGCGCGCCGGGGCGGCCGGCCGCGGCGGCCAGCGCGAGGTCGGCGCCGGCGCGCAGGACGACCGGCCAGGGGCGGCGCAGGCAGGTGGTCAGCACGTGGTTGCGCCGGACGAGGAAGGAACGGCCGGTACGGTCGTGGTCCTCGGGGTGGTGGCGGGCGCGCAGGGAGGGTTCGTAGGCGACACCCCAGCCGGCGGCGGCCAGGTCGTAGGCGAGCAGGGTCTCCTCGCCGCCGAAGAAGAGCAACGGGTGGTAGCCGCCGGCGCCCAGGAACGCCTCGCGGCGGACCACGCAGGCGCAGCCGAGGAACCCGAGCACCGGGCGGCCGGGCAGGTCCGGTTCCAGCGGCAGCGGGGAGGCGGCGAGCACCGCGTTGAGGGGGTCCTCGGCGTCCTCGTCGCCGACCAGGGTGCGGGCGGCGAGCAGGCCGAGGCGGGGGTGCTCGTCGAGGAGGTCGGCGGCGCGGGCGAGGCTCCCCGGCTCCCACCAGGAGTCGTCGTCGCTGAAGGCGACGTAGGGGGTGTCGGCGTGCCGGACGGCCAGGTTGCGGCCGAGGGCACCGGTGTTGGCGGCGGGCCGCAGCAGGCGGGCGATCGCCGGGTGGCCGGCCACGGCGCGGCGGGTGGTGTCGTCGCGGGAGTTGTCCACGACGACGACCGGCGGCCGCTCGGGCAGCGCGGCCAGCGCGTCCAGGGTGCGCAGCAGGCTGGCGGTGCGGTCGCGGGTGATGACGGCGACCGTGAGGCGTTGGTCGCCCGGGGTCGTGGGCCGGTGCACGCGGCCCGGCGCCTGCTCAGTGGACATGCGCCACCTCCGGGCCCGTCCGCTCCTGCCGGCCGCGCAGGTCCCCCAGGAGCGTCAGACAGGCCGCGGCGACCTCACCCGCGCGGATGCGCAGCAGACGGGCGTCGGGGGTGCGGCCGTGCGGGTCGCCGGGCGGGCCGGGTTTCCACAGGGCGAGGTGGTCCGGGCTCGGGGGCGGCCCCCACAGGCGCGGGGGGACCGGTCCGAACAGGGTGACGGAAGGGGTGCCGTGGGCCACCGCGAGATGGGCGAGGCCGGTGTCGCCGCTGAGCACCAGGGACGCCCCGGCGACCAGCGCGGACAGTTCGCCGAACGGCAGGCCGCCGGTCAGCACGTCGCAGCCCCGCTGGCCACTGCGTTCGGCGACCGAGCGGACCAGGGCGTCCTCGCCGGGGCCGCCGGTGAGGACCACGTGGTGGCCCGCGGCGCGCAGACTCCGTACGACGGCGGCGAACCGCTCCGCCGGCCAGCGGCGGGAGCCCGAGGCCGCGCCGGGGTGCACGACGACCGCGCCCGGGGCGGGGGACGGTGTGGTGGGCCGGGGCAGCCGTAGGTCCAGGGGGTCGGCCGCGATGCCGTAGCCGTGCAGGAAGGCGCACCAGCGGTCCCGTTCGTTCGCCTGGTCCCGCCACGGCGGGCCGTCCGGGCAGGCGTGGGCGAGCAGCCGGCGCGGGCGCAGGGCGGCCAGGGCGTCGCGGCTCTCGGGGCCGTTGCCGTGCAGGTCGATCGCCACGTCGGGGGGCGGGCCGGGCCAGTGACCGAGGTCCGGCACCGCGCGGCCCGGCGCCTCGGCCGGGAACACGGCGTCGACCGCCCCGGTCTCCAGGGCGGGTTCGGTGAGCCCCGGCGGCTGGGCGAGGACGACCTGGTGGCCGGGGAAGGCCCGCCGGACGCCCCGCAGCGCGGGCACGCCGGCCAGCAGATCGCCCAGGCCCAGGGCGCGCAGGACCAGGACGGTCGGGGGGTCCGGGGTGGGAATCGGGGTGCGGGTCACCGAGTGGGTCCTCCGTTGCGTGCGGAAGCCGGGGACGGACGGCGGGCCGGCCTCCGTCCGCCGAGGCCGCCGGCCCGAGCGGGCGGTACGCCTTGGCCGGTGGTGTGAGGCGCGGGCGGTACGTCCCGGTCGGTGGTGCGGGACGCGGGCGGGACGCTTGCGCCGGGGCCGGGTCGGCGGTCGGTTCCGGCTGGGGGCGCGTGGAGGCACTTCCCGCCCACCACCCCGCCTCCCCGGCCCAAGACCCGCACCGGACGCGCGGCACCAACGCCACACGCCAGCGCGACAGCCCCGCCCGAGGCACGAGCCGACGCGACAGCCCGGCCCGAGACACGAGCCGACGCGACAGCCCGGCCCGAGACACGAGCCGACGCGACAGCCCGGCCCGAGACACGAGCCGACGCGACAGCCCGGAGCGGGGCACGAGCCGACGCGACAGCCCGGAGCGGGGCACGAGCCGACGCGACAGCCCGGAGCGGGGCACGAGCGAGCCGCCCCGTGCCCACCACCCCACTTCCCCAGCCCAAAACCCCCACCGGACGCCCGGCACCAACGCCACACGCCGGCGCGACAGCCCCGCCCGAGGAACGGGCCGGCGTCGCTGCCCGGCGGCAGGATCGGGCGAGGGGTCCGGCGTTCGGCGGCCACCCGTTCTCCCGGACCGGGGTACGACGGGCCTGACCGGTCGGTGCCCGGACTGCCGGAGCGTCGGGACGGGGCCCGGCCAGGGGTCGTGCCGTGCTCACCTGGCGTCTCCTCCCGTGGGTGCCGGGGTCAGGGCCGCGCGGCGGGCGAGGCCGGTGGTGGAGCGGCCGTCGAGGTAGGGCAGCAGGAGGACCTGGCCGCCCCAGCTCTCCACGAGGGGCTGTTCGGGCAGCCGGGTCCGGGCGTAGTCGCCGCCCTTGGCCCAGATGTGCGGGCGGAGTTCGCCGAGGATGCGTTCGGGGGTGTCCTCGTCGAACACGGCCACGGCGTCCACGCACTCCAGGGCCCGCAGCACCCGCACCCGGTCGGCGGCCGGGACGAGCGGGCGGCCGTCACCCTTGCGGCGGCGGACCGAGTCGTCCGAGTTGACGCACACGACGAGGCAGTCACCGGCCCGGCGGGCGGCCTGGAGCAGGGCGACGTGCCCGGCGTGCAGCAGGTCGAAGCAGCCGCCCGCCGCGACCACGGTGCCGCCCGCGGCCCGTACCCGCGCGGCCGTACGTACGGCGTCCGCGGTGGTGTCGCCGTCACCCGCCCCCTCCTCGGCCGTCTCCGGCTGGTCCGGGACGGCGACCGCGCGAGCGCCGCCCTCGGCGACGTACCGGGTGGCGGCGTGGACGGCTGCCTGTACGGCGGCCTCGGTGAGGGCGCCGTCGGCGAGCAGGCCGGCCGCGGCAGCCGCGAACCGGTCGCCGGCCCCGCAGGGGTCGCCGGTGGCGGCGGCCGGGGTCGGCACGAGCAGCGGGGTCTCGCCGTGGGAGAGCAGGGCGCCGCGTTCACCGAGGGTCACCGCGACGGCCTGGGCCCGCCAGGCTCGCACGAGGGCACGGGCGTCCCGGGCGGCGGTGCGCAGCCCCGCCGCGTCGCCGGGCTCGGCGTCGTCGAGCTGCCGGGCGAAGGCGCGGGCCTCCTGGGCCGAGGGCGTTGCCAGACGGACGCCGGGGACCGGGGGCCGGCCGCGCACGTGCGGGTCCCAGACGACGGGGGCCGCCGTGTGCGCGAGGGCGTCCCGGAGGACATCGGCGGTACCGCGGCCGTAGTCGGCGACGAGGACGCCCCCGGCCGCCGCGATCGTGGACACCGCCTCCTGGGTCGCCTCGCGGGCCCGGCCCTCGCCGTCGTCGAGGCGGAGCAGTGGCCGGTCCCCGGCCAGGACGCGGGTCTTGCTGCTCAGGGTGCCCTCCAGCGGCACCTCGACCAGGCCGACCCGGCCGGACAGCAGCTCCCGCAGGGTGTCGCTGGCGGCGTCGGCGCCGAGGGCGGTGACCAGGGTGACGGGCCGTCCGTCGGCCGCCGCGAGGCAGGCGGCGAGGGCGGCGCCGCCCGGCCGGGAACTGCGCCGGGTGCCGTGGACGACGGGGACGGGCGCGTCCGGCGCCAGCCGCTCGGCCCGGCCGCACAGGTCGTGGTCGAGCAGGGCGTCGCCCACGACGACCAGGGGTGTCTGCGAGGCGGTCATGTGTGTCCCTTCCTGGGGGCTGTGGGCGCGCCGGGCGCGGCCCGGCCGACGCTGCGGGCACGGCCCACGAGCCGCCCCACGACACCGGGTTTGCCGTCGGTACCCGGCCGGCCATCGACACCAGGTCGACCATCGGCACCGGACCCGCCGTCGGCACCCGGCCGACCATCCACACCGGGTTTGCCGTCGACACCCGGCCCACCGCCGGCACCCGACCGACCACCGGCACCCGACCGGCCATCGGCACCCGGCCCGCCATCGGCACCCGACCGACCACCGGCACCCGGCCGGCCATCGGCACCCCCTCGGCCATCGGCAACGCGCTTGGCCTCGGCGTACCGCTCCCCTTCGGCGCGTCGCTCGCGCTCGCCGTCCGGACTGCCTCCTGGGCCGCGACCGGCCGCGTCCGTCCGGTCGTCGGTGCCGGGGTACGCCGGCCCGTGGTCGGCCTCGCCCCGTTCGACGGCCTGGTCGAAGGACTCGCAGAGCATGTGGACGGCGACCAGGTGCAGTTCCTGGACGGTGGCGCCGAGGGGGGCGTCGACGCACAGCGCGTCGTCCGCGCCGAGTTGCAGCGGGTTGGGGGCCCGTCCGGTCAGCGCCCACACCGTCAGGCCGAGCCGGTGCGCGCGGTCGGCGGCGGCCAGCAGGTTGGCGCTTGCGCCGCTGGTGGACAGCAGCAGGAGCACGTCGCCGGGGCGGCCGTGCGCGGCGGTCTGGCGGGCGAACACCTCCTGGACGCCGTAGTCGTTGGCGATCGCCGTGGTGGAGGAGGTGTCGGCGTGCAGGGCGACCGCGGAGAACGGCGGCCGGTCGTCGCGGTAGCGGCCGACGAGTTCGGCGGTGAGGTGCTGGGCCTGGGCGGCGCTGCCGCCGTTGCCCGCGACGAGCAGCCGGGCGCCCGCGCCCAGCCGCCGGGCGAGTTCGGTGCCCCAGCGCTCGATGAGCGAACCGTGGTCGCGGAACGCCTCCAGGGCCTTGGCGAGGTCGTCACAGTGCGCGGTGGCGGTGGCGGTGGCGGTGGCGGTGCCGGTGTTCCCGTGCGCCGTGCCGGTGACGGTCTTCGTCGGACCCTTCCCCGGACCTTTCGTCGGACTCTTCATCGGACCACTCCCGACAGCGAGCGGATGGAGGACACCGCGCCGTACACCCCGGCCACGCCGTCGGCCACCCGGTCCCAGGTGTAGTGGCCGAGCACCCGGGCGCGGCCGGCGGCTCCGTACCGGGCGAGCCGGTCGGGGTCGGCGAGGAGGGCGCGGACGACCGCGCCGAGGTCGTGGTCGTCGTCGGCCGGGACCAGGACGCCCGTGGTGCCGTCCACGACCGTGTCGAGCTGGCCGCCGACGGCGGTGGCGACGACCGGCGTGGCACAGGCCATGGCCTCCAGCGGGACGATCCCGAAGGGCTCGTACCGGGGCAGCGACAGCACCAGGTCGGCACTGGACATCAGCCGGGGCATACGGGCCCTGCTGACCCCGCCGAGCAGGGTGACCCGGTCCTGGACGCCGTACTCGCCGGCGATGCCGTAGAGGCGGGCGGCCTCGGGTTCGGCACCGAGCAGGTCGGCCTCGGGGCCGCCGGCGATGAGGAGTTCGGCGTCGGGGACGTCGGCCAGGGCGCGGATGGCGCGGTCGAAGCCCTTGCGGGGCACGAGCCGGCCGACCGCCAGCAGCCGCCTGCGGGCGCCGGGCGGGCGGGTGCGGGCGACGGGGGCGAACTGGTCGGGGTCGACCCCGCACGGCACGACGCTGATCCGGTCCTCCGGCAGCCCCATGGCCTTCAGTTCGGCCACCTCGTCGCTGCACGTGGCGATGATCCGGGCGCATTCGTGGCCGACGGCCTCCTCGACGGCGAGGCGCTGCGGCGGGCTGGTGTCGGCGGCACCCTGGTAGCGCTTCTTGACCGTGCCCAGCGCGTGGTAGGTCTGCACGACCGGGATCCCGAGGTCGCGGGCGCCCGCCAGGGCGGCCAGGCCCGACATCCAGAAGTGGGCGTGCACCACGTCGGGCGGGCTCTGGGCCCACTGCCGGGCCAGGAAATTCCCGAACTCGGCCATGTGGGGCAGGAGTTCGTCCTTGGGGACGGGTGCGGGCGGTCCGGCGGGCACGTGCACCACCTGCACGCCGTCGATGAGGGTCACCCGGTCCGGGAGGCCCGCCGAGTCCCGCCGGGTGTACACCGTGACCCGGTATCCCTTTCTGGCGAGCTGCCGGGCGACCTGCGCCACGTACACGTTCTGGCCGCCCGCGTCCGGTCCGCCGAGCGCGGCCAGGGGGCTGGCGTGCTCGGAGACCATGGCGACGCGCCCGGCCGTGTGCGGAATGCGGCTCATCGGGTGACCTCCTTGATCAGGCGCTCCCAGTCGTCCAGGAAGCGCCGCTCTCCGTAGCGGTCCTGGGCCGCGGCCCGGGCCGCCGCGCCGGTGCGGCGCGCCAGTCCGGGATCGGCGAGGAAGGCCCGTACGGCGTCCTCCAGGACGTCGAGGCGGTTCGAGACCACCCCGGCGCCCTCGGGTATCGCCTCGCGGGCCTCCGTGGTGTCCAGGGCGACCACGGGCATGCCCAGGAACATGGCCTCCAGCAGGGACAGACCGAGCGAGGTCCAGCGCACGGGGTGCAGGTAGACCCGGCACCGGGCCATCTGCCGGTGCAGCTCGTGCTGCGGCAGGTCCCGGGTGCGGCAGCGCTCGGGCGGCAGGCCGAGGTGCTCGGCGAGTCCCTCGGTGCGCATGCCGAAGACGTCCAGGGGCGCGGACCGGGCGAACCGGGGCAGCAGGTCGGTGCCGGTGGTACGGCCCCTGCGCACGGGCTCGTTGACCACGACGGCCGCGCGCCGCTCGGTGCCCGTCCAGAGCGCGCCGGGGTCGATGATGCCGTGTTCGACGACCTCGGTGGGGGCCTGGCCGTTGTCCCACATCAGCCGGTTGAAGTGGGTGACGTGCACGACGGGGATGCTCGACTGCAGGGCCAGCGGGTGGAGTTGGCGCTCGGGCGACTCGTCGGGGCTGTTGTGCTCGACGTACACGGCGGGCACGTCCACCCCGGGCCGGCGGCCGGTCCAGCGCAGGGCGAGGTCCAGTTCGTGCGGGCGTTGCAGGACCATGAGGTCGATGTCGCAGTCCCACAGCTGCTTCGGCGTGCGTTCCCGCACGCTCTCCGGCCAGTCCCAGGTCACGGCGCGGCCGAGCCCGTCGGGTCCGCGGTCGTCGGTGACCGGGACGAGGTAGGTGTGCGGGCCCTGCACGAAGGCGGTGAGCCAGGATCCGTGCACGTGCCAGACGAGGATGTTCATGACTGCCGCTCCTGGATGAGCTTGTGCACCGCGCGCACCACGTCCTGTCCGGTGACCTCGTCCAGACAGGGGTGGCCGGGCACCGGGCAGGTGAGGGCCCGGGTGTCCGCGCAGGGCGCCGACTGGTCGCCGAGCAGGATGACGGGGACGCCGTACGGCGCCCAGCGCCCGGCCGGTACGACGGGCGCGAACAGCGAGACGACCGGGGTGCCGACGGCGGCGGCGAGGTGGGCGGGGCCGGTGTTGGCGCTGATCACGACGTCGGCCATGCGCAGCACGCCGGCGAGGGTGCGCGGGGAGGTCCGGCCGCCGAGGTCCACGGCCAGGTCCCCGCTGACCCGCCGGGTGAGGCCGGTCTCCTCGGGGCCGCCGGTGACGACCACGCGGTGCCCGGCGTCGGCGAGCAGCGCGACCGCCTCGGCACAGCGGTGCGGGCTCCAGGCGCGCGCGGGGGCGCTGGCGCCGGGGTGCAGGACGACGTAGGGGCCGTAGCCGGTGAGGCTGCTGGTGTCCGGGGGCGGGAGGACGCGCAGCCGCCCGTCGTCCCCCGGCGGCGGCTGGAAGCCCATGGCGGCGGCGGTGTCCAGCGCCGCCTCGGCCTCGTGCCGGCCCTCCAGCCGCCGGTGGCGTACGTCGAGGAGCCGGCCGGGGTGGTCCACGCTGTCGGCGCCGATCCGGCCGACGCCGGCGAGCCGGAGCAGCAGGGCGGTGGGAAGCGGGCTCTGGTGGAAGGAGGTGAGGACGAGCGCGGTGTCGTAGGCCCCGGCGCGCAGCCGCCCCACCAGCCCGTCGATGTCCGCGGGGCTGACCGGGGGCGGGTCGAACCCCTCCCAGGGCGCCTCCCACACCAGCACCTCGTCCACCCCGGGCAGCAGCCGGGCGGCGTCCGCGCCGCGAGGGCCGCACAGCAGGGTGACGTTCGAGGACCGTGCGGCGACGGCACGCACGGCGGGACCGGCGAGCAGCACATCACCGAAACTGTCGAGCCGGACGACGAGCGATTTCACGCCGACCACCTCCCGAGGGGCCGACCGACGCCCGCCACGCCCGACCCGGACCGGTCGGGTGCCGACGGGTCGGGCGTGGACGAACAGGACCGTTCCGGGGCGGCGCCGCTGGGCACGGCCGACAGGGACTCCTCGGGAACCGCCGCACCCGACGCAGCCGACCGAGCCCGATCCGAAGCCGCCGCACCCGGCACAGCCGACCCCCACCGCTCGGCGGCCACCGTGGCAGCCTGCTCGGACGGCCGTATCCCCGCAGCCCTCTCCGCGTTCCGCGGGGAGGACCACCGGCCCTCGGCCAACGCGGCACCCTGCCCGGACGGCCGCGTTCCCTGGGGCCTCTCCGTGTCCCGCACCGACGACCACCGGCCCTCGGCGACCACCGCGGTTCCCTCGTGGGACCACCGCATCCCGTCGTCGGCCGGGGCCGTCCGCGCGGGTGGGGCGTGTGGGGGCCGGGGTCGCCTCGGCGGGGCGAGGCCCGCCTCCGTCAGGGCCGCGCGGACCGCGGTGAGGGGGTCGGGGGCACTCTCCGTGGCGAAACGTTCCACCTCCGCCGGAGCGGTGGCCGCGTTCGGGACCAGGACGCCCCGGGCGCCGGCCGCGCGGGCGGCCACGACGTCCGCGGCGATGTCACCGATCACCAGGCACTCGGACGGCGGTACGCCCAGCCGGGCGGCGGCGGTGCGGATCAGGCCGGGGCGGGGTTTGCGGCAGGAGCAGCCGGCGTCGGGGGCGTGCGGGCAGAACACCCAGGTGTCCAGCCCGCCCAGCAGTTCGTCGGCGCGCTCGTTGACGCGGACCACCTGCTCCACGGTGAGCAGTCCGCGGCCGACGCCGGACTGGTTGCTGACCACCCCGGTCGGCAGCCCGGCGGACCGGGCCAGCGCCACGGCCGCGGCGGCGCCCGGCATCAGCCGCACCCGGTCGGGGTCGCCGTTGTACGGCACGTCCACGACGAGGGTGCCGTCACGGTCGAACAGGACGGCGGACAGCCTGCTCACTCGGCACCTCCCAGGGGCTCGGCGTGCCGGTGGCGGACGACTCCGCGCAGCCAGTGCCGGACGGCGAGCGGCGGGATGAGCACGCTGGTGCCGAGCATCCCGGCGATCTCGCGGGCGGTGCGCGGCCCGGGCAGGATCCGGGCGAGGGCGAACTCGGTGGTGCCGAGCGTCCACAGGGCCGCGCAGGCGGTCGCGGCCCGGCGCCGTCCGGTCAGGGCGCAGCCGGCCGCG
This sequence comes from Streptomyces sp. NPDC017676, assembly GCF_044329325.1. Classification (NCBI taxonomy): domain Bacteria; kingdom Bacillati; phylum Actinomycetota; class Actinomycetes; order Kitasatosporales; family Streptomycetaceae; genus Streptomyces; species Streptomyces sp. NPDC017676. Next base: position 77,477 of record NZ_JBIRJA010000020.1, on the reverse strand, counting down.
GCGAGGGCGGCACCGGTGACCACCACATGACGGGGCAGCCGGCCGCGCGGCGCCTGCGCGCGGTCCCACCAGTCGCGGCCGTGCAGCCGGTTCATCAGGGCGTCGTCGGCGTTGCCGCGCTGCGCGGGCAGCGAGGCCCACCAGTGGGCGGGACGGACCGGGTGCCGGGTGACCCGGGTGCCCCGGGCCAGGGACCAGCCCGCCCGCTGGACGCGCAGGGCGAGGTCGGCGTCCTCGCGGAAGGCCCGCGGGAAGCGTTCGTCGAATCCACCGGTCCGCTTCAGCGCCTCGGTGCGGTAGGCCATGTCGGCGGTGGCCCAGGCGGCGTTCTCCAGGCCCTTGGTGGTGCGTTCCCAGTCGGTGGGCCGGCGGTCCAGGGGCAGGGGGACACGCAACCGCCCCTGGACACCGCCGACGTCGGGGCCGGCCTGCCGCAGGTCGTCGGCGAGCCGCCGGGACCAGTCCGGCAGCACCTGGACGTCGTCGTCCAGGAACACCGTCCACGGCGTGCGGACGGTCTGCCAGCCCGCGTTGCGGGCGGCGGCCGGCCCCCGGCCGCCGGTGCGCAGGGTGCGCACCCGGTCGAGCAGTTGCCCGGCCGGTTCCAGGGGCAGGCCGCCGTCGGGCGCGGGCCGGTCGTCCACGACGACCACCTCGTGCGGCGGATGGCCGTCGGCCGCGGCGAGCGCGCGCAGGCACTCGGCGAGGCAGGGGCGGCCGATCGTCGGGACGACGACGGTGTAGGCGGGGGCGTCGGTCATGCGAAGGCCTTCCCACGGCGGATCGCGAACGGGCCGAGCACCAGCAGGTCGACCGGGGCCGAGCCGAAGCACTCCAGGGCGTCGCGGGGGTCGTCGACCATGGGCCGCCCGGCGGTGTTGAGACTGGTGTTGACCACCACGGGCAGTCCGGTGCGCCGTTCGAAGCCCTCGATCATGCGGGCCACCAGGGGTTCCTGGGCGCGGTCCACGGTCTGGATGCGGGCCGTGCCGTCGACGTGCACCACGGCCGGGATGCGGGCCTTCCACTCGGCGGCCACGTCGTGCACGAACAGCATGTGCGGGCTGGGCAGCGGCCCGTCGAAGATCTCGCCCGCGCGTTCGGCGAGCACCATGGGCGCGACGGGCCGGAACTCCTCGCGTCCCTTGACGGCGTTGAGCCGCTCCAGGTTCTCCGCCTTGCCGGGGTGGGCCAGCAGGGAGCGGTGTCCGAGCGCGCGCGGCCCGTACTCGCTGCGGCCCTGGAACCAGGCCACGATCCCGTCGTCGGCCAGCGCCTGGGCGGCGGTCTCGGCGATGTCGGCGGGTTCCTCGTACGGTACGGCCGCCCGCTCCAGCCACGCGCGCAGCTCGGCGTCGCTCCAGCCCCGGCCGAGCGCGGCGGTCGGCATCGGTTCCAGGGTGTCCTTCTGCCCGGCGACGTACGCCGCCGCGCCCAGGGCCGTACCGGCGTCACCGGCGGCGGGCTGCACCCACACGTGCCGGAAGCCGCTCTCCCGCCACAGCCGGGTGTTGGCGACACAGTTCAGGGCGACACCGCCGGCCATGGTGAGCGCGTCCTCGCCGGTGCGCTCGCGCAGCCACCGGGCGAGGGCCAGCATGGCCTCCTCCAGGCACAGCTGGGCGCTCGCGGCGAGGTCGGCGTGGTCCTGGCTCCAGGCGCCGCCGGGCGGGCGGGGCGGGACGAACTCGGCCCAGGGCACCGGGCGGGCCCGGAAGCCGCCCTGGTCGTCGGCGTGGACGTACGCGCGCAGCCGGCCGGCGTGGCGGGGGGTGCCGTAGGAGGCGAGCGCCATGACCTTGAACTCGTCGCTGCTGCGCAGGAATCCGAGGTGCTGGGTGAGGTCCTCGTAGAACAGGCCGAGGGAGTCCGGCAGTCGCTGGGTGCCGAGGACGGTCAGTTCGCGGTCGGTGCAGCGGCCGGCCAGGTGGGAGCCGCACTCGCCGCGGCCGTCCAGGACGAGGACCGCGCAGTCCGGGTACGGCGAGACGGGTCCGGCGGAGGCCGCGTGCGCGATGTGGTGCGGGACGAACCGCACCTTGCCCGGGTCGAGTCCCGGCAGTGCCTCGGCGAGGAAGTCCGGTGCCTCGCGGGCGTACTGCTGCCGCAGGTGGTCCCAGGGGTCGTGCAGCCCCATCTCGTCGGCGGGGCGGGCCAGCGCGGGGTCGTAGGAGTAGGCGACGGCGTCCAGCTCGGACGGGGTGAGGCCGGCCTGCTCCAGACACCAGCGGGCCGACTGCTCGGGCAGTTCCCAGGCCGAGAAGGGAACGGGCCGCTTGCCGTGCTTGCGGCGGGAGAACCGCTCCTCCTCCGCGGCCGCCACGACCCTGCCGTCGGTGATGAGGGCGGCGGCGGGGTCGTGGAAGAGTGCGTTGATACCGAGGACGTGCATGCGCTGTCTCCAGGGCCGGGGAACGTGCAGGGGGCGGGACCGGGTCAGGTCCGCGGGGCCGGTTCCTCCGCGCGCGGGTCCGGATCCGGGGGCAGGGCCGCGAAGTAGGCGATGGTCTGCTTCAGGCCCTCCTCCCAGGGGACCTGCGGCGACCAGCCGAGCAGTTCGCGTGCGAGGGTCGTGTCGGGGCGGCGCCGGCCGGGATCGTCCACGGGCCGGTCTATGAACGCGATCGGGGAGCGGGAGCCGGTGAGGGCGACCACCCGGCGGGCCAGGTCCGCGACGGTGATCTCGTCGCTGCCGCCAATGTTGACCGGTCGTACCGACCTGCTCGCGGCGACCCGCAGGATGCCGTCGACGGTGTCGTCCACGTAGCACAGCGAGCGGGTCTGGCTGCCGTCGCCGGTGACCGTGAGCGGCTCGCCGGCCAGGGCCTGGCAGATGAAGGTGGGCACGGCGCGGCCGTCGTGGGCCCGCATCCGGGGCCCGTAGGTGTTGAACAGCCGGACGATCCCGGCGTTCGTCCCCCTGGTACCGGCGTGTGCCGTGACCAGGGCCTCGGCGAACCGCTTCGACTCGTCGTAGACGCTGCGCGGCCCGACCGGGTTCACGTTGCCCCAGTAGCCCTCGTGCTGCGGGTGGACGAGCGGATCGCCGTAGACCTCGGAGGTGGAGGCGAGCAGGAAGCGCGCACCGTCGCGTTCGGTGACGGCCAGCGCGTTGCGGGTGCCGAGACTGCCCACGTCCAGGGTCTCCAGGGGCATGCGCAGGTAGTCGGCGGGCGAGGCCGGGCAGGCGAAGTGCAGGACCAGGTCGTACGGCCCCGCCAGCCGCTCGGTGCAGTCGGGTGCGGAGACGTCGCAGTGCGTGTACCGGAAACCGGGCCGGTCCTCCAGGTGCGCGATGTTCTCGCGCCGCCCGCAGGCCAGGTTGTCGGCACAGTCGACTTCGACACCTGAATCCAGCAGCCGCTCGCACAGGTGCGAGCCGAGGAAGCCGGCGCCGCCGGTCACGAGGGCGCGCCGCCAGGAGAACGGTGTGTCACCAGTCATGGGGCTGTTCCTTCGTCCGCGTCGTGCGCGCCCGGGAACGCCTCTGCCTGGGCGTTCGGCGCGTACCGCGTCGCCGGGACCGACCTCGTCGGCCCGCAGGGAGAAAGGGGGCTCGGCCCGGGTCACCGCTGATGCGGGGGACCGGCCTGGAAGGCCGCCGCTTGCTGGACGGCACTGGCAGCTGAGTTCCCCTGCCAGTTGGATTCACACGTTGGATTCTTATTCTCCGGTCTCAGGGGTACTCGCGCGACTCCTGCGGCCCTCTACCACGCTGGAGGCGCTGATGCACGACGACGTCGCGGAGGCGGTGCTGCGCTTCCTGCGCGGGCCCGGCCGGCCTCCGGAACGGCTGCTGCTCACCGGCTGGTTCAGCTTCCGCGACGGGGAGGCGACGGCCGGGGACGTGCTCGCGCAGCAGCACATGTCGGCCGCGCTGACCAGGGCGGGCATCCGGCACGAGACGGCGTGGAGCCCCGGCTTCCGGCCCGGTGGACTGTCGCTGGAGACGGCCGACCCGCGGGTGTACGACACCCTGCTGTTCGTGTGCGGTCCCGTGTACGGTCCGCAAGTGGCCGCTCTGCATGAAAGGTTCGGGTCGTGCAGACGACTGGCGGCCGGGGTGTCCGTGGTCGATCCGGCGGACCCGGCGGTCACCGGTTTCCACGCGATCGTCGCGCGGGACGGGGCCGCGGTCCCGGCCCGGCGCGATCTCGCGGCCGACGCCCCGGCGGGCCCGCTGCCGCCCGTGGCGGGAGTGATCCTCTCCCACGGCCAGGGCGAGTACGGGGCACGCCGCCGGCACACCGAGGTGACCGAGCGGATCACCGGCTGGCTGGCCGGCAAGGACTGCGCGCGGGTGCCGGCCGACTCCCGGCTGGCCACCGACGACTGGCGGCTGTGCGCCACCGCCGAGCAGTTCCTCGCCCTCCTGGTCCGTCTCGACCTGGTCGTCACCACCCGGCTGCACGGCCTGGTGCTGGGCCTGCGCACCGGCACCCCGGTGATCGCGGTGGATCCGGTGGCGGGCGGCGCCAAGGTCAGCGCCCAGGCCCGCGCCCTGGACTGGCCGGCACTGGTGGCGGCGGACGCGCTGACGCCGGACATCCTGGACCACTGGTGGGAGTGGGCGCTGTCCGGGGCGGGCCGGACGGCCGCCGCCTGCCACTCGATGCGCTGACAGGGCGCGGCGGGCCGTGTAGCGGGCACGGCCCGGGGCACTCGGCGCGGCGACGGCCGGCCGTTCACGGGCCGCCGCGTTCCACGCAGGAGGTAACGACCATGGGTCACGGCGGAAACGTCATCCAGGAGCTGACCACGGACCACCGCGAGGTCGAGGAGATCTTCGGCCGCATCGAGGCGCTGCCGCCCGGCTCCCAGGAGCGCAAGGACCTCTGCGACCAGGCCACGATCGAACTGGTCCGCCACTCGGTCGCGGAGGAGGCCTACCTCTACCCGGCGGTGCGCCGGCACGTGACGGGCGGGGACGCCCTGGCGGACAAGGAGCTGGAGGACCACGCCAAGGCCGAGCAGATCATGAAGGACCTGGAGGGCTGCCAGGCGGACGATCCGCGGTTCGACTCGCTGATGGCACAGCTGATGAGCGAGATCCGGTCCCATGTGACGGACGAGGAGCAGAACCTCTTCCCGCAGTTGGAGGCGGCCTGTCCCCCGGACGCGCTGATGGACCTCGGCGACAAGGTCCGCCGGGCCAAGAAGATGGCGCCCACCCGTCCGCACCCGTCGGCGCCGGACAAGCCCCCGGCCAACAAGCTGCTGGCACCGGGGGCCGGTCTGGTCGACCGGATGCGCGACGCGCTGACGGGGCGGGGCAAGGAGAGCTAGCCAGGGCCGGGCAAGGAGAGCCAGGGCCGAGGGAGAACGGCGCCGTCCGGACCCGCGGGGGCCGGGCGGTGCCGGTCTGTTGTCACCTGTTCGGCTCAGGCCGAGCGGCATCGGCGGAGCACCGGCCTGGGTCCACCCGTTCGGCCCACGCCGAGCGGCACCGGCGGAGCACCGGTCTGGGCTCACCCATTCGGTCCACACCGAGCGGCACCGGCCTGGACTCACCCGTTCGGCTCACGTCGACCGGCCGGGGCTCCGCCCAGCGCCCCGGACCAGCGCCCCGGAGCCGCGTTCTCACAGCCACGGTTCCGTGCCACGCGGCGTCCGGGCACCGGTGCGGGGACGTGTGCGGGTCGCCCGGCACAGCAGCCGGAACGCCTGGAAGAGGGTCAGCGGCCACAGCAGCGCGAAGCACCACAGCAGGGCCGGGTCCGAGGTGCGGATGCCCATGACGGCGACGAACACCGAAGCGACCGTCAGCAGCAGCACCGCCACCGGCAGCCACACCTCGCGCGGGGCGGCGCCCATGCGGCGCGCGAACCGCCGGTCCCGTCGCAGGTCCGCCTCGATCCGCAGCAGCGTCAGCCGCTCCCGCGGTGACAGCCGTACCTCGTCGCGCATCTCCCACATCTCCCAGTCGTCCACGGCAACGGCACCTCCTCCGCCGACCGGCGGCATTCCGGGCCCCGGGCGACCGAGTTCCCCTCTCCGCCCGGCCGATGCGGTGCCGCGGCGGGCCGGGCGGAGGAGGGAGTGAAGACGCGGGCGGAGATTCGGGGTGGAGATAACTCCACCCCGGGTCCGGTGGCCACCCTGACTGAAACGCGGCCCCGGCACGGGCCACGATGGAGCCTGTCCAGCCCCCCTGCGTCCAGCCCCCGTGCGTCCGGCCCCCGCACGTCCGGCTCCGCAGGTCTGGCCCCCGTACGTCCGCCCGTCCGCCCGCCGTCCGCCCCGCGAGGAGCCACCGTGCCCGAATCCACCGAAGTCAAGCCGCCGGTCCGGGCGGCGGTCGAGCCGGCCGAGGAACACGCGATGTGGCCCTGGGTGGTCGTCGCGGCCATCGTGGCCGGCGTGGTCATCGTCCTCGTCAACGTGCTGATGACGGCCTGAGCCCGTGCGCCGGCCGGAGCGCCCGTGGTGCGGGAGCGGTCGGTGTACCGCATAGTGAACACAGCTCTCGCACCAGGTCGGCCGGGGAGGACCGGGGCTGCCCACACCACGCCTTCGCCCCCGGGGCCGCCGCGACGACGCTGAGCGGCCGGCACGGGTAGGACCGGCCCCCCGGAAGCGACGCGCCCGGCGGCGCACAAAGGAGGCTGTATGTCGTCCCACGACCCGGCAGTGCTCGACTGCCCCTTCGACTTCGCCGACGCACTGGAGTACGACCCGGCGCTGGACGCGCTGGCACGGCGCGGCCCGGTCAGCCGGATCCGGTTGCCCTACGGCGAGGCGGAGGCGTGGCTGGTGACCAGCTTCGCCGGAGTGCGTCAGGTGACGTGCGATCCCCGGTTCAGCCGGGCGGCGATCGTCGGGCGCGACTATCCGAGGATGACTCCCGAGCCGATCGTGTCCCCCGAGTCGATCAACGTGACGGACCCGCCGCACGCCACCCGGTTGCGGCACGTGGCGGCCCAGGCGTTCACCCGGGAGCGGGTGGCGGCCATGCGGCCGGCGGTGGACCGGGTGGTGGCCGGGCTGCTGACGGCGATGGACGAGGCGGGGCCGCCCGCGGACCTGGTCACCCATCTGTCCGTACCGCTGCCCCACCTGACGATCTGCGAGCTGCTCGCCGTCCCCGAGGCCGACCGCGACGAGCTGCGCGCGCACACCATGCGGCTGCTGGCCACCTCGCCGGACGCGCGGCAGGACGCGGCCGACGCCAAGGCGTGCCTGCGGACGTACTTCGCCGAACTGATCCCGGCACGGCGCAGCTCGCCGGGCGAGGACCTGCTCAGCACGCTGGCCACCGCCCCGGTGCCGGAGGGCGAGGAGCCGCTGAGCGACGACGAGTTGGCGGTCCTGGCGGTGACGCTCATCCTCAGCGGCAACGACACCGCGACCTGCCAGATCAGCGACATCGCCTATCTGCTGCTGACCCGGCCGGAGGAGACGGCCGCGCTCGCGCGCGACCCCGAGCGGTTCCCCGGCGCGCTGGAGGAGCTGCTGCGGTTCATCCCGTTCCGCAAGGGTGTGGGCATTCCGCGGATCGCGCTGGAGGACGCGGAGATCGAGGGCGTCCGGATCCGCGCGGGCGACTACGTGCACGTGTCCTACCTCGCGGCCAACCGGGACCCCGCCGTCTTCCCCGACCCGCACAAGCTCGACCTGGAACGGCCCGTGCGCCCGCACATGACCTTCGGCTGGGGCGGGCACCACTGCCTCGCGGCACCGCTCGCCCGGGCGGAGCTGGACAGCGCGGTCTCCGGCCTGCTGGCCCGCTTCCCCAAGCTGCGCCTCGACGTCCCCGCCGACGAGATCGAGTGGGACAACGGCACCATCCGCCGCTTCCCGCTGAGTCTGCCGGTCACCTGGTGAGGCCGGGCCGGGCCACCGCGTCGACGCGGCCGGTGGCCCGGCCCCGGCGCCGCTCCCGCCTCCACCGAGTGGGTGCCTTCCGGCCCGCCGGCCGGTGTCCTGCCGCCGCGGGCCGCGCCGGGCTTCTAGCCTCGGCGGCATGCTGGGGCTTCCTTCTCATGTCCGCGCCTGCCTGTTCGACCTCGACGGGGTACTCACCCAGACCGCGAAAGTGCACGCGGCGGCCTGGAAGGAGATGTTCGACGGCTACCTCCGCGAGCGCGCGACCCGTGAGGGGACGGCGTTCGTCCCCTTCGACGCGGTCGACGACTACGACGAATACGTGGACGGGCGGCCCCGTGAGGACGGGGTGCGCACGTTCCTCGCCTCGCGCGGGGTGCACCTGCCCGAGGGATCGCCGGACGACCCGCCGGAGACGGAGACCGTGAACGGACTGGGCAACCGCAAGAACAACCTGGTCCTGCGGCGGATCCGCGAGGACGGGGTGGAGCCCTACGAGGGCTCGGTCCGTTTCGTGCACGCGGTGCGGGAGGCCGGACTGCGCTGCGCGGTCGTGTCGTCCAGCGCCAACTGCCGGGACGTCCTGGTCGCGGCCGGGATCGAGGACCTGTTCGACGAGCGGATCGACGGCGTGGTGACACGCGAGCGTCATCTGCGCGGCAAGCCCGCCCCGGACACCTACCTGGAAGCGGCCCGCGGGCTGGGCCTCCCACCGGAGGAGGCGGCCGTCTTCGAGGACGCCCTGGCCGGCGTCGAGGCGGGCCGGGCGGGACGGTTCGGCATCGTCGTGGGCGTCGACCGGGTGGGCCAGGCGCGGCAACTGCGCGAGCACGGGGCCGACGTGGTGGTCCGGGACCTGGCCGAGCTCCTGGAGTCGCGGTGATCACTCATCCCAGCTACACGGTCGAGCCGTGGTGCCTGCGCGAGACCGAGCTGAACCTCGATGTGCTCGCCCAGAGCGAATCGGTGTTCGCGCTGTCCAACGGACACGTCGGATGGCGCGGCAACCTCGACGAAGGGGAGCCGCACGGACTGCCCGGCGCCTACCTCAACGGCGTCTACGAGCGGCACCCGCTGCCGTACGCGGAGGCGGGCTACGGATATCCCGAGTCCGGTGAGACGATGATCAACGTCACCGACGGCAAGATCATCCGGCTGCTCGTGGACGACCACCCGTGCGATCTGCGCTACGGCCGGCTGCTGGCGCACGAGCGGGTCCTGGACTTCCGCTCCGGTGTGCTCAGCCGGACCGCGCGGTGGACGTCGCCCGGCGGCCGTACCGTCCGGATCACCTCCCACCGGCTCGTGTCCTTCACCCAGCGCGCGGTCGCCGCGGTCGTGTACGAGGTGGAGCCGGTCGACGGACCGACGACGGTCGCCGTGCAGTCCGAGCTGGTCGCCAACGAACAACTGCCCAGCATCCACGGCGATCCGCGCGTCGCGGCGGCGACCGAGTCCCCGCTGCTGCCCGAGGAGCACTTCGCGCAGCACACCCGGCTGCGGCTCGTGCACTGCACCGGCAACAGCAGGCTGCGGGTCGGTACGGCGGCCGACCACCTCGTCGAGGGGCCCGAGAGCACGAAGTGGACGGCACACAGCGAGCCCGACGTCAGCCGGCTGACGGTGACCGCGGACCTGGTGCCCGGTCAGCCGCTGCGGCTGGTCAAGTTCGTGGCCCACGGCTGGTCCGGTGAGCGTTCGCTGCCGGCCGTGCACGACCAGGTGGACGGGGCGGTGGCGGCCGCCGTCAGCACCGGCTGGGACGGGCTGGTCGCCGCCCAGCGGGCGTACCTGGACCGCTTCTGGGCCGGCGCGGACGTCGAGGTGGAGGGGGACGCGCAGATCCAGCAGGCGGTGCGGTTCGCTCTCTTCCATGTGCTCCAGGCGGCGGCCCGCGGCGAGAACCGGGCGATTCCCGCGAAGGGCCTGACCGGCACCGGGTACGACGGACACTCCTTCTGGGACACCGAGTCCTATGTGCTGCCCGTCCTGACCTTCACCGCGCCGGAGGCCGTCGCGTCGGCGCTGCGCTGGCGGCACCGGACGCTGCCGGCGGCGCGGGAGCGCGCGCGTCAACTCGGGCTGTCCGGGGCGACGTTCCCCTGGCGGACCATCGACGGCGCCGAGTGCTCCGCCTACTGGCCCGCCGGTACGGCCGCCTTCCACGTCAACGCCGACATCGCCATGGCCGTCGTGCGGTACGTCATGGTGACCGGTGACGAGGAGTTCGAGCGCGCCGAGGGGCTCGACATCCTCGTGGAGACCGCCCGGCTGTGGCGCTCCCTCGGTCACCACGACTCGGAGGGCGTCTTCCACATCGACGGGGTCACCGGTCCCGACGAGTACAGCGCCTTCGCCCGGGACAACCTGTACACGAACCTGATGGCCCGTCACAATCTCGTGGCCGCCGCGGACGCGGCGGTACGTCATCCGCACCGGGCCGCGGAACTCGGTGTCGACGACGAGGAGGCCGCGGTCTGGCGGGACGCGGCGGCCCGGATGGCGCTGCCGTACAACGAATCCCTCGGTGTCCACGAGCAGTCGGCGGGCTTCACGACCTTCCAGCGCTGGGACTTCGAGGCGACCCCGCCCGACAACTACCCGCTGCTGCTGCACTATCCCTACTTCGACCTGTACCGCAAACAGGTGGTGAAGCAGGCCGACCTGGTGCTGGCCATGATGGAGTGCCCGCACGCCTTCACCGAGGAGCAGAAGGCGCGCAACTTCGCCTACTACGAGGCGCTGACCGTCCGCGACTCCTCCCTCTCGGCGTCCTGCCAGGCGGTGCTCGCCGCCGAGACCGGTCATCTGCGGCTGGCCTACGCCTACCTCGGTGAGGCCGCGCTGATGGACCTGGACGACCTGGAACACAACACCCGTGACGGGCTGCACATCGCCTCCCTCGCCGGAACCTGGATCGCCCTCGTCGCGGGCTTCGGGGGGATGCGCCGGTACCTCGGCGAGGACGGGAAGCCGGGGATGCTGTCGTTCACACCGCGCCTGCCGGAAGCACTGTCCAGGGTGGCGTTCACCGTGCTGGTCTGCGGACGCAGGCTGAAGGTGGACATCGGCCGGAGCCGCGTGCGCTACCAGCTGGTGGAGGGCGGGCCACTGGACGTACTCCACCACGGGGAGCTGACGCCCCTGACCTCCGACGGGCCGGTCGACCGCCCGATGCCCCCCGCTCCCACGCGTCCGGAACCCCAGCAGCCGCCGGGCCGCCGCCCGGTGGGCCTGCCCACCGGGGAGGAGGACCGGACTGGGACACTGGAGTAGCACGGCGGGAACAGACCGGTGAGGGGGCGCGATGGACCACGGCGGGCGGCGGCGCGTCGACCTGGAGGGCGTCCCCGAGACACTGTTGTGGAACCTCCATCAGCGGGCCTACGAGGCGCGGCAGCCGCACCCCGTGCTCGACGACCCGAAGGCGGTCGAGCTCGTCGAGCGCATCGACTACCCCTTCGAAGAGACCTTCGGCACGCCGTCCCCGCTCCTGGCCCAGGGGCAGGCCCTGCGGGTGCGCACCTTCGACGACGCCGTCAGGGCCTTCCTCCGGGAGCATCCCCGCGGCACCGTCGTCACGCTCGCCGAAGGGCTGGAGACGCAGTTCTGGCGGGTCGACAACGGCCGTGCGCACTGGCTCTGCGTCGAACTCCCGCAGACGGCGAAGGTGCGCCAGGCGCTGCTGCCGGACGAGGAACGCCGCCGGACGCTGGCGCGGTCGGCGCTGGACCCGTCCTGGCGGGGCGAGGTGGACCCCGCGCACGGCGTGCTCGTCACCGCGCAGGGCCTGCTGATGTACCTGCGCCCGGCCGAGGTGCGGCAGCTGATCGCCGGCTGCGCCGAGGCGTTCCCCGGCGGATCGCTGGTCTTCGACGCGGTGCCGCGGTGGTTCGGCGAACGTACCCTGAGCGGTCGGATGAGGACGGCGCAGGGCTACGTCACTCCGCCCATGCCCTGGGCGCTCGACGCCGGTGAGCTGCCGAAGATCCGTACGGCGCACCCGGCCGTCACCGAGGTGCGCGAACTGCCGCTGCCGCGCGGACGCGGCGCGTACTTCGGCGTGGTCCGGCCCGTGCTGCGGCGGCTGCCGGGGGCGCGCAACATCCGGCCGACCATGACCGTCCTGGCCCGGTTCGGCCCGAGCGCCTGAATCGTGCGGCGAGCACGGTCGGCCGACCGGCCGCTACGCACCGTGAAACGGCGCGGTCGCAGGTGACCTTCGCCGCCGCAAGGTCGATACTTCCAGTAGACGGGACGGGCGGCTTCCCCCTCGGGAGGCCGTCAGTGCGCCGGTGACCTGCGAAGACACAGGTCTTGGGCTCAACCGCCAAGCTCACGAGGAGATACGCATGAAGATGCTGATCAACGTCCCGGAGACCGTCGTGGCGGACGCGCTGCGCGGTCTGGCGGCCGCGCACCCGGATCTGAACGTGGACGTGGAGCACCGGGTGATCGCCCGCCGGGACGCGCCCGTGGCCGGTCAGGTCGCGCTCGTGTCGGGAGGCGGCTCGGGGCACGAGCCGCTGCACGGCGGGTTCGTCGGCCCGGGCATGCTGTCCGCCGCCTGCCCCGGAGAGGTGTTCACCTCGCCGGTGCCCGACCAGATGGCGCGTGCCGCGGCGGCCGTGGACAGCGGCGCGGGCGTGCTGTTCGTGGTGAAGAACTACACCGGCGACGTGCTCAACTTCGACATGGCGGCCGAGCTGGCCGAGGACGAGGGCATCCAGGTCGCCAAGGTGCTCGTCGACGACGACGTGGCCGTCACCGACAGCCTCTACACGGCCGGGCGTCGCGGCACCGGCGCGACGCTCTTCGTGGAGAAGATCGCGGGCGCCGCCGCGGCCGAGGGGCAGCCGCTGGAGCGCGTGGAGGCCATCGGCCGCCAGGTCAACGGGAACTCCCGCAGCTTCGGCGTGGCCCTGAGCGCCTGTACGACCCCGGCGAAGGGCAGCCCGACCTTCGATCTGCCGGACGGTGAGCTGGAGTTGGGCATCGGTATCCACGGCGAGCCGGGCCGCGAGCGGCGGCCGATGATGACCTCCGGGGAGATCGCCGACTTCGCGGTCAACGCGATCCTGGAGGACATGCCGCCGCGCAGCCCGGTCCTGGTGCTGGTCAACGGCATGGGCGCGACGCCGCTGCTGGAGCTGTACGGCTTCAACGCGGAGGTGCAGCGGGTGCTCCGCGAACGCGGGGTCGCCGTGGCCCGCACCCTCGTCGGCAACTACGTCACCTCGCTGGACATGGCGGGCGCCTCGGTGACGCTGTGCCAGGCCGACGAGGAGCTGCTGCGGCTGTGGGACGCGCCGGTGAAGACCCCGGCGCTGCGCTGGGGAATGTGATACGGCGGAGCAGACGGCGACCGATCCCGGCCGAACGGCCGACAGCCCTACCACGCGAGGAGATCAAGTGCTCGACGCCGCATTCTTCCGCCGTTGGATGACGACGGCCGCCGCGTCCGTCAGTCGCGAGGCGGAACGGCTCACCGCCCTCGACTCGGCCATCGGGGACGCGGACCACGGCAGCAATCTGCAGCGCGGGTTCACGGCCGTGGCGGCCGCGCTGGAGAAGGAGGCGCCGGACACCCCGGGGGCCGTGCTGACGCTGGCCGGGCGGCAGTTGATCTCGACGGTCGGCGGTGCGTCCGGACCGCTGTACGGCACCCTGCTGCGCCGGACCGGCAAGGCGCTCGGGGACGCCGCCGAGGTCGGCGAGGATGAGCTGGCCGCGGCGCTGCGCGCGGGCGTGGACGGGGTGATGGCGCTCGGCGGGGCCGCACCGGGCGACAAGACCATGATCGACGCCCTGGTGCCGGCCGTGGACGCGCTCGGGGCCGGGTTCGGCGCCGCGCGGGCCGCTGCGGAGGAGGGCGCGCTGGCCACCACGCCGTTGCAGGCGCGCAAGGGGCGCGCGAGCTATCTGGGCGAGCGCAGCATCGGCCACCAGGATCCGGGGGCGACCTCGTCGGCGCTGCTCATCGCCGCGCTGGCCGACACGGCGGAGGCGGAGCGGTGAGCGGGGAGAAGCTGGTCGGGATCGTGCTGGTGTCGCACAGCGCGGAGGTGGCCGCGTCGGTCGCCGAGCTGGCCAAGGGGCTGGCGGGCGGGGCGACCGCGGTACCGGTGGCGCCGGCGGGCGGCACCGAGGGCGGCGGGCTCGGCACCAGCGCCGAGCTGATCTCCGCCGCGGCGGCCTCGGTGGACCGGGGGGCCGGGGTGGCGGTCCTCACCGACCTGGGCAGCGCGGTGCTCACGGTGAAGGCGCTGCTCGCCGAGGGCGACGAACTGCCGGACGGCACCCGCCTGGTGGACGCGCCGTTCGTGGAGGGCGCGGTGGCCGCCGTGGTCACCTCCGCCGCCGGGGCGGACCTGGACGCGGTGGAGTCCGCGGCAGCGGAGGCGTACAGCTACCGCAAGGTGTGACTCCGGGGCCCCCGCCTGGTCGGTGACCTGACCGGGCTCCCCTGAGCGGGCCGACGACCAGCGGCGGCCGGCCCGGGCGTCCCGCACCGGGCCGGTCCGTCGAGGTGCAGCGCGCCCCGTCCGGGCCGGCCGGGAGCGGCCCGTGTGCGCCTGGCCCGGTCGGCCGACCCCAGGGGTCTCCCGACCGGGGCCGTCCCTGGCCGGCGGGTCGCCCGGGGCGGGCGGTCAGTCGGTCGTGAGGAACTGTCTGGCCAGCCGCTCCCCCGTCGCCACCGCCTCCTCGTGGTCCTCGATGGGGGTGATCAGGGAGTTCCGGAAGAGGATGTACGTCACGTCGGAGGGCGTCCCGCCGGTGAGCGGGTCGGGGTCGATGCCCAGGCCCTGGGCGGTGGCGTAGGAGGCCTCGCCGATGAGGTCGCTCGGACCGGTGTCGCCGACGACCGCGTACTGCACCCGGTCGCCGTGGACGACGGCCGCCACGGAGCCGCCCCGGATGCCGTGCGCGCGGAAGTCCCAGCGGGAGCTCGGGGCGGGGACCACGATGTAGGGCAGCGTCTCGGCGTTCAGGTAGAGGCCGTCGGACTGCTGGAAGGCCGTCATGGGGGCGAAGACCGGGTCGGTGCTGGAGTTGCAGTGGATGGTGGGCCGGCCGTCGCAGTCGACGTCCAGGTCGGCCTTCCAGAAGACGGCGTCGTCGGTGCCGCAGACGGGGACGGTCGCGGGGCTGCCGGCGTCGGTGCGGTACCGGCCCCGGGAGAGCTCGGTGCACGTGCCGGTCCGGGCCAGCAGGTCGGCGGCGGTGACCCCGCCCTCATCCCGGGCCGCGGGCCGCTCGCGGGGCGGGACGGCGGTGGCCGGGGCGGGCAGCGCCGCCGGGGCGATCAGGGCGGCGCCGGCCGCGGCCAGGATCAGCGACGGGACACGCACGATGAGGGACCCTCTCGTCGGGGACATGGCGGACATCCAGCACACTGTGGTGCGGCTCCGGGCGCAGGGCCACGGGAGCCGCCGCGAAGGGGCCGGATGGAGCACGCTTCTGACACCCCGTAAGGGGACAACCGGGCGAGCCTCGGGGCCCGGCGGGGACAACAGGGGCCGGGGATCCGGACCGGGTACCGCCCCGGATCCCCGGCCACCCGCGCCGGCGCGGGATCGGCGACGACAGCGTGTCCGCGCCACAGGCATGAACTTCCCTGCCCTCTTGGGTAGTTCAGCCGTAGGGACGCTCAGCATACGTAACATCCGGGGATGCTCACCAACGCGGCCCCCTTGCTGTGACCGCACCGGCCGGGCCATATTGGTCCGGACCTTTAGGGATGTCGAGGCCGTCCGGGGGAGGCAGAGCCGTGCGACGCGTTCCCGTCCCGCTCGTCCTGGTCTGCGGCTCGCTGCTGCTGGTCGCGTCCTGCGGCTGGAGCCGGGCCGACGACGGTGGCGGCGAGGGCCGGGTGCCCGGCGCCCCGGCCGGGGTCACCGCCGCGGCGGGCAGCGCCACGAGCGTCCATGTGATGTGGAACGCGGCACCGGAGGGCTCCGGGGTCCGCAGCTACGAGGTCTATCGAGGCCCCACCAAGGTGGCGGAAGTACCGGGTTCGCAGCACATGGTGGACGTCACCAGGCTCAGGCCGTCCACCATGTATGCGTTCACCGTGCGGGCCCGGGACAGCGCGGGCCGGCTGGGCCCGCCGAGCCGGACGACACGCGCCCGGACGCCGGCGGCGACGGTGGCGGACCACTCGGCACCGACCCGGCCGACGACGACCACCGGGCGGGCCGTCGGCAGCCGGGCGGTCCAGTTGTCCTGGGGCGCGTCGCGGGACGACCGGGGCGTGCTGTCGTACGACGTCTACCAGGGCGGAGTGAAGATCCACAGCGTCGGCGGGAACCAGACCGCCACCGTCGTCACCGGTCTGCGCCCCGGCAGCCGTTACGTCTTCACGGTCCGGGCCCGCGACGCCGCCGACAACCTCTCCCCCGCCGGCGCACCGGTCCGTCTGACCACACCGGGCACCGACGACGGCCGGAACACCGCGCCCACCGGGTTCACCGCCGCGACCCACCGTGCCGGCGGGGCCCACTACATCGATCTGGCCTGGGACCCGCCCCGCACGGACGGGGTGATCACCGAGTACCAGATCGAGCTGGACCGCAGTGCGACCACCTCGCTGGTCTGGGGCGGCACACCGCCGCGCGGCCGGGCACGCCACAGCTTCTACGCCGGCACCGACGCCGGAGAGGAACACCGCGTGCGGCTGCGGGCTCGCCTGCCGGACGGCACCTGGGGCGGCTGGTCGGCGGAGCGCACGGTGACCACGGGCGGCTGACCGGCCCACCAGGCGGGCCTGACCACGGGCGGCTGACCGGCCCACCAGGCGGGCGTGACCACGGGCGGCTCCCCCCACCCGACAGGCGGGACCACACGGCCGACCGACCCACCCACCAGACGCGACCACACACGGCCGACCGCCCACCCCAGAGGCATGACCACACACGGCCCACCGACCCACCCACCAGACGCGACCACACACGGCCGACCGCCCACCCCAGAGGCATGACCACACACGGCCCATCGGCGCGGCGAGCCGGCGTGTCCCGGCTGCGCCGGTCGGCGGAACGCGTCACCCGACCGGGTCCGTCCCGCATGCGGGCGGGTCGGGGGGCGCGTTGGCTGCGGTTGAGGCAGCACGGACGTTTCCCGACCCCCGGCGGCGCATGGGACGTACCGCCGACCGTGCCGCCGGAGGCCAGCCCATGCACACCTCGCGACTTCTGCTCCGACCCGGCCTGACCCTGGCGGCCGCCGCCCTCCCGGCCGTGCTCGCCGGGCCGTCCGCCGCGGTCTCGGGCATCTCGGTCAGCACCACCGGCACCACGGTCTCCGTGGTCACCAGCGCCTGCACCCTGATCAACGGCAGCTGGGGCACGGCGGCCCTGCTCACCAACCGGCAGGCGAACTTCGCCCAGGGCCGGCAGGTGGCCCTGTCCGGCACGTCCGTCAGCCAGTCCGCCGCCTGGACCGGGGTGAACCCGGGGACGTACACCGTGGTGGTGGTCTGCTCCAGCGGCCTCACGGCGGGCAGCCAGTCGGTGATCGTGTCGGCGTCCGCGCCGGTGTCCGCGAAACCGACGGTCCCCGCGACGCGGCCGACGATCTCCTCGACGTCCAGCCCGGCACCGTCCCGGGGCGTGATGGGCGGACTCGGCGGCGCCGCCCGCGACTACGGCCCGTTGACCCTGGGCGTCGGCGCGGCCCTGGTCGGCGCCGGGGTCGTCGCCACGGGCTGGGTCCTGCGCCGCCGCTCGAAGCCGTACCGGCTCTGAGCGGCCCGCACGGCCGTACCGGCGGACGAGCGCCCCTCAGTCGGCGTCCGGCAGCTCGGCGAACTCCGCCAGGGCGTGGGTCAGCCACTGGGTCCAGAAGGTCTCCAGGTCGATGCCCGCCCGCAGGACCAGGTGGCGCAGCCGGTCCTGCGGGGCGTCCCGGTCCGGCGGGAAGTCGCGCTGCTCGATCCGCCGGTACTCGGCCAGCTGCCGCCGGTGCAGCTCCAGATGGCGGCGCAGATCGTCCTCAAGGCCCGCGGTGCCGACCACGGCCGCCGCGCGCAGCCGCAGCAGCAGGGGATCCCGCAGGGTCTTCGGGTCCTGCGCGGCGGCGGTCCAGCGGACCAGCTCGGCGCGGCCCGCGGGCAGGACCTCGTAACTCTTCTTCTGCCCACGGGCCGGCTGCTCGGCCGGCAGGGTGCGGATGAGGCCCTCCGCCTCCAGCTTCCCCAGCTCGCGGTAGATCTGCTGGTGCGTCGCGGACCAGAAGTAGCCGATCGACTTGTCGAACCGGCGGGTCAGCTCCAGTCCCGACGACGGCTTTTCCAGCAGGGCGGTGAGGATCGCGTGCGGGAGTGACATGGGCTCATCCTAGGGAGGCGCGCACGGGCCCCTACAGCGCCGCCGCCAGCTCCGTGCCCTGCTTGATCGCCCGCTTGGCGTCCAGCTCGGCCGCGACGTCCGCGCCGCCGATCAGGTGCACGCTGCGCCCGGCGGCCACCAGCTCCTCGTACAGCTCCCGGCGCGGTTCCTGGCCGGTGCAGAGCACGACCGTGTCGACCTCCAGGACCGTGCTCTCGTCGCCGACGGTGATGTGCAGCCCGGCGTCGTCGATGCGGTCGTAGCGCACGCCCGGCACCATGGTCACGCCCCGGTGCTTCAGCTCGGTGCGGTGGATCCAGCCGGTGGTCCTGCCGAGTCCGGCGCCGACCTTGCTGGTCTTGCGCTGGAGCAGGTGGACCTGGCGGGGCGGCGCGGGCCGTTCGGGGGCGGCGAGCCCGCCCGGCGCCCGGTAGGTCATGTCGACGCCCCAGTTCCGGAAGTACGTCTCCGGGTCCTCGCTCGCCTTGTCACCGCCGTCGGTGAGGAACTCGGCGACGTCGAAGCCGATGCCGCCGGCCCCGAGGACGGCGACGCGGTCGCCGACGGGCGCGCCGTCGCGCAGCACGTCGAGGTAGCCGAGGACGCGGGGGTGGTCGACGCCGGGGATGTCCGGGGTGCGCGGGGTGACGCCGGTGGCGACGACGACCTCGTCGAAGCCCTCCAGGTCGCCGGCCTCCACCCAGGTCTCCAGGCGCACGTCGACGCCGTGGGCGTCGAGCTGGTGGCGGAAGTAGCGCAGCGTCTCGTCGAACTCCTGCTTGCCGGGCACCTTGCGGGCGACGTTGAGCTGTCCGCCGATGTCGCTCGCCGCGTCGAACAGGGTGACGGTGTGGCCGCGTTCGGCGGCGGAGACCGCGCAGGCGAGGCCGGCCGGGCCGGCGCCGACGACGGCGACGCGCTTCTTCAGCCGGGTCGGCGCGAGGACCAGCTCGGTCTCGTGGCAGGCGCGCGGGTTGACCAGACAGGAGGTGATCTGCCCGCTGAAGGTGTGGTCGAGGCAGGCCTGGTTGCAGCCGATGCAGGTGTTGATGGCCTCCGGGGTGCCGGCGGCGGCCTTGGCGACGAAGTCGGGGTCGGCGAGCATCGGGCGGGCCAGGGAGACCATGTCCGCGCAGCCGTCGGCCAGCAGTCGCTCGGCGAGTTCCGGGGTGTTGATGCGGTTGGTGGTCACCAGGGGCACGGACACCTCGCCCATGAGCTTCTTCGTGACCCAGGTGTAGGCGCCGCGCGGCACGGAGGTGGCGATGGTGGGGATGCGGGCCTCGTGCCAGCCGATGCCGGTGTTGATGATCGTGGCCCCGGCGGACTCGACGGCCTTGCCGAGCGCGACCACCTCGTCCAGCGAGGAGCCGCCCGGGACCAGGTCCAGCATGGACAGCCGGTAGATGACGATGAAGTCCTCGCCGACGGCCTCGCGCACCCGGCGGACGATCTCGACGGGGAACCGCATCCGGTTCTCGTAGGAGCCGCCCCAGCGGTCCGTGCGCCGGTTCGTCTGCGCGGCGATGAACTCGTTGATCAGGTAGCCCTCGGAGCCCATGATCTCGACCCCGTCGTAGCCGGCCCGGCGGGCGAGGCGGGCGGCGCGGGCGTAGTCCTCGATGGTGCGCTCGACGTCGGCGTCGGTCAGCTCGCGGGGCACGTAGGGGCTGATGGGGGCCTGGAGCGCGCTCGGCGCGACGAGGTCCCGGTGGTAGGCGTAGCGGCCGAAGTGCAGGATCTGCATCGCGATCCGGCCGCCCTCGCGGTGCACGGCCTCGGTGACGGTCCGGTGCCGCTCGGCCTCCGCCTCGGTGGTGAGCATGGCTCCGCCCTCGTACGGCCGTCCCTCCTCGTTGGGAGCGATGCCGCCGGTGACGATGAGTCCCACTCCGCCACGCGCGCGGGCCGCGTAGAACGCCGCCATCCGCTCGAAGCCGCGCTCGGCCTCCTCCAGGCCGACGTGCATGGAGCCCATGAGCACGCGGTTGGGCAGTGTGGTGAAGCCCAGGTCGAGCGGGGTCATCAGATGCGGGTAACGGCTCATCGGGCCCTCCGTGCGCGGTGTCGTCACCTCCTGTTGTAGAGGAAGCCCGAGCCTTTGTGCAACTAGTTGCACAACCGCCCGCACGGGGGCATGGACGTCCTGACGCAGTACGCCCCGGTCGGCGGGGAGCCGACCGGGGCGTTGCTCAGGACCCTGACGTGTTCAGCGGCTCTCCAGGCGCAGGTGCAGGTCCCGCTCCTGGTCGCCGGAGGCCGTGCAGGTCTCCTGCACGGTGAACATCGAGTCCAGGGTGTGGCGGAACCTCTCCACCGCCCAGTAGCTGCCCTGCACGTCCGCCTGGACGGGCGAGTCGAGGTGGACCGGCGGGCAGCCCCCGCCGCGGGCGTCCGCCACGTCGTACGTGCCGAGCCATACCATCGGACGGGTCTCGTGGAGCTGCTGCGGTACCTCCTCCGGAGCCCGGTCGGAGGCGAAGCAGGCGCTGAGCGCTTCGAAGACGAGCCGGGCGTCGTCCTTGGAATAGCCGCTGATCTCCACCGAGACGGTTTCCGGATGCGACCGCTCCGTGTCTGCCATGATCGCTCCTTTCGTGGCCGCGCTGCGGTGGAACGGGGTACCCCGCCGAACCGCGTTCATCCTCAGCAAAGCACCACCGGCCGCCGGGCACACCTCAGCCGCGGGAGAACTTGTACGTCTTGCTGTCCGTCAGCACGCAGAAACCGGGCGAGACCACGATCACGCGCAGGGTGCCGCTCCGGCGGTCGTAGTCGATGCCCTCCGCCTCGAACGTGCCCGAGCAGGAGCTGCGCAGCGGCAGCTGGCGCAGCGCCGTGACATGGCCGGAGACGTCCGCCGTGCCGTTGGGCGCGGCCGACAGGTCGATCTGGAGCAGCGGCTTGGTGAGTCCGAACAGGCTGCCCTCCGGGTCGTCGGAGGAGCACAGCAGGGTGGTCGGGCCGGAGAAGTCGCAGCCCTGGACGTCGCGGACGGCGTGGTCCAGGCGGACGGTGGAGGCCTGCGGGAGGTTCACCGAGGGGGAGGTGGCCGGGTTGACGCCCGGGGTCGGGAAGACCAGCAGCCGGGTCATCGTGCCCCACTCACCGGACAGCATCCACTGGCCGTCGGGCGAGATCGCGGCCCAGGAGTTGTTCAGCGCCTCGCCCGCGCTCAGCGTGTGGACGTACTCCGACCAGGCGCCGCCGGGCGCCTGCACCCGGAACATCTTGGAGTTGCCGGAGTCGCGCTGGTAGGGCTCGATGTAGTAGCCGTCGTACGAGGCGTCGGGGTCGCCGACGTGGTTCCAGCCGCGGCTGGAGACGCCGAGGGGGATGGTGCCGATGCCGGTGTAGCGGTTGGCGCTGTTCGCCGGGACCTCCACCGAGGTCAGGCCCTGGCTCTCGGTCAGCGGGTCGGCGCGGTCGGAGCCGGTCTCGGTCCAGGTGTCGGCCGCGCGGGCGGGCGCGGGTGCGGCGAGCGACACGACGGCGGCGGTGGCGAGGGTGACGAGTCCGGCGAGAACTGCGTGACAACGTTGCCGGGCGGACGCGGGCATGGCCGACTCCTCTGACGGGGGTGGGGACCCAGGGTGAGCGGGCGGGGACACTCGGTCGGCGGACAGTCTGGCGTGGCGCCGTAGTCATGTACAGACCAAGGAAGCAACATGAGCGTGAACTCTCACGGCCCGCGGGAGCGCGCTGTACGGTCTCGGCAGGAGGTCCGTCACCGCGCGCACCGCCGGCGCGACGGCTTCGGCGGACGGCCGCGCCGTGGTGAGAGATGGTGGAGGTGGACGGCGAAGGCGTCGGAGAGTCGGGTGTGAGCGCGGTAGAACAAGGGGAGTCGGCACGGGGGACGGCGTACCGTGCGGACGGGCGAAGGCGGTGCGTGGCATGAGTGCACCCGGGGCTCCGGTGGCGGAGAGCGGCGAACCGGCGCGTGGGCCGGTGCCTCCGGGCGGCCTGCTCGACGTCCTCGGCGTGGCGTCGGTGGTGCTGGACACCGACGGCCGGATCGTCCTGTGGAGCCCGCAGGCGGAGGAACTCTTCGGCTACACCGCGCAGGAGGCCCTCGGCCAGTACGCCGCCCGGCTGATGGTGCACGAACGGCACATCCAGCTCGTCGGCAAGCTCTTCGCCGACGTGATGCGCACCGGCCAGAGCTGGGCGGGCGGCTTCCCGGTCCGGCACAAGGACGGCAGCACCCGTCTGGTGGAGTTCCGCAACATGCGGCTGCTGGACGACCAGGGGGACGTGTACGCGCTCGGGCTCGCCGCCGACCAGTCGACCGTACGACGGCTGGAGCAGGACGTGGCGCTGTCCGAGCGGATGGTGATGCAGTCACCGATCGGCTACGCCGTCCTGGACACCGGCCTGCGGTACGTCTCGGTCAACCCGGCCCTGGAGAAGATGAACGGGGTGCCGGCCGCCGGGCACGTGGGCCGGACGCTGCACGAGGTGCTGCCGCTGCTGGACACCGAGTCCCTGGAGGCCGCCGCGCGGCGGGTGCTGGAGACGGGAGTGCCGGTGATCGACGCCACGCTCGTCGGCCGCACGCCCGCCGACCCGGACGCGGACCACACCTGGTCGCACTCGCTGTACCGGCTGGAGGACGCCATGGGCAACGTGCTCGGGGTGGCGGTCTCGATGACCGACATCACCGAGCAGCACCGGGCGTCGGTGGAGCGGGAGGCCGCACGGCGCCGGCTCGCGGTCATCGCCGACGCCTCCGCCCGGATCGGTACGACGCTGGAGCTGGAGCGCACCGCCTGCGAGCTCGCCGAGGTCGCCGTGCCGGAACTGGCGGACGTGGCGGCCGTGGATCTGCTGGAGGCGGTGGTCGAGGGCCGGCGCAGCACCCTGGGTCCCACGGAGGCAGCGGTGATCCGGGCCCTGGCGGTCCGTCCGGCGGAGGGCTCGGAGGCGGTGCTGGCCGCCGACCCGCCCGGCCAGATCGCCCGGTACGCACCCGACCGCCTGGTCACCGAATGCGTACGCACCGGCGAGGCGGTCCTGGTGCCGCAGGTGAAGGACGAGGATCTGCCGCGCATCGCCCGCTCCCCCGAGGCGGCCGTGCTGCTGGGCCGGGCGGGCCTGCACTCGTACCTCGCGGTGCCGCTGATCGCGCGCGGCGAGGTGCTGGGCGCGCTCGACCTCAAACGCACCCGCAACGCGGCGCCCTTCGACGAGGACGACGTCCTGCTGGCGCGGGAGCTGGCCGCCCGCGCGGCCGTGCAGATCGACAACGCGCGCTGGTACCAGAACGCCCGCAACACCGCGCTGACCCTCCAGCGCAGCCTGCTGCCCAGCCATCCGCCGGTCACCACCGGCCTGGAGGTGGCGTCCCGGTACCAGCCGGCGGGCGCCACCAGCGAGGTGGGCGGGGACTGGTTCGACGTGATCCCGTTGGAGGGCGGCAAGACCGCGCTCGTCGTCGGTGACGTGATGGGCAGCGGCATCAGCGCGGCCGCCACGATGGGCCGGCTGCGCACCGCGACGACCACCCTGGCCGTCCTCGATCTCGATCCGGCGCGCCTGCTGGAGCACCTGGACAAGACGACCTCGGCCCTGAACCACTCGATCGCGACCTGCGTGTACGCCGTCCACGACCCGCATCTGCGGCAGTGCCGGATCGCCAACGCCGGCCATCTGCCGCCGGCCCGGGTACGGCCCGGCCGCCCGGCGGAGCTGCTCGACCTGCCCACCGGGGTACCGCTGGGGGTGGGCGGGGTCGACTTCTCCACCGTCACGGTCGACTTCGAGCCCGGCGACGAGCTGGTCTTCTACACCGACGGACTGGTGGAGACCCGCCGGCACTCGCTGGACGAGCGCCTGGCCTCCCTGCTGTCCCTGCTCGACGACCCGGCCCGCCCGCTGGAGGAGGCGTGCGACCTCCTGCTGCGCACGCTGCACCACCCGGACAACCACGACGACGTGGCCCTGCTCATCGCCCGGGCACAGGAGCTGCCGTAGGGGCCTCGCGGCCGGGGCGGCTGACGGCTGTTCAGGGAACCGGCGGCCCGTGGCCGACCGGAATCACCCTCCGGCCCGGGGCCGTACACCGATGACCACATGTGCGTAGAGATCCTCGCTCACCGCCAGGCGGGTCGTCAGGCCCGCGGTTTCGAAGACCCGTACGGCGGCCGGTGCCTGGCGTTCGCTGGTCTCGGAGAACAGGCAGCCGCCGGGGGCGAGCCACTCGGGTGCCCCGGCGGCCACCCGGCGCAGCACGTCGAGTCCGTCGGCTCCGCCGTCCAGCGCGGTCAACGGCTCGTGCTCGCGGGCCTCCGCCGGCAGCAGGGCCACCTCGTCGGTGGGTACGTAGGGCACGTTGGCGGTCAGGACACCCACCCGGCCGCGCAGGCCGGCGGGCAGGGCGTCGTACAGGTCGCCCTGGTGCGCCCGGCCGCCGTACGCGGCGAGATTACGGCGGGCGCAGCGCACGGCGGCCAGATCGATGTCGGCGGCGTGCACCTCCGCCCCGTCCAGGGCGGCGGCCAGCGCCGCGCCGAGCGCGCCGGAACCACAGCACAGGTCCACGACGACGGTCGCGTCCGGCGCGGCGGCCAGCGCCTGGGCGACCAGGAACTCGGTACGGCGGCGGGGGACGAACACCCCTGGTTCCAGGGTGACGCGCAGCCCGTGGAACTCGGCCCAGCCGAGGACCTGTTCGAGCGGCAGCCCGGCGGCGCGCCGGTCCACCATGCCGGCCGCCTCCTCGGGCGTGCGGGCGGTGGCGAGGATCAACTCGGCCTCGTCCTCGGCGAAGACGCACCCTGCGGCACGCAACGCGGAGACGACGGCGGACGGGGAGAACGGGACAGGAGCGGGCATGGAAGCCGAGAGCCTTTCGGGAGCACGAAGCCTTCAGGGCGCTCCCGCGGTCACCGGCGCCGGCGTACCGCGCCGTCACGAGGAGGGAGCACCCCAGCCGACACAGCGGTAATGGGTCTCACCTCCTCGTCGTCGAAGCCGCGGACGCCGCGACCAGGACCGCCACCTTACCCCACGGCCCCCGACGGGCCCTCGGGGACGCCGGGTTCAGACACCGACCGTCTCCTCGGCCTCCTCCTCGGCCTCCTGCGCGGCCTCCTCCTCGGTGGCCCGCCGGGCCTTCCGCTCGGGCTCGGACACGGCCGGCGCGGCCCCGGCCCCGGCCCCGGGGGCGGTGGCTTCCTGGCGGGCGGCGCGGGTGCGCTCGTACAGGGCCGCCACCGCGGTCACCAGGACACCGGCGAGCAGCCAGGCCACCAGGGTCCACACGCAGCGGGCGAGGCCGTCGTCGCCGAAGTAGAGCAGGCTGCGGGCGCCCTCGACGAAGCCGGCGCCGTTCCAGAAGGCGTGCAGGGTGCCGAAGAAGCCGTTCTGGAGCTCGGGCTGGAACAGACCGCCGGAGCTGGTGAAGTTCAGCATCACGAACAGCACCATCATGGTGAGCGTGGTCCACCGCTTGAGGAACGTGTGCAGACCGACGCCGATGAGGAGGATGCCCGCCGAGTACAGCGAGGCCATGCCCCAGACGCCCGCGAGGTCGTGGTGGGCGAGGTGGAAGACCGGCCCGGCGAGCAGCGCGCCGATGCCGCCGACCACGGCGGCGACACCGAGTGCGAGCAGCGCCCGGACCCGCATCGCGAGGGCGGCGCCGGCGGCGCCGAGCGCGGCGACCGAGGCGTACGAGCCGATGCTGACCGCGACCAGCAGGAAGAACACGCCCTGGCCGGTGGGGTCGTCGGCGACCGGGGCGGCCACGTCGGTGACCTTCAGCGGAACGCCCTCCTCGGCGGCGACCGGCGTGAAGACCTTCTCGACGGCCGTGGCCCCCATGTCGGAGGCGGCGGTCGCCACCAGCAGCTCGGGCGCCCTGGCGCTCGGCACATAGGCGCCGGTCACATCGCGGGACTTGAGCAGGGCGACGGCGTCGGCCCGGGTGGCGACCGTGCGGACGTCGAGCTTGTCCCCCGCGGCGTCCTTGACGGTCTGCGCGAAGACCTTCGCCTTCGGGGCGGTGCCGACGACGGCGACCGGCAGGTGGTTCGGCTCCGGGGTGACGAACGCCCCCATGTACGCGAGCCCCATGCCGATGCACATCAGCAGCGGGGTGATCAGGTGCGTGAGCACATGGCGCAGTGCCGGTGACCTCATCGCGCGCGACCCTCCAAAGGTTGGCTTATACAACTCTCAGTTCGAGTTGTACTATACAACTAGAATGTCGGAGGAGGTATTCCCGTGAGCGCAGCGGAGTCGGCCGTCGAGACGATCCAACGCGAGATGACCATCTTCGCCCGCCGGGCCCGTGCCTCGGCGGGCCGCATGCACCCCGAGCTGTCCCTGGTGTCGTACACCCTGCTGGGCCACCTGGAGGAGAGCGGCGGCTGCCGGGCGACGGACCTGGCGGCCCACTACGCCCTGGACAAGTCCACGGTCAGCCGCCAGGTGGCGGCCCTGGAGCGGGCCGGGCTGATCGAGCGCCGGCTGGACCCGGAGGACCACCGGGTCCAGGTGCTGCATCTGACGGAGGCCGGCCAGGAGATCCTGGCCCAGGTCACCCGCAGCCGCCGGGCCGCGTTCCGGGAACGGCTCGCCAACTGGCCGGAGGAGGACCTGGTGCGCTTCGCCGCCTACCTGGAGCGGTACAACGCGGGCCCGGGCGGCGCCGACTCGGACTGAGGCGGTGGCCGGGCCGCGGGGAACCGCGCCGGATCACGGCACCGGTCACGCCGCCCGGTCCTCCGCCGGCCGCTGCGGTGCCCGCGCCGCGAGGAACGCCGTACGGCGGCGCAGCCGGAAGCCGAGGGACTCGTACAGCCGGATGGCGTTCGTGTTCCCGGCGCTCGTGTGCAGGAACGGTGTCTCCCCGCGTTCCCGGATGCCGTGCGCGACCGCGAGGATCAGGCGGGTGGCCAGGCCCTCCCCGCGGAACGCGGGGTCGGTGCAGACCGCGCTGATCTCGGTCCAGCCCGGCGGGTGCAGCCGCTCCCCGGCCATGGCGATCAGCGCGCCGTCGCGGCGTATGCCCAGGTAGGTGCCGAGTTCCACGGTGCGGGGCAGGAACGGTCCCGGCTGGGTCCGCGCCACCAGGTCGAGCATCTCGGGCACGTCCGCCGGGCCGAGGCGGACCGCCTCCGGTTCCGGTGCCGCGGCGAGGCCGTCGTCCACGAACTGCACGCCCTCGACCCTGAAGGTGATCTCCCAGCCGTCCGGCACCTCACCCCGGAAGCCGGGCAGCGGGACCTCGGCGCCGGGGCCGGCCAGCGCGGCGAGGTCCGCCCAGTCCCGCACGTCCGGCTCGTCGGGCAGGGCCAGCCACGGGGAGACGTCGACCGGATACCGCAGCACCCGGCCGCGCCGCTCGGCGAAGTGGGCGTGCGGGCCGGTCAGGGAGGCGAGCGCCGGGTTGTCGAGGACGTGCGGGACACCGGCGGCGGCCGGACCGGGGACGCCCGGGCTGCTGACGGCGCTCATCCGGCCACCTCGGTCACGGTCCTGGAGACATGGGCCTGGAGCATCCTCGTTTCCTCACTTCTCTCGTGCTGTCACCGGCGCACCGGTGCCGGCACCGATCGCCAAGGAGCGGCGTCGGGCCGGTATTCCCGGCCCGGGACAGTGTTCATAAGGCTGCAACGACGCGTGATGAGCCGCGGTAGGGGGCGCCGTGAGCCGCGGTAGGGGGCGCTGCGGCGCCGTGAGCCGCGGCGCGCCGTACCGCCGCGGGGCCGTCGGCCGGGATCCGGGCATCCCGGCCGACCACGTACGGTTGAACCATGAACGTCACGCGAGGCTTCACGGGTCGCCCGCGCGTCCACAACCCGGGGCTGCCGCCCGGGCAGTACGACGCGCGCGACGACTGGCCCGTCCTGTCCGCCGAGGTCACCCCCGACCTCGCCCCCGCCGACTGGTCCTTCCGCATCGACGGCCTGGTCGAGCGCCCGCACACCTGGGACTGGGACGCGGCACACGCACTGCCGGCGTCGGCGTACGACGGTGACATCCACTGTGTGACGGGCTGGTCGAAGTTCGGCGTGCGGTTCGGCGGCGTCTCGCTGGACGCCTTCTTCGATGTGGTGCGCCCCCATGGATCCGCCACATATGCCGTCGCCCGCTCCCACACGGGCTACACCACCAACCTGCCGCTCGCCGACCTCACCGGTGGGCGGGCCTGGATCGTCTGGGAGTACGACGGCGCGCCGCTGCCGCCCGAACACGGCGGACCGGCGCGGCTGCTGGTGCCCCACCTGTACTTCTGGAAGAGCGCCAAGTGGATCGCGGGCATCACGCTCTTCGACCACGACGAGCCCGGCTTCTGGGAGCGCAACGGCTACCACGCGCGCGGCAACCCGTGGGAGGAACAGCGGTACTGCGGTGACTGAGACGACGACTTCCGTGACGCGGTTCGCGGTGCCCGGGCGGATCGCCGTGAGCGAGCAGGCGGCCTCCATGTGGCAGACGGCCACCCTGACGGAGATCCGGCCCGAGACACCGCACGCGGCCACGTTCCGGCTGGCGGTGCCGGGCTGGGCGGGGCACCTGCCGGGCCAGCACCTGCTGCTGCGGCTGACCGCCGCCGACGGCTATGTGGCGCAGCGCCACTATTCGATCGCGTCGGCGCCGGACGGCTCCGGGCACATCGAGCTGACCCTCGACCGGGTGCCGGACGGGGAGGTCTCCGGCTGGTTCCACACCGTGGCCCGGCCGGGTGACACGGTCGAGGTGCGGGGGCCGCTCAGTGGCTTCTTCGCCTGGCCGGGTGACCGGCCCGCGCTGCTGATCGGGGCCGGTTCCGGGGTCGTACCGCTGATGTCGATGATCCGGCACCACCGGGCGCGCGGCCTCGCCGTCCCGCTGCGGATGCTGGTGTCGGCGCGCAGCCCCGAGGAACTGATCTACGCCTCCGAGCTGGGCGCGGAGACGACGCCGGTGTTCACGCGCAGCGCTCCGCCCGGGGTCCCGGTGGGACGTATGACGACCGCACATGTGACGCCGCTCCTGGCCGAACAGCCCGTCGGTGGGTGGGAAGCCTATGTGTGCGGATCCAACGGTTTCGCCGAACACGCTTCCCGACTGCTGGTGGCGGCCGGCCAGCCGGTGGACCGCATCCGCATCGAGCGCTTCGGCTGACCCGTCGGGGCCGGGCGAGGCGCGGTGCCCGCAGCGCGTCGGCCGGGACCTGAGCGGTCGGCTGGGACCGAGCGGCCGCGCTGACACGGAGTCGGCCGGCCCGGACCGACCGACCGGGTCGGCGGACACCGAGCGAGTCGATCGAGACCGGGCGCGGGGGTGGCCCCTGAGGGGCACGACCCCCAGCGCGCCGGGAGACTGTGCGAGGGGACCGACCCCGAGCCCGTCGCCCGGCCGACCCGACGTCAGCCAGGGGCAAACGGTTCGGTCGGGGCCCGGCGGGGCGGCGCCCGGGTCGCGACGGGGAGCACCGCGCGCGATCGTGGGGCGCATGGTGTGTGCCGTGCGCCATATGGGCCGGAACTCGCGGTTCGCGGCGTGCGCGAGGTGCGCCGAACGGGGTACGAGACGAGTGTGGACGCTCGTGTCCGTGAGCGGCGGGGGCGGTGGACCGGCGACCGGCTCCTCCCGCTCTCCGGCTCCGGCGGTGGCGAGGAGGTGGACATGCGTACCCGGGTGCGTGGCTGGCGCTGGCGGCGCAATCCGCTGCGGCGCCGGTCGGACGTCGTGGAGGCGTGGACGGTGCTGGTGGTCGCCGTCCTGATGTTCGTGGTCGCGCCCCTGGCCGGGGTGGCCGCGGGCCTGCACGCCCACGGTCAGGCCCGGGCGCTCGCCGCGGCCCAGCGGGCCGAACGCCATCAGGTACGTGCCGTGGTGGTCGGCGACGCGCCCCAGCGGCTGACCGCGTCGCAGAGCGACCACCGGCAGCCCTACCGCGCCCAGGTCCGCTGGACCGAGCCGGGCAAGGGGGTCCGGACGGCGTGGGCCCGGGTGCCGATGGGGACCCGCCCCGGAGAGCCGGTGTCGGTGTGGTTCGACTCCCGGGGCCGCAGTGTCGCGCCGCCCGCGGACGACGTCGCGGTGTGGCAGCACACTGTGACCGTGGGGCTGTGCGCGGCGGCCGGTACGGCGACCGTCGTCTTCCTCGGGCATGCGATCGAGCGCCGGATCGCCCTGCGCCACCGGCTGGCCGAGTGGGAGCGGGAGTGGGCCCGGACGGGACCCCGGTGGACCCAGCCGCGCGCATGACCCCAGCCGGCTGGCATGGCTGCCAAGGCGACTGATCGCTCCTGGGTGACCCGACCACTGAGAGCTCCCCTCGTACCCGCCCGACCCTTGGGAGCAAGCGCTTACTCACCTCCGGGCCAGCCACGACGACACCCAGGAAGGAGCAACCGAAGCCGGGTCACACCTCCGCCTGACCCTGGCGAGTCATCCGATCACCCACGTACGGTGAGGCGACGCAGTCTCCCTTCACAAAGGCGGTTGTTGATGGCCCTGTTCGATCTGCCCCTCGACGAACTCCGCGCGTACCGCAGCGAGTCCCCCGAGCCGGACGACTTCGACGCCTTCTGGGACAAGACGCTCCAGCAGGCTCGCGAGCACGAGCTGGACGCGCGCTTCGAGCCGGTGGAGACCGGACTGTCCACGGTCGAGGTGTACGACGTGACGTTCGCGGGGTTCGGCGGCCACCCGGTGAAGGGCTGGCTGCGGCTGCCGGCCGGGGCCGCACAACCGCTGCCGCTGGTCGTGGAGTTCATCGGCTACGGCGGCGGACGCGGCCTGCCGCACGAGAACCTGCTGTGGGCGTCGACGGGCCGGGCCCACTTCGCGATGGACACCCGGGGGCAGGGCAGCGCCTGGGGCGGCGGTGGCGGCACGCCGGACCCGGTGGGCGCGGCGCCCGCGTACCCCGGGTTCATGACGCGGGGCATCGACGCGCCGGAGAACTACTACTACCGCCGGGTGTTCACGGACGCCGTGCGCGCGGTCGAGGCCGCCCGTTCCCATCCGCTGGCCGACCCGGCGCGGACGGCGGTGACCGGCGGGAGCCAGGGCGGCGGCATCGCCCTGGCCGTCGGCGGCCTGGTCCCGGACCTGGTGGCGGTCGCCCCGGACGTGCCGTTCCTGTGCGACTTCCCGCGCGCGACGACCCTGACGGACCGTCACCCCTACCGGGAGATCGGCCTGTTCCTGAAGACGCACCGCGGGCGCTCGGTGGACGTGCTGCGCACGCTGTCCTACTTCGACGGGGTGCACTTCGCGGCCCGGGGCCGGGCACCGGCCCTGTTCTCGGCGGCCCTGGAGGACCAGACCTGTCCGCCGTCGACCGTGTTCGCGGCGTTCAACGCGTGGGCGCACGAGGACAAGGCGATCGAGGTGTACGACTTTAACGACCACGAGGGCGGCGGCCCCTTCCAGGAGGCCGAGAAGGTGCGCTGGCTGCGGAGGTACGCCTGAGACCCGCCGCCGGCGGCGCCGGTCTTTCATCCGGTCCGACCAGTCGGTACGTTCGGAGCACCCGGGCCGCAGTGCCGCGTCCCGGGTTCCCGGCGACGACGGAGGCCACATGTCCGCGCACGAAGCCCAGGAGACACGGCAGACACCGGAGACGGACACACGGATCCACGGGCACTGCGATCCGCGGTTCGCGGCGGTCCGGGAGGCTTTCGCGGAGAACTTCCGCGAACGCGGGGAACTCGGCGCCGCGGTCTCGGTGACCGTCGCCGGTCAGACGGTGGTGGACCTCTGGGGCGGCTGGGCCGACGCGGCCCGCACCCGGCCGTGGGCACGGGACACCTTGGTGAACGTGTGGTCGACCACCAAGGGGCCCGTGGCCCTGTGCGCGCACGTCCTCGCCGACCGGGGGCTGCTCGACCTCGACGCGCCGGTGGCCACCTACTGGCCCGAATTCGCCGCCGAGGGCAAGGACAAGGTGCTCGTACGGCACCTGCTGTCGCACCGCGCCGGGCTGTCCGGGCTGCGCGAGCCGCACACCCTGGAGGAGCTGTACGACTGGGAGCTGACCACCGCGCGGCTCGCGGCCATGGCCCCCTGGTGGGAGCCGGGAACCCGGTCGGGCTACCACGCGCTGACGTACGGCTTCCTGGTCGGGGAGGTCGTGCGGCGCGTCTCGGGACTGCGGCCGGGGACCTTCCTGGAGCGGGAGGTGACCGGACCGCTCGGGCTGGACTTCACCGTGGGCCTGCCGGAGCGGGACGCCGGCAGGGCGGCGGAGCTGGTGCATCCACCGGCCGCGTCGCGCGGCGAACAGGCAGCCGTCTTCAGCCAGTTGGCGCCGGCCGCGCTGGCGGCCCTGACCAATCCCCTCGTCGGGGCGGCCGAGGCCAACAGCCCGGCCTGGCGGGCGGCGGAGATCCCGGCGGCCAACGGTCACGGCACCGCCCGGGCGGTCGCGGCGCTGTACGGCGTCTTCGCCGGGCGCGGATCGTACGGCGGCCGGCGGATCCTGTCACCGGAGGCGTCGGAGCGGGTGCGCGAGGGGCAGGGCCGCTGCCGTGACCTGGTGCTCGGCGCGGGCTTCGAGGGCGAGACCGAGGTGGGGCTCGGGCTGTGGCTGAGCGGGCCCCAGGGATCGTACGGCCCGAACCCGCGAGCTTTCGGCCACGACGGATTCGGCGGTTCCTGCGGGCTCGCCGATCCGGACGCGGAGGTGTCGCTGGGCTACGTCATGAACCGGATGGGGCCGCACATCGCCAATGATCCACGGAAAACAGCCCTGGTGGACGCCCTTTACAGCGCCCTGTGAGGGTGCGGCGCGGTGCCTGGTGACCGCGGTGCGCGCGGGTGGATTTCGGTCGAACCGACCGACCGCTCTTCCGTTGTGGTTTAGACCAATGGTACTCATGGTCGCGCACTGAACCCGCACGGCTACCTTTTGTCACCGACAGGAGGCGCGGCATGGCCCGCACCACCCCGCACGATCCCCCGCCCGGCGACGACCGGCCCCTGTACGGGCGGATCGCGGCGCTGCTGCTCGACGAACTACGCGCCGGCACCGTTCCACCGGGTGAACGGCTGCCGGGCGAACGGCACCTGGCCGCGCACTACGGGGTCAGCCGGGAGACCGTCCGGCAGGCACTGGAGGTGCTGCGGCGCAGCGGCGCGGTCGCCACCGACCGGCGGGGCAGCCACGCTACGCTGCCCGGCCGGCCCGTCGAGACGGCGGAATCGCTCACCTTCCCGGTGGGCGCGCGGCCGGTGGACCCCTACGCGGTCGACCGGGCCACGGTGACCTGGGAGCAGCCGCCGCCGGAGCACGCGCGGGCGCTGGGTCTGGCCCCGCACCGGCCCACGCTGGTGCACCGGTACCGGTCGGTGACGCCGGACGGCCGGTCGCTGCGCACGGCGGTGACGTCGTTCTCCGCGGTGGTGCTGGCCGAGGTGGCGGAGCTGGCCCGCTACCGGGACCGGGCCGACGGGGCCACGCCCGCGCAGCTGCGGCGGGCCTACGACTGGATGCGCAAGGCGGGCCTGACCCTGCACCACCGGGACGCCATCACCCAGGTCGGCGACGCCTCCTCGGTGCGGGTGACCCGGCGCGTGCACGACCAGTACGCACGCCCGCTGGAGATCACCGACCTGGTCGTGGACGGCGAACGTGACGCTCTGGTCTACGAGTTCACGCTGCCGGCCGCGGTCTGACCGCCGAGGGTCGCCGCGTCGGCTCGGCGGGCCGTCACCAGCCGGGCGCGCGGGCTGCCGTCGGCTCGCCGGCCGAATCCGGGCAGGACGCCCAGCTCGACCGCCAGGCCCGCGTGCTCCAACTCCCGCAGCACGGTGCTCAGTCGGAAGGTCCGGTAGTACATGACGAACGGCGGTCGCCACAGCGCGTTGCGCACCCGCATCACCGCGTCGAAGCCGAGCAGCGTCCAGAAGGCGGGGTGTGCCGGGCCGGGCGGCGCGAACACCGGGAAGGCGAAGCGGCCACCGGGCCGCAGCACCCCGCGGACCTGGGTGAAGAGGCCCGGCAGTTCGCGGGGCAGGAAGTGACCGAACGCCCCGAGGGAGACGACGAGGTCGAAGGCGGCCGTGAACGGAAGGGCCCGGGCGTCGCCGCGGACCCATGCGATCCCCGGCCCGTCGGCGGTCGGCACCCGCCGCCGGGCGATGTCGAGCATGCCGGCGCTGAAGTCGACCCCGGTGACGCTGCGGCGGCACAGTCCGGTCAGCAGGTGCGTTCCGGCGCCGGTGCCGCAGCACAGGTCCAGTCCGTCCGTGAAGGGGCCGAGCGGGGCGAGCACTTTCGCCATGGAGTCCAGTACGGCGTCGGGCGTCCGGAAGGGGGTGTGATCGAACTTCGGCGCGAGCAGGTCGTAGCCGTGCTCGACGGACGACAGCGCCTGCACGGTCAGCTCGCGGAGCGTGGGGCCTTCGGGACCGAACATGACGTCAGCCTATGACGGTGGTGCCGCGGCGCGGGCGGAAGCGACAAGAGCGACGACCGGGTTCCACCACGGGACCGGGTTCCACCGCGCTCTCGGGCTCCGCCACGGGACCGGGCTCCGCCACGGGACCGAGTTCCACCGCGCTCTCGGGCTCCGCCACGGGACCGGGTTCCACCGCGCTCTCGGGCTCCGCCGCGGGACCGGGCTCCGCCACGGGACCGGGTTCCGCCACGGGACCGGGTTCCGCCGCGCTCTCGGGCTCCGCCGCGGGCTCCGTCGGCCCCGGTGCCGCGGTCAGCCGAAGGTGTCGTGGCACAGCCGCGCGATCTCCGGTGTGGTCACACCGTCCGCCTGGCGGCACAGGTCGCGCATCCCGACGGCGGTGGGCGGCCGGGACGCGGGACGGGGGCGCCGGACCGGGCGCCGTACCGGTCTCCGGTGCTCGGGGCGTGGGTGTCGCACCGGCGGGGCGGCCGGTGCGACCGCCCGGGGAGGCGCCGCGGGCACCGGTTGGCGGCCGGTCGCGGGACGCCGGTGCGGTCCGGCCGACGAACGGGGCCCGGGGCCGGTGCGGACCAGCGCCGCGTGCCCGGACGGCACTTCGGCCGGCTTCTGGAGCACCGGGGGCCGCACCACCGTGTCCGGGGCGGGTGAGCGCCCGGGGCGGGCGGCGTCGGGCCCGGGAGCGGAGCCGACGGTGGTGCAGCCGGCGACGGTCACCAGCGCCGCCACCAGCAGCGGAATAAGTCGGCGAGGCACCCGCCCACGGTGCCGCACCGCCCGGGGTCACGACCCGTTCCGCAGGGGATCACCACCCTGATGAGCGATCCGCCGGGCCGACCCGTCGTCAGCACGGCGTCGCAGCACCGCGAGGACCCGCTCGCACCAGCGCAGGTTCTCCTCCTCGAAGGCGATCCCGGCCAGGAGTGTGAGGTACGGCCCGACGCGGTCGGCGGTCTGGAGGAACTCCTCCTCCGTACGCCCGTCGAGCAGGCGCTCGCGCACCCTGCGGTAGCGGTCGAGCTTGCCGCGCGCCCAGCCCATGCGCTCCTCGATCAGCGCCCGGGTGACCTCCGGGTCGCCCCCGTCCATGGCCTGGACCTTGATGAGGAGTTCGTCCCGGATCGCGGTGGGCCGCTTGGGCGGCTCGGCGGCGAACGCGCTCAACTCGGCCCGGCCGGCCTCGGTGAGCGTGAACATCCGCTTGTTGGGGCGGCGTTCCTGCTGCACGGTGCGGGCCTGGACCAGCCCGTCCCCGGCGAGGCGCTCCAGCTCCCGGTAGAGCTGCTGGGGGGTCGCGGGCCAGAAGTTCGCGAACGAGACGTCGAAAGCCTTCGACAGCTCGTAGCCCGAGGCCTCCCCCTCCAGCAGGGCGGCCAGGACGGCGTACTTGAGCGACATGTGGACAGGCTAGCAGTCAGTTGAGTAATCTCCTTCGCACTTATTCAATTAGTTGAGTAGTGAGTGGGTGAGCCGATGCGCGCGTTCCGCGAGGCGGTGGAGGCCAGGGACCTGGACGCCATCGAGGCACTGCTGGCCGAGGACGTCGTCTTCACCAGCCCGGTCGCCTTCAAGCCGTACCCGGGCAAGGCGATCACCGCGGCGGTGCTGCGCGCGGTGGTCCAGGTCTTCGAGGACTTCCGGTACGTCCGGGAGATCGGCAAGCCGGACGGCCCGGACCACGCGCTGGTCTTCCAGGCCCGGGTCGGGGACCGGGAGCTGACGGGCTGCGACTTCCTGCACGTGAACGAGGACGGCCTGATCGACGACCTCATGGTCATGGTCCGGCCGTTGTCGGGCGCGCAGGCCCTCGGCGAGGCCATGGGCGCGCGGTTCGAGCAGATCGTCAAGGATGCCGGGGCGCGGTCGGCGTGAACCGCCGCGCTCACCGCGGCACGGCGGCGATCAGTCCTTCAGCTGTCGCAGCGTGGACTTGGCGTCGGTCTTCAGCCAGTCGGTGACGTCGGTCAGCGCGGGTGGGTCCTTGTCCTCGTCGTACGAGGTGAGGTAGACGCTGTAGCTCATCGTGTACGTCACCCAGCCGTCGCGGACGGCGAGCGTGGCGTACCGGGAGCCGCTGGAGGAGGAGCCGTTCGTGGTGTCCTGGCTGACCAGGTAGGCCTCGTCGCCGATGCCCTCGACCGGGTCGACGTCGTAACCGGTGTGGCTGTCCCCGTAGTTCTTCCAGGTGGCGGTGAACTCGGGAGTGGGATCGGTCTTCTTGTGCAGGTCCAGCTGCATGGTCAGATAGGCGTCCGCGTAGGAGGAGCCCGGCTTCTTCAGGCCCAGGCTGCAGTAACTCTCGTCCAGCGCCGTGTCCTTGAGCGAGGTGCGGGTCGGCGAGGAGTCGTTCTCGGTGTACTCGTCCTTGAAGGAGGAGTAGTCGGCGCTGGAGCACATGTTGGAGGGCGCCGAGTAGCCGCGCAGGTCCGCGCTGTCGTTGCGACCGCCGATGAGGAGGACACCCGCCGCCCACGCGGCGGAGGCGACGACCGCGCCGACTGCGGCCCACAGCACCGCGCGGCCCGCCCCACCGCCACCGCCGGCAGGAGGAGCGGGCGGCACGGGCCCGTACTGGGGTGCCTGGGCGTACGGGTTGCCCGGCTGGGGCTGTCCCGGTGCGGGCTGGGCGGCCAGGGTGGGCTGCGCGTGGAACGTCCCCGGCGGCGGTGACTGCGGATTCGGGTACGGGTAGGCCGTCGGCTGGGGCGGGACGGCCGGCTGCTGGGGCCGCGGGGGCTGCTGTGCGGGCTGGTCGGCCGGCTGCGGGGGCTGCGGTGGCGTGGACATGTCGCGAAGATAGGGCACGGTTGGTGGTCAAGTCCCCGGACGTCCGGGATCGTTACGGTCTGGGGACTTCTGTTCCCGGCCCTGACGGTCCGCCGGTTCGCGGCCCAGGGCGGGTCACCCCGCCGTGAGCCGCACCGGCAGACTCCGCACGCTGTTGCCGACGAAGCCCGCGTGCGGCACCAAGTCGGCTTCCGGCACGGCGAGTCGCAGCGACGGGAAGCGGGTGAACAGCCGCTCCAGGGCGACCGTGGCCTCCAGCCGGGCGAGCGGTGCGCCCAGGCAGTAGTGGGCGCCGTGCCCGAGGGACAGGTGGCGTACGGCGCCGGGCCGGGCGGAGCGGGTGAGGTCGAAGCGGTCGGCGTCCGGGCCGTGCGCCGCCGGGTCGCGGCCGGCGGCGGAGTAACCGGCGAGCACGGGGGTGCCGGCGCGGACGAGCGTGCCGGCGACGGTCAGATCCCGCACGGGATAGCGGAACGGGAAGTAGCTGACCGGCGCGTCCCAGCGCAGTGTCTCCTCCACCACGTCCGCCCAGCTCGCCCGGCCCGCGCGGACCAGGGCGAGCTGCTCGGGGTGGGCACACAGGGCGCGCACGGCGTTGGTGATCAGGTTGAGCGTGGTCTCGTGCCCGGCGATGATCATCAGCAGCAGGGTGCCGATCAGCTCCCGCTCGCTCAGCCGGTCGCCGCCCTCGTCGCGGGCGGCGAGGAGCGCGCTCGTGAGGTCGCCTCCGGGCCGCGCGGCCTTCGCCGCGGCGATCTCGCCCAGGACGGCGACGATGTCTCGGTTGGCCGCGACGGCCTCGGCCGGTGCGGTGTCGGTGGCCACGACCAGGCTGCCGAGCCGGTGCAGGCGGTCCCGGAACTCCACGTCCACACCGAGGAGTTCACAGATCACGCCCATCGGCAGGGGCAGGGCGAAGTGCCGCCGCAGATCGGCGACCCCGTCGCCCGCGGTGGCGGCCCGGGCCAGCCCGTCCAGCAGCGACTCCGTCAACTCCTCGACGCGCGGCCGCAGTTCCGCCACCCGGCGGGGCGTGAAGGCACGCGCGGCCAGGGACCGCAGCCGCCGGTGGTCGTCACCGTCGGCGGTGGTCATGCCCGGCACGGTGGCGAACGTCAGCAACGGCCAGCCCTCGCCGACCCTCCCTTCCCGCAGGGCGGTGAAGTGGCGTGCGTTCTTCGCGACCTGGGGGTGCTGAAGGAACTCCTTCAGCGCCTCGTGCCCGAGGACGGCCATGCCCTCGACCCCGCCGGGCAGCTCGACCGGAGCCACGGCACCCTGGGCCAGCAGTCGCGCGTTGACGGCGTGCGGGCAGCCCCCGGCGGGGTCCAGACGGTGCGGGGTGCGGGCGGCCGAGGTGTCCACCCGATACTCCTGACGCTCCCCTGACAAGGTGAATCCTCCTGACGGCTCCCTGAGCGGACGCCCGCCCCCGGGAATAGCCCCGTCCGGTGGTTTGTTGAGCCGATCACGGACGTGGTACTCCCCCGAGTGGTACCGTTCCCTCAGCACTCGTGCACGGCCACGGTGGCCGCCGGTGCCAGTTTCCCTCCTTCACGCTGATCCGTCCGCCGTTTCCGGATGTCCGGCTCCCGGCGCGTCAGCTTCCCAGCACCACCTCGTCACGGGCCCTGCGCGCCGTACCCGAGGTGCCGTTCCCGCCGCCCGGAGGCAGTCACAGGCGCCTCCCCCTCGCGGCCTCGCCCCCTCTTCCCTGATCTGCTCCTCCCCGATCCGTCCGCGAAAGGACTCCCTTCCATGACCACCACACTCGAAAACCCGCCCGCGACCCGGCAGGCGCCGGCCGCCCCGCTCGTCACCGGTGTCCTCGACATCGACGCGCACGGGAAGGGGCACCTGAGGGCCGCGAGCCTCCTGCCCTCACCCGCCGATCCGCAGGTCGCGCCGGCGCTGATCCGCCGCCACGGGCTGCGCAAGGGCGATCT
Organism: Streptomyces sp. NPDC017676; assembly: GCF_044329325.1. Classification (NCBI taxonomy): domain Bacteria; kingdom Bacillati; phylum Actinomycetota; class Actinomycetes; order Kitasatosporales; family Streptomycetaceae; genus Streptomyces; species Streptomyces sp. NPDC017676. The sequence goes on along the minus strand of NZ_JBIRJA010000020.1, from coordinate 38,222 downwards.
GGTCGAAGGCGTCCGGGGTGCGCAGCGGGCCCTGACCGAGGTCGCGCGCGTCAACGGACGCGCTCCCGGCGAGCCGGCCGCCCGGCCGCACTTCCGCGACCTCACCCCGCTCCACCCGCACCGGCGCATCCGTCTGGAGCACCCCGCCTCCGGCCTGGCCGGACGCGTCACCGATCTGCTCGCGCCGGTCGGCAAGGGCCAGCGGGGCCTCATCGTGGCCCCGCCGAAGACCGGCAAGACGGTGCTGCTCCAGCAGTTCGCCGCCGCCGTGGCCGGCAACCACCCCGAGTGCCGGCTGATGGTCCTCCTGCTGGACGAGCGGCCCGAGGAGGTCACCGAGATGCGCCGCTCGGTGCGGGGCGAGGTGTACGCCTCCACCTTCGACCGGTCGGCCAAGGAGCACATCGCCCTCGCCGACCTGGTCGTGGAGCGGGCCAAGCGCCTGGTGGAGGCCGGTGAGGACGTCGTCGTCCTGCTGGACTCGCTGACCCGGCTGTGCCGGGCCCACAACAACGCCTCCGCCGCCGGCGGCCGTACCCTGAGCGGCGGTGTGGACGCCGGCGCGCTGCTCGGCCCCAAGCGGTTCTTCGGCGCCGCGCGCCAGGCCGAGGAGGGCGGCTCCCTCACCATCCTCGCCACGGTCCTCGTGGACACCGGCTCGCGCGCCGACGGCTACTTCTTCGAGGAGCTGAAGAGCACGGGCAACATGGAACTGCGCCTGGACCGGGAACTCGCCGGCCGCCGCGTCTTCCCCGCCGTCGACATCGACGCCAGCGGCACCCGGCGCGAGGAACTCCTGCTCACGCCGGCCGAGTTGACGGCCGTACACGGTCTGCGCCGCGTCCTGCGCTCCCGGGACGGCGGACCCTCCGGGCTGGAGACCCTGCTGGAGCGGCTGCGCGCCACACCCGGCAACGCCGCGTTCCTGCGGCAGGTCCGGCCCACCCTGCCGGGCGCCTGACGCGCGGCCGGGGGGCGGCCGGGTGCGGCATCCGGGTTGCCCCGGCGACCCGAACGGCCCGGCGGCGTGGTGGATACACACCGATTTCGTACTTTGATCATATGATGACCGGATTCTCTTATCGCGCGGCGGTGTCGGCCTGCTCCCTCTGTGTGGCGGGTCTCCTGGCGCTCACGCCGGCCGCTGCCGCCGCCGGGCCCCGGGCCGCGCAGCCCGCCGGGGAGCCCGCCCCGCCCCGCCCCAGGGCGGCGGTGCCGGGGCCGTCCCTGCTCTACCGCTCCGGCGTCCAGGTCCGGCCGCACCGGGACACACCCGGGCTGCCGGACATCTCGGCGCTCTCCTGGCTCGTCGCCGACGCGGGCAGCGGCGAGGTGCTGGCCGCGTACGACGCCCACCGCGAGCTCCCGCCCGCCAGCACCCTGAAGACCCTCTTCGCGCTCACCGTGCTGCCGGTGCTGCCGAGCGGGCAGCAGCACACCGTGCGGTACGGCGAACTGGACGACGTCGGCGAGGGCAGCAGCCTGGTCGGTGTCGAGGAAGGGCACACCTACCAGGTGGCCGACCTGTGGCGCGGCGTCTTCCTCAGCTCCGGGAACGACGCCGTGCACGTGCTCGCCCGGATGGGCGGCGGCTGGGAGGCGACGGCCGCCCGGATGCAGGACAAGGCCCGCTCGCTCGGCGCCCTGGACACCCATGTGGTCTCCCCGGACGGCTACGACGCCCCGGGCCAGGTCTCCTCCGCCTACGACCTCGCGGTGTTCGGCCGGGCGGGCCTGCGCAACCCCGACTTCGCCCGGTACTGCGCCACCGCCGAGGCCCCCTTCCCCGGTGACGGGTCGCCGTACCCCATCGAGAACACCAACCGGCTGCTGACCGGCGAGGACGGCGTGGCGCCGTACCCCGGGCTCATCGGCATCAAGAACGGCTACACCAGCAACGCCGGCAACACCCTGGTGGCCGCGGCGCGCCGGGGCGGGCGCACCCTCGTGGTGACCGTGCTGAACCCTCAGGCCGACGGCGGGTTGACGGTGTACGAGGAGGCCCGCGCCCTGCTCGACTGGGGCTTCGCGGCGGCCGGGCGGGTCGACCCGGTCGGCTCGCTGGACGGGCTGCGACCGCACTCCTCCCGGCCGACGGCGTCCGCGACGCCGGTGGCGGCGGCCGTGGCACCGGACGACGACTCGGACTGGTCCGGCACCGCCGTCGTCGCGGGGCTGTCCGGGCTCGGCGCCGGGGCCGTGGCGCTGGTGCTGCGCGCCAAGGGCAACCGCGGGGCCCGCGACTGACCCACCGGCAGACCGAGCAGCAGGCCCAGCGAGATCCACGTGTAGAGATTGCCGCCCAGGAACCCGTCGAGGCCGGAGGCGTCGTCGAACCACAGCCACACCACGCTGGTGCACAGCACCGCGTACAGGGCGGCCGCGATCCGCGGGTGCCCGGCGCGGACCAGCACCGCGAAGGAGGGCAGCAGCCACACCAGGTGGTGCACCCAGGTGATCGGGCTGACCAGACAGGCCGCCGCACCGGTGAGCGCGAACGCCGCCGTCCAGTCGCCGGCCGCGACCGCCCGCCTGCCGCGCCACGCCCAGACGCAGAGGGTCAGCAGGACCACCGTCGCCCACAGGGGGCGGCCGGTCTCACCGAGGCGGGCCAGCACCCCTTGCAGCGACTGGTTCGACACGTAGTCGAGGCGGCCCACCCGGCCGGTGTCCCACAGCGCCTCGGTCCAGTAGAAGCGGGAGGCCGCCGGGTCCGCCCAGGCGGCCAGCGCGGTCGCGGCCAGGGCGACGGCCGTCGCGGTGCCGGCCGCCCGCCGTCGCCCGGCGAGCAGCAGCAGACCGATGAAGAGGGCGGGGGTGAGCTTCACGGCGGCGGCGAGCCCCGTTCCCACGCCCGCCCAGCGGCCCCGGCCGGTCGCCAGCAGCCGGCAGTCGCCGAGGACGAGGGCGAGCAGCACCAGGTTCACCTGCCCGAAGCTGACGGTGTCCCGCAGCGGCTCGAACAGGGCGAGCAGGCACAGGCACAGCGCCCACCGGTACCAGCCGTGGCGGCGCGGGCGCGGCCCGGCCAGGATGCGCAGGACCACCGCGAGCGCGGCGAGGTTCACCAGCAGGGACAGCACGATCGCCGCGGTCCGGCCGAGCAGGGCCAGCGGCAGCATGGCGACGGCGGCGAACGGCGGATACGTGAAGCCGTACGCGGTGCCCGGCACCTTGTAGTCGTAGATCCGGCCGCCGTGGTGCACCCAGGTGTGCACGGTGCCGTAGTACACCCGCAGGTCGAAGAAACCGCGCAGCAGCGGCACAGTGGCCGTGAACACGGTCACGGCCACCGCGAGGAGCAGGACCAGCAGCAGCCGGCCCCGGTCCGTGCGCGGCCCCGCCTCTCCCAACGGCCCGGGCAGCCCCGGCCGCCCCCACCGGCCCGTCATGCCACGGGTCCCGGAACCGGGGCCCGGGCCGTCCGGTGGGCCTGATGGGCCTGATGGGCCTGCCACAGGACGACCACCCCGAGCGCCCCGCCGGAGACCGCGAGCACCAGCTGCCCGAGGTCGGCCGGGCCGCCGCTGGGCAGTACGGCGAGCGCGAGCACTCCCGCCAGGGCTGCCATCCGGTGCCGTACCGAGGTGCTGGGCGCGGCGGCGGCGATGAGGAACAGGCCCCACAGCACGTACCAGGGGCGGATCGCCGGGCCGAGGACGGCGACCGCGAGCAGGCTCAGACCCAGCGCGTACACCGGCCGGGGACGCAGCCGCAGCCATATGAGCAGGACGGCTACGGCGGTGGCCGCGAGGCCCAGCAGGTGCCAGACCGGGACGGCCAGCGGGGCCAGGCCGCTGCCGAGGTGTCCCAGCAGGGCACCGGTGGCGCGGCCGAGCAGGCTGGTCAGCGCCCAGTTGTGCGGGGAGACCGGGGTGTCCAGCGCGCCGATCCAGCCGTAGCCGGTGCCGGCGACGGCTGTGGCGGCGACCGTCGTCGCGGCGGAGGCCGCAGCCGTGGTCAGCACGGCCGGCAGCGGAGGGCGGCCGGAGCGGACCCGCAGGGCCACGACGGCCGGCAGGCCGAGTGCCGCCGGTGCCTTGACCAGGGCGGCGAGGGTGACGAGGACGGCGCCGACGGCCGGTCTGCCTCGCGCGGCGACCAGGCCGAGCCCGAGCAGGCCGAGCATCAGGGCGTCGTTGTGGGCGCCCGCGACGAGGTGCAGCAGCACCAGGGGGTTCAGGGCGCCGAGCCACAGGGCGGCGGCCGGGTCGGCGCCGCTGTGCCGGGCGAGGCGGGGCAGCGCCACCGCCATGAGGGCCACGCCGAGCAGGGCGACCAGGCGCATGCCGAGCAGGCCGGCGGGCACCTCGCCGCGGGTCAGTCCGGACAGCGCCGAGGCGAGGGCCAGGAAGGCGGGGCCGTAGGGGGCGCCGGTGTGCCGCCACATCGGGCCACCTCGTCGGCGAGCGGGCCGCCGAGCCGCGCCGGGCCGTGGGCGTAGACGTCCATGTGGGCGTCGACCATGGCGCCCTGCGCGAGATAGCTGTACACGTCCCGGCTGAACAGCGGCGGGGCCAGCAGCAGCGGGGCTGCCCACACGGCCAGGACGAGCAGCAGGGCGCGCGGGGTGGGCGGCTCGGGACCGCGGACCAGCCGGCCGAGGAGCGCCCAGGCGGCGATGAGCAGGACGACCCCGAAGTAGACCCCGACCAGGCCGAGCGCCGCCCGCGCCGGGGCGGGCGCCAGGAGGTCCCGGACGGGGAGGGCGCCGGCCGTCTCACCGCCGAGGGCGAGGAAGGCCGTGCCGGCCAGGCCCATCACCTGGCAGCGGCGGAGATCGACGGGGAATACCATGGCCAACACCTGGTCAGCGTGCCGACGCCGGGTGGCCGGAAGGAGACGGCAGCCCTGCCGGGCGGGGGCCGGGGTATGACCGGCACGTGGTCTGTTCCGGCCGGATTCCCGGCGCCGGTCCGCCGTGGCTCGCCGCCTCCCCGAGACTCCGCTCGAACTGGATTCCCGGCGCCGGTCCGCCGTGGCTCGCCGCCTCCCCGAGGCTCCGCTCGAACCCGGGCCCCCGCGGGCCGGCTTCCCGGACCCGGGTCGGACGGTGGCGCGCCTCAGAACACCGACAGCCCTGTCAGGGTGGTGAAACGGTCCAGGGCGGCCACACCCGCCACCGAGTTGCCGCGTTCGTCCAGGCCGGGGCTCCACACGCAGAGGGTGCACCGGCCCGGTACGACGGCGATGATCCCGCCGCCGACCCCGCTCTTGCCGGGCAGGCCGACGCGGTAGGCGAAGTCGCCGGCCGCGTCGTACGTGCCGCAGGTCAGCATGACCGCGTTGACCTGCTTGGCCTGGCTGCGGCTGAGCAGCCGGCTGCCGTCGGCGCGGATGCCGTGCCGGGCGAGGAAGCCCGTGGCGAGGGCCAGGTCGGCGCAGGAGGCGGCGATGGAGCACTGCCGGAAGTACTGGTCGAGCAGGACCGGCACCTCGTTGTCGATGTTTCCGTAGGACGCCATGAAGTGGGCGAGGGCGGCGTTGCGGTCACCGTGGGCGGTCTCGGAGGCGGCGACCTCCTCGTCGAAGCCGAGATCGGGGTTGCCGCTCTCGGCGCGCAGGAAGGACAGCAGCTCGCCGGCCGCGTCCCCGGTACGGGTGTGCAGGCGGTCGGTGACGACGAGCGCGCCCGCGTTGATGAAGGGGTTGCGCGGGATGCCGTTCTCGTACTCCAGCTGGACCAGGGAGTTGAACGGGTTGCCGGAGGGCTCGCGGCCCACGTGCTCCCAGAGTTCGTCGCCCTCGCGGGCCAGGTCCAGGGCGAGCGTGAACACCTTGGTGATCGACTGCGTGGAGAACGGCTGCCGCCACTCCCCCACCCCGTACACCGTGCCGTCCAGTTCGGCGACGGCCATGCCGAAGCGGCGCGGGTCGCGGGCGGCGAGCGCCGGGATGTAGTCGGCGGACCGGCCGCGCCCGGGAGTGCGATCGATCTCCGCCATGATGCGATCGAGGACCGGTTGGAACTGCGAGGACATGATCGTCATCATGCCGCACCCCTGGTGCGGGGGCTCTCCAGGGGCGACGGCCACTCCTTTCGCGGCGGTGTCGGAGACCGACGGGGGTATCCCCGGGTGAGACGGCACCCGGGGGCCGGTCCGGCCGGCATGACGGGCCGGGCGGCACGCGGGTGCCGTCGGGTCAGATCGCCGGTGTGGTCCCGCTGCCCGCGAGCACCTCCGGCCGGAGGAGCCCCGTGAGCTGTTCGGCCGGCAGCAGGCCCTTCTCCAGGACCAGTTCGGCCACGCCACGGCCCGTCGCGAGGGCCTCCTTGGCGATGTCGGTGGCGGCGGAGTAGCCGATGTGCGGGTTGAGCGCGGTCACCAGACCGATGGAGTTCTCGACGGTGGCGCGCAACCGCTCGGTGTTGGCGGTGATGCCGGACACGCAGCGCTCGGCCAGTGTCAGGCACGCCGTCCGCAGGTGCGTGACGGACTCCGACAGGGAGTGCAGGATGATCGGCTCGAAGGCGTTGAGCTGGAGCTGTCCGGCCTCGGCGGCCATGGTGATGGCGACGTCGTTGCCGATCACCTCGAAGGCGACCTGGTTGACCACTTCGGGGATGACCGGGTTCACCTTGCCCGGCATGATCGACGAACCGGCCTGCACCGGCGGCAGGTTGATCTCGCCGAGACCCGCGCGCGGACCGGAGGACAGCAGCCGCAGGTCGTTGCAGCTCTTGGACAGCTTGACCGCGATGCGCTTCAGGACGCCGGACATCTGGACGAAGGCGCCGCAGTCCTGCGTGGCCTCCACCAGGTTGGCCGCCGTCACCAGCGGCAGGCCGGTGATGGCCGACAGGTGCCGGCGGGCCGCCTCGGCATAGCCGGCGGGAGCGTTGAGGCCGGTACCGATGGCCGTGGCACCGAGGTTGATCTCATGGATCAGCTCGACGGCCTCGGCGAGACGGCTGCGGTCCTCCTCGATCATGACGGCGAACGCGGAGAACTCCTGACCGAGCGTCATCGGTACCGCGTCCTGCAACTGTGTACGGCCCATCTTGAGCACGTCACGGAACTCGACTGCCTTACGGGCGAACGCGTCCTGGAGTACGGACATCGCCTTGAGCAGTCCACGTACCGCGAAGATCGTCGCCACCTTGACGGCCGTCGGGTAGACGTCATTGGTGGACTGGCCGAGGTTGACGTCCTCGTTGGGGTGCAGATGCGTGTACTGCCCCTTGGCATGGCCGAGCAGTTCCAGCGCGCGGTTGGCCACGACCTCGTTGGCGTTCATGTTGGTGGACGTGCCCGCACCGCCCTGGATGACGTCCACGACGAACTGGTCGTGCAGCTCCCCGGCCCGGATCTCGCGGCAGGCGGCGACGATCGCGGCCGCCTTCTCGGGCGCCAGCAGCCCGAGTTCCTCGTTGGCGAGGGCGGCGGCCTCCTTCACCGCGGCCAGGGCGTCGATCAGGTGCGGGTAGGCGGAGATCGGCGTGCCGGTGATGGGGAAGTTCTCCGTCGCGCGCAGGGTGTGGACACCCCAGTACGCGTCGGCGGGCACATCACGGTCCCCGAGCAGATCGTGTTCGCTGCGGGTGGCGGCGGTCATGAGGGTACGGTCCTCTTCCTGAGGTACGGAGGTGAGAGCGCCCCGAAAGGGGCGCGGGGAACTGCGCGAGGGACCACGACGGACCCGCGGATCCGGGACGGCCGAGGCAGCGGAGCGCTACGCGCAGGCAGTGAGCGGAACCGGGTCCAGCGCACGCACGGCCCGCACGCATCCCACCGGCTCCCCGCCCCCGAGCAGCGGCTCCCCCGCGAACTCGGTGAGCAGGGCGGGGTCGACGCCCGCGCGGGCGAGCGCCGCCGCGGCGACCGGGATCCGCGCCCGGTTCGCCCCGTCGGCGATCTTCACCGCGACGGCCCGGCCGTCCGGCAGCGCGGCGACCTGCACGCCCTCGAAGCCGTCCTTGGCCAGCAGCCCCGGCACGGCCCGCATCAGCGCGGCCACGTCACGCCCCGAGCCGGAGGCCATCTCGGCGTGCTCGCGCATCGCCTCGGCGACCCGGGCCTCGGGTGTGCCGGGCGCGGCGGAGGTGATCCGGGCGAGGGCGCGGGCGAGTCCGTGCAGGGAGATGGAGAACAGCGGCGCGCCGCAGCCGTCGACGGTGACCCGGGCGACGCGCTGGCCGGTCAGCTCCTCGACGGTGGCGGCGACGGCCTGCTGGAGCGGGTGCTCCGGGGCGAGGTAGTCGTCGAGGGACCAGCCGTTGAGCTTGGCGGTCCACAGCATGGCGGCGTGCTTGCCGGAGCAGTTCTGGGCGAGCCGGGAGGGCAGCCGGCCCTCGCGGACCCAGGCGTCCCGCACGACCGGGTCGAACGGCATGTCGGGCACGTTGCGCAGGTCGCCCTCGGTGAGACCGGCGAGTTCGAGGATGCGGCGGGTGCCGGCGAGGTGGCGTTCCTCGCCGGAGTGGCTCGCGGCGGCCAGCGACAGCAGTTCGCCGTCGAGCGGCAGCCCGGCCCGCAGCATGGCCACGGCCTGGACGGGTTTGAGGGCCGAGCGCGGGTAGAAGGCCGCCTCGATGTCACCGAGCTGGAAGCGCACCTGGCCGTCGGCGCCGAGGACGACGACGGAGCCGTAGTGGACGCCCTCGACGACCCCGCCGCGGACGAGGTGGGCGACGGGGGCGTGGAGGGGTTCGCGGACGACGGGCGCGTCGGCGGGGGAACTGCTGTGCATCACTGCCTGCATAGGGGGTCGGGGTCGGCCGGTACGCGGGTCACGCGCCGGCGCCGGTGGATGTGCGGGTCATACGGGCGCGGATGGCGTACCAGCCCGCGACCAGTGCGGCGACGATCAGCGGCAGACAGAGCACGGTGGTGCGTCCGGCGCCGCCGTCGGCGTACATGAGGACCAGGACGGAGGCGAGGAACGCCAGCGTCACGAGTTCGGTCCAGGGGGAGCCCGGCAGCCGGTACGACGGCCGGGTCAGCTCGCCGCTGCGGGTCTTCCGCCAGAACAGCAGGTGGCAGAGCATGATCATGCCCCAGGTGGCGAGGATGCCGATCGCCGCGAAGTTGAGGACGATCTCGAAGGCGTCGGAGGGGACCACGTAGTTCAGGCCCACGCCGAGGACACAGATTCCGCTGGTGAGCAGGATCCCGCCGTACGGCACCTGGCTCCGGCTCATCCGGCCGGTGAACTTCGGGGCGGAGCCGCTCATCGCCATGGAGCGCAGGATGCGGCCGGTGGAGTACAGGCCGGAGTTCAGCGACGACATGGCGGCGGTCAGGACGACGAGGTTCATCACACCGCCGGCCGCCGGGACGCCGATGTGGGACAGGACCGTGACGAAGGGGCTCTCACCGGCGGAGTACTTGTTCCACGGGAGCAGCATCGAGAGCAGGACGACCGAGCCGACGTAGAACAGGCCGACGCGCCACATGATCGAGTTGATCGCCTTGGGCATGATCTTCTCGGGGTTCTCGGTCTCGCCGGCGGCGACGCCGACCAGCTCGACGGAGGCGTAGGCGAAGACGACGCCCTGGATGATCAGCAGCATGGGCAGCAGGCCGTTGGGGAAGACGCCGCCGTTGTCGGTGATCAGGGAGGGGCCGGGGTGGTGGCCGTCGACCGGGTGCTGGGTGACCAGCAGGAAGATGCCGATGCACATGAACACGACGAGCGCCCCGACCTTGACGATCGCGAACCAGAACTCCAGTTCGCCGAAGATCTTGACCGAGATCAGATTGACGGTCAGCACGACCGCGAGGGCGATCAATGCGATCAACCATTGCGGGACGTCCGAGAACATGCCCCAGTAATGGGTGTAGGTGGCGACCGCCGTGATGTCGGCGATACCGGTGGTCGCCCAGTTCAGGAAGTACATCCAGCCCGCGGTGTACGCGCCCTTCTCGCCCAGGAACTCCCGGGCGTACGACACGAAGGCGCCGGAGGACGGGCGGTACAGGACGAGTTCGCCGAGGGCCCGGACGACCAGGAAGGCGAAGACGCCGCAGACGGCGTACGCGATGAAGAGGGAGGGGCCGGCGTCGGCGAGCCGGCCGCCCGCGCCGAGGAAGAGGCCGGTGCCTATGGCACCGCCGATGGCGATCATGTTGACGTGCCGGTGCTTCAGACCTTTGCTGTAGCCGGCGTCTCCGGCGTCGACATGGCCGGACGAGGGGCGCGTCTCGTCTTTGAGGTGCTGCTCGCTCACGCCTCGGGTCCGCCTTCCGTAGGGGGGTCCGTCCGCTGGGGACGCACGATGTCGGTGAGGGTCGTCTCGACGCGGTCGAGGTGGTGGCTCATGGCCTCCACGGCGTCGTGCTCGGAACCGTCGGTCAGCGCCTCGACGATCGCCCGGTGCTCGCGGTTGGACTGCTCGCGGCGCCCGCCCAGCTCGTTGAGGAAGGCCGACTGGCGCGCCAGTGCGTCGCGGATCTCCTCGATGACCCGGCGGAAGACCGGGTTCTGGGCGGCCTCGGCCACGGCGAGGTGGAAGAGGGTGTCCATCGCGACCCAGGCGGTGGTGTCCGTCTCCCGCTCCATGCGGTCGAGCAGGTGGGCCAGGTGGTCCAGGTTCTCCGGGGTACGGCGCAGGGCCGCGTACCCGGCGACCGGGATCTCGATGTGGCGGCGCACTTCGAGCAGGTCGCTGGCGGCGTAGTCGCCGAAGGTCGGGTCCTCGACCGCGTTCGCGACGACGAAGGTGCCCTTCCCGGTCCGTGACACGGTGAGGCCCATCGTCTGCAGCGCGCGCAGCGCCTCGCGCAGCACGGGCCGGGACACCTCCAGGGTGCGGCACAGCTCGGCCTCGGAGGGGAGCTTGTCGCCGATGGCGTACCGGCCGCGCTCGATGGCGTCGCGGAGGTGGGCGAGCACCGCTTCCATGGCGCTCACGCGCCGCGGGGCCAGGCCACCTGTCTGGCTGTCTGACAGGTTCACGGGAGCGATCCTGCGGGTTGCGGGCAGGGCCTGTCAAGGCATCCGGCAAGGAAACATTCACGGGGTGCGGCGCCTGAATACAGGCATCCGCACCCCGTGGGTGATCAGCGGCGTCCGCCCGGCCGCTGGGCTCAGCTGCTGAGCGTGCCGGTGGCCAGCAGGCCGAGGAGGCCGACGCCGATGATGATCCGGTAGATCACGAAGGCGTTGAAGGAGTGCTTGGCGACGAACTTGAGCAGCCAGGCGATGGAGGCGTAGGCGACCACGAACGAGACGACCGTGCCGACGGCCAGCGGCGCGGCGCCGACCCCCGCACCGAGGGCGTCCTTCAGCTCGTACAGACCCGCGCCGGTCAGGGCCGGGATGCCGAGGAAGAAGGAGAGCCGGGTGGCGGCGACGCGGTCCAGGTCCAGGATGAGCGCGGTGGACATGGTGGCGCCGGAGCGGGAGAAGCCGGGGAAGAGCAGGGCGAGGATCTGCGAGCAGCCGACCCACATCGCGTCCTTGAAGGACGTGTCGTCCTCACCGCGCTTGTGCCGGCCCATCTGGTCGGCGGCCCACATCACGCCCGAGCCGACGATCAGCGATCCGGCGACCACCCACAGCGAGGCGAGCGGACCGTCGATCAGCGGCTTCGCGGCCAGCCCCACGAGCACGATCGGGATGGTCGCGGCGATCACCCACCAGGCGAACTTGTAGTCGTGGTGGTAGCGCTCCTCGCGGTTGGTCAGACCACGGAACCAGGCGGTGACGATCCGCTTGATGTCCTTGAAGAAGTACACGAGCACGGCGGCGATGGCGCCGACCTGGATGACGGCGGAGAACCCGACGACGGACTTGTCGTCGACGGGGATGTCCATGAGCCCCTCGGCGATCTTGAGGTGGCCGGTGGAGGACACGGGCAGGAACTCGGTCACCCCCTCGACTACTCCGAGGACGACGGCCTGACCGACGGAGATGGCGCTCATGGGATCCAGTTCTGAGGAGAGTTGGTCGACATTGCTGTAGACAGTACTTGCTGTGCCCGTCCGTAGGGCAAGCGCCCGGGCCCCCGGGGCGCCGGCGGGTGAGACCCCGCTGAAGGCCGCCGCGTGACCCGCCGGCACGCCCCGCTTGCCACGACGTCCAGGGCAGCGTAGAGGTCGGGGCCGGCCCCGGTCAGCCGGGGCCTCGTGCGCCGACGAGGGCTCCCGCGATGACGAGCGGCCGGTTCACAACGACTTCTTACCTCCGCTGTCCGTTTTGTCTGGTGCGAGCGGGTGCGGACCGCCGCCGCGTGGGCCGCGGGATCGCCGGCTCCGGGGAGGTCATGCCGGTGGGTCCCCTGTTCGGCCCCGGTCCCGAGAGACGGTCAAGGCCGGGACCAGGCTACCGCCGCCTCAGCGTGCTGCGGGCCGGGCGCAGACCGCCACACCGGACTCCCGGAGGCTGCCGAGCACCAGGTGGTCGCCGACGGCGCACACGCTGGTGACCATGCGGAAACCGGAGTGCCGGCGGGTGAGGTGGTGGACGGTCCGGCCCGCGTCGTCGACGGCGACGACGCCGACGGTCCCGCTCGGGCGGTACGGCGCGTGGACGGCGGCCCGCGCGGCGGCGCGGCGGACGGCCGGCGGGGTGCGGTGCAGCAGGCCGAGCGGGGGGAGGCGGGGGCCGGCCAGGGCGACCCAGACCGGCCCGTCGGGGCCCTCGCGCCAGAGGTTGTCAGGCATCCCGGGGAGGTCGGCGAAGGGCTCGGCGTGTCCGGCGCGGGGGCCGGTGAGCGGGCAGCGGGTGAGCCGGCAGGAGCCGGTCTCGGCGATCACCAGGAAGGAGCGGTCGGCGCTGAGGGCGAGCCCGTTGGCGAACTGCAGGCCTTCCAGCAGTACTTCGGGTTCCCGGTCGCCGGGGGCGAGCCGGAGCAGGCGGCCGGTGCCGGTGTGTTCCACGATGTCGCCGATCCACCGGTCCAGGGGGTGGCGGCGGCTGGAGACCGTGAAGTACAGGGTGCCGTCGGGCAGGGCGACGACGTTGCTGCAGAAGCGGAGCCGCTCCCCCGCCACCGCGTCCGCGAGGACGCGGACGGTTCCGTCGTGCGGGCTGACGCGCAGCAGGCCGCGCTCGGCGTCGCACACCACCAGGTCCCCGTCCGGCAGGAGTTCGAGCCCGAGGGGACGGCCGCCTGTCTCGGCCAGCACCTCGGCGCGGGCCGTGAGCGGGTCGCCGAGGTGCTGGACACGGAGGATGCGCCCGTCCGCCACTCCGGTCAGGACACGCCCGTGCGGGTCGGCGACGACGTCCTCGGGGCCGCGGGCGCGCAGGGAGACGTAGTGGAGCGGTACGAGTGCCGTCGATCGGTCCATGTGCGGTCCCTTCCGTCGGTGCCCTGTCGGCAGCCGCCCCGTGGCCGTCCCTTCACCAGCCCTTTTCGAACATGCGGGCCACCTCGGCGATGCGGATCTCGTCGCGCCGGTAGTAGGTGCGGCCGTGGATCCGGCGGGTGCGCAGGACACCGAGGCGGGTGAGGAAGTCGAGGTGGGCGCGTGCGGTCCGGCGGGGTACGCCCAGCTTGGCGGCGACGGCCCGCGCGGTGACGCCTGTCTCGGCGGGGTCGCGGCGACGCGAAACGCGGAAGTGGGCCGGCGGGTCCTTGAGCAGCGCCAGGATGGTCTGCCGCATCCGGCCCGAGGGAGTCCCCGTCATCCGTCCGCCCTCCCGTCCCCGGCCTCCTCGTACGCAGTCTTCCCACTGTCGGCGCGGGCGACGCCGCCACGTCCGGGACTCGGCGGCCGTTGACCGGTACCGAACGGCCGTGCGTCCGGGGAGGGGTCCGCAGCCCAGGAACACGGCGAGGGCCCGGCCGCCGCGCGCGACCGGGCCCGGACACGGACGGCTCAGCGGTGACCGAACCACGTCAGGGAGGACAGCGCCTTGTCGTCGTAGCCGAACAAGGCCTGGTTCTCCCAGCCGTTGCCGGACGTGGCGTCCGCCGGGTCCCAGCCGTTGCCGGTGACGGCGGTCCAGGTCGCCTCCCAGTAGAAGACGCCGAGACCGCGGCCGTTCGGGACGGCCTCCACGATGCTCGCCACGTCGTTCATCCACTTGGTCTGGCCGGCCACGGTCGCCGGGTAGCCGGAGACCAGTTCGCCGGTGGTGTCGATCTGGTTGGTGAGCGCGTCGTCGCTGTCCAGCCGGAACGGGTAGGCCGTCTCGGCGACGAACACCGGCTTGCCGTAGCGGGAGGCGGCGTCGTCCAGCGTGCTCTGGAAGTCGGAGAGCGGGCCGTGCCAGTAGCCGTAGTACGACAGGCCGATCGCGTCGAACCTGACGCCGTTCGCGACCGCGTTGTCGAACCACCACTCGGTGCCGGCCTTGTCCCCGCCCTTGGCCAGGTGCAGCGCGACCGTGGTGGACGGGTTGACCGCCTTGACGGCGTCATAGCCGGAGTTGATCAACCCGGCGAGTTGGCTCCAGTTGTCCGTGGATCCCTCGGACCACAGCATGCCGCCATTGATCTCATTGCCCACCTGGACCATGTCGGCCGTGGTGCCTTGAACCTTCAAGGCGTTCAACACGTCGTACGTGTGGTTGTACACGTCCGTCTTGAGCCGACTGTACGTGTGACCCGCCCACGCGGCCGGCTTGTTCTGCTGCCCCGGGTCCGCCCAGCTGTCCGAGTAGTGGAAGTCCACCAGCAGCTTCATGCCCTGCGCCTTGACGCGCTTGGCCGTCGCCAGGACGTGCGCCTTGTCGTTGAAGCCGTCGGCCGGGTTCACCCAGACCTTCAGTCGCGCGTAGTTCATGCCGGACGACTTGAGGATGGACAGCGCGTCCCCGGTCGTTCCGGAACCCGTCCTGTAGACGCCGCCCTTGGCCTCGCTCTTGGCGAGGGAGGAGATGTCGGCACCATGGATGGATGTACCGGTGGTGCCGGATGTGAAGGTGAGATCGTCAACGTTGATCCAGTTGCCGGCATTCGCGTCACTGTTGACGCTGATGGTGCACTGGTTGTTGGTCACCTTGACCGACGTGACGATCCGTATCCACCCACTGGACGAGATCGGCAGATCGGTGCGCTGTTCCGCACTGCCGCAGTTCTTGAGCGACATGTACGCGGCCTTCTGCCCGCCGCTGGACCGGACCCACGCCGTCAACGTGTAGGTCCCGTTGGTCAGCCCGGACAGGTACTGGTACGTCTCCACCTTGTAGGCGGACGACGCGTAGTGGCTGAGGCGGTAGCTCCCGCCATGGCCACCGGGCTCGGTGTACGAGGCACCGGTGTCGCCGTACTCGGACCAGCCGGCGGGCGTGGCCGTGCCCGTGCCGTCGGACTCGAATCCGCCGTTGGTGAGGGTGCTCGCGGCCTGGGCGGTCTGGGCGGGCAGGGCGGTGAGGGCGAACCCGGCCGCGAGCGGCGGCAGCAGGGCCCTGATGGTGCGTCTGGGATGGAACTTCATCGTCCGTCGTCCCTTCGACGTAACTGGGGAGGTGTCCTCCGGTGCGAGCGGAGGAGAACCCCTCCGCCCACGGCTCTCGTGGCACACGCGGGCGGAGGGGAGCCGGCTCAGCCGTCGAGTCGTACGACCCGGACGGCCCCCGCCGGGACCGCGAGGCGGCCCGCGGCGCGTTCGCCCGTCAGCAGTTCGGTCCCGGGCGTGTCCAGCGGCACCTTGGTGTCGCCGGCTGTGTGGTTGATGACGAAGAGGTAGCTGCCCGAGTCGCCGCGGCGGCGCACGACCTCCACGTCGCGGGGCAGGTCGGCGCGCGGGGCGAGACGGGCGTCGTCGGCCGCCCAGCCGATGACCGCGTCCAGGCCCTGGGCGTCGAGGCGGGTGGAGACGTACCAGGCGGTGCCCCGGCCGAGCCGGTGCCGGGTGACGGCGGGACGGCCCGCGGTGAGCCCGTCGGCGTAGGTCCACACGGTCTCGGCACCGCGCGGGACCACGAACTCCGTCCACACGTCACCGGTCAGCTCGGAGCCGTCCGGGCCGGTCAGGCGGACCCGCTCGTCCTTGAGCAGCGGCGAGAACTCCTCCACGGTGAGCCCGAGGACATCGCGCAGCGCGCCCGGGTAGGCACCCTCGTGGACGGCGTCGTGCTCGTCGACGATGCCGGAGAAGTACGACACCACGAGGGTGCCGCCGTGCTCGACGTACTCCCGGACGTTGTTCCCGGCGGCCTCCGTCATCAGGTACAGGGCCGGCACGACGACCAGGGGGTACCTGGACAGGTCGGCCTCGGGGTGCGCGAAGTCGACCGTGAGGTGGCGGTCGTAGAGCGCCTCGTAGAAGGAGTCGGCGCGCTCGCGCGGGTCGTGGTCCTCGCTGGGGCGCCAGGCGAGGTTCTGCGCCCACCAGGACTGCCAGTCCCACAGCATGGCCGCGTCGGCCTCGGTGCGGGTGCCCCGGATCTCGCTCAACGCGCCCACGGAGGCGCCGAGTCCGACCACCTCGCGCCAGACGCGGGTGTCGGTGCCGCCGTGCGGCAGCATCGCCGAGTGGAACTTCTCGGCGCCGCGCCGGGACTGGCGCCACTGGAAGAACATCGCGCCCTCGGAGCCGCGCGCCACGTGGGCGAGGGAGTTGCGGGCCATCTGGCCGGGGGCCTTGGCGGGGTTGCGGGGCTGCCAGTTGACGCCCGAGGTGGAGTGCTCCAGCAGCAGCCAGAGCGCGCCGCCGGCGACGGAGCGGGTGAGGTCGGCGGCCATCGCGAGGTTGACGTGGGTGCGGCGGCCGTCGGTGATCAGGTAGTGGTCGTTGGTGACGAGGTCGACCTCGCGGCCCCACGCCCAGTAGTCCATGGAGTCGCACTGGCTGAGCGCGGTCATGAAGTTGGTGGTGACCGGGACGCCCGGTGAGAGGCGGTGCAGGATGTCCCGCTCGGCGCGGAAGTTCTCCCGGATGACGGCGTCGGCGAAGCGCTTGTAGTCGAGGGCCTGGCCGGGGTTGCCGACGGTCGGGGTGGCCCGGGGCGGGTTGATCTGCGCGAGGTCGGTGTAGTGCTGGCCCCAGAAGGCCGTGCCCCACGCCTCGTTGACGGCCTCGACACTGCCGTAGGTGTCCGCGAGCCAGCGGCGGAACCGGTCCGCGCAGGACTCGCAGTAGCAGGCCGAGACGGGGACGCCGTACTCGTTGTGGACGTGCCACAGGGCCAGTGCCGGGTGGTCGCCGTAGCGCTCGGCGAGGCGGGTGGTGATGTTCGCCGCGGCGGCGCGGTAGTCGGCGTTGCTGTGGCAGATCGCCCCGCGCGAGCCGAACTCGTAGCGCGTCCCCTCCGCGGTGACCGGCAGGGCCTCGGGGTGGGCCCGGTAGAACCAGGCGGGCGGCACCACGGTGGGCGTGCCGAGGTCGACGCGGATGCCGTTCTCGTGCAGCAGGCCGATGACCCGGTCGAGCCAGCCGAAGTCGTACTCCCCCGGCGCCGGCTCCAGCAGCGCCCAGGAGAAGATCCCGACGCTCACCATCGTGACGCCGGCCTCACGCATCAGCCGGACGTCTTCCTGCCAGACGGATTCCGGCCACTGCTCGGGGTTGTAGTCCCCGCCGAAGGCGAGCCTGGTGAGGCCCCTGGGGCTGGTGTCCGGCATGGATCTCTCCCGGGAAATCGATCATTTGGGAACGTGCACACACATCGTCGGCGGTGCGAGCCCAACATAACCGCACAGCAACAACCATTGACAAGTGTCCGGGATGTTTCTCTACTGTGAACGCTCACAGAAGCATGGCAGGGGCTCTCGGCCGGAGAGCAGCCGGGTCATGTGAACGTGCACATCTGCATGGCAGGTCCCCGCAGCGGGCGGGGACCCAGGTCAGGGGAGAAACCATGCCGCACACGAAGCGCCGTCGCCTCGTGACAACCGCCCTCGCCGTGTCCCTCGGCGCCACCGCCCTCGCCGCCTGCGGTTCCGGGGACGACGCCAAGGCCGAGTCGGGTCCCGTCTCGCTCACGTACTGGACCTGGACACCCGGCATGGACAAGGTCGTGGACCTGTGGAACAAGGGGCCGGGGAAGAAGGACCGGATCACCGTCACGGTGAAGAAGCAGGCGTCCGGCGACACGCTGGTCACCAAGATCCTCACCGCGCACAAGGCGAAGAAGGCCCCCGACCTGGTGCAGGCCGAGTACCAGGCGCTGCCGACGCTGGTCAGCAACGACGCCCTCGCCGACATCTCCGGGCAGGTCGGCGACGTCAAGGCCGAGTTCGCCGAGGGCGTCTGGCAGCAGACCACCCTCGGCACGGACGCGGTCTACGCGGTGCCGCAGGACATCGGCCCGATGATGTTCTACTACCGCGAGGACCTGTTCAAGCGTTACGGCCTCAAGGTCCCCACCACCTGGGAGCAGTTCGCCGAGACCGCCCGCCTGCTGAAGAAGAAGGCGCCGGACAAGGACCTGACCACCTTCTCCGCCAACGACTCCGGTCTCTTCGCCGGCCTCGCCCAGCAGGCCGGCGCCAAGTGGTGGACCACCTCCGGCGACAAGTGGAAGGTCGGCATCGACGACGCCGCCACCCGGAAGGTCGCCGGGTTCTGGGGCGGTCTGGTCAAGGAGGGCGTCATCGACAACCAGCCGATGTACACCCCGTCCTGGAACAAGGCGCTGAACACAGGCAAGCAGATCGCCTGGGTGAGCGCCGTGTGGGCGCCCGGCACCCTGACCACGGCGGCGCCGGACACCAAGGGCAAGTGGGCCATGGCCCCGCTCCCCCAGTGGTCGGCCGACCAGGACGTCACCGGCAGCTGGGGCGGTTCCTCGACGGCGGTCACCACCGACTCGGCGCACAAGGAGGCCGCCGCCGAGTTCGCGGCCTGGCTGAACACCGACCACGACGCCCTGAACGCGCTGGCGAAGGAGGGCGGCATCTACCCGGCCTCCACCTCGGCCCAGCTCAGCGGCGCCTTCTCCAACCCGCCGGCGTACTTCTCCAACCAGGCGGACTTCTACACCAAGGCCGCCGACATCGCGAAGACCACCGCGCCGTCCGCGTGGGGCCCGAACGTGAACGTCGCCTACACCTCCTTCAAGGACGCCTTCGGCGCCGCCGCCAAGAACAAGTCGGACTTCACCGCCGCCCTGAAGAAGATGCAGGACGACACGGTCGCCGACATGAAGAAGCAGGGCTTCGAGGTCGCTCGGTGAGCGGCTCCACCAGCCGGAGGCCGTACGGGGTCAAGGGGGCCCCGTACGGCTTCCTCCTCCCCGCCGCGATCCTGTTCGCCCTCTTCTTCGCGCTGCCCATCGGCTACGCTGTCTGGCTCAGCTTCCGCAAAGTGCGCGTCTCCGGCCTCGGCCTGG
Source organism: Streptomyces sp. NPDC017676 (assembly GCF_044329325.1). NCBI lineage: Bacteria > Bacillati > Actinomycetota > Actinomycetes > Kitasatosporales > Streptomycetaceae > Streptomyces > Streptomyces sp. NPDC017676. The sequence goes on along the minus strand of NZ_JBIRJA010000020.1, from coordinate 19,052 downwards.
GGTCGGGCGCCCGGAAGGAGGTGTGGGCCGGCTTCGAGAACTACACCGGGGCCTTCCGGGACAGCGAACTGCTGGACGGCGCGCTGCGCGTGCTCGGCTACGGCTGCGTCGTCGTCCCGGTGATGCTCGGCCTCGCGCTGCTGTTCGCGCTGATGCTGGACTCCGACAAGGTGCGCCTCGCCCCGTTCACCCGGCTCGCGATCTTCCTGCCGTACGCCATCCCCGGCGTGGTGGCCGCGCTGCTGTGGGGCTTCCTGTACCTGCCGGACGTCAGCCCGTTCTACTTCGTCCTCGACAAGCTCGGCCTGCCGCAGCCGGACCTGTTGGACGGCGGCCCGCTGTATCTCGCCCTGTCGAACATCGCGGTCTGGGGCGGCACCGGCTTCAACATGATCGTCATCTACACCTCGCTGCGGTCCATCCCGGCCGAGGTCTACGAGGCGGCCAGGCTGGACGGCGCCACCCCGTTGCAGATCGCGCTGCGGATCAAGATCCCGATGGTGGCGCCCTCGCTGGTGCTGACCTTCTTCTTCTCGATCATCGCGACCCTCCAGGTGTTCAACGAGCCGACCACCTTGAAGCCCCTCACCAACTCGGTCAACACGACCTGGAGCCCGCTGATGAAGGTGTACCAGGACGCCTTCGGCCGGAACGACGTCTACTCGGCGGCGGCCGAGGCCACGCTGATCGCCGTGGTCACGCTGCTGCTGTCGTTCGGCTTCCTGCGGGCCGCCAACCGCCGGAACAAGCAGGAGGCAGCGGGATGAGCACCCTCGCCGTCCGCAAGGCGGCCCCGGCCGCCGGCACCACCCCGGGTACCGCGCAGGGCCCCCCGCCGCGCCGCCGTATCGCGCTGATCCCGACGGTCACGCTGCTGCTCGGCGCGGTCTACACCCTCCTCCCGGTCGCCTGGGTGGTGATCGCGTCGACGAAGTCCGGGCACGAACTGTTCTCCACGTTCACCTTCCTGCCCGGCACCGGCTTCACCGACAACCTCAAGGACCTGAACGCCTACCGGGGCGGAATCTACTGGGAGTGGATGGGCAACTCCGCCCTGTACGCCGGCCTCGGCGCCCTGCTGTCCACCACCGTGTCGGCGTTCAGCGGCTACGCGCTGGCGACCTACCGCTTCAAGGGCCGCGAGACGATGTTCAACGTCCTGCTCGCGGGCGTCCTGATGCCGCCGGTGATCCTCGCCATCCCGCAGTACCTGCTGCTGGCGAAGGCCGACCTCACGGACTCCTACCTGTCCGTGCTGCTGCCGCAGATCCTCTCCCCGTACGGCGTCTACCTGGCCCGGATCTACGCCTCCGCCGCCGTGCCGGCCGATGTGGTGGAGGCCGGGCGGATGGACGGGGCGAGCGAGTGGCGGATCTTCACCCGGGTCGCGCTGCCGATGATGGTCCCCGGCATGGTCACGGTGTTCCTGTTCCAGTTCGTCGCGATCTGGAACAACTTCCTGCTGCCGTTCATCATGCTGAGCGACGACGAGAAGTTCCCGCTCACGCTGGGTCTGTACACACTGCTGGAGCAGGGCTCCAACACGCCCGCGCTGTACACCCTGGTGATCACCGGGGCGTTCCTCGCGGTGCTCCCGCTGATCGCCCTCTTCCTGGTCATCCAGCGCTTCTGGAGCCTCGATCTGCTGTCCGGGGCCGTAAAGTCATGACCATGAGCAATACGGGGGGCCGGCGCAGACCGCCGACGATCCACGACGTGGCGCGCGAGGCAGGCGTCTCGCGCGGCACCGTCTCACGTGTGCTCAACGGCGGCCACTACGTCAGCCCCGCCGCCCAGGAGGCGGTCAACGCCGCCATCCGCAGGACCGGGTACGTCGTGAACCGGCACGCCCGTTCGCTGATCACGGGCCGCTCCGACTCGGTGGGCTTCCTGCTGACCGAGCCGCAGGAGCGGTTCTTCGAGGACCCCAACTTCAACGTCCTGCTGCGCGGTTGCACCCAGGCGCTGGCCGCGCACGACGTCCCGCTGCTGCTGATGCTGGCGGGCACCGAGGACGAACGGCGGCGCATCACGCGGTACATCACCGCGGGGCACGTCGACGGGGTGCTGCTGGTCTCCAGCCACTCCGGCGATCCGGTCGCCGAGGAGCTGCGGGAGGCGGGCGTGCCCCTGGTGGCCTGTGGCAAGCCGATCGGGCTCGGCTCCAAGGTGAGTTACGTGGCCGCCGACGACCGGGACGGCGCCCGGGACATGGTCCGGCACCTGCTGTCCCTGGGGCGGCGCCGGATCGGGGTGGTCACCGGACCGCTGGACACCCCGGGTGGTGTGGAGCGGCTCGCCGGGTACCGGGAGGTGCTCGCCGAGGCGGGTATCGCGGCCGACGAGCGGCTCGTCGTCTCCGGCGACTACAGCCGGGCCAGCGGCGAGGCGGGCGCGGAGCGGCTGCTGGCGCAGGCGCCGGACATGGACGCCGTGTTCGTCGCCTCCGACCTGATGGCGCAGGGGGTGCTGGCGGCCCTGCACCGTGCCGGGAAGCGGGTGCCCGAGGACATCGCCGTCGGCGGTTTCGACGACTCGCCGGCGGCGACCGCCGCCACCCCGGCGCTCACCACCATCCGGCAGCCGTGGGACCGGATCAGCAACGAGATGGTGCGGGTGCTGCTCGCCCAGATCGGCGGTGAGGACCCGGCGGCCGTGATCCTGCCGACGGAGCTGGTCAAGCGCGACTCGACGTGACGTCGGGTGCGCTCGGGCGCACCTGCCGGCAGCCGACCCGCGGTGAGGCGCCGTACGCCACCACGGCTGTCCTCGTGCCGGTGACGGTGCCGTCCAGGCACAGCTGTCCGCCCATGATCCGCAGGTCGAGCGTGCAGCCCACGCCGCCGGGGGCCGTCGATGCGCTGATCGAGGTGACCGAGTCCGCGCAGCATTTCCTCGACCTGGCCCGGAGTGGGATCGGGCGTCTCCTCCAGGGCGCCGGTGATCCGGCGGGCCTGGGCGCGGGCCGGGCATTTCTCGACACCGCTCAGCGCGACCTCCGCACGGGGTTCACGGGGGAGCCGGTGGCGTCCGGGACGGGCGGGGCGGGGGCGGCGTGGGCAGGGGCGTGGGCGCGGTCCTCACCCGTCCCGGCTCCGGCGGCTCGGACGGCTCGGGCACGACCGTGGCCGGCGCCTGAGGCTGCGGCTCCGCGACGGAGTCGAGCAACTGCATGAACCCGATGAACTCGGGGCCCCCGGACGGGGTGCGGGCGGCCACGGACCGGCTGACGACGCCGTCCTTCCCCGTCTGCTCCCCGCCCCCCGTTCGCTGTGGCACGCGGCGAGGAGCACCGCGCACAGGGGGTGTGCCTGCGGCGTTGCGGGGGTGCCGCCCGTGCCGACGAGAAGGCCCCGCCCTAAGCGGTCAGGATCGGAGAAGCCGCGGCGGGCTCCCCGGCCCTAGCGTGGGAGCACCGGCGGGGAACCGTCGGATCCACGCGTCTCGAAGGAGTGAGCACCATGACCGCCGGCCTGCAGACGATCATCTATCCGGTGAAGGACCTGGACCGCGCCAAGGCCCTGTTCGGCGCGCTGCTGGGTGTCGAGCCGTACGCGGACGAGCCGTACTACGTCGGTTTCAAGGCCGCCGGCCAGGACGTCGGCCTGGACCCGAACGGGCACGCCAAGGGCATGACCGGGCCGGTGCCGTACTGGCACGTGGCGGATCTGCGGGAGCGGCTCGCGGCGCTGCTGGCGGCGGGCGCCGAGCTGCTCCAGGACGCGCAGGACGTCGGCGGCGGCCGGCTGATCGCCTCTGTGAAGGACGCCGACGGCAACCTCGTGGGGCTGCTCCAGGACGCGGCGGCCTGACGTCGCCACGACCCCCGCGCCCAGCACTAGTTGCACACTCAACGATTGGCCGGATCGGTGCTACGGTGCGGGTATGGCAGGCACGACGGCCGAGACCCGGCTCGAAGAACGCTGGCGGGACATCCTCGCGGTGCACGCGCGCACGATGTGCGAGATCGACCGCGCCCTGCATCCGCACGGTCTGGGCGCCAGCGACTTCGAGGTGCTGGACATCCTGGCGACGGAGTCGCCCCGGCAGGGTGACCAGTGCCGGGTGCAGAACCTGGTCGGCCGGGTGCATCTCAGCCAGAGCGCGCTGTCCCGGCTCATCGCCCGGCTGGAGAAGGACGGCCTGGTGGAGCGCTCGGTGTGCGCGGAGGACCGGCGCGGGGTGTGGGTCGCGCTCACTCCCAAGGGACGCGCCCTGCACGCCGAGGTACTGCCGGTGCAGCGTGCGGTCCTGCGGCGGATGCTGGCCCGGCAGCGCGGGACCCACCCCGGAGAACCGGCCGTCTAGAGCACCAGCTCCGTCCCGTCCGGCAGGATCTCGGCGCCGTACCCGGCCACGCGCGCGCGTGCGGGTGAGGCGGGGTCGAGGAGCGGGTTGGTGTTGTTGAGATGGGTGTAGATCCGGCGCGCGCCGGGATACCTGGCCAGTGCGGCCAGCGAGCCCTGCGGACCGGTGACCGGCAGGTGCCCCATGGCGGCCTGCCCGGCGCCGGAGCGCACCGCCGTGCCCATCTCGTCGGCGGCGAAGAACGTGCCGTCCAGCAGCACGCAGTCCGCCTCGGCGCACAGGCCGTCCAGGACGGGGCTCCAGGCGCCGACACAGGGTGCGTACACCAGCACTCCCCCGGTGGCCAGATCCTCGACGCGGTACGCCGTCACCCAGGGTCCCGGCTCCGTGGACGCCTGGTCCGGTACGTACTTCGGGACCTTCATCCCCACCGGATGGGCGGTGACCACGAGTCCGCCGGCCAGCACGAAGCCGCCGTCGGCCAGGCTGTCGGCCCACTCCCAGGGGGCGTAGCGGTCAAGGGCGGCGCGGGCGGGGGCGAGGGCGGCGTGGACCGGAGGCGCGGCGTAGATCTTCAGGCCCGCCGCCCCGCGCAGCTCGGTCAGGCCGGTCACGTGGTCGGCCTCGGCGTCGGTGAGCAGCACGCCGCGCAGCGGTGTGTCCCGGGGTCCGGGGCCGGGCCACAGGGCCCGGGTGGCGGCGAGCTGGGTGCGCAGGTCGGGGGACGCGTTCAGCAGCCACCAGTCGCGGCCGTTGCCGGTGACGGCGGCGCACTCCTGTGTGCGGGAGGGCAGCCTGCCGTCCCGGGCGGCGGCGCACAGCGCGCAGGCGCAGTTCCACTGCGGGAAGCCGCCCCCGGCGGCGGTACCCAGCAGGACGACCTTCACGACCATCGGCTCCTTCGCGCTCGCCCGATCCGTCTCCCGCTGGGATCTTCCCGCCGGAAGGCCGGTGACCACCGGCGCCGGGGAGCACTTCCGGCCGTCCAGGACCGGGACGCCTCGGTTGACGCGCGCCGGTGCGCGCGGTGTGGGGGCGTGCGCCGGGCTCCACCGTGGGCGCGTGCGCCGGGATTCAGCGTGTGGGGCGTGCCCCGGCTTCATCGTGGGGGCGTACGCCCGGCTTCATCGTGGCGCGTACGCCTGGCTTCAGCGCGGGCGCGTAAGGCCGGGATTCAGCGTTCGCGCCCCTCAGAGGCGGTGGGTCACCGGGCCAGCAGGGTGCGTACCCCTTGGGAGGTGAGGGTCAGCCCGTGCGCGGAGCTGCCGTCGATGGCCAGGGAGAGCTCTCCCTCGGGCCACTGGGCGGCGAGCGCGCCGAGCGGGATCAGGCGGTAGCGCGAGACGAACGGCAGCAGCTCGGCCATCTCACCCTCCGTGGTGAACACCGGGACGACCGGGTCGCCCCCGGGCTGTTCCAGGACGGGCAGCGCCACCGTCGAGGCGTCGGCGCCTTCTCCGTCCACCGCGTCGTCCGGCACGGGGACGAGCACGTCACTGTGGGCGAGGGTGTCCAGGGCGGCCTGGTCCTCGGCGTTCTCGGCCAGCGCGTCCAGTGCCTGCTGGGCCGGCGTCGGCTGGGCGTCGTGTGCGGGTGTCTCCATGGCTGGTCCCCAGGTAGCGGGCGGTCGTACGGGCCGTCCGGGCGGGCTGGTGCCCGGACGGGCTCCCGCCTCGCGTACCCGGTGGGGTCCCCGGCATGCGTGGGGATCGGCGGCAGGTCCGGTGACGAGGCGGTGGACCTGACGGCGGCCGGGAAACGATCAGGTGAGCGCGGCCCCACCACTCCTCAGAGCACCCCTCACGCGCGTGCGCCCCGATCGGCCGGCTGCACGACGTACCGGGCGTGACATGGCTCGACGCGCCGGCGCCGGAGGAGGTGGACGAGTACGCCATGCTGCTCGCGTCGCACTGGACGGGGAGCTCGGCCTCTACCGGGTCCGGGGCGCGCCTGACGCGGGGGGACCCGCCTCGGGGGCTCTCCGGGCGGCCGCTCACCCGCCGGTGGCCCGGGCGGGCGGGACACCGGTCACGGCCCGGCCTGCGCGAGCAGGTCGTCGATGGTGGTGACCCGGACCAGCGGCCGGTACAGCTCCATGATCTGCAGGGCCTTGACGTGGGAGTCGTCGTCCACGCCCGCGCAGGCGTCCGCCACGACCAGCACCTCTGCGCCGGCGTCCGCGGCGGCGAGGGCGGTGGAGAGCACGCAGCACTCGGTGCTGACGCCCGCCAGTACCAGGCGGCCGTCCGGGGCGGTGCGGGCGGCGAGTTCGGGGGTCCACTTGCCGAAGGTGGTGGCGTCCATGACGTGGTCCGCGAGACCGGCGAACTCGTCGGTCAGCGCCCAGAGTCCGGCGTCGGGGGGCCGAAGGGCGAAGGGCCACTGGTCGTAGTAGGCGCGCCAGGCGCCGGCCGGCCGCTCAGGGGCCAGGAAGCGGGTGAAGGTGACGCGGCCGGCGAAGGCCGGCAGCAGGGCGCGTACGCCGGCTGCCGCGTCGGCGTACCGGGGGGTGGCCCAGGGGCTCGCCGGGTCGGCGAAGACGCGCTGCATGTCGATGACGGCTAGATGTCCGGGGCTCCTGCGGGGCACCCGGGCGCCGGGGTGCCCGGCGCTCATGGGTTCAGCACCCCTTCGTCGAGCGCCGGGCTCGGTTCACGGGCCTCCTGGGAGCGGACCGGGGCCCGGCCCAGGAGCAGCGTGCCGACGAAGGTGAGGGCCAGGGCGACGAGGACGCCCAGGTTGGCGTAGGCCCAGGCACCGGTCCTGCCGCCGAGACCGAACGGCTCCAGCAGGTAGCCCTGCCAGGTCAGCCAGCGCGCGGCGCTGTTGGTGACCAGGCCCCAGCCGACCGCCGTGGCGGCGAGGGTGAGGACCAGTGGGCGGAGGGGGACGTCGCCGTAGCGGCCGTGCGGGCGGAACAGGTCGCCGTCGTCGTAGTCGCGGCGGCGCAGGGCCAGGTCGGCGAGCATGACGCCGGCCCAGGCGGCGATGGGTACGCCGAGGGTGGTGAGGAAGCCCATGAACTGGACGAGGAAGGTGTCGGCGAAGAACACGATGTAGATCGCGCCGGCGATCATCAGCACGCCATCGAAGAGCGCGGCCAGATAGCGGGGCACCCGAAGGCCGGCGGAGAGCAGGGCCAGGCCGGAGGAGTAGATGTCGAGGACGGCGCCGCCGACCAGACCGAGGACGGCGACCAGGGCGAACGGCACCAGGAACCAGGTCGGCAGGAGTGTCGCCAGCGCCCCGATCGGATCGGCCGCGACGGCCTTGCTCAGCTCGGCGGAGGAACCGGCCAGCAGCAGACCGAGGACCAGCAGGACGAGCGGGGCCAGGGAGGCGCCGAAGGCGGTCCAGCCGATCACGCCCCGGCTGGAGGAGTCGCGCGGCAGATAGCGGGAGTAGTCGGCGGCGGCGTTGACCCAGCCGAGGCCGAAGCCGGTCATCATGAACACCAGCGCGCCGATGAACTCCTGCGCCGAGCCCGCCGGGACGGCCTCGACCGTGCTCCAGTGGATGTGGTCGGCGACGAGGACGACGTAGACGATCGTGAGCGCGCCGGTGACCACGGTGATCCAGGTCTGCAACCGCATGATCAGGTCGAAGCCCATGACCCCGCCGACGACGGTCAGCGCGGCCACCACCATGAGGGCGACCGCCTTCGTCTCGGTGCCGCCGCCCCAGCCCAGGCTGTCGAAGACGGTCGCGGTGGCCAGCGTGGCGAGCGCGGTGAGGACGGTCTCCCAGCCGACGGTGAGCATCCAGGAGACGACGGACGGCAGCCGGTTGCCGCGCACGCCGTATGCGGCCCGGCTGAGCACCATGGTGGGGGCCGAGCCGCGCTTCCCGGCGACCGCGACGAAGCCGCAGAGCAGGAACGAGACGGCGATGCCGAGCACGCCGGACAGGATGGCCTGCCAGAAGGAGATGCCGAAGCCGAACGCGAAGGCGCCGTAGCTGAGTCCGAGCACGGACACGTTGGCCCCGAACCAGGGCCAGAACAGGGAGCGCGGGGTGCCCCGGCGCTCCGAGTCCGCGATCACGTCGAGCCCGTGCGTCTCCAACTGGAGGGGTCGGCCCCCGGCTCCGCCGTCCAGAGGGCCGTCGGCTCCACTGTCGACACGGCCGCCGGCTCCTCCGTCGACAGGCCCGGTGGCTCCGCCGTCGACAGGACCGCCGGCTCCGCCGTCCAGAGGGCCGGTGGCTCCGCCGTCGAGAGGGTCGTGCGGGTGCGTCATCGCCGAGCCACCTGCCCTACCTGTCCGGACGTGTTCGATCACGCTAGGTCTGCCCTCGGGGGCGCCCAGGCAAGCCCGGTTCAGCCGGTCAGCGGTCGAACTCCTCCTGGATCGGGGTCTTCGGCTCCTCCCGCAGGTGCTGGGAGAGTCCCGGCTTGCCGCCCTGCCGTGCCCGTTCCGCCCGCTGGGTGGCGTTGGTGCCCAGGTCGGAGTCCGGGTCCACCCTGACCGACCTCGCCACGTCCGCGCGGTTGGTGTACTCCTCGGCGGGTATGCCGCGCAGGGCCTTCACGACCTCCTCGGAGGCTCCGGCCTCTCGCGCGGCCGAGACCAGCCGGTCCTTGTCCGCCGGGTAGGTCACGTCCTTCAGCGCGTCCAGCACCTCGGGAACGCCGGTGTGTGCCATGCCCATGACGCCTCCCTACGCGTCACCGCTCTCGTCTGCGGTCTCGTCCGTCTGCTCGTCCGCGGGGTCCGCTCCCTCCGCCTGAGACGGAGTGGTGCGGGGCGGCTGTTCGGCCTCGGGGGCGCCCGGCTCCCGTTCGCCCTCGGCCTGGGAGGGGGTGTTCTCGCTCATCGGATGCTCTCGGTCCTCTCACGCGTGCGCGCTGTTCCGGACCCCGGGTACCCGGGCGACGCGGGACCCATCACCCGCGGAATCTCTGAATCCGCTTCCGTCGGATGGGTACCTGACCAGTCCGGCGCAGCATGCGGCGCCGGCCCGATGATCCTGAACCAACTCACCGCCTGGAGGAGCCATGGCGGGTATCACCCCACCTGAGCTGCAGAAAGCCCTGTCGGGCGCGGATTACCCGGCCACTTCCGACCAGCTTCGGAAGGTCGCCGAGAACAACCACGCGCCCAAGGAGATCACCGAGCGGATCTCTCACCTCGGGAAGAAGAAGTTCGAGAACCCCGCCGAGGTCAGCAAGGCCGTCTTCCAGAACGAGTGACGGCGACCGGACACGGGTGCGCGGCGGCCGGGGGCTTCTGCTCCGGCCGCCGCGCGGTGGTCAGCGGGGGCCGGGACCGTCGCCGGACCGCACGGTGGGCAGGGCGAGGGGGACCGGACCGGGGGCGCCCGTGCCGCTCTTGCAGGAGTCGTGGCAGTCCTTCTCCAGGCTGCAGCACAGTGAGCAGACGGCGCCCTGGTGGAAGGGGCAGGCGGCCATGTCCGGACGTTCGAAGCCGGTCGCGCAGACGGAACAGGTCAGGACGGCGGCCGAGGGCAGACCGTCCGCGCCGAGCGGCGGCTCGGACAGGTCGTCGGCGCGGGCGAGGTAGTAGCGGCCCCGGGTGAGCACCGCGAACAGCGGTGAGAGCACCATGGCCAGGAACAGTGCGATGAACGGCGAGAACGCCTTGCCGTACGCGCCGAACGCCTCGAAGTACGCGGCGATGGAGACCGCCGAGGCGATCAGCATCGAGCCGAAGCCGACCGGGTTGAAGTGGTACAGGTGCGCCCGCTTGAACTCGATGTACGACGGGCTCAGTCCGAGCGGCTTGTTGACGACCAGGTCGGCGACGACCGCGCCGATCCAGGCGATGGCGACGTTGGAGTAGAAGCCGAGGACGGTGTTGAGGAAGCCGAAGACGCCGCCCTCCATCAGCGCGAGCGCTATGCCGACGTTGAGGAAGATGTAGACGACGCGACCCGGGTGGCGGTGTGTCAGCCGTGAGAAGAAGTTCGACCAGGACAGTGAACCGGAGTACGCGTTCGTCGAGTTGATCTTCACCTGGGAGAGGATGACGAAGAAGGTGGCCAGGCCCAGGGCGACCGGCGCGGCGAACGTCCCGAACCCGTGGACGTACTGCTGGATCGGCTCGTTCGCCTTGCCCGGTCCCACGCTGCCGGCGATGTAGAAGGCCAGGAAGGCGCCGCCGATCTGCTTCAGCGCCCCGAGGACCACCCAGCCGGGGCCGGCGCCGAGCACCGCGGCCCACCAACGCCCGTTGTTCTCCGGGGTCTTGTCGGGCATGAAGCGCAGATAGTCGACCTGCTCCCCGATCTGCGCGATGAGCGACAGCGCGACGCCGGCACCCGCCCCGACACCGAGCATGCTGATCGTCGAGCCGGTGGGCGAGTCGCCCGCGAAGTGCGCGAACTCCGAGAACTTTCCGGGCTCCTGGATCGCGATGGACACGAACGGGGCCACCATCAGCACCAGCCAGACCGGCTGCGTCCACACCTGCATCTTCGACAGGGCGGTCATGCCGTGGACGACGAGCGGCAGGATGACCAGGGAGCACAGGACGTAGCCGACGGCGAGCGGGATGTGCAGGCCCAGTTCCAGCGCCTGCGCCATGATGGAGCCTTCGAGGGCGAAGAAGATGAAGGTGAAGCTCGCGTAGATCACCGAGGTGAGGGTCGAGCCGAGGTACCCGAAGCCCGCGCCCCGGGTCAGCAGGTCCATGTCGATGGAGTACTTCGCCGAGTAGTACGAGATCGGGATGCCGGTGAGGAAGATGACCACCGCGGCGGTCAGGATCGCCACCAGGGCGCTGGTGAAGCCGTGCGAGACGGCTATCGAGCCGCCGATGGCGAAGTCCGCGAGGTAGGCGATACCGCCGAGGGCCGTGGTGGCGACGACGTACGGCGACCAGCGGCGGAAGGACTTGGGCGCGTACCGCAGCGAGTAGTCCTCCAGCGTGTCGTTCTGCGTCCAGCCGTTGTACGTACGACCGCCTGGCGGGGCCGGTGGCGCTTGGGTGTCGACGATCTCCGTCACGGCGCTCCCCTTTGCCTGCGCTGCGCCCGGACGGCCCGGGGCAGTGCAGGAAGGTTCGTGCCGCGGTATTGCCCGGCTGTTTCGCGGCCTTTACAACACGGCGACCTGGCGAGAGGTGACATCCGTCACAGCGGAGTCGGCGACTGAGCGGGCCGGATAGTAGGTGCGGCTCCCACGACATATGGGATTTGTCCGGCTTGCCGTGGGTATGCGCGGCGGCTCGAACGGTGGCACGCGCGCCGCCCGGCACCTCGTCGCATGACCCGGCGAGAGCGCGGATCTGACGGTCCGGCAGCATTGCGCAAACGTCGCGGTCGCGAAGTCGGCATCTCTCGGCCCGTCTGACAAGGGCCGCGCGGCTCTACGGGGAGCGATAGTAGACGCACCCTTTGCACTCCGTGTGAAGCCGTCTTGAGAATGAGCCCTCCGCGATCACCGAGTGAGGTTGACGTATGGGCCAGCACCGCAAGACGAAGCACTACCGGCGAATAGTCGTCACCGCCGCCGCCATCGGCGCCGTGGGCGTGCCATCTGTCGCCCTGGCCTGTTCCGAGTGGCCGTACGGCACGGACGACCCGGCGCAGACCACCGCGACGAGCGCACCCGTGGGGCAGTGGCAGTACACGCCCAGAGATCACGACAGCAACGTTTACGCCACCGGAGCGCCGCTGACCGTCGGGCCGGAGACCAGCGTGCCGCCCACGCCCCGGGCCGCGACGCGTCCGACGACCCGGCCGAGCAGCAGGCCTTGGCACGCCGAGAAGAACGCGCCTTCCCACAAGAAGAAGGCCCTGGCCCACAAGGCCCGGCAGACCGCCGCTCCCGGCACCCCCCAGACCACCGCGCCCGCCCCCACCGCTTCCTCGGCCCCCACCGCGCCGAGCAGCCCGGCGCCCACCACTTCCGCGGCGCCCGCCGCGCCGAGCAGCCCGGCGCCCGCCGCCACGGCGTCCGGGGTCACCGCCGACATCGTGCGGCTCGTGAACGCCGAGCGTGCCAAGGCCGGTTGCCAGCCCCTGACCCTCAACTCGACGCTGACCAAGGCCGCTCAGGCCCACAGCGACGACATGGCGGCGCACCAGAACATGTCGCACACCGGATCCGACGGCTCGTCCCCGGGCGACCGCATCACGCGGGCCGGCTACACCTGGAGCAGCTACGGCGAGAACGTCGCCTACGGCTACAGCACGGCGGACCAGGTCATGGCGGGCTGGATGTCCAGCCCCGGCCACCGGGCCAACATCCTCAACTGCGGCTTCAAGGAGATCGGCGTCGGTCTCGCGCAGCCCGGCAGCTACTGGACCCAGGACTTCGGCACGTCCCGCTGAGCGTGGGTCCGCTGGGCGTCGGTCCGCTGGGCGTCGGTCCGTGGAGCGTGGGTCCGCTGGGCGTCGGTCCGCGGAGCATCGGTCCGCTGCGCGTCGGCGGGCGGCGCGTCGGCGGGCGGCGCGTCGGCCCGGACAGCCCCGCGGGTTCGCCGGTCCGCCGGAGCCCGACGGCCGGGCCGAGGGTGATGCCGCCCGCGGTGCCGATCCGTGAGGGCGGGTGGTCCTGGCCGCGCGCCCGCGGGCACAGGCCGCCGGGCGGTCTCCCCCGCCCTGACCGGGTCAGAGCTTGGCGCCGAAGGCCTGGGTCCACCAGGGGCCGCCCGAGCCGTCGTGGACGCCCACGCCGATGTTCTTGAACGCGCAGTTGAGGATGTTGGCGCGGTGGCCCGGGCTGTTCATCCAGGAGTCCATTACCGCCTGCGGGGTCTGCTGGCCCTTCGCGATGTTCTCGCCGTACGTGGACCAGCGGTAGCCCGCCGCGGTGATGCGCTCGCCGGGGCCGGCGCCGTCCGGGTCGGTGTGGTCGAAGTAGCCGCGGGCGGCCATGTCGTCGGAGTGGCCCTGGGCGGCCTTGTCCAGTTGTGGGTCCTCGGTGACCGGGCCGCACCCGGCGGCCGCGCGCTCCTTGTTCACCAGCGCGACCACCTGGGCCACCGTGCCGGTGGGCGCCGGCTGCGCCTGCGGGGTACGGGAGACGGTCGGAGTCGTGGGCGCGGCCGGCTCGGCCCGGGGAGTGGTGTCCTCGCGCGTGGGGCGGGGGCTCTTGGAAGCACTCGGCTTCTTCTTCGTGGCGAACGGGGACGGTGACGGCGACGCGGATGCCGAGGGCGACGCGGAGGTGGCGACGGCGCTGGGTTCCGCCAGGTCCACGACGGGGGCACCGGCGGTCCGCGCGGCGGTCGCCTCCCGGGTGTCGGCCGGTCGGGAGTCGGTGCCGAAGTACCAGAGACCGCCGCCGGCCACACAGGCCGCCACCACGGCGCCCCCGACGGCCCGACGCCGGACGCGTCGCCGCCGCCGCGCCTCGCCACGCCCGCTCGTACGACGACGGGAGGCCGCCCGGAGTCCGACGGGGGCGGGGCTGCTGCCGTCGACGCCCGGTCCGGTGCTGCCGGCGTCCGACCCGGCGGTGCCGTGACCCGGCCCGCCGGCACCCGTGTCGGTGCCCGGGCCCAGGTGGGTCAGCCGAGGGGCGGCTTCGGTGGTCGCGGTCAGGGTGGCCGTCGCCGAGCGCGTCGTCGCGAGGAGTGTCGACGACACCGCGACCAGCGCCAGTCCGGCCAGCAGCCCCTCCGCCGGCAGCAGGCCGCTCCACAGGCCGTCGCAGCGCGGGCACTCGCGGGCGTGCCGGGCTATTCGCTTGCGCCACAGGGCGGAGGGCAGGCCGTCCCAGGAAGCCAGCACGGCGCGCAGCTCCTCGCAGGCGGGCCGCGTGTCCAGCGCCCGTACCACCACCCGGGCCGCCTCCAGCCGCGCCTTCATCCGCTGCACCCGTACCGCCGTGTGCTGCGGCGACACCCCGAGGGCCGCGGCGACCTCCGCCCGGGTCAGCTCGCCGGCGCACTCCAGCCACCACAGCGAGAGCACCTCCCGGTCGTCCGGCTCCAGCCAGCGCGTGGCGCGCGCGGTCTCCTGGCGCTGGCCGGAGAGCTGGAGCCGGACGATGGTCAGGTCGACGAAGTCGGCGCCGGGGTCGGCGACGTCGCCGCGCTCCTCCACGGCGTCCGGGGCGAGTCGGCGGTCCTGCCAGTGCGCCCGGACCCGGTTCATCGCGATGGCCACGAGCCAGGAGCGGAGGCTCTCCGGGGTGCGCAGGTCGCCGAGCGAGCCGAGGGCCCGGAGCATGGTCTCCTGGACCACGTCGTCGACGTCGACCGAACCGTTCAGGGCCCGCCCCACGATGTTGTACACCAGCGGTAGGTAGGCGCTGACCAGGGCGTCCTGGGCCGCCGGGTCCCCCGCTCGGGCGGCGTTCACCAGTGCCGCCGGATCCACCGTGTGCTGTGTCCTCATCAGAGCTTCCCTGTCCTCGACGCCGAACGATGCTGTCCGTTACCTGGGAGACCGCTCGGTGCGGTGCCGATAACAGTTCTTCGGAAAATCGTTCGACGGGAGACTCACAGGAGCTGCGCCACGGCCGCAAGGGAGGAGATCACACGGCGGTGGACCCCGGCCCTGTTCAGGCGTCCTGATCGCCGGTCAGCTCGTTGGCCCGGTCGACCTCGGCCATGTGTTCCTCGGCCCAGTTCCGGACGGCCGCGAGAACGGTTTCGAGGGACAGGCCGAGTTCGGTGAGGCGGTAGTGCACGGCGGGCGGCACGGTGGCTTCCACCCTGCGCGCGACCAGGCCGTCCCGCACCAGGTTCCGCAGGGTCACCGACAGCATCTTCTGGGAGACGCCGGGCATCCGGCGCAGCAGCTCGGCGAAGCGGACCTCCCCGGGGGCCGCCTCCGCCAGCACCTTCACCACCATCGAGGTCCATTTCGTACCGATCCGGTCGAGCAGCCGACGGGTCGGGCACGCGGGGTCGAACAGGTCGCCGCGCGGGGCGTTCACGCCCTTGGCCTGGGAGGTCACCTGAAGCTCACCAACTGACGGGAAAGTGCGGTCTGGTGGGACCCAGGCTAGTTACCTAGCGTTCCCTTGTCACCATTCGTTACTCAAGGGGTCGTTCATGGCTGTCTCCCCCGTCCCCGGCGTGCGGCTGAGCCGGGTCACCGTCAACGGCGTCGGACTGAGCGTCGCCACGGCCGGTCAGGGGCCGGCCGTCCTGCTGCTGCACGGCTTCCCGCACACCTGGCGGCTGTGGACCGAGGTGATCGGTCCCCTGGCCACCCGCTACCGGGTGATCGCGCCGGACCTGCGGGGGTTCGGGGACAGCGACCGGCCGGCGGGCGGTTACGACGCCGGGAGCCTCGCCGCCGACGCCGCCGGCCTGTTGGAGGCACTGGACGCCGGTCCGGCCGCCGTGGTCGGCATCGACCTGGGCACCCCGCCCGCCTTCCTGCTGGCCATGCGGCGGCCCGGACTGGTACGGCGGCTGGTGCTGATGGAGTCGGTGCTGGGCGACCTCCCGGGCGCCGAGGACTTCCTCGCCGGCGGCCCGCCGTGGTGGTTCGGCTTCCACGCGGAACCCGGCCTGGCGGAGACCGTGCTCGCCGGCCGCGAGGAGGCGTACATCGGCTGGTTCCTGGACCGCGGCACGCTCGGCCGGGGCGTGCGGCCGGACGTCCGCGCCGAGTTCGTCCGCGCGTACACCGGGAGCGGGGCGCTGCGCTCCGCCTTCGGCGCGTACCGGGCCCTGCCCACGGGCGCGCGGCAGATCCGGGAGGCCGTGGCCGGTGCCCGCCTCACCGTGCCCGCGCTGACGATCGGCGCCCATCCGGTGGGGCGGGCACTGGAACACCAACTGCGGCCGTATGCCGACCGGTTGATGGGCCATGTGATCCCGGATTGCGGCCACATCATCCCGCTGGACCGCCCGGACGCGCTGCTGCGCCTGGTGGAGCCGTTCCTCGACGCGGACGAAGCGCCGTGCGATCGGGGAGCGGACGGCAGCGAACTCAGGAGGGGCGCGTCGCCGACACCGCCGTCACCGTGACCTTGTTGTCGCACTCGGTGATCTCGCCTGCCGACAGGGCCACTTGATGGATCCCCGCGCCGGGCAGGCCGACCACCAGGGTCGGGTACATGGAGGGCGTGGCGCCGGAGACGCAGTACCCGTCCGCCCCGCCGTGCACCTGGACGAAGGTCAGCTTCACCCATGCGCTGCGGCCCGGTGCGACCCGCACCGGGGCCGCGCTGCCCTCGCGGGTCACCTTCAGCGGGAGGTTGCGCTCCGGGGAGCCGTTGCCGGCCACGGCCACCGTCGGGTGGCCCCGGACCACGCACGTGCGCGCGGAGACGTTGGTGAACTGGACGATCGCCGCTCCGGTGCCCGTGCCACGGGGCCGGTGGGCGGCCTGGTACGCCGTCGCCTCCAGCGCCTCCGGTGTGCAGGCCGGCGCCCTGGAAGCGGGGGCCGTGCCGGCCGGGGCCGCCTCCACCGAGGCGGCGCTCGCCGTCTGGGCGGCGGCCGGCGACATGGTCGCGGCGATGGCGGTCAGAGCCGCCGCGGTGACGCGGATGCTGTGTCGGTCGCCCATGGGATTCCCCCGGTGGTCCGCGGTACGTGGTCGGGGTGCCGGTACGTCGTCGGGGCGCCGGTACATGGTCGAGGCGTCGGTACGTGGTCGGAGCGTCGGTACCTGGTCGGGGCGCCCGCCGCGGCACCGGTGCCCACCGGCACGGACACGGCGCCGGTACCCACCGGCACGGACACGGCGCCGGTACCCACCGGCACGGACCAGACACCGGGACACCGGGTTCCCCGGCGCGTCCCCTGTGACACATGTGGCGCACGTACACGAAAGGGGAGACGGTGCACGGGGAGTCAGCAAGGTACGCGCAAGACGGGGAGGTACAGAGAGAGCGGACGAGGTACACGGAGGGGACCGGTGCCGGACGGCGCGGGCGGTCGCGCGACCGGCCGCGGCGGCGTGGCGTGCGCCGGCCGGCGCGGTCCGTGGCGAGGATGGCGCCCGGTACGAACCGGCTGGGAGGCGGTGTGCGGATATGACGGTGAACCGTGTCGGCCTGGTCGTGCACGGCGGGCGCGCCGAGGCGGCGACCGCCGCGCGGGCCGTACGCGCGTGGTGCGACGAGCACGCGGTGGGATGTGCGGACATCGATGTGTGGCAGGAGGGCGCGCGGCACAACGCCCGCGAGGAGGTCGAGAGCGCGGGTGATCCGGACCTGATCGTCACTCTGGGCGGCGACGGCACGTTCCTGCGCGGTGCGCGGCTCGCGGCCGAGAACGACGCCTTGGTGCTCGGTGTCGACCTCGGCCGGGTCGGCTTCCTCACGGAGGTCCCCGCCACGGCGGTGCGGGACGCGCTGGACGCCGTACAGGAGGAGCGGATCAACATCGAGAGCCGGATGCTCCTCACCATGCGGGCGTCGTGCCGGCTGGAGGTGCCCGCGCAGATGGAGACGCTGCTGCGGTACGGGCGGGGGCCGCTGCTGCCCCCGCCGCAGGTGCGCGGGGAGTGCGAGGTGGGCAACGACTGGGGTGTCGCCCTGAACGTCACCGCGCTGAACGACGTGGTCCTGGAGAAGCTGGCCCGGGACCGGCAGGTGTCGGTGGGGGTGTATCTGGCGGGCCGGCTGCTCGCCTCCTACTCGGCCGACGCCCTGCTGGTGGCCACGCCCACCGGGTCCACGGCGTACAGCTTCGCCGCGGGCGGTCCGGTGGTCTCGCCGCGCGCGGACGCCCTGGTGTTCACACCGGTCGCGCCGCACATGGTGTTCAACCGCTCGGTGGTCGCCGCACCGGACGAGCCCATCGCGCTGCGGGTGCTGGAGCGCTCGGGCCAGGCCGCGGTCAGCATCGACGGCCAGTTGCGCGGGGTACTGGCCCCCGGCGACTGGATCGGCGTGTACGCCGCCCCGCGCCGGCTCAAGGCGGTCCGGCTCGGTCCGACGGACTTCTACGGCCGGCTGCGCCAGCGCATGAACCTCACCGACGCGCCGGCCGCGCTCGCCGACGGGACGGCCGCTCCGCTGTGGCCGGTGACGAGTCCGCGGCCGGGCGATCTGGCCCATCTGGCCCTGCCCCCGGCCCCCGCCGACGCACCCCGGCTGTCGTGAGGACATGACCCGGACGGATGGCCGTTCGCACCACGAGGTGCTGCGGCGCGGCCCATGTGCCCCGTGGTCGTATATTCCGTAGCGTAGGCGTGGGGAAGCCCACCGGAATGAGGAGTTTTTTGATGTCGACAGTCGAGCTGAACACCAACTTCGGCCGGATCGTGCTGGAACTGAACGACGCCGAGGCGCCCAAGACGGTCGAGAACTTCCTGTCGTACGTCCGCGGCGGCCACTACGACGGCACGATTTTCCACCGGGTGATCAACGGCTTCATGATTCAGGGCGGCGGTTTCACTCCGGACATGGACCAGAAGCCCACCCAGGCGCCTATTCAGAATGAGGCCGACAACGGGCTGAAGAACGACAACTACACCGTGGCGATGGCGCGGACGAACGACCCGCATTCCGCTACGGCCCAGTTCTTCATCAATGTTTCGGACAACGCCTTCCTCAACTACTCGGCGAAGAGCCCGACCGGCTGGGGCTACGCCGTGTTCGGCAAGGTGACCGAGGGCCGGGATGTCGTCGACTCCGTCAAGGCGGTCAAGACGGGCAGCCGTCGTGGCCACCAGGACGTCCCCACCGAGTCCGTGGTCATCGAGTCCGCCAAGGTCATCGGCTGACGCACACACCACCGCGGGGGGGGCCCCGGGCCCCCCGGGCGCCCCCCCCGGGTGGGGGGGGGCGGGCCCGGGGGCCCGGCCCCCCCCCCGCGCCGGGGGCG
Organism: Streptomyces sp. NPDC017676; assembly: GCF_044329325.1. Taxonomy (NCBI): domain Bacteria; kingdom Bacillati; phylum Actinomycetota; class Actinomycetes; order Kitasatosporales; family Streptomycetaceae; genus Streptomyces; species Streptomyces sp. NPDC017676. The sequence goes on along the minus strand of NZ_JBIRJA010000020.1, from coordinate 36 downwards.
GGGCGCCCCCCCGGCGCCCCCCGCACCGGCCCCCCC